>NZ_JBICZI010000010.1:0-74986 GCF_043201855.1 Streptomyces sp. NPDC048257
CGCTCCACCATCGCCTCCGCCCTGGGCCCCGCCCCCCCCCCCCCCCCCCCCCCCCCCCCCCGGCGCCCCGCCCCCCCCCCCCGCGCCGGGGGGCCCGGCGGGGGCCCCGCCCCCCCCCCCCCCGGCGCGGGGGGCCCCCCCGGGGGGGCCCCCCCGGGGGGGGGGGCCCCCCGCTCGGGTGCGGGGCCGCCCCTCGGGGGTTACTTGGACTGGTAGACGCCGAAGACGTCGAGGACCAGGTCGGCGTCCTGGTCGCCCTGGTTCCAGAAGGTGATGACGCCGTGGTCGCCGTCGCTGGCCTGCACCAGGTTCGGGACGATCGCGCCGGCCGTCCAGTTCAGGGTGGAGGAGCCGGGGCGCGGCCCGCTGGGTGCGGCGGGCTCGCCGTCCGCCGGCAGCGGGTAGGGGCTCGGGGCGACCGAGAGGTATCCGTCGCCGCCGGTCTCGGTGACGGTGGTGTTCAGTACGTAGGCCTCGACGCCCGTCGCGGCCTCGGGCGTGAACCCCTGTGTGATGTACTCCCGGGCCCGGAACCTGCCGCCGGGCCAGCCGTAGGCCTCCTCGCGGGTGTCGAGCGTCCTGAACGGGGTGAAGGGCAGGAAGGCGGCCTTGCTGTCCTTGCTGTAGTAGCCGACGACGTCGACGACCACGTGGGCCGGCAGCCAGGCCCCGTTGAAGACCTTGATCGTCCCGTCCTCGGCGACCGGCACGATCACCGCGTTGGCGATGGTCTGGCCGGCCACGAAGTTCAGGTTCGAGGCAGTCGGGACCGGCCCGGCGCCGGAGAAGGCGGTCAGGTGGCCCGTCCCCTGGGGTTCGGTCACCGTGACGTTGAGCGCCACGGCCGTGATGCCCGGGGGCACTCCCTGCAGGCCGCCGATGCGGGTCGTGAACGCGCTGCGCGCGGCGAGCTTGCCCGGCCCTTGGGGGATGCCGAGGCCCGAGCGGGTGTCCACGAACCGGGCGGGTGTCATCGAGGTGTAGCCGGCGGCCTGGGCCCGGGTGAAGTAGCCGGTGACGTCGGCGATCAGGTCGACCGGCTGCGAGCCGCCGTTGTAGAGCTCCACGTACCCGTCCTCGCCGACGGGCACGATCACCAGGTTCGGGACGGAGCGGCCGGCCGTGTAGTTCAGGTTCGAGGTGCCGGGGCGGTCGTAGCCGGCGCCGGGCCACGCGGTCACGTACCCGTTGTCGACGGTCTCGGTGACGGTGACGTTGAGGGCGACCGCGGTGACGCCGGCCGGGACGGCGGCGTTGCCAGCCACCTTGACCCGGGCGGACCCCTGCCCCGGGACCTTGGCCGTGGGTGCGCCGGTGCCGTTGCGGGTGTCGAGGAGCCGGGTCGGGGTGTGCGGGGTGAAGTCGGAGCCGGGGGTGAGGAAGGCGCCGCCGTTGGCGGCCTGGACGGCGTTGGCGGTGTCGGTCACCGTCACCTTCACCTGGTACTCGCCGGACTTGTCGTACGTGTGCGAGTGGTGCAGTTCGGCGTTGCCCTGGGCGGTGGCCGTGTCGGTCTTTCCGTCGCCCCAGTCGATGACGACGCCGAGCGCGAAGTCGGCGCTCGTGATCAGGGTGGTGAGCTCGATGCCGTGTGCGGTGTAGCTGGTGCCGCTGACGTCGACCGCGAGGGCCGGGTTGGCTCCTGCGTCCAGTGCGGCTTGCGCGGTCTGCGGAGTCAGTGCGGTCTGTGTGGTCTGTGGTGTGGCGGTCTTGGTGTTCGCCTTGCCGTTCCCCTCGGCGGCGGGCAGGGCGGTACGGATCGTGCGGTCGGCCGGGCTGTGGAAGCCCTCGGACGTGGATGCCTCGGCTATCGCCTCGGCCACGCCCGCCGCGACGGGTACGGGATCCGCCGCCTGCGCGGTGCCCGGGATGAGGCCGAGACCGGCCGCCACGAAGGCAGCGGTCATTACGAGTCGGTGGTTGCGCACCGGCCCCCCAGTTCTGGTGATGAGCGAAGAGGGGCCACCGTATGGAAAGTTACGGCCAAGGGTCGCGGGGTTCTGGCGCGATTCACTCCATAGGGGCCAGGGCTTTACCGGCTGTGCGGTTTGCGATCGACAGGTGGCCGCCGGAACGGCGGGCCGGTCCCCTGCGGACGGTGAAAGTCAGCGCGCAGGAGGCACAGGCACCGGCCCAGACGGTGGACGCGTTCTGCTTAGCCGTCCGGCAGCGCGTCGGGGCCGCCTCCCGGGTCGAAGCCGGCGCCGACGGCGACCAGCGCGATCGCGGGCCGCTTGCGCATCGCGATTCCCGGGTCCGGCGGTACTTCCTGCTCGGTCGGGAGTCGGGCGGCCAGGCCTGCGCCGTCCAGCTCGCAGCGCCGGCTGCCATCGCCCTCGGCACTGAGTCCGCAGTCGTGCAGAACGCATCCCGGGAAGAGCAGTTCGTCGTCGTAGTCGCGGTCGGGCAGCAGGCCCTCCTTCTCCGATGAAGCGTCCGTAGAGGTAGGTACGCAAGCTGTGGCTGAGGATTGCGGAAGCGTGCAGGGCCCCTGCACGACACAGGACGGCCTGAGCGATCACGTTTGCGGGGAAGGGCGTTCCTCCGTGCGCTTCAGGCAAAGTGCGCTCCATTCCCGCTCGTGACTGCCGATGAGGACGAGCGGCAGCAGGACGTGGCCCCAGCGGGCTAGGGCCTTGGCGACGGCCGGACGGGTGGCGAAGAACCGGCCGGCGAAGCACCACACCGCCGCCAGCGCGAGGACCCAGCGGCGGTCATCCCGCCGATGCCGGCGGTGGCGAACACGGGCACGACGGCTCCCCGCTGCGTTTCCCTCATGCCCGGCTCGACCGGCACTCCGCACAGTGCCATCCACACCACTACGACCCGGATGGAGGAGGACGAGCAGAAGGTCTTCATCACCCTGCTGGTGGTGCACCGTGTGGACGGCCACTTCGCTCACCTCGACGAGCGAATCGACATCCTCGAGGCGGAACATCAGGTCTCCGGAGTGGACAGACCTGTCAGCTTGGCCTTCAGCTTTCGGTTCGCACCGGATACCACACGTGTGCAGACCACATGGGGTGTGAACGCAGTCATCGTCACTCCTGGGCCGGTCATCTGCCCTCGTCCCCAGTCTGCTCCCTGAAGAAGCGCAGCCCTGTCCTGCGGACCTGTTCCGGCCGGGCAACACCGGGACAGCCCTGGGCGCCAAGGGGCGATGACCGACGGAGTGATGTCCCTCTGCCGACACGGCAAGGCGGACGTACTCGGAGCCGGAGCGGCTGCGCCGATACGCGGCGGGGTCCAGGGCCCCGCCGCTCACACCCGTGTCGTACCGCCCCGGGAGGGGGCCCGGCGGCCGAGGGGCAGGAGGTATTGGAGGGGCTGGTCCGGGTCGTGGAGGCCGAGGACTTCGTGGGCCAGGTCGTCGTGGAAGCCGCCCAGTGTGGTGCCGCCCAGGCCCAGGGCCGTCGCCGTGAGGAGCAGGGTCTGGGCCAGGTGGCCGGTCTCCAGGAGGGCCAGGCGCAGTGCGCGCAGTCCGTAGCGGCGGCGCAGCAGGCCGAGGTCGGCGTAGAGGGCGAGGAGGACCGGTGCCTGCGTGATGCCGATCCAGTCGGGGTCGGCCGGCGGGCGCGAGAGGTAGGTCGACAGGGCGGTGATGTCCTCCAGCGGTGCCGGCGGGCCGATGCGGCGCAGGGTCCGGCGCTCGGGGACGCAGTCGTAGGTGCCGGCCGGTAGTCCGGCCACGTCGAGGACGAGGAGGCGGACGCGTGCCGTGTGGAGGGCGCCTGCGCTGGGGTAGGGGCGGTGGGTCAGGGTACGGGTCGTGCCGTTGGCGAGGCGGTGCTCGCTGCGGCCGCTGTCGGCGAGTGAGTGCCACAGCAGGGCGCCGAGTGTGCCGGTGTCGAGGGGGCCGGTGAGGGCGCCGCGGAGCGAGGAGCGGGCGGCGAGGACGGTGGCCAGGGATACGTCGGGCAACGGATCGGCGGGGAGCGGGACTTCGGCGTCCGTGGCCGTGGCCGGCTCGTTGTTCCCGGCGATGGCGGACGGGCGCAGTGCCGAGTCCTCGCCGCGGCCGATCTGGAACTTGCTGCGCTCCAGGTACTGCAGGTCGGGGGCGGTGTGGCCGGGCGGGAAGAACCCGGCCGGTCCGTCCGTCTCCAGCAGGGTGCGGGCGGCCAGCCGGCACACGGCGCGTTCCTCGTCGGGGCTCACGCCCAGCCGGTTGAACAGCATGTGCAGCTGTGAGCCCCAGATCCCGGCCCGGGTCCGCTCCCCCGGGCCGCCCAGCAGTGCGTCGGCCTCCCGGACCCGTTCGGCCCAGTGCGCCAGCCAGGGGGCCGCGGTGCCCGCCCGGAGGCGGTCGCGCAGGTCCGCGGCGCGTCCGCCGAGGGCCGTGCGCTGCGCCGCGTGGACGGTGTTGACCCGGGTGTGGACGGCGGCGGCGGGCAGCAGCGGTACCTCGGTGACCCAGCGCCAGCCCGCGGCGTGTGCGCGCAGCCAGCGTGCGGCGGCCAGGCGGTCCATGCCGAGGGCGTACGCCGTGGTGTGCGCCAGGTCGGCGGCCGCGGTGAGGCGGGACGCGGCCGTGCTCCCGGCGGGCAGGGCCCGCAGTACGTCGAGGGCGGTGCGTGTGGAGGCGCCGAAGACCGCCTCGGCGACGGGCAGCGCCCGGGGTCCGCCGTAGCGCCGGGTTTCGGGTACGTAGGGCACGGCGCGGATCTCGCCGTGCCGGGAGGGCCAGGGGCCGGGCACGGCGGGCAGCTGCCGCGCCTGCCGGGCCAGCAGGTCGGGGAGTTCGGGGAGTTCGGGGAGCTGCGCGGTGGTACGGACACGGATCCGTACGTGGGGGCCGTCCTGGCCGTAGCGGATGAAGAACCAGTCGGCGGCTTCGCCGGCGGCCACGAGGCCGTCGAGGAGCGGGGCCGCGTCACGGACCAGGAAGCGGTCGGTCTCCTCGGTGGTGGAGTGCAGGAAGAGGTGGTGGCTCTGCCAGGTGCCCGTGTCGGTGTCGGTGTCGGTGTCGGTTGTGGTCACGTCGTCCGGTCCTCGTCGTCGTATGTCGGGTCAGGGGAAGGGGTGCGGGTGCAGGGGCAGTTCCTCGTGGCGTCCGGGCCGGTCGGTGCGGCCCAGGCGGTGGGGCACTTCCAGCAGCCGGGTCAGGCCGAGGGTGCGCCGGTTGACGTGCCCGAAGGTCATCGGGAGCGCGCCGGGGACGATGGTCTTCACGCAGTGCAGGCCGAACCGCCCGCGCAGCCCCGGCTCGCTCTGGTCGACGGTGATCACCTCCAGTCCGGCCCGGGCCAGCCGGTCGACGGTCCGCGTCAGGAGGCCGGAGAGGTCGGGCACCGGCGCGGGGGCACCGGGCCAGGCCTCGGCGACCGGCACGGCCGGGGTGTCGGCGAAGAGGAACTCCAGGCGGGGCGCGGCCTCGGGCAGGGTGCTCAGTCCGACGTGGTCGTCCAGGGTGAGGACACGTTCCGGACGCTCCAGCATGGGCCGCAGCCGCTCGGGATCGCGCGGCCCTCCGTCGGCGAAGGAGCGGTGGGGTGCCTCCAGGACGTTGGTGACGACCTCGGCGACGGCGGAGCGGACGGCGGCGCGCGGATCGTGGTGGGCGCCGGCCGCGAGGAACATCCGCGGCGCGTCCGGGTGGCCGCCCTCGTAGCGGCAGACGGCCAGGACGGCCGGGATGGCGAAGTCGTTGGTCGCGTCCAGGAGGAGGAGCCGGTAGCCCGCGGCCGCCGCCCGGTCCGCGAGCAGCAGGGTGTCGGTGTCGCCGGCCGGCAGGTGGATGCGGCGCAGCGGGGTGGCCGCGTACCAGGCCATGAGGAAGGCGTCGCGCTCGGCGACCTCGAACAGCCCGTACAGGGCGGCCTCTTCGGGGCTGTTGCCGAGCCCGCAGCCGTTGGAGGACTCGTACACGACGCGCGGCCGGCCCGGGCCCGGCACGTCCCAGTAGGCGACGTGCTCGGGGACGGCGGTGGGCCTGCGGTGGGTGAGGGACCAGCCGCGGACCCAGTGGAGCGGCAGGTCCGGGGTGTAGGGGACGGTGGGCGAGCCGGGGTGGCCGTGGTGGGCGGGGTCGGGCAGGCCGAGGCGTTCGGGGTCCAGTGCCCGGTCGGGGCCCAGTTCGGTGAAGGAGGCCCGCAGGTCGGTGCGGCGGCCGGTCGGGCGCATGCCCGCGTACCGTTCGACGGCTTCGAAGAGGGCGATGCGCTCGCTGTCGGCGAAGGTGGGGGCCCGGCCGTGGCCGCCGTCGTCGACGGACCGGCCGTCCGTGACGATCGCGCTGGTGAGGCTGAACGCCGAGTCTTCGGAGCGGTGCAGCAGCCGCACCGGTCCGAACCGCTCGTCGTGCAGGGCGGCTCGCAGTGCGGCGCCGGTCGTACGGGGGTTGGGGCCGCGCAGGACGGCGGGGTCGGGCAGCGGGCGTGGCCGGGAGGGCAGCGGGCGGAGCGGGGTCCGGGTGTCGGACGGCAGTGGGTGGCACACGTCGCAGCCGCCGATGGGGCGGACGTGGTGGGTGGACCAGGTGCCGCGGCCCTGGTGGACGATGTGGACGACGGCCGAGTCCGCATCCCGGTCCGGGTTCGGGTTCGGGGGGTCGAGGAGCTCCTGGACGAGGGCCTCGAGGGCCGGGGTCAGGGCCGGTGAGGGGACCCCGGCCAGGGTCAGCTTCGGGCTCTGCCACGGGACCCGGCCGCCCGCGGTCGCCAGCCGCTGGTGCTCGGTGCACACGAGGCAGGCCGCGGCGCCGGGCCGGAGCACCGGCCCGACCACCGCCAGCGCCCCGTCGAGGCGCACCGGGACCAGGGCCACGGGCCGGCGCAGGGCGTGGCGGCTCAGTTCCTCGGCGAGGCCGAGCGTCCAGCGGGTCAGCAGGACTGCGGCCCGGCCGGTGGTGGCCGCCAGGGCGGCGGCGGCATCCAGCACGGGAACGGGAGTGCGGGCGATGGCGGGGGCGGGGGCGGTCATCGGGCCTCCTCGGCGGTGCGCAGCACGGTGAAGCCGAAGGAGCGCAGCAGGCCGGCGGGTTCGGGGGCGGGGGCGGAGTCGGGTGTCAGCGGCCTGGGTACGGGGCCGGCTCCGGACAGCTGGTGCAGGGTGTTCTGGAAGGCTTCCTCGCGCCCGGCCAGGTCGGCGAGCCAGCCCCCTGTCCAGCCGAGGTCCTGCCAGGCGGCGGTGCGTGTACCGGCCGTCGCCAGTGGGGCGACCGCGCCGCCGGAGGGCCGGGGCCGGCCGGCGGACGCCCCGGTCGCGGCGGTGCAGGCGGCGGTGACGGCGGCCAGCGCGGCGAAGGAGGCGGCGTCGCCGGGCGTCGCCTCGACGGCCTCGCCGAGCAGCGGGCCCAGGCCGGGGCCGGGGCTCGCCGGGGTGCGGTGGACCACGGCCCGGTAGGCCTGTGCGCGGGGGGCCGCCCGGTGTACCTCCAGCCGCGCGGCGATGCCGAGCCGGTCGGTCAGGGTCGTCCACCAGTGGCGGAGCTGCGGGTGGCCGGACCATCGGGCCGGGTCCACCGTGGTGAGGCCGTCCGGGGCGGCGGCGAGGCGGCGTGCGGCAGCGTGGCGCAGGGCGCGGCCGCGGGCGTGTCCCGGGTCGGCCCCGACGGTGAACGCGGCGTCCCCGAGGAGCAGTTCGGCGGCGCGGCAGAACAGTTCCAGCCGGGCCAGGTCCAGTCGGGGCCCGCCGCCGGTCAGGGTGCGGGGCGTCCCCATATGCGGGGTGGCGGGGCCGGGCAGCGTGCAGGTGGCGAGGGGCACCGGGAGTTGGGGCAGTTCGCCCGGCAGCGGTCCGGGCAGGGGGCCGCAGCGGCGTTCGCCGAGGGCGGCGATCCGCCGCAGTGCCTCGGCGAGTTCGGCCGGGGGTGCGAGGCGGAGGCTGCGGTTCGCGTCGATCCGCTCGGGGCCGAGCCAGCTGTGGTGGTCGGCGTGCGCGGGGCGGGCGTCGGCGAGGAGGACGGCGGGGATCCCGGGGAGCAGCCGCGGGTCGTCTCCCTCGGCGGCCGGGTCGGGCAGTCCGGCGGCCGCGCACAGCAGCCGGTGCGCGGCGGCGCCGGCCAGCAGCGCGGCGAACGCGCCCGGGACCTCGTGGGATTGCAGGGCGGTGGCTCCCTCGGGGCCGTCGGCGAGCCGGGCTTCCAGGGCTGCCGCGTCGGCGCGCGCCTGGGCGGCGCTGCCGGGGGCGGTCACGTATCCGGTGGCGCCGCCCCGTCCGGCCGCGACGGTCCGGTCCTGGCCGCCGCCGCGGACGGTCAGCAGGACCCGGTCCCCGGGCAGTTCCGGGTCGGGGGTGCGGGTGACGGGCAGTCCGCCCGCCTCCAGCGCCCGTACGGCGGCGGTGGCGGGCGCGGAGGCCGGGTCGCGGGCCAGGACCTCGGCCCGGGCGGCGGCGAGGGCGGTGGCCGCGTCGGCGGGGTGCCCGGCCGTGGCGTCGATCCATCGTGCGACGGCGGGGTCCACCGCAGGGTGCTCGGCGGCGGGCGGTGGTCCGGGGACGAGGAGGTCGTGGTCGGCGAGTTGTCCGACGAGGGTGTCGACGGCGGTACGGAGGGCCGAGCCCGGCTCCAGGCCTTCCCGGAACTCCGCGAGGCGGCCGGAGCGCAGGGGTTCCTCCAGCAGGCCCCACACCACCGGAACGGCGGTGCTGCCTTCCAGGGTGACGCTGCCGCGCCGCCCCCGCAGGTGCAGGCCGGCGCGCAGCGGTGTGGCGGCGGTGCCGGGGCGCAGCCGGTCACCGCCGCTCGCGCGGCCCCCGCCGGTGTTGCCGCCGGTCATGTCCCTGCCTCCACGGTGTCGCTGACGGTCATGTCCCTGCCTCCACGGCGCCGCTGACGGTCATGTCCCTGCCTCCACCGCGTCGATGACGGCGCCGATCTCGGTGCGCCAGTCGCAGCCGGTCAGGGCGGGCACGGCGCGGACGACCAGGTGCGCGGCGAGGTAGCGCTCCAGCGGGCGGACGTCGCAGACGGCCAGTAGCCGGTACAGGGCGTTCGTGCAGGCGCGGTGGACGAGGTAGTCGGGACGGCTCCACATCGCGCCCTGCGGGTCGGCTCGGCGCAGCAGCCGGTGGAACTCGCTGTAGCGGGTGCGGATGTCCTGGTTCCAGCGCTCGTGCGCGGAGGCGTCGCCGGTGGCGGCTGCCCGGGTCCGGTAGGCGAGGGGATTTCCGTGCAGGTCGGCGCCGGCGTCGTGGCGTTGCTGCGTGAGCCGCCGGGCCTCTTGCGAGAAGCCGGCCCAGGCCTGTTCCCAGTCGTCCGCGCGCCCGTCGGCGATCCGGCCGACGAGGGCGGTCACGGTGTCGCCGGCGCGCTCCGCGTGCCGCTCGAAGGTGGCGCGCAGCCTTCCGTCCGGGTCGTCGTGGAGCAGGAAGTCCTCGAGGTGGGAGACGTAGGACCAGTGTCCGCCCGTCAGGCCGCCGGGGTGGGCGCAGGCGTGGGCTGCGAGGGCGGTGACGGCGAGGCGGAGGCGGGCCCGGTCGGTGTCGCCGTGCCGGCCGAGGAAGCCGGCACCGGCCCGCAGGGCGTCCAGGCCGGAGCGCAGCAGGTCCTCCCGCAGGACGGTCCCGTCGGTTCCGAGGAGGGCGCGTACGCAGGACCGGTCGACGGGCTCGATCCGGACCGTGTTGTCGGGCAGGAGCGGCCCGTGGGGTGGGGGGACGAGTTCGGCGCGCCCGGCCTCGGCGGCCCGTTCCAGGAGCTGGGCCTCGGTGAGGTCGCTGTGCGAGGGGTGCGCGCGCAGCCAGGCACGGAGGCGCCCGGCCGCGGCCTCGGCGGTGTCCGCCAGGTGGGCGGGATCGGTGCCCTGCAGGCGCAGCCGCAGGTGCGGGCCGTGCAGCCAGTGCCGCTCCACGTGGGCGGCGGTCTGGTCGGTGGTGGCGGCAGCGGCGAGCGGCAGCATCACCTCGCGCAGCAGCGGGGCCTTGACCGGGTGGTGGTAGTAGGCGACGACGTCCAGCGCGCTGCTGTCGTGCGGGGCGTCTCCTGCGGGGGCTTCGGGGTCGGGGTCGGGGGACGGCATGTCCGGCACGCTCCTGTCCTGGTGCTGCGGGATCGGCGGGCGGGTCATCGCGGACGGTCCTCGCGGGCGTCACGGGCGTCACGGGCGTCGCGGGCGTCACGGTCATCGCGGGCGGTCATCGCGGGCGGTCATCGCGGGCGGCCGTCCCGGTAGACCTCCAGGACGAGTTCGACGGCCCGGACGGGCGTGGCCAGGCCGCCTGGTGCGGGCAGCGCCTCTTCGAGGACGACTCCGCCGGTGTGCCGGGACAGCCATTTGGCCAGGCAGCGCAGGTGCAGGGCGTTGCCGAGGTCCGCGAGGTGCGGCTTGGGGCGGGCCAGTGCGCTGAGGAAGTCCTCGGTGGCCCGGCCGGTGGTGGCGCCGGCCACCGGGTGCAGGAAGACCTGCTCGGGCAGGCCGAGCAGGGCGCGCCAGTCGGCCGCGGCTGCTGCGGGGACCCGGCCGGGGCCGGTGCCGGCGGCGAGGTCGGCGCGCAGGCGGGCGACCACGCCGGAGGGCAGCAGCCAGCGGCGGCGCTGGAGCACCACGTGCCGGTGGCGCAGCCGGGAGCTGACGGTGACCGTGCCGCCGGGTGCGGGCAGGGCCCGGCGGGGGGCGAGGGGCCGCAAGTCGACGACCCCGCCCGGGTGGTCGGCGAGGTGGGGTGCGATGCGGGCCGGCAGCAGCACCGGGGCGAGGAAGCCGGGGTACAGCACGTCGAGGGGCTCGCCGGTGGCCCGCAGGCATACCCGGACCTGGTCGGTGGCTTCGTCGTGGACGAGTTCCAGGTCGGCCTCGGCGATCGGGGTGCGGTGCCGGTCGGGGCCGATCTCGTCCGGGACGAGGAGGGGGTGGAGGTTGGCGTTGAACCCGCCGACGGGGCGGATCTGGGCGGGGCGGGCGCCGGGACCGAGGCCGAGCCGGATCTGCCGGGACACCTCGGCGGTGGCGCGGGGGTCCAGGGAGTCCAGGAAGCGGCTGGCGAAGCGGCCCCATCCGCCGTAGACGTGGTTGACGGCCAGCAGTCCGGTGGCGGGGTCGCGCTGGAGGAAGTAGGCGTAGCTCAGCGGCCGTTCGACGGTCGTGGCGGGAAGCCGCTCCCCCAGGGTCTTGAGGGTGTCCGCGGGCAGCACCGCCTCGTCGGAGGCGTCAAAGGGGCCGGAGGGACGGGGGGCGTTGCGGCCCGCGGGACCGTTCTGTTCCCGCAGGGCGTCGGCGACCTCCGTACGCAGCCGGGCCAGCGGTTCGGTTGCGCTGGGGAACGCGTCCCGGTCGGCGGGGTCGAGGCGGGCGATGCGTCCGGCGGACTCCCAGGCGGCGGTGACGTCGGCGCCGAACTCCCAGGGGTGCGCGCAGCGTCCGCCGGCGCCGTAGCGCTCGACGAAGCGGTCCCGGAGGGTGCGGCGGACGAGATGGCCGAGGTCGAAGAGTTCGGCGAGGGCGGTGACCTCGCCGAGCGCCTCGTGGTCGGCGGCGTCGAGGAAGCCGTCGAGCGCCAGTGGCCGCGGGGCGACCACGTCCTCGGACAGGACGGTCAGCGGGGCGGAGGCGGTGGGGACGGGCCGGCCGGCGGCGGCCAGCACGGCGGTCCAGCGCTGGGTGAGGACGGTGAGCCGCTCGGGGCGCTCCGCGGCGGGGGCGGCGGCGTACCGGGCGGTCAGCGAGCCGAGTTCGGCGATCCGGTCGGCGCGTTCCGCGTCCTGGGGGTGGCCGGGTGCGAAGGACCGTACCCAGGCGGCGAGGCGGTGCAGGGGGTCGGGGTCCTGCGGGGGGACGGGGTCCTGCGGGACCAGCAGCTCTGCACGGGTGAGGCGGTCGAGGAAGGCGGCGGCCGCGGCCCGGCCACCACCGCCGGCGGGAGAGAGGGCCGCGGCCAGGTGCTGTGTCAACTCCGTGAGTGGTACGGGGTTCTCGGCGAGGCGGGTGAGCAGGCACAGCGGTCCGCCGCAGGCGACTTCCGCCTCGTCCTCGCCGGGCACGAGGTAGCGGCCGCCGGCGAAGGAGGGGCGGTCGCGGGAGTACGCGGCGCGTCCGCCTGCGGTCCGAGCGGTGCTGGTGATGCGGTGGGGCAGCGTGGTGCGGCGGTGCGGTGCGTCGAGGAGGGCGAGGGTCAGCGCGGTCGTCAGGGTGCGGTTGGCCCGTACGACGGACCGCAGGGGGCCGTCGAGGACGGGAGCGGCGCCCCAGGAGGTCACCGGGCGGGCCGGGCCGTCGGTGGGGGTAGTGGCGGAGGCGGGCGCGAGCGGGCCCCATCCGACCGCCGTGAACCACGACAGCGGGCTGGTCTTGGTGCTGGCCCGCAGGGCGTAGCGCAGCACGGTGGGCTCCTCCTTGCGGGCCCGGCGGTCGGCTGCGCCGGTGGCGGCGCGGTTCACGGCGCGCAGCAGGTCGGCGCTGGTCAGGGCGGTGGCCTTGGCGAGGGCGGGTTCGCGGCAGAGGGAGGCGAGCGCGGCGCGTTCGGCGTCGAGGGCGGGGCCTGCGGCGGCGTCGAGGGCGGTGAGGAGGGTGTCGCGGTCGGCGCGCAGGGTGAGCCAGGCGCCGAGCCGGGGAAGGCGGCTGGGCAGGTCGCCGAGGCGGGCGAGCAGGGCGGGGCGGGGTTCACGGCCGTTGTGCAGGGCCCGCCGCAGGGGCAGGACGACGTCGCGGTGGAAGCCGGCGGGGTGGCCGTCGCGGGCGTCGTACAGGTCGTCGCACAGCGGTGCGGCGGTCCGGGCCAGTTCGGTGTCGACCCGGTGGAGGCGGGCCAGCAGGTCTCGGAAGGCGGCCGGGGCCGGGTGCTGGGCCGGGTGGGCGAGCACGGTGGCGCGGGCCAGCGCATAGGGCGCGGACCGTACCCGGTAGCCGTCGGCGCCGGGGGTGGGGTGCGGCTGCGGCATGGGTTCCCGTCCTGTGGGTGGGGGCGGCGCGCGGGCTTCCCGCCGGGCGCGGGGCGCGGCGGGAAGCGTCTGCCGAGCGGTCGTGCGGTGCTGCGGTGCTGCGGTGGTCAGCGTTGCGGTGGTGCGGTGGTCAGCGTTGCGGTCGTGCGGTGGTCAGCGTTGCGGTCGTGCGGTGGTGCGCCCGGTATCCCCTTACACGGGGAGTTCCGGCAGCTGCGGGTGGGCGCAGGAGGACGAGCCGCAGGAGCAGGAGCTGCCGCCGTTGGACGCGCCGCCCTCGGGCAGCGCGACCGTGTCCCGCATGGAGGTCACGGTGAGTTCACCGAGGTCGAGGTCGTCGAGGTCGAAACGGGAGGACTGCGTGCCGTCGTTCATGGTTTTCCTCTCGTGTGTGGGGTCAGGCCTCGAGGGCGACCGAGTCGTGCGGCTGGGCGCAGGACGACGACCCCTGGCAGGAGCAGGAGCCCCAGGACGCCCCGCCCTCCGGCAGTGCGGAGGTGTCCCGCATCGAGGTGACGGTGAGGTCGCCGAGGTCGAGCTCCAGATCGTGGAGTTCGGCCTCGGGGGTACGTGCGGTGTCGGACATGTATGTCTCCCGGGATGTGGAAGCGGAAAGCCGAAGGTGCACTGAACGTCGGTCGACCGGATCGTTCGGAAAGCATGGCGAGGTCGTCCGGACGGCGGCCAGCGTGTGGGGCTTGTGCTCGCTACCTGGGCATGTCCGGTTCGACTCGGTCACATCGCTGCCGTTGCCGAAACCGGTCGCGGGGGTGTTCCGGCCGGTGTTCCGGCCGCTCCTCAGTATTCCGGGGGGTCGCTCGAGGGCCGCCGGAGCGCAAGCGGCCGCATTTCCCGGCGGGGGCGCGGGAATTGCGATGTGCGGGCGGGTCGCCCGCCCCGGATGACGTGATGACGTGATGCCTTGATGACGTGCTTCGGGTGGGGCCAGGCGACTTCCGGCAGACCGAAAAGCGGCGGCTTACGGTCCGAAGCAGCTCGCTGGACGCCCGGTCACGGGGAGGCGATTCGACCATACCGGGATCTTCGTTCCCCTTTCCCCGGTCGTTTTCTCGTCACATGACGGAGGGAGCGAAAGTGGTTTCTCGCCACTTTGGGGCCACCCTTAACCAGACTTAATTCATCATGCATTTACCTGATGCCGGCATGTGGCGGGTGAGCTCAATCGCCCCTTCGGAAACCGACATGACGGAGTACGTCCTTGACCACTCACCTCAGGCGTGGCGCCGGCCCACGGATGTTCTTGGCGCTGATCGCGGCCCTGTTCGGAATCATCGGTACCACCGCGCTCGGTACGGCCCCGGCGGCAGCAGCCGATCAGCGTCACCCGATCTACGCCATCGCGCACCGCGTCGACACCCTGGACGGCGTGGACGCCGCGCTCAAGCACGGTGCCAACAGCATCGAGATAGACGTCTGCGCCTGGTGGAACCCGAACGAATGGCGGGCCTATCACGACTGTTCCTCGGCCGGTGACAACCGGCTGGGCCCCAGCTTCGACAGCATGATCGACCGCATTCTCTCCCACGCCGGCGCCGGACGCCGGCTGGCGCTGGTCTGGCTGGACATCAAGGACCCGAACTACTGCGGAGAGCGGGAGAACCGCGGGTGCAGCGTCGCCGGACTGCGCGACAAGGCGCAGCGGCTGACGGCTGCGGGGATCCCGGTGCTCTACGGGTTCTACGAGTACCACGGCGGCAGCACCCCGGACGTCGGCGGCAGGGGCTGGAAGAGTCTGGAGGGCTGGCTCGGCAGCCTGGAGGGAATCACGACGACCGGAACCCGCGACCAGGTCCAGGGGGCCTTCAACCGGTCCGGTTCCGGATTCCCGGCCGGCCGCCGGGTGATGGACTACGGCGACAGCGACATCACCAAGGGGTTCGGCAACTGCACGGAGGCCACGTACTACACCTGCACGGAACTGAAGAAGGGCGCCGGGGACCGTGACAGGGGACAGCTCGCGGCCACACTGTCCTGGACGACCACGTACAACGATCCGTGGTACGTCGACAAACTGCTGGGCGACGGGCGTGTCGACGGCATCATCGCGGGCTACGGGGCCTTCACCGGAGTGCGCGAGTACGACGACAGCTGGCAGTGCGCCAACGCCATCGGCCTCGTCCGTGACTGGGTGAACCGCCACGGCGGCACCCATCGCATGGCCACCGCCGGCGACCGTCTGTTCAGGTAGAAGGCAGGCATCTCCCGATGTACCACTGGCTTTCCTTCACGATGCCGTGCGCTCCCCCGCGTGAGTGCACGACATCGCGGGGGGGGCACGACATCGCCGGCGTGCGGCGTGCGGCGTGCGGCGTGCGGCGTGCGGCGTGCGGCGTGCGGTGTCACGATGGGGCTCAGACGTGAGCGGGTCAGGACCGGTTCGCCGGGCAGGACTCCGCAGCGGGAACGAACGCGTCGTCACGCGCGGCGGGTCGTCGGGGCCCGTGACCTCCGGGTTCCGGGTTGCGTGATCTCTTCGGTCTGGAGACTGCGGACCTCTGCGAGGATGTGCCGCATGGACGTGCGGAGCAGGAATCAGGTGCGGGTGTCGGGGCGGCAGGGTGGCCCGGTGGTGATGCTGGCGCACGGGTTCGGGTGTGACCAGAACATGTGGCGGCTGGTGCTCTCCACGCTGGAACGCGATTTCACGGTGGTGCTCTTCGACCACGTGGGCGCGGGCAGATCGGATCTGTCGGCGTGGAGCAAGGAGCGGTACTCCGCCCTGGACGGCTACGTGGAGGACGTGCTCGAGATCTGCCGCGAGCTGGATCTGGGGCCGGTGACGTTCGTGGGGCACTCGGTGAGCGCGATGATGGGCGTGCTGGCCGCCGCTCGGCATCCCGAGTACTTCGAGGGACTGGTGCTGCTCGCTCCTTCGCCGTGCTTCATCGACGATCCCGCCACCGGCTACCGGGGCGGGTTCACCGCCGAGGACATCGAGGAGCTGCTCCAGTCCCTGGACGCGAACTATCTCGGCTGGTCCGGGGCGATGGCCCCGGTCATCATGGGCAACCCCGACCGTCCCGAGCTGGGCGAGGAGCTGACGAACAGTTTCTGTGCCACCGATCCGGACATCCAGCGGGTCTTCGCCCGCGTCACGTTCCTGACCGACAACCGAACGGACCTGGCCCGGGTGACCGTACCCACCCTGGTCGCCCAGTGCTCCAGCGACGCCATCGCCCCGCCGGAAGTCGGCCCCTACGTTCAGGCCCAGATCAAGGGCAGCGAGCTGGTCACCCTGAACGCCACCGGGCACTGCCCTCAGCTCAGCGCCCCCGAGGAGACTGCGGAGGCGATCGCCGCGTTCACGCGGGCCTTGCGATGATGTCCCGGACCGGCGAGCAGCGGGACCGCCCGGATCCCGTCACGGGAGCGGACGACGAGCAGGCGTACTCCGCGCTGCTGGAGGACAGTGCCGAGGACCTGTACGAGCACGCTCCGTGCGGGTACCTGTCCACGCTGCTGGACGGGCAGATCGCCAAGGTCAACACCACGCTCCTGGACTGGCTGGGCTACCGGCGCGGGGACCTGGTGGGCAGAAGGAAGTTCTCCGACCTGCTCACCGTCGGCGGCCGCCTGTACCACGAGACGCACTTCGCGCCGCTGCTGCACATGCAGGGCGAGATCAGTGGCATCGCGCTGGAGCTGAAGGCGTCCGACGGCCGCCGGATGCCGGTGCTGGTGACCTCGACGGTCAAGACGGGGAGCGACGGGCAGCCGTTGCTGATCCGCACCACCGTCTTCGACGCCCGCGACCGCCGCGCTTACGAGGAAGAGCTGCTGCGGGCCCGCCGGGAGTCGGAGCGCGAACGCGAACGCCTCCGGCAGCTGACCACCGCCCTGCAGCAGACCCTGCTGCCCCCGGCGCTGGCGGACGTGCCGGGCCTGGACGTGGCGGCCCACTACCGCATCGCCTCGGCCGACGAGGTCGGCGGTGACTTCTACGACCTGTTCCCCCTGGCGGACGGTGCCTGGGGGCTGTTCCTGGGAGACGTATGCGGCAAGGGCGCGGCGGCCGCGGCCGTCACCTCGCTGGCCCGCTACACCCTGCGCGCCGCCGCCGTCTACGACCCCGACCCGGCCGCCGTCCTCGGCAATCTCAACACTGTCCTCGACCACGAGTACAACGGCAACGACCCGCGGTTCTGCACCGTCGTCTTCGGTCTGCTCGTCCCCGACGGGGAACAGGGCGGCTTCCGGATCACCCTCGCCAGCGGCGGCCATCCCCCGGCCCTGCTGATGTGCGCGGACGGCAGCGCCGGCTACCTGCCCACCCCCGGCGGGCAGCTCATCGGCGTCCTGCCCGACGCCCGCATCGCCACCACCGCCCTCCGCCTGGGCCCGGGCGACACCCTGCTCCTGTACACCGACGGCCTCACCGAGGCCCACACCACCGCAACGGGCAAAGACCGCTACGGCGACGAAGCCCTCCTCGCATTCGGACACGGGCTGGCTCCCACCACCGCCCAGCACACCATCAGCGCGATCCGCGAGCTCCTCGACACCCTGGGCAGCGGGGTCGACGACGACGCCGCCGTCCTGGCCGTCAGCGTGCCGCCCCGCCCCGACCGTGAAGAGCAGCCGTGACCCAGCTGAGCATGACCACCCGCACCACTGCGTCCGGCCCCGTCATCGAACTCGCCGGAGACCTCGACCACCACAGCGCCGTCCAGGTCCGCGGTCTTCTGCCCGAGCTGGCTGTCGAGGAGGGCCAGCAGCTCGTCATCGACCTGGGAGGGCTCACGTTCTGCGACTCCAGCGGAATCACCGTCCTGATCGCCGCGCGCAACCACGCCCTGGCCGCGCACGCCACCATCGCCCTGGCCGCAGTACCCGAAAGGGTCAGCAGGATCTTCCGCATCGTCGGCCTGGACCACGTCTTCCCGGTGCACCCCACCGTGCAGGAAGCCGAGGCCGCCTGGACGCCGGAAGCCGGATGAGCCCGGCTCTCGGGCCCCGTGCCCGCCCGGGCCGGCCCGGCGCCCGCCTTGTGCGCCACGGCCGGGTAGCGGGGCGCGGCGTTCGGTGACCGCGGCACGGGCGGCCTGTCCGGCGCCATGACGCCGTCTACGAGGCCTTGATCGTGTGGGGCCGCATCACGCGTGGGGCCGCCTCAACAGGGCCGGAGTTCCTGCCCGGCCAGGGCTCATGTCTGCGGCTACCGCCTGCAGAGCGGCGCCCTTACGATCTCGGGAAAGGCGGAGCCGTAGCGCAGAGGTCGACGCGCGCGGTCTCCAAAACCGCGAGGACACCGGTTCAAATCCGGCCGGCTCCGCCTCGTCTGACCTGACCTCCCCTGGCCTGCCCCGATCTCCTCCAGCGCCTTTGGGGTCTCGACCAGGTGCCCGCCGGCGATGTCCGCCCGCACAACGGCCCCCGTCACAAGGGCCGCTGAGAGCCGTCCCGTCCGGGTCCGCGGTGCCGGTAGGACGCATCGGCGCCGCGGGGTACGGAGGGCCGCGCCGGCGCGTAGCCTCTCGCCATGAGGTCAAGAATCAAGCCCCCCATCGAAGAGGCGGCCTCCGGCAACGATCTGAGGTGCAGTGCGCACGGCAACGCCGGTCCGAACTGCAGTGGCCGGGTCGTCGCCATCGTGACGCTCGCGGATGCGGGAAGCGAGAGGATCCGCTGGAACGTCTGCCAGTGGTGGCTCGACAACACGCCCGAGGTGCAGCAGCTCTGACGGGACCCCCGGGCGGGAGTGGGGCCGGCTTGGTGCGGGCTCTCGTGACGGGTTCGTGGGAGGCGTCTCCTCACCGCCGGACAGCACGACACGCTGAGTACCGTCGGGTCAGCTCCGTCCCCGGCCGTGTCCGCCGTCAGGAGGGCGGTGTGATGCGGGGTGGCGGGGGTGGGGCGGCGGGAACGGTGGCGGGGGCAGGCCGGGGCTCGGACGGCCAGGAGGCCCGCCGGCTGTGGGCCGTGGCGGTCGTCATCCCGGGCTGTTCGGGGGATCCGAGGGCCTTTGCCGCTCCGGTGCGGTCCGCCGCGGGCACCTCTCGACAAACGAGAGAGGGACATGATGCCGCTCTATCTATCGAGGTTCAGCTACACGCCGGAGACCTGGGCACGGCTGATCGGCCACCCGGAAGACCGCGCGAAGGCCGCCCGGTCCTACATCGAGTCCGTCGGCGGGAAGCTCCACGGCTTCTGGTACGCCTTCGGCACCCACGACGGCTACAACCTGTGGGAAGCCCCCGACAACGTCTCCATGGCCGGTGTCGCGCTGGCGATCAGCGGAGGCGGCGCACTCAGCTCGTTCGAGACGACCGTGCTCCTCAGCGTCGACGAGACGCTGGATGCGCTGCGCAGAGCCGAGCAGATCCGCTACCGGCCTCCCGGCGAGCAGCAGCGGTGAACGGCGCCCCCGGGCGGCAGGGGCGGGCGGCGGCGCGTACCGCACGGCCGGGGGCCGCTGCCCGCTCGGGGCGGCGGCCCCCGGCCGGAGCCTGCGCCGGGAGGCTGGGAGTTACTTGGCGAGGATGTTGCCGGTCCACTGGCCGGCGGCACTGCGCATCAGGGCGTCGTTGCTCATGATCTTGGTCCCGGGCAGGGTCGCCATGCCGATGTCACCGGCCGGCGCGGCGCCGTTGTGGGAGCCGACCGTGTTGTCGTGACCTGCGTTGAAGACGTCGTCGCCGGCCACCTGGCTCAGGTCACCGAAGACGATCGAGTACGTGTTGCTGACCGGTGCGTAGACGGTGAAGGTGTCGTCGGCGGAGGCGGCGGACGCGCCCGCCAGGAGGATGCCACCGGCGGCGAGAGCGGTCAGGGCGCAACGGATCGATCGCACGAGTACTGCCTTTCGTGGAGGGGGTGGGGGGAGCAGTGCGAAGGTAGGGCGCTTCGCCCGGCAAGGCCCCGTACCCGCCGCCGTACGGCCCGAGTCCATCCGTACGGCGCAGCCGCCCGGGCACGGTCCGGCCGGACTCCGGTGTCCCGGTGAAGCAGCCGGCTACCGCTCCCCGACCTGTTGCGAGACGGGGGAGTCGCCCCCGCAGTCCGGGCAGGCCGCCCGGCCGAAGAGGTACGTCAGCCCGAGCGCGATCTGCCCGTGGCCCGCCTGCGACGCCGTGCGGTGCAGGCGGGCGGGCAGCGGGGCGAGCGTGGCCGGATCGGCGGGCAGCAGCGCCGCCTTGACCGGATCGGCCCTCACGTAGTCGCCGGCCGAGACGAAGGTTCCGTGGTCGCCGAAGGCGATGAAGAGTTCCGAGGCGCAGGCCGGGCACTCGATCTCGTACTCCTGCTCGAACAGGCCCTCGAGCCGCCCGGCGCTCCATACCCGCTCGCCCTCGAAGGCCAGGACGCACTGGAGGAGGTGGACGAAGGTCGGCGGGTGGTCCGTCGCCGCGCCGAGGAGACGGCGGGCGACCGGGAGGAGGGCGGAGATCTCCCCGGCGTAGCGCGCACCGTGCTCCTGGTCCGCCGCCGAGACGATGAGGCCCGCCATCAGGACGGCCTCCTGCGGTTCGCCGGGCGCGCGGCCGGTGGCGATCGCCGCCAGGTACGGGAGGGCGGGGAAGCTGTCCTCGTAGACGGAGCCCTGGTGGCACAGGTCGTTCCAGAGGTCGCTCCAGACCTGCTGGTCCGCCGCACCGCCGAGGCGGGCGAAGGCGGCGGTCAGGTCGTCGCAGGGGTGCGGGCTCATGCGACCGCATTCTGCCGAACGCCGTGCGGGTATCCGGAAGGGTGCCCCGGGCCGAGGGCCCGCCGACGGGGCCGACCGGCTCGCCCCGGTGCTGCCGCTACCTGTTCCGGGCGGTCAGGAGCAGGATCAGGGCTTGGGAGCGGGTGGTGCCCAGTGCGGTGGCCAGCGTTTCGGCGGGCATGTCGGTGTCGTGGAGCGTACCGGCCGCCTCCCGGCCGACGTGGGTGGCGATCCGTTCCAGCACGGCGGCGGCGCGCAGCGCGGCCAAGGGTGTGTCCGCGGCCGCGGCGTCGAGCTGCTCGGCCACGGCGGCCAGGAGGGCGGCCAGTTCGCCGGGCAGCGGTACGGCCTTGTCGCGGATGACGGACAGGTGTGCGTTCCAGTCCGCGAGCGGTCCGGTGAGATCGACATCGGCCTCGTACAGGGGCTGGTCGCCGATGGTGTCCCAGTCCAGGGGGTATTCCGCGGCGCCGCGCCATCCGCACGCGCAGGCCGCCCGCAGAGCGTCGGCGCGCGGCCGGCGGGCCCGGCCGTCGTAGACCGACCAGTGCGTCGTCGATGGGACGTCCGGGCCGCTGCCGCAGTCGAAGTACACCGGGCCCGGCTCGGCGCCGCCGACCAGTGCGCCCACCGCCCCCGCGTGCACGTCGCCGAACTCCACCGTCTGCCAGTCCCCGTCCATCAGCGCACCGCCTTCTCCCACGTGCCCCTGCCACCCGGCCGATCGGATCCTGCTCTGCAACTCTGCCCGGCCCGCGCGCCCGCCCGCACCCGGACGGCCCCAACAACACCTGCGGTTGGGTTCGCGGGGGCGGAACGGCCCCCCTCGGCACGGTGCTTCGGTCCGTTCCCGGCGCGGCCCGGCGGTCCCTGCGCATCCGGGCCGGCCCTGCGGCACCGGGCTCGTGGACGCCGACAGGGCGACGTACCCGGCGAGCGCCGGCCTTCGCGGGCCTGTTTCCTGTCAGGATGAGCCCGTGACCGAACCTGATGCGTTGGCGCACGCGTGGTGCCGGGGGGACGGGTCCTCCTACCTTTCCCTCTGGTCGAAGGACTCGGTGCTGTCGATCGGCTCGGTGGGATCCGTGCTGTCGATCGGCTCGGTGGGCTCGGTGCTGTCCGTCGGGTCCGTGGGCTGTGCTCTGTGTGCCGCCTCCATCGGGTCCTCCCTATCCGTGCTCTCCGCCGCCTCCTGGCTCAGTACGGGCTCGTTGCTGTCCGCGCAGTCCCGCTGGTCGGTGTTGTCCTGGCGCTCGCGCAACGGCCTCATGACGGCCGGCATCGTCACCGCGAGCGCCGTCGCCGGACTCGCACTGCACTTCGGGGAGCGGCGCAGCCGCCAGGGGGTGTCTTGTCGATGGGGCCGAATCAGGGAGCGGCGGCGCCTGGTGCGAGCGTGCGTGCCAGGTGACGCGAGCCCGGCCTGATCGACAGGCCCCCCCGGGAACGGTTCGGAGCCTCGAGGGCGAGGCCGGCGTGGCGCCTGTCCTCGCCCGGCCCTGCGTTCGCCGCTCCGGATGCGATCACCGCCCGTACGGCCTGAGCTGGAAGGAGAGAGGGAGGCGAGCGGAAGGCGGTGGTGGCCGTGGCGCGACCCGTGTGGGCCGGGAACCTGACGTTCGGGCTGGTCAGCCTGCCGGTCGGGCTCTTCCCGGCCACCGACAGCCACACCATTCACTTCCACCAGCTGCAGCGCGGGACCGCCGACCGGATCCGCAACCGGCGGGTGAACGAGCGGACCGGCGACGAGGTCGACCTGGACGACATCGTCAAGGGCTACGACACCGGCGGCGAGTACGTCCTGGTCGAGCCGGCCGAGCTCGACGAGATCGCCCCGGGCCGCTCCCGGTCCCTGGAGATCAACGGCTTCGTCGACCTGGACGAGATCGAGCCGATCTACTTCGACAAGACGTACTACCTCGGGCCGCGCGGCGCCGAGTACACCAAGGTCTACGCGCTCCTCGAACAGGCCCTCGCGGGCGCCGGCAAGGCGGGCATCGCCACCTTCGTCATGCGCCAGCACGAATACCTCGTCGCGGTGAAGGCCGAGGACGGCATCCTCACGCTCCACACCCTGCACTGGGCCAACGAGATCAGGGACCCCCGCAAGGAGATCGACAACCTGCCCGGCGGCCGGGCGAAGGCCACGGCGAAGGAGCTGCGGATGGCCGAGCAGCTCATCGTCTCCCTGAGCATGACGTGGGATCCCGAGCAGTTCCACGACACCTTCCAGGAGAAGGTCTCCGCCCTGATCAGGGCCAAGAAGGCCGACGAGACCGTGGAGAAGGCCGAACCGGCACCGGCTTCCACCGGCGCCGTCGACCTCCTGGAAACCCTGCGCGCCAGCGTCGAGCGGGCCCGCAGCCCCAAGGACACCCGCGAGAAGGCCACCACCAGCAGGGCGGCCCCGAAGAAGAGGACGGCGGCCAAGAAGCGCGCCCGCACCGCCCCCAGGACCCAGGACCTCACGACGCTGACCAAGGCCGAGCTCTACAAGAAGGCCACGGCCGCCCACGTCCCGGGCCGGTCCCACATGACGCGGGAGAACCTCCTCGACGCGCTCGCCCACTCCTCGGGCTGAGAGACCCGGCGCCGGCGCCGGCCGGCGTCAGGGGGTGGGCGGGGTCAGGGGGTGGGCGGGGTCAGGGGGTGGGCGGGGTCCAGTCAGCGGGCAGGCCGGACTGGGCGAGGACCGTGGCCAGGCTGTAGTGGTCCTGGTCGGAGGCGATCCGGCAGTGGTTCCTGTCGAGGTCGAGGTGGGTGGTCATCGGCACGGCGAAGGGCTTGGGTGCGCCCTTGAGGTGGCCGGAGTAGACGGACCGGACGGTGAGGCGGTCGCCGTCGACGCGGGCGGTGCGGACGGTGACGTGGACGTTGTCGATCAGGGTGTCGGCGCGGGCCTTCCACCCTGCGATCTCCTTACGGCCGCGGAAGGTGATGCCCACGGCTTCGTCGGTGTAGGTGCCGTCGGCGGTGAACAGGGCGCCGAGCGCCTGGGGGTCGGTGCCGTTCCAGGCACGGGCCCAGGCGGTGGCGATGCCCGGCGTGCGCCGGCTGGTGTCCGGGGCGGCGTGGGCGGCGGGGGCGGTGGCGCAGAGGGCTGCGGCGGCGGTCAGCACGGTGACGGTACGAAGCGCGCGGGACGTCATGGTTGATGTTCCTTCGGATGCGAGTGCGGCCTTGTTCATGGCACGCAGACTCGTGCAGGGCGGTGTCCACTCTCCAGGCCCTGCGGGGGCGGTGGCTGTTCAGCAGTGCCCACTCCTGCCCACCGGCGGGCCCGGGACGTCAGGGGCGGCGGGCGCCCGGTTGCCGTGCGGCGTCATCGGCTGCCCGCATGGACAGGGGCGGGATCCTGCCGAGCGTCACGAGCCTGTGGCGTACGGCCATGACGACGGCCGCGGTTGCGACGATGACCACCCCGCCCAGGCGCAGGATCGCGTCGTAGGCGTCCTCGGGCGGCCGTTGCGGTGTCATCGCGGAGATCGCCGCCGCCGCCCCGGCCAGGGCGATCGCGCCCAGCGTGACCAGGAACGTCAGCAGCACGCCCGAGGCCTCCCCCGCCCTGGCCGGTGCGACGACCTGCTGGGTGGCCACGCTGGAGTAGGTCCAGCCGAGTCCCAGGCCGAGGCCGCACCATGCGAACACCGGCACGTACAGCCACCATGCGCTGACCTGGGCCAGCGCGTACATCCCCGTGCCGGCGACGGCACCGGCGAGTGCCATCACCGCGGTCGGCCGCATGTGGCGGCCCAGCCGGGCCCCGAGGGGGCCGCTGACCGCCACCAGCAGGGCCGGGGCCAGGAACACCGTGCCCGCCAGGAGCGGCGAGAGGCCGCGTACGCCCTGGAGGTAGAGGGTGGCGAGGAAGACGGTGACGCCGTAGCCCATGTTCGAGAGCGAGCCCATCGCGGTCACCAGGACGTACGGGACGTTGCGGAACAGCCGCAGGTCGACCAGCGGGTGCCGGGCGCGGCGCTCCCGTACGAGGAACAGCGCGCCTGCCGTGACGGCCACGGCGAAGCACAGGAGGGTACGGGCGCTCTCCCAGCCCCAGGCGTCCCCGCGTTCCACGGCCAGGGTCACTGCGGCGAGCGCGCACACGATCAGGGCGCAGCCGAGGAGGTCGAGCTGGCGGGGCGCCGAGGTGTCGCGTGAGTCCGGTACGTACGCGAGCGCGGCGAGCAGGGAGAGCAGGCCCAGCGGGGCCATCAGCCAGAAGATCCAGCGCCAGCCGGGTCCCTCGGTGAATCCTCCGCCGACGAAGGGGCCGAGTGCGGTCCCGATGTTGGCGATGCCGAACACCGCGCCGAGGGCCTTGGCCCGGGTCTCTTCGGGGAAGGTGTTGGTGATCACGGCCACGGACACGGGGAAGACGAAGGCCGCGCCGACTCCCTGCGCGATCCGGGCCGCCACCAGCGGGCCGAGGGCGGGGGCGAGGGCGCAGCCCACGGAACCGGCGGTGAACAGGGCGATGCCGGCCAGCAGGGTGCCCCGCCGTCCGAAGACGTCCCCGGCCCGGCCGCCGACGATGAAGAAGCAGCCGATGGCGAGCATGTACGCGGACAGGGTCCACTGGGCTGCCGAGACCGTGACGCCGAGTTCGGCCGCGATGCCGGGGAGGGCGAGGTTGAGGGCGAAGAAGTCGAGCTGGATGCAGAACAGGGCGACGGCGACCGCGACGAAGGCCCCCGTTCTCCGCGCGGCGGGCGAAGTCTCAGCGCGCATGGGGGCGTTCCTCTCAGCCGGCGCAGTCGACACGGCCGGGACACCGCCGAACAGCCCCGCACGCATGGCCGCGTGCCCTCATCCCATTATGGAGCGGGCGGCTGCGGGACGCAGTCCGGCGGCGCCTGCACCACGGGAGGGGTCGGTGGGCGCGGTCGGTGGGTGGGGATGCGAAAACGCTCGGCCGGGGAGTCCGGCCGAGCGTTTTCGTGCGTGTGTGGTCCGCTGGTGGCTTAGTACCAGTGGTGGGCCTGCCAGAAGTTCCAGGCGCCGACCGGGCTGCCGTAGCGGTCGTTCATGTAGTCCAGGCCCCACTTGATCTGGGTGGCCGGGTTGGTCTTCCAGTCCGCGCCCGCGGAGGCCATCTTCGAGGCCGGCAGGGCCTGGACCAGGCCGTAGGCGCCCGAGGAGGAGTTCGTGGCGGTGTGGTTCCAGCCGCTCTCGCGGGAAACGATGTTGTTGAAGGCCGCGAACTGCGCCGGGTCCTTGATCATCTGCTGGGCGATCGCCTTGGCGCTCGTCGGGGCCGCCTGGGCGGGGACCGTGGCGAGCATGGAACCGGCGACACCGAGGGCGACGACGGTGCCCGCGAGGGACTTCTTCGAAGCGGCGATGCGGCGGATGACGGGGTTGGACACGGAGAAGACCTTCCACAGGGAACAAGGGCGGTCGCGGCATGTCGGGGACATGCGTGAGCCACTCACGCGCTGGAGAGGGGTTCGTCGGCGGCGGGTGAAGTACCCGTGCCGCCTGGCGACTCATCCAGTTCTACAGACGGCCCGACGGCGTGGCAACGGCCCCTCTTACTAGGGGCCCTCGCAGTCGGGGGCCGGGGAGCCGGCGTGCGGGGGCGGTAGCGGGGCTTTCGGGGGCTACTAGCCCGGTTCGTATGTGACGTGGGCCCTATGGGGCGGGTCACCCCCGGGGCGTCCGAATCTCACCGAGTGTCATCGTCTGTACCCCTTTGGGAGGCCTGGTCGGATGCCGGAATGACCTCGGGATCAAAGGAACGGGCGGGTCCCGATGCCCTGTCCCCGGGCCCGCCCACCCGCGCCCATACGGGCGAAAAGTCGGGGAAAACGCTGCTCGTCGGGGGTCGAGGGCGCCATGGTCTCTTCAGAGACAGCGGAGCGGCTCGAGCGAAGGAACGGAACATTGCACCTGAGGCGTACCGGAACGATCCTGGGGGCGGCCGCGCTGACCGTGCTGGCCCTCCCGGCCCACGCTCACGCCGCGGCGGTCGCCTGTGGCGGGGGCACGTCGACCGGCCGGGTGGCCGTCAACGGCTGCATCAGTGCCCAGCGGGGGTCGGCCGGGAGGTTCCCCACGCGGGACATCACGGCGCACATCAAGGCGCGTAACACGGGGTCCAAGGGGCTGAACGTCTCGTACGAGGCGTTCTTCCGTGTGGTGGACGGTGGTCACTGGGAGAAGGTGGGCAGCGGTCGCACCTACGTCCCGGCCGGCCAGAGCGTCGGTCCGCTCGAGGTGGGGAGCACGACGCGGGTGTGCGGCCCCGTGAAGGTCGAGATCCGGGTGCACGCCCGGGCCGACGGCGCCGCCTGGAGCGGCTGGTCTCCCGCAGCCACCAAGCAGTGCCAGACCTGAGGGCGGGCGGGGCCCGGGGGCTGCCGGGTCACGGGGAGGCCGGCGGAGTCCAGCCCGGGTCACGCCCGCTCAGCCCGACGGCCAGGTCCAGCAGCGGGGCGTCGTCCGGTACGGGTACGACGGGTCCGAAGATGCCCCCGCCGCGGTCGTCCTCCTCGGCGGCCGCCAGCAGGAACCCGTGCGCGGTGCGCAGCGCGGCCTGATCGGGTGCGTACTCCTGGCCGGTGGCCCGGGCCAGGTCCCATCCGTGGATCACCAGTTCGTCGGCGGCCACCGAGGCCGCGATGTCGCCGGGCAGGTCCACGCCGCCCGCGCGGGTCATGCCGGTCCAGGCGGCCGGGTCCTTCCAGGCTTCGGCCAGTTCGCCGAGGACCTTGGGCAGTTCCTCGCGCCAGCCGGCGGCCAGGGCGGGCACGGCCGAGCCGGGGTCGGTGTCGGTCGTGGGGCCGAGGTCCTTGCGGGCGGCGTCGCGGAAGGCGACGGCGAGGCCGGCGAGGTGACCCAGCAGGTCGCCGACCGTGTACGCGGGGCAGGGCGTCGGGGCGGCGAGCCGGGCGTCCGGGACGCCCGCCGCGAGACGGGCCACGATCCGGGCTTGCGGTCCGAGGTCGAAAGTCGTCGTGTCGGTCATCTGCCGTTCCTCCCAGACGGTGGATCTGCAGGGTAGACCGGCGGTGGAGCCCTCACTCATCGCGACGCGGCGCAGAGATTCACGCGGGCGGACGGCTGTCGGGGGGCCGCGGCATCAGCGCGCCCGGTGCCACGGCGGTCACCGGCCGGACGGCCGCCCCGGCGGTCACCGCGCCGCCCGGGCGGTCCGCGGCCGGCAGCGCCCAGGTGACGGCGGCCCCGGTCGGGAGTCCTGCGGTGGAGTCGGCATCGGCCTGCCGGGCGCTGAGGTCCCGCGTCCCGGCCGGGCGGCGTATGGCGTACCGGGGCCGCGCCGCCCATCAGCACGGGGGCGGCGGCCATGGAGACCATCCGGAGTGTGCTGCCGCGCATCGTGCTCTCCCCCGGCCCGCCCCGGCCACCCCTGGCCGCCGGACGGGAAACGGCACGGGGCGTAGGGGCGAAAGGGGCTTGTCGGCTGGTCTTTCAGCGGGGTGGATGGCGCCTCGCGTGCTCCTCCGCCTGGCCGCAATCCATGCCAACAAGCGGAACCTGGGCCCTTGTTCGCTCGTCTTGCAGCCCGGATCGGCCAGGAACGCTGGCTGCCGCGACTCCCGGGGAGAGCGCGATGGACGTCCGCTCGGCGTTCGTGTTCCCTCCCTGCACCGCACCGTTCGAGAGGTCTTCACCATGCCCGTGGTCACTCCCCGATTCAGCGTCCTGTCCGAGGACTTCGCCGCTGACCCCTACCGGTACTTCGCCCAGTTGAGGGAGCAGGCGCCGGTGCACCACGAGCCGGAGATCGACTGCTACTTCGTCTCCCGTCACGAGGACGTGAAGCGGGTGCTGAGCGACCATGACGCCTTCAGCACCGAGATGCTGCAGGTGCGCGCCGAGCCGGTGATGCGCGGGCCGATCCTCGCCCAGATGACCGGGGCCGAGCACACCGCCAAGCGGAAGACCGTCGTACGGGGCTTCACCGGCCGGGCGCTCCAGGACCAGATTCCCGCCATCCGCGCCAACGCCTCCGAGCTCATGGCCCCGTTTCTTCCCGTGGGCCGGGTGGACCTGCTGAACGATTTCGGCAAGCCCTTCGCCGTGCACGTGACGCTCGACGTCCTCGGCCTGGACAGACAGGACTGGGAGCGGGTCGGCGACTGGCACAGCGGGATCGCCGAGTTCATCACCAGCCTGACCCTCACCCCCGAGCGCCGCCGGCACTGCCTGGACTGCGCCGAGCAGTTGGAGGCCTATCTCCTGCCCGTGATCCAGGAGCGGCGGCGCCGGCCCGGCGAGGACCTGATATCGAAGCTGTGCACCGCCGAGTACGACGGCACCGTCATGAGCGATCGTGAGGTCACCGGGCTGATCATCAACGTGCTGGTGGCCTCCACCGAGCCCGCGGACAAGACGCTCGCCCTGCTCTTCAAGCATCTGGTCGACCACCCGGAGCAGTTGGCGCAGGTCCGCCGGGAGCCGGAGCTGCTGGGCGCCGCGATCGCGGAAACGTTGCGCCACACTCCGCCGGTCCAGCTCATTCCCCGCCAGGCGGAGGGGGACGCCGTGTTCGCCGGCGGCACCGTTCCGGCGGGTGCCACCGTCTTCTGCATGGTCGGGGCGGCCAACCGCGACCCCGACGCGTTCACCGACCCGGACGTCTTCGACATCCACCGCCCCGACCTGGGAACCGCCCGCTCCTTCACCGCGGCGGCCCAGCACCTGTCCTTCGGCACCGGGCTCCACCAGTGCATCGGCGCGGCCTTCGCGCGCGCCGAGATCGAGACCGTCGCCGCGATGCTCCTGCCGCTGCTCGACCAGGTCCGTTACAGCCCCGGCTTCCGTTACCGGGAGACCGGCCTGTACACCCGCGGCCCTGCCTCGCTGTGGCTGGACTTCACCCCCGTCCGCTGAGACAGCGCCGCCGTTCCCCCACCACCCCCACTCTCCGCAGGAGAACACCCGTATGACACCGACCGACATCACCCGGGCCATCAACGATCTGCTGTTCAGCCCGGGCCTCGACCTCGACGAAGCCATCGACCGGCACTTCAGCCCCGACTACCGCCAGCGCACCAACGGCGTGTGGAGTGACCGGACCTCCTTCGCCCAGCACATGACCCGCCTGCGTTCCCTGATCCGCAGCGGGCACATCGAGGTCCACGACGAACTCCGCGACGGGCTGCGCTACGCCGACCGCCACACCGTCACCCTCGGGCACCACGACGGCCACACCTCCCGCACCGAGGTCTACCTCTTCGCCCACCTCGCCCCCGACGGCCGCTTCCGGTGCGTCGAGGAGACCACCCTCCTGGTCACCGGCCACACCGACGACCGCGATCTCGGACTCATCACGTGAGACGGACGGGCCTGCGGGCCCCGGCCACCGCCATGCGTGCCGCGTGCCCATGGCTGCCGGCGCGAGGCCCGATGGGGCCCGCGCAGAGGGCTGTCCCGTGCTGGAACAAAGGAAATGAGAACCGCCGTGGTGTCCGTGGGGGAAAGACTGAGCAGGGCGCGCGTCCAGGCCTTCATCGGCCGGGACGAGCAACTGGGGTGTTTCGGGGAGGCTCTGGACGGTGACCCGCAGGCGCCGTTCGCGTTCTACGTGTACGGGCCGGGCGGCATCGGGAAGTCGACGCTGCTGCGGCGCCTGGCGGACCGCGCGCGTGCGGCCGGCCGGCTGCTCGTCGAACTCGACGGCCGGTTCGTCAGCCGGGACCCGGCCGATTTCGAGCAGGCTGCCGGTCCGTTCCTGGACGTTGCGGGCACGGTGCTGTTCGTGGACTCCTTCGAGCACTGCCAGTGGCTGGAGAGCTGGCTGTGGCACCACTTCCTGCCCCGGGCCGCGGACGACACCCTCGTCGTGCTGGCGGGCCGGCGTGCTCCGCAGCCGCAGTGGACCGCCGACCCCGCCTGGTCCCGGCTCCTGCACGTGAGCGAACTGGAGCCGTTCTCCGAGGAGCAGGCCCGGAACCTGCTGATGGCGGCGCAGCTCCGGCCCGAGATCCGGGACCGGGTGCTGCGCTTCGCCGGAGGCAACCCGCTGGCCCTGTCCCTGGCGGCCGCGGCGGGATCCGGGGGCTGCGGAAACCAGGAGATCTGGGCCCCCACGGCGGACGTCCTGCGCACCCTGCTGGCGGGGCTGATCGGGGAGGTGCCCACGGCGGTGCACCGCCGCGCGCTGGAGGTGGCGGCCCAGGCCCATTCGACGTCCGAGGAGCTGCTGGCCTCGGTGCTGCCCGGGGAGGATGTCCATCCGCTCTTCTCCTGGCTGCGGGACCTGCCGTTCATGGAGTCCACGCACCGGGGGCTGTACCCGCACGACGCCGCGCGCGAGACGCTGGCTGCCGACCTGCGCTGGCGGGCGCCCAACGCCTTCGAGTCGATACGCCAGCGTCTGGCGGACGAGTACCTGCGCATCCTGCGCGAGGCACCCGAGGAGCGGGTGTGGACCGTCACCGACGATCTGTTCTACCTCTTCCGGGAGGGCGAGACCCTGGCCCGGCTGCGGTCCTGGTCCCGTGAGGAGGAGGTGCACGACCGTCCTCTGCACCCGGACGACATCGATGTCCTGCTGCGCATGGCCGAGGAGACCGAGGGTGCCGCCTCCGCGGAACTGGTCCGCTACTGGGCGCAGCGCCAGCCGCAGGCCTTCAGCGTCTACCGGCTCGTGGACACGGGCCGGGTCGTGGCGTTCACGGCCCGGCTGGAGCTGCCGGCGCCTGCCGATCCGCAGGACGTGGCCACCGATCCGGTCGTGGCCGCCGCGTGGCGGTACACCGAGGCCACTGCTGCGGTGAGTCCCGGTGAGCACATCGGCGTCAGCCGCTTCTCGATCTACCCCGAGCGGTACCAGGTTCCCTCGCGCGTCATCGACCTGAGCAGTTCCCGGGCCCAGGCGGAGGCGGCCCGGGCCCGCGGCCGCGCGTACGGCTTCGCCGTCTTCCGGGACGCGGAGACCTGGGGTGCGCGCGTCAGGGGGACTCTCGACGACACCGGGGCGCGTCCGCGGGTCGGTGAGTACACCTACGGGCTGTTCGGTGTCGACTGGCGTCATCTGCCGGTGGAGGCATGGCTGATGAACTTCATATCGGCCTCGCAGGCGCCCGTCCTGGCCGGGCCGTCGCCCGTCTCGCGCAGTGCGTTCGACCAGGCCGTGCGGGAGGCGCTGGCGCACTGGCGCGATGCGGGGGCGTTCGCCGCGTGTGCGCTGATGCGGACCCGGCTCGCGGCCGACTTCGCCGATCCGGTCGGGGAGTTGCGTGCCCTGCTGCGCCGGGCCGTCGACGATCTCGCCGGTGACCCGCGCGGTGTGCGGGCCCGCGACGCGCTCGCGGCGGGCTATTTCTCCGGTGCGCCCACCCAGGAGGCCGCCGCCCGCCGTCTGGGGCTTCCGTACGGCACCTACCGCCGTCATCTGCGTCAGGGGCTGGACCTGCTCTGCGAGGCGCTGTGGCAGCAGGAGTTGCACGACCCGCGGTAGCGGCGGCCCGCCCCGGCCTGGTCGGCGGGACACCTCCTGGGCCGGGGCGGGTGGACAGGCGCGGACAGGAGTGGACAGTGCCCGGCCCGGCCGGGCCTGGATAGTGGACACCTGCCGCGCCGAGTCTGTGCGTCATGAACGTTGCACGCACGCAGACGGGCCGGACGGTACGCCGGGCCCCCGGACCGGGAGCGGTGCTCGCGGCACTGGCCGCGGCCCAGTTCACCGTCATGCTCGCCACCTCGATCGTCAATGTGGCGCTCCCGCAGATCCGTGCCGGGGCCGGCCTCTCGGACGGCGGAACCACCTGGGTGGTCAACGCCTACGGCCTGGCGTTCGGGGCGCTGCTCCTGGCGGGCGGGCGGGTTGCCGACCTGCTGGGCCGCCGCCGGGTGCTTCTCGCCGGGCTCGCCCTGTTCGCGCTGGCTTCACTGGCGGCGGGACTGGGCACCTCCGCCGGGGTACTGATCGCGGCCCGGGCGGTGCAGGGCCTGGGCGCCGCCGCGATCGCCCCGGCCGCGCTCGCGCTGGCGATGGACGGGTCGCCGTCCGGCCCCGGGCGCGGCAGGGCGCTGGGCGTGTGGGGGGCGGTGTCCGGGGCGGGGGCGGCGGGCGGGGTCCTGCTGGGCGGTGTGCTCACCCAGGCGTGGGGCTGGCCGTGGATCTTCCACTCGGTGGCGCTGGCAGCGGCGCTGGTCCTGGCCGCCGTGGTGGCGTGCGTGCCGCGGGATGCCGCTCGCCCGGGCGGGCGGTTCGATCTGCTGGGCACCGCCACCGTCACCCTGGCCCTGACCTGCCTGGTGTGGGGGCTGACCACCGCGCGCGGTGCCGGGTGGAGGGACGCCGGGGTGCTGGGCGCCCTGGGCGGCGCCTCGGTGCTGCTCGTGGCGTTCTGTGCGATCGAGGGCCGCCGGCCGGATGCGCTGGTGCCGCGGCGGCTGCTCACCGCCGGCCGGGTCGCCGCGGGCAATGTGCTGATGGCCCTGCTGGGGTCGGTGTGGATCGCCCTGTTCTTCTTCCTGCCGCTCTACCAGCAGCAGGTCCTCGGGGCGAGCCCGTTGGTCACCGGCGCGGGGCAACTCCCCCTCGCGGTGGTCCACATGGCCGGCTCCGCTCTCGCCCCGCGCATCTCCCGGCGTATGGGTGCCACCGCGACGGTGACCGCGGCCCTGCTGACGGAGGCCGCCGGGCTGCTGTGGCTGTCGCGGATCAGTGCCGGCGGCAGCTACCTCGTCGACGTCCTGGGCCCGAGCGTCCTGGTCGGCCTGGGGCTCAGCGTCGCCTTCGTCCAGCTCACCGCGCTCGCCGTGGAGGGCGTTGCGGGCAAGGACGCGGGGCTGGCCGGCGGGCTGGTGAACACCACCCGGCAGGTCGGCGGGGCGATCGGGCTGGCCGCGCTGGCCACCCTGGCCGGTTCCGTCACCGCCCATGCGTCCGCCGGTCAGGCCCCGCTGGAGGCGCTGACCGCCGGCTACCGCACCGCCTTCGCGGTGTCGGCCGCGGTCCTGGCCGCCACGGCCGTCCTCGCGCTGTTCCTCACCCGCCGCACCGGGGAGCGTACCTCCACGACCACGACCATCCCCGCCCCCACCGCCTCTGCCTCTGCCTCTTCCACCGAGCGGGCCGGCGATGCCGCCGGAGAGCCGGGAACCTCCGCGCTGTCCCCCGTCCCGCTGGACCGCTAGCCCTGCCAACGACCCGACCCACCCCGACCGGACAGGAAACACCACCATGATCACCATCGACGAGAGCGCGCCCGTCATCGTCCGCCTGAGCACCGTGATCGACGCGCCGCTGACGACCGTGTGGGCGCTGCACACCGACATCGCGGCCTGGCCCGCCTGGAACACGGACATCGACCGGGCGGAGGCCGACGGCCCGCTGCGGCCCGGCAGTTCCTTCAGCTGGCGCACCCACGGCCTGGACATCACCTCCACCGTGCAGGAGCTGGTTTCCGGGGAGCGGATCGTGTGGGGCGGGACCGTCGAGGGCATCGCCGGCGTCCACGTATGGACGTTCGAGCAGAGCGGCGAGCGCACCACCGTCCGCACCGAGGAGTCCTGGAGCGGCGCCCCGGTCGACGCCGCGGTCGACGACCTCGGCAAGGCCCTCCACGACTCCCTTGAGGGCTGGCTCTCCCACCTCAAGAACCGTGCCGAACAGGCCGCCTGACCATCCTTCACCTTCACGCGTTCACACCGCGCATTCACGCATTCACGCATTCACGAGAGAGATTCCTGCCATGACGACCGCGAAGCCGTACCTGACCGGCCACTTCACCCCCGTCGCCGAGGAGATCACCGCCACCGGCCTCACCGTCGAGGGCTCCCTGCCCCCCGAGCTGTCCGGCCGGCTGCTGCGCAACGGGCACAACCCCAAGCCCGGCGTCACCCCCACCCACTGGTTCAAGGGCAGCGGAATGGTCCACGGCATCCGCCTGCGTGACGGCCGCGCCGAGTGGTACCGCAACCGCTGGGTGCACACCCCCGCCCTCGACGGCGCCCCCTACATGACCGAGCACGGGCCCGACCTGACCGCCAGCACCGCCGGCACCCACGTCATCGAACACGCCGGGCGCCTCCTGGCGCTGTGCGAGGCGAACCTTCCCTTCGAGCTCACTCCGGAGCTGGAGACGGTCGGCGTCCACGACTTCGACGGCAAGCTGCGCAGCGCGATGACCGCGCACCCCAAGGAGGACCCGCTGACCGGGGAGCTCCACTTCTTCGGGTCCTCGCCGTTCCCGCCGTTCCTGACGTACCACGTCGCCAACGCCAAGGGCGAGATCGTCCACAGCGCCAACGTCCCGGGGGCGACCGCCTCCCTCAAGCACGACTTCGCCATCACCCGCCGCCACGTGGTCTTCGTCGAGGGCAACGTCACCTTCGACCCGAGCGAGCCCTCCGGCATCCCCTACTCCTGGAGCGACCAGCAGCTCTCCCGCATCGGGATCATGCCGCGCGGCACCGACGGCGCCCGCCGCGTCCGCTGGTTCTCCATCGAACCGGGCAACATGCTGCACGTCTCCAACGCCTACGAGGACGACCAGGGCCGCATCGTCCTGGAAGGCCCCACCGTGGACCGCGAAGGGTTCCAGCTCTCCTGGAACTGGTGGGTCGGCGCGCCCGGGCGCGGCAGCGAGCCCGTCTCCCGCTCCTACACCCGCCGCTGGGTCCTCGACACGGTCGACGGCAGCGTCGACGAGCAGATCATCGACGACCTCGCGGTGGAGTTCCCCACGCTCAACGAGGACTACCTGGGCGCCGAGAACCGCTACCAGTACGCCATTTCCTTCCCCGACGAGAAGGGCTTCGGCGGCTACGGCGTCGTCAAGTACGACCGCACCACCGGCGCCCGCCGCATCCACCAGGTCGGCGACGCCCGCATGCCCAGCGAGGCCGTGTTCGTCCCCGCCTCGGGCGCGACCAACGAGGACGACGGCTACCTCCTGACCGTCGTCTCCGACCTCAAGCAGGACGCCTCGCAGCTGCTGGTCCTGGACGCCTCCGGCCTCGACCGCATCGCCACCGTCCACCTGCCGCAGCGAGTGGGCGCCGGACTCCACGGCTCCTGGATCGCCGACGGCACCGTGGAGGGCGCCGCGGGCTGACCCGGAGCCGGGAATGCACCCCGGCTCTTGCCGGAGCCGCGAGATCCCCCGCGGCTCCGGCCGAGCCCTCTCCCGGCCGTGCGCGGAGCCCCTCCCCCGGCCCCGGCCCCGGCCCCGGCCGTCTCGGTTCAGCCGATGGCGGCGATGGCGCCGGCGGAGAGGCCGAGCGCGGTCCAGCGGGAACCGTCGCCGCTCCAGCGGGACACGCTCAGTCCGTCGGTCTCGATGCGGTAGACGCAGTGGGTGCCCACCGCGAGGCCGACGCCCGCCGCCCCGATCGGGCTCCACGCCCCCGGCGTGCCGTCGTAGCGGAGGATCTGGCCGGTGGGGTCCACGGCGAAGAGGCCGGCGCCTCCCGCGTACAGGTTCCGGGCCGGGCCGCCGATACGGTGCCACTGACTGCCTTTGGCGTTGGCCTGCCAAATCTCCTTGGCGTCGGGCGAGATCCGGGCCACGTAGTCCGGTCCGACGGCGAAGTCTGCGCCGGGCCCGCCCGCCTCCACCCAGGTGTAGCCGTAACCGGCGTAGCGGAAGAGGCCGCCGGTGTCCGGGTTGGTCGCGAAGAGACCCGCGCCGCCGGCGTACAGCCGGGTGGCGGGGCCGCCGATGGGTATCCAGTCCGCGCCCTGGCCGGTCCAGCGCATCACGGCGTTGCGCTGTTCGGTGATCGCGTACAGGCCGTCGCCGGAGGTGACGAACTGTTCGCCCGGGAAACCGATCTGCGACCAGGAGCTGGAGGAGCCGTCGTACTTGAGGATGCGGCCGTCGTCGGCGCGGGTCGCGAACAGTCCGGCGGCCCCGGCGTACACCTGGTCGGCGGCCGAACCGATCGGTTTGGCGCCGCCTTGGGCGGTCCACTGCAGGATGCTGTCCCGGTTCGGTGAGACGGCGTAGACGGTGTCGGAGGGCTGCGCCGGCGCCGGGCTGCCGGGCGGGGGCGCCGGGGTGTGGGAGCGGGCAGGTCCCGGCGGGCGGTCCGGCCGGATGAGGGAGGTACGGGGGCCACCGCCGGGGGCGGCCGTGGCCCAAGGCGGGGTCGTCGGCGGCGGTGCGGGGAGGGCCGCCGGGGGTGAGGCGGGTGCCGTACCCGGTACGGCCGGGCCCGCCAGTGGAGGCGAGGGGGCCGGCGATACGTCCGTTGCGCCGGTGGAGAGCGGGTGACGGCGGCCGAAGGCCACTGCGGCCAGGGCGACACCCGCCAGCACGGCCAGGACGAGGGCGGTCCCCAGGACGGCGACCGGAATCCTGCCGGGCCCTCGTCCGCGCCGTCGGCCGCCCCGGCGGGCCGGGAGAGCCGCACCCGGTCGGAGACGGACGGCCGGCAGGACCGACCCACCGGGCGCACCGGGCGCACCGGGCGCACCGGGGAGGGTGTCCAGCCGTTCGAGGACGACGCCTTCGACGATCCTGGAGGAGGTGTGGTCGGCCCGTAATCGCTCCCACAGGCCGCGGGCGGCCTCGCGCTGCTGTTCCACGAGGAGGTGCAGCTGGGTCGGGTCGGTGGACAGGGCCCGGTCCTTTGCCACCGCCGGCGCCGGGAGGCGGTGCGCCGGAGTCGGTGCCTGCCGTACGGCCTCGCAGCGGGCCCGGAGCTCTGCGACGGTCGTGCGCGCCGATGTCTCGGTGTCCCGGGCGGCGGTCAGCTGGTCCCGTACCTCCTCGGTCCCGAGCGGCAGCCGCCCGGTGGCCGGGTCCGCGGGCGGGTCCGCGGGCGGGTCGGAGCCGGCCGGTGCGGCTGCGTCGTCCGTCTTGGCGGCCGGGGCGGCTTCGGCGTTTTCCTCGATGATCGTCATCATCGCCAGCAGCGCCTCCACCAGGCGGCCGGAGGTGGTGAGGTCGCTCTGCGCCTGGCGCAGGGCCTCCTCCAGGCCGGGCGCGGGGCCGGCTTCGGCCTCCGAGGTGAGGGCTCGGCCGTGCAGGCGCCGCGCCCTGGCCAGGGTGTCGGCCTGCCGGCGGGGATCGCGTACGCGGTCCCTCACGACGAGGTTGAGGCGGCCGAGGGGAATGATGCGGGCCGCCAGCCGGTACTCGCTCCAGAGCGTTTTGCCTCCCCCGTAGCGCTGTGCCAGCTCTCGCACCGAAAGGCCGTGGGTCACCTCCCGCAGCAGCTCCGCCAGTTCGTTGGCGGCGTGCGTCCTGCCCCGTGGAGCTCCCTGCGGGCGCCCTGCCCTGGCCATCCCCCACCCCCTCGTCGTGAGCGGGCGACCGGGGTCGTCCGCTCCTCCCCTGCGTGGAGCTGCGTGCGCGTCGTCCTGCGGAGCTCCTCGCGGCCCGGCGCCCCCGTCGGTCCCCGGCCCCGTGTTCGAGCGACACCAGCAGACACGCCGGGACCGGGCAGGTCCAGCGCGACGCGTGGTGCTGTCTCAAATGCGCACCGCCGCCCTGCTGCGTTGCCGTCTTTCGGCCAGGGGACGGGCCCGGTCCGCGGCGGCGGCCGGAGCCGGGGGCAGGGCGGGTGTTGTCCGGCGGACACGTGTGTTGTCCGCCGTGTGGTGCGGGGGCCTGAGTACGTGTACTCAGGCCCCCGTTCTTCGATGAGGGAAAGCTGGAGCCATGAACACCCCACATGCGGAGCGGCCCGTCCTGCCGGGGGCGGCCGGAGCGGCCGTCACCGGTGCGGTCCTGGCCGCCGGCGCCGTGTCCTTCTTCTCCTGGGTCGAGCGCCACAACGAGCAGGTGTGCGAGACGACGGACGGCCTGTGCTGGACCTGGTGGGACTGGGCGGCCGTCCCCCTCGCCCTGACGTGCGCCCTGATCGCCTTGATGGCCGTCTACGAGCGGCTCGGCATCGCCCCCCGCCTCGCAGTCGTCCTGCCGACCCTCGCCCTGGCGGTGTTCCCCCTCGCCGCCTCCCAGACGGCCGGCGGCTGGTGGGCCGCGGCCGTCGCGGGCGGAGCGTGGTCGGCCGCTCTCGCAGTGGCCGCCTGGGACCGCTACCGGACCCCGGCGCTGTCGGCCGCGGCCGCGCTCCTCCTCGCCTCGCTCGTCGCCCTGTACCGCTGACCCGGCCTCGGGGAACTGACGTCGCGTCACTCAAGAGGTGCTGGAGGGTCGCTCGATTCCCCCGCGACGCGGGGCACTGCCGCCCGTATAGTCGCCATGACTTGACGATTCGATGACCCGTTCCCGAAGAATCGATGACCGAGAAGCTCCGCGGACGGGCGAGCAGGGGGACACACGATGGAGACCGCACGCCTGGCCTCGCTCATCGCCGCCACGGTCACGATGGGGCTGGTCAGCGGCCTGTTCTACGGCTTCTCGGTCTCCGTGATGCCGGGCCTGAAGCGCGCCGACGACCGTACGCTCATCGAGGTCATGCAGCACATCAACAAGGCGATCCTCAACGGCTGGTTCGTCCTGGGCTATATCGGCGCGTTCCTGTTCACCGCGCTGGCCCTGGCCCTGCACATCCCCTCGGACGGACGGGACGTGCTGCCGCCGCTGATCGCGGCCCTGGTCTGTTACGTCCTGTCGATGGGGCTCACCAACAAGGTGAACATCCCGCTGAACAACGCGCTGGAGAAGGCCGGGCCCATCGCCCGGATCGGTGACCCGGCTGCCGTGCGCCGCGCCTTCGAGGGGCCGTGGACCCGGGCCAACGTGTGGCGGACGCTGCTGTGCACGGCGGCGGTCGGTTTCCTGGCGTGGGCCCTGTACCTGCACGGGCAGACGGGCTGAGCGCGAGAGGGAGTCCCCCGGCCGTTGTGGTGGCGGGGGACTCCCTCTCGTGGCGGGCTGGTTCAGCGGGTGGCGCGGCCGTAGAGGATCAGGGCGCGGGAGAGGGCGGTGAGGGCCACCGTGCACAGCAGGGTGCGGAGGATGTTGGTGGCGACCCAGGTGCCCTTGAACTTGTCGACGATCGAGAAGTCCGTCAGCTTGGCCGCGTTGCCCGCGTCGGCCAGTTCGTTGTTGAGCGGGATGTTCACGGAGAAGGTGATCATCAGGACGACGAAGTAGGCGACGGCGGCGACGCCGACCCAGATGGCCACGGTGCGGCGGCCCTTGCGGAACTCGATGATCGCGGAGGCCACGGACGTCAGCAGGGCGAGGACGAACGCCATCCCGAAGAGCCCGTTGCCGTCGATCGCCGAGTTGAAGTTCTGCATCGCCGTGACGTACGTGCGTTCGTCGCCCGCCGCCAGTCCCGGCATCACCGAGACGTCGAAGGCGAAGAAGAGGCCTGCCATCAGGCCCACGAGGACCGTGGAGACCAGGAGGAGGACGGTGGCCGCCTTGCCGCGCTCGGTGGCCGCCGGTGCGGGCGGGCCGGGCTGGGCGTAGGAGCCGGGGGGCGTCGGGTAGGGGCTCGGGCCGCCGGCGGGGTACTGCTGGGGGCTACCGGCCGGATTGGGGTTCATGGGACATCCTCATCTGCGGTGGTGGGAGTTGTGCTCGCCCTCGGCACGGACATCCGATCGTGGCATTGCCCGGGGTACCCGGCCATGGGGTTTCCACCGGCTCTCGAGCGGGGCTCGAGAGCCGGTGGCGTGATTCGTTCGGTCAGTAGCGGTAGTGGTCCGGCTTGTACGGGCCCTCGACGGGGACGCCGATGTACGCGGCCTGCTCCGGGCGGAGGGTGGTGAGGCGGACACCGAGGGCGTCCAGGTGCAGACGCGCGACCTTCTCGTCCAGGTGCTTGGGAAGCACGTAGACCTCGGTCGGGTACTCCTGCGGCTTGGTGAACAGCTCGATCTGGGCCAGCGTCTGGTCCGCGAACGAGTTCGACATCACGAACGACGGGTGACCGGTCGCGTTGCCCAGGTTCAGCAGACGGCCCTCCGACAGCACGATCAGGACCTTGCCGTCGGGGAACTTCCACGTGTGGACCTGCGGCTTGACCTCGTCCTTGACGATGCCCTCGATCTTCGCAAGACCGGCCATGTCGATCTCGTTGTCGAAGTGACCGATGTTGCCCACGATCGCCTGGTGCTTCATCTTGGCCATGTCCGAGGCCATGATGATGTCCTTGTTCCCCGTCGTCGTGATGAAGATGTCGGCCGTCTCCACCACGTCGTCCAGGGTGGCGACCTGGTATCCGTCCATCGCCGCCTGCAGCGCGCAGATCGGGTCGATCTCCGTGACGATGACACGCGCACCCTGGCCGCGCAGCGACTCCGCGCAGCCCTTGCCGACGTCGCCGTAACCGAAGACGACCGCGACCTTGCCGCCGATCAGGACGTCGGTGGCCCGGTTGATGCCGTCGATCAGCGAGTGGCGGCAGCCGTACTTGTTGTCGAACTTCGACTTGGTCACGGCGTCGTTCACGTTGATCGCCGGGAACAGCAGGCTGCCCTCGGACATCATCTCGTACAGACGGTGGACACCGGTCGTGGTCTCCTCCGTCACGCCGCGGATGCCGGCGGCCAGGGCCGTCCAGTCGATGGAGGTCTTGCCCAGCAGGTCGAGGACCAGGGCCATTTCCTCGTTGTCGGCGGTGGAGGGGTCCGGGACGTGTCCCGCCTTCTGGTACTCGACGCCCTTGTGGACCAGGAGGGTGGCGTCGCCGCCGTCGTCGAGGATCATGTTGGGGCCCGTGTGTCCGGGCCAGGTGAGCGCCTGTTCGGTGCACCACCAGTACTCCTCCAGTGTCTCGCCCTTCCAGGCGAAGACGGGGATGCCGACGGCGGCTATCGCGGCGGCCGCGTGGTCCTGGGTGGAGTAGATGTTGCAGGACACCCAGCGGACCTCGGCGCCGAGGGCGACGAGGGTCTCGATGAGCACGGCCGTCTGCACGGTCATGTGCAGCGAGCCGGTGATCCGGGCCCCGGCCAGCGGCTGGGTCTGCGCGTACTCGGCGCGGATCGCCATCAGGCCCGGCATCTCGTGCTCGGCCAGGGTGATCTCCTTGCGGCCGAACGCGGCAAGAGAGAGGTCTGCGACCTTGAAGTCCATGGGTTCTACTCCGTGATGGTGGTGGCTGGGTCGTGGCTGACGTTCAGGTTCTGATGGATCTCTAGAGTCGCGGTGGACTTGTTGAGGGTGATGTAGTGCAGGCCGGGTGCCCCCTCGGCGAGCAGCCGCTCGGACATGGCGGTCGCGTACTCGACACCGATCCGGTGCCCGTCCGCCGGGTCGTCCTTCGCGGCTTCGAGCCGGTGTGCGAGGGCGTCGGGGAAGCGGGCGTCGCTGAGCTCGGCGAAGCGCCGGATCTGGCGGAAATCGGTCGCCGGCATGATCTCGGGGATGACCGGGGTCAGGCAGCCCACCGCGAGGAGCCGGTCCCGCAGGCGCAGGTAGTCCTCGGCGTGGAAGAACATCTGGGTGATGGCGTAGTCGGCGCCGGCATGGCACTTGGCGGCGAAGTGGCGGATGTCCTCGGTCCAGGACGGCGAGCGGGGATGGCGTTCGGGGAAGGCCGCCACGCCCACGGTGAAGTCGCCGAGGCGGCGGATGAGCGTGACGAGCTCGTGGGCGTGGGTCAGGCCCTGCGGGTGGTGCGTCCACTCCCCTTTCGGGTCGCCGGGCGGGTCGCCGCGCAGGGCGAGGATGTCGCGGATGCCGGCGTCGGCGTACTGGCCGATGATGTGGCGCAGTTCGGCGACGGAGTGCCCGACCGCGGTCAGGTGTGCGACCGGGCGCAGGGTGGTTTCCGCGGCGATGCGCTTGGTGACCTCGACGGTGCGGCTGCGGGAGGAGCCGCCGGCGCCGTAGGTGACGGAGACGAAGGAGGGGGCGAGGGCCTCGATGCGGCGGATGGCCGCCCACAGGGTGCGCTCCCCCGCGTCGGTCTTCGGGGGGAAGAACTCGAAGGAGAAGGTCCGCCGGCCCTGGGCCAGCAGTTCGCGGACGCCGAGGGGGGCGGGGGCGCCGGCGGGGGCGGGGGACGTGCGGGGGCGTTCGGCGGTGGCGGCCAGGGCAGCCGGCATGTCGGACTCCTTTCCGGCTGGTGGGGGGTCAGCGTGCGTTGAAGTAGTTGGCTTCGGGGTGGTGGGTGACGATCGCGTCGGTGGACTGCTCGGGGTGGAGCTGGAACTCCTCGGAGAGGTGGACGCCGATGCGCTCGGGCTGCAGGAGGTCGGCGATCTTGGCTCGGTCCTCCAGGTCGGGGCAGGCGGGGTAGCCCAGGGAGTAGCGGCAGCCCTGGTATTCGGTGCGGAACATGCCGGCCATGGACTGCGGGTCGCTGCCGCCGATACCGAGGTCGGCGCGGACGCGGGCGTGCCAGTACTCGGCGAGGGCCTCGGCGAGCTGGACGGACAGGCCGTGGAGTTCCATGTACTCGCGGTAGGCGTCGGCGGCGAAGAGCCGTGCGGTCTCCTCGCCGATCCGGCTGCCGACGGTGACGACCTGGAGGGCGACGACGTCGGTCTCGCCGGAGTCCTCGGGGCGGAAGAAGTCGGCGAGGCACAGGCGGCGGCCGCGCTGCTGGCGGGGGAAGGTGAAGCGGGTGCGTTCCGAGCCGTTCTCGCCGAGGATGATGAGGTCGTCGCCCTTGGAGACGCAGGGGAAGTAGCCGTGTACGACGGCGGCTTCGAGGAGGCCGTCGGTGTGTAGTTTGTCCAGCCAGCCGCGTAGCCGGGGGCGGCCGTCGGTGGCGATGGTCTCGGTGTCCTTGAGGCCCCACTGGCCCTTGAAGAGGGCGGTTTCGTCGAGCCAGGAGGCGTAGTCCTTGAGCGGGACGCCCTTGACCACGCGGGTGCCCCAGAAGGGCGGGGTGGGGATGGGGTTGTCGGCGGCCACCTCGGAGCGGCCTGCGTCGACCGGTTCCGCGCTCTGGAGCAGGGGGGTGTCCCGTTTGGGCACGCGGCGCTGTTTGAGGGGCGGGAGCTGGGCTCCGGGAACGCCGCGTTTGACTCCCATGAGGGCGTCCATCAGGCGCAGGCCCTCGAAGGCGTCGCGGGCGTAGCGGACTTCGCCGTCGTAGATCTCGTGGAGGTCCTGCTCGACGTAGGCGCGGGTGAGGGCGGCGCCGCCGAGGATGACCGGGTAGTCGGCGGCCAGCTTGCGCTGGTTGAGCTCCTGCAGGTTCTCCTTCATGATCACGGTTGATTTCACGAGGAGGCCGGACATGCCGATGACGTCGGCCTTGTGTTCCTGGGCGGCTTCGAGGATCGCGGAGACGGGCTGTTTGATGCCGATGTTGACGACGTTGTAGCCGTTGTTGGTGAGGATGATGTCGACGAGGTTCTTGCCGATGTCGTGGACGTCGCCGCGGACGGTGGCCAGGACGATGGTGCCCTTTCCGTCGGCGTCGGTCTTCTCCATGTGGGGTTCGAGGTGGGCGACGGCGGTCTTCATGACCTCGGCGGACTGGAGGACGAAGGGGAGCTGCATCTGGCCGGAGCCGAAGAGTTCGCCGACGACCTTCATGCCCTCCAGGAGGGTGTCGTTGACGATGTCGAGGGCGGGGCGGGTCTGCAGGGCCTCGTCGAGGTCGCTCTCCAGGCCGTTCTTCTCGCCGTCGATGATGCGGCGCTGGAGGCGCTCGTCCAGCGGGAGGGCGAGGAGTTCCTCGGCGCGGCCGGCTTTGAGGGACTGGGTGTTGACGCCCTCGAAGAGGGCCATCAGCTTCTGCAGGGGATCGTAGCCCTCGGCGCGGCGGTCGTAGATGAGGTCGAGGGCGGTGGTGACCTGCTCGTCGTCGAAGCGGGCGATGGGCAGGATCTTGGAGGCGTGGACGATGGCGGAGTCCAGGCCGGCCTTGACGCACTCGTCGAGGAACACCGAGTTCAGCAGGACGCGGGCGGCCGGGTTCAGGCCGAAGGAGATGTTGGAGAGGCCGAGGGTGGTCTGGACGTCGGGGTGGCGGCGCTTGAGCTCGCGGATCGCCTCGATCGTGGCGATGCCGTCGCCCCGGGATTCCTCCTGGCCGGTGCAGATGGTGAAGGTCAGGGTGTCGATGAGGATGTCGGGCTCGCGGATCCCCCAGTTGGCGGTGAGGTCGCCGATGAGGCGTTCGGCGATGGCGACCTTGTGGGCGACGGTGCGGGCCTGGCCCTGCTCGTCGATGGTCAGCGCGATGAGCGCCGCGCCGTGTTCCCGGGCGAGTCGGGTGACCTGGGCGAAGCGGGACTCGGGGCCGTCGCCGTCCTCGTAGTTGACCGAGTTGATGACCGCCCGGCCGCCCAGCTTCTCCAGGCCGGCCCGGATGACGGGGACTTCGGTGGAGTCCAGGACGATGGGGAGGGTGGAGGCGGTGGCGAAGCGGCCGGCGAGTTCCTCCATGTCGGCGACGCCGTCGCGGCCGACGTAGTCCACGCACAGGTCGAGCATGTGCGCGCCTTCGCGGATCTGGTCGCGGGCCATCTCCACGCAGTCGTCCCAGCGGGCCTCGAGCATCGCCTCGCGGAACTTCTTGGAGCCGTTGGCGTTGGTGCGTTCCCCGATGGCCATGTAGGAGGTGTCCTGGCGGAAGGGGACGGTCTGGTAGAGGGAGGCGGCGCCGGGCTCGGGGTGCGGTTCGCGGGGGGTGGGGGTGAGGTCGCGGACGCGTTCGACGACCTGGCGCAGGTGCTCGGGGGTGGTGCCGCAGCAGCCGCCGACCAGGGAGAGGCCGTAGTCGCGGACGAAGGTCTCCTGGGCGTCGGCCAGTTCGGGGGCGCCCAGCGGGTAGTGGGCGCCGTCCTTGGTGAGGACGGGCAGGCCGGCGTTGGGCATGCAGGACAGCGGGATGCGGGCGTTGCGGGCGAGGTAGCGCAGGTGCTCGCTCATCTCGGCGGGGCCGGTGGCGCAGTTCAGGCCGATCATGTCGATGCCCAGGGGCTCCAGGGCGGTGAGTGCTGCGCCGATCTCGGAGCCGAGCAGCATCGTGCCGGTGGTTTCGACGGTGACGGAGCAGATCAGCGGGACCGTGAGGCCGAGGGCGTCCATGGCGCGGCGGGCGCCGATGATCGAGGACTTCGTCTGGAGGAGGTCCTGGGTGGTCTCGACGAGCAGTGCGTCGGCGCCGCCGGTCAGCAGGCCTTCGGCGTTGGTCTGGTAGGCGTCGCGGATCTGGCCGTAGGTGATGTGGCCGAGGGTGGGGAGTTTGGTGCCGGGGCCCATGGAGCCCAGGACCCAGCGCTGCTGCCCGGTCTTCGTGGTGTACTCGTCCGCGACTTCGCGGGCGATCCGGGCGCCGGCCTCGGACAGTTCGAAGTTGCGTTCGGCGATGTCGTATTCGGCGAGGGCGGCGTGGTTCGTGCCGAAGGTGTTCGTCTCGACGCAGTCCACGCCCACCGAGAAGTACGCCTCGTGCACCGAGCGGACGATGTCGGGGCGGGTGATGTTCAGGACCTCGTTGCAGCCTTCGAGCTGCTGGAAGTCCTCCATGGTGGGGTCCTGTGCCTGGAGCATCGTTCCCATGGCTCCGTCGGCGACGACCACTCGGGTCGCGAGGGCGTGGCGCAGTGCGGTGGCCCGCTCGTGCGCGTTCGGGGGGTGCGGCGTGTTCGTGGTCATGTCAGCTGCCCCAGCTTCGGTGCCAGCAGCCCGGCCGCCTGCTCCCCGTACACCGCGGCGACGGTGGCCAGGAGCCGCTCGGGCTGGATCTCGTAGGACTGCGAGCCCACGGCCGTCAGGACCAGTGCGGACATCGCGCAGCCGAGCTGGGCGGCGGTCTCCAGGGGCAGTCCCCAGCCGGCGGCGGCCAGGAACCCGGAGCGGAAGGCGTCTCCGACGCCGGTCGGGTCCGCGGCGTGGACGTCGGGGAGGGCGGGGACGGTGAGGGGCGGCCGGTCCTTGGCGTCGATACGGACGCCCTGGGCGCCGAGGGTGGTGATCCAGGTGCCGACGCGGTCGAGGACCTCTGCGTGGCTCCAGCCGGCGCGTTCGCGCAGCAGCGCGGACTCGTAGGCGTTGGTGAAGAGCCAGCGTGCTCCGGTGACGAGGTTGCGGACCTCGGCGCCGGTGAGGCGGGCGAGCTGCTGCGAGGGGTCGGCGGCGAAGGGGACGCCCAGTTCCCGGGCCTGTTCGGTGTGGCGGGCCATGGCGCCGGGGTCGTTCGGCGAGACGAGGATCAGGTCGAGGGGGGTGCGGGCGTGCAGGGCGTGCAGGTCGATGCGGGCGGATTCGGCCATCGCGCCCGCGTAGAAGGAGGCGATCTGGTTGGAGTCCTGGTCGGTCATGCACATGAAGCGGGCGGTCTGGTGCTCGCCGGAGACGTGGACCGCGCCGGTGTCGACGCCGTGTTCCTTGAGCCAGACCTCGTATTCGGCGAAGTCGGGGCCCACGGCGCCGGCGAGGAGGGGGGCGAGGCGCAGGCCGCCGAGGCCGTAGGCGATGTTGGCGGCCACTCCGCCGCGTCGTACTTCGAGGGTGTCGACGAGGAAGGACAGCGAGATGTGGTGGAGCTGGTCGGGGAGCAGCTGGTCGACGAACCGGCCCGGGAAGGCCATGAGGTGATCTGTGGCGATGGATCCGGTCACCGCGATACGCACGTGGACTCCTGTGAGCTGGTCTGTTGCCGGCGGGACGAAAGGGTGGGGGGCGGGGGTGCGGGGCGGGCGGGCGGCGGGCTGTCGGTGTGCGGCGCCGCCCGCCCGGGCCCGGGCCCGGGCCGGGGCCGGGGCCGGGGCCGGTGGTGCTCAGGCGCCGGCGGCGGCCTTCAGCTGGTCGGCGCGGTCGGTGCGCTCCCAGGTGAAGTCGGGGAGCTCGCGGCCGAAGTGGCCGTAGGCGGCGGTCTGGGCGTAGATCGGGCGCAGCAGGTCGAGGTCGCGGATGATGGCGGCCGGGCGGAGGTCGAAGACCTCGGCGATGGCGTCCTCGATCTTCGTGATGTCGGTCTTCTCGGTGCCGAAGGTCTCGACGAACAGGCCGACGGGCTCGGCCTTGCCGATGGCGTACGCGACCTGGACCTCGCAGCGTGAGGCGAGGCCGGCGGCGACCACGTTCTTGGCGACCCAGCGCATGGCGTAGGCGGCGGAGCGGTCGACCTTGGAGGGGTCCTTGCCGGAGAAGGCGCCGCCGCCGTGTCGGGCCATGCCGCCGTAGGTGTCGATGATGATCTTGCGGCCGGTGAGGCCGGCGTCGCCCATGGGGCCGCCGATCTCGAAGCGGCCGGTCGGGTTCACCAGGAGGCGGTAGCCCGCTGTTTCCAGCTTGATGCCGTCGTCGGCCAGTTGGGCCAGGACGTGTTCGACGACGTGTGCCTTGATGTCGGGGGTCAGCAGGGCCTCGAGGTCGATGTCGGCGGCGTGCTGGGAGGAGACGACGACGGTGTCCAGGCGGACGGCCTTGTCGCCGTCGTACTCGATGGTGACCTGGGTTTTGCCGTCGGGGCGCAGGTAGGGGAGGGTGCCGTTCTTGCGGACCTCGGAGAGGCGGCGGGAGAGCCGGTGGGCGAGGTGGATGGGCAGCGGCATCAGTTCGGGGGTCTCGTCGGTGGCGTATCCGAACATCAGGCCCTGGTCGCCGGCGCCCTGCTGGTCGAGTCCGTCACCCTCCTCGCCTGCGGCGGCGCCCTCGACTCGGCTCTCGTAGGCGGTGTCGACGCCCTGGGCGATGTCCGGGGACTGGGCGCCGATGGAGACGGACACGCCGCAGGAGGCGCCGTCGAAGCCCTTGACGGAGGAGTCGTAGCCGATCTCCAGGATCTTCTCGCGCACGAGCTGCGCTATCGGCGCGTACGCCTGCGTCGTCACCTCGCCCGCGATGTGTACCAGACCGGTGGTGATCAGTGTCTCGACGGCGACGCGCGAGGCGGGGTCCTGGGCGAGCAGCGCGTCGAGGATCGTGTCGCTGATCTGGTCGGCGATCTTGTCGGGGTGTCCCTCGGTCACGGACTCCGAGGTGAACAGACGACGGGACATGTCACTCCTGGTGGTGTGGGACGGGGTGTCGGGTCGGGCGGGGAGGGGTGGTCAGGGCCGGGCGGTGGTGGTGGCCGCCGAGGCCGTCTGGAGGGCCTGGGCGAGGGCCCGGACGGGGCCGGGGTCGCCTTCGGTGGTGAGGGTGCCGCCGATCGCGACGCGGGGCGGGTGCCAGCCGTGGGAGGCGATGCGTTCGGCGACCGCGCAGGCGAGGGAGCCGGCGCCGGAGAATCCGCCCAGCAGCAGTGGTTCGCCGCGGGCGAGGGCGGGGCGGAGCGCGGCCAGTACGGTGCGGGCGTCGGCGGGCGGCGGGACGGTGGCGAGGGCCTGCGGGCCAAGGTAGGCGGCGGCGAGCGCGTCGTAGCAGCCCGGTGGTGCGTCGGGCGGCGGGACCAGGCAGATGGTGCCGGCGCCGGTACGGGCGGCCGCGCGCAGGATCCGCAGGGTGCGGGCGGTGGATGCGGGCCGGGCGATGCGGGGTACGGGGCCGGCGTCGAGGAGGGCCAGGGCGTCGGCGACGGTGCTGGTTTCGCCGGTGGCGGCGGGCAGTTCACGCAGCAGCAGGGCGGTCTGGGCGAGTGTCTCGGCGGCGTCGGTGTCGGCGACGCGGGCCCGGTCGTACACGCAGGTCAGGACGAGGCCGCCGGCGGTGTCGTGGTGTGCGGTGACGGCGAACGGGAGCGCGGTGTGTGCTGCGATGGTTTCGGCGGCGCCGGCCCGTACGCCCTCGGCGGCGAGTTCGGTGGGCAGGGGGTCGCCGGCGGGCCCGGTGGGGGTGTTCGCTTCGAAGGCGATGAGCGAGTCGGGGACCGCCGGGGCGCCCGGATCGCGGCCGGGGTCGGTGGTGGCGGACGGGGACCACTGTGCCGCCTGGCCGGGGGCGACCCATTCGTAGGAGGCCGCTTCCAGGGCCTGGCCGGCCAGTGTGGTCAGCAGGTGGGTCAGCGGGGCGGCCGGGTCGATGCGGACGTGCAGCGGGAGGGCGCTGCGCAGCGGGCCGGGGAGGCGTTCGGCGCCCGGCAGGGGGATGCCGCGGCCCGAGACGGCTGCCGCGAAGGTGACGGCGGGGGCGGCGGGGGTGGCGCGGTGGAGCTGGAGGGCCCAGGCGGTGTGCAGGGCGGTGCTTTCCGTCGCGCCCCGCTCCGCCGCCCAGTTGCGCAGGCGCAGTGCCTGGTGGGGGGTGAGGTGCTGGTGGGTGCGGCCGTGGCCGCGCCGGTGCGGGCTGCTGTTTTGCGGCCGGTGTGAGGTGCGGCCGGGCAGGCCGGCGGCGCCTGCCGGGGGCCCGCCTCGGGCCCAGAACGCGCGGGCGGGTGCGGGGTCCTGGCGGGCCAGCCAGTGCAGGTGGTCGCGGATGTCGGGCCGTCGACCGCTGCCGAGGGGGCGTCCGTCGGCGAGGTAGGTGCGGTGCAGGGTGCGCTGGAGCAGTCGTGCGCTCCATCCGTCGAGGAGTGCCTGGTGGTAGGTCAGCAGCACTCTGGATACCCGGCCGGGCTCGTGCAGCAGGGCGATGCGCAGTGCTGTGCCGGGCCGGTACAGGTCGAAGTCCCGTGTGCGCTCGTTCAGCAGGAGGGTGTGCCAGTCGGTGCTGTCCGGGGTGTGCCGTTCCAGTTGGGGGGCGGCGTGCGGGTGTACGGCCAGCAGGGGTCCGGCGCCGGGGGTGGCGGGTCGGGCCAGGGCGGTGCGCAGGACGGCCTCGCTGTCGTAGAGCGTCTGCCAGGCGGCGGCGAACCGGCGGGGGTCCAGCGGTCCGTACCAGCGCCAGTGGAGTTGCTCGACGTGCAGTGCGGCGCCCGGGTGGGTCATCGCGTCGAGCAGTACGTCGCGTTGCAGGGGGGTGGTGGGTGGTGGTGTGTGCGGTTGCCGGGCGGCGCATCCGGGCGGTCGGGTGGGTGCGGGGGGTGGGGTGCCGTGCGGTGTCCGGGGGGTGTGCGGCTCCTCCCCCGCCGTCGCGGCCCCGGTGAGCAGGTCGGACAGCCGTCCGGCGGGGAACGGCGGCGGGGGCAGGGTGAGCGTGTGGTGGTGGGCGGTGTGCCGGTGCAGCGTCGGGGTGCACGGGGGCAGCGACGCGAGGGCGGCGGTGAGTGCGGCGGGGGTGAGCCTGCCGTGGAGGTCGAGGGAGGTCGGAGGGCCGGGTGTGAGGACCACGGTCATGGCCACGGTGGCGGCCATCGGCTTCCCTCCTCTTCCCTTTCGGTTTCGGACACATGAGGACTCGTGGGGGACACGGCCGGACATGGTCTGTTGTCGAGGATTCTTCCGCCCGGTCCTCGGCCCGTCCTTGAGCGCGCATCGAGCGGGGGGATCCCCCGCGGGCCCTATCGGATGCGGAAGTTGGCCATCATTCCCATCGCCGAGTGGTCCAGCAGGTGGCAGTGGTAGACGTAGGTCCCCTTGTAGGTGTCGAAGGTGGCGTGCAGTTTCACCGTCTCGCCGGGGAAGAGGCGGACGGTGTCCTTCAGTCCGGCTTCGGCCGGTCCCACCGGGGCGCCGTTTCGCTCCAGGACCCGGAACTGGACCAGGTGCATGTGGAAGTTGTGGGGGACGAGTTTGTTGGCGTTGGTGACGGTCCAGATCTCCGAGGTGCCGTGCGTGATGGTCTGGTCGATGCGCTGGTGGTCCCAGACCTGGCCGTCCATGAGCCCCCGCGGCTCCTGGCGGCCGTCCTCGTCCATGCTGAGGACGATGGTGCGCTGCACGGTGGCCGTGCGCAGGGCCGGCAGGGTGCGCAGGACGTCGGGTATCCGGCTGGGGTCGGGGGCGGTACGCACGACGTCGAAGCGCAGTACCTTGCCCACCTGGTCCGGGGTTCCCGGGCCGAGGGTGTTCTCCAGGACGATCTTCGTGCCGGTGGGGTAGCGGGAGAAGTCGATGACCACGTCGGCGCGTTCGGCCGGGGAGAGTCCGACGGTGTCCGTGGTGAAGGGGCGTTCCAGCAGTCCGCCGTCCGAGCCGATCTGGATCATCTGGCCGCCGTCGGAGAGGCGGAGCTGGAAGAAGCGCATGTTGGAGGAGTTGAGCAGCCGGATGCGGTATTTGCGGGCGGCCACCTCGAAGTAGGGGGTGGGGCGGCCGTTGGCGAGGATGGTGGTCCGGCCGAAGACGTCGTCCATGACGTAGACCAGTTGTCCGCTCTCGTCGAAGCGGGCGTCGCGCAGGGCGATGGGGACCTCGTACTGGCCGGCCGGCAGGGGCAGGGACCGCTCGTGGTCGTCGGAGAGCAGGTAGGTGGCGGCCAGGCCGCGGTAGACGTGCTCGGACTCCATGTGGTGTGCGTGGTCGTGGAACCAGAGGCCGGCGCCGGGCTGCTGGTTGGGGTAGCTGTAGGTGCGTGAGGTGCCGGGCCCGAAGGTGTCCATGGGGCCGCCGTCGTTCTCCGGGGTGACGCTGGCGCCGTGCAGGTGGACCGAGACGGGCATGGTGAGGGTGTTGCGGTGCCGGACGACCACTTTGCGTCCGGTGCGGGCCCGCAGGACGGGGCCCGGGAAGTGGCCGTCGTAGGTGAGGACCTTGGTCCGTACGCCGGGGATGATCTCGCGGGCGGCTTCCTTGATGGTGACGGCGTAGGTGTCCTGGCCGGCCGGCCCGGATATCGGCGAGAGCACCGGTGCCGTCGGCATGCGCACGGTGAAGGGCGGCGGGACGGTGACCGGCTTGGTCCCGGCGGTGGCGGTGGCCTGCGCGGACCCGGCGCCGAGCAGCGGGGTCAGCCCGCCGGCGGTGAGCAGGCCGGCGCCGGTCGCGGCGACGGCTCCGCCGAGCACTCTGCGTCTGGTGACCATGGAATGTCCTCCTGGGAAGGGTGGGGTGCGCGGGCCGGTCGCGCTGCGGGCAGCCGGGCGAGCGGGACTGCTCGCGCAGGTGGCGCGCCGCGAGTGCACCAGATACGCCTTGCGCGCTGCTCGAGCCCGGATGGTGTGCGGGGGTCCGGCGTTGCGCGGGCCTTGCGGGGCCTGGGCAAGGCTCGCCGTACGTACGTATGACCGCGTACGCGCGACGCGTGCCGCCGATCGGGGCGGCCGCTGGGGGGAGGCACCCGTGGACCTGCACGACCTGCACGACTTACGCGACTGGCTGCCGCGTGCGCTGGGGGTGGCGGAGCGGTGGGGCGGGCAGTTCGGCCCGTACGAGAGTCACGACGCGCACCGGGTCGGCCCGGAGGCGTTCACCGAGGCCTTCGAGCGTCTCGCCAAGCGGATGGACCACAACTATCCGTTCTTCCACCCGCGTTACGCCGGACAAATGGTCAAGCCGCCGCATCCGGCGGCCGTCACCGGCTACCTCACCGCGATGCTGTTCAACCCCAACAACCACGCCGCCGAGGGCGGGCCCGCGACCACCGAGATGGAAGTTGAGGCGGTTGCCGCGCTGGCGGGCATGTTCGGGTTCGACGCGCACGTCGGGCACCTGACCACCAGCGGCACGATGGCCAACCTGGAGGCCCTGTACGTGGCCCGGCAGGTGCACCCGGACCGCGGAGTCGCCTACAGCAGTGAGTGTCACTACACGCATGAGCGGATGTGCCACGTCCTGGGCATGGAGGGGCACCGCATCCCGGCCGACGGGCACGGGCGCATCGACCTCGGTGCGCTGGAGGGTGCGCTGCGCAGCGGGCGGATCGGCACCGTCGTCGTCACCACCGGCACGACCGGGCTGGGGGCGGTCGATCCGGTGCACGAGGTGCTGCCGCTGGCGCGCCGGTACGGAGCGCGGGTGCACGTCGATGCGGCGTACGGCGGCTTCTACGCGATCTTGGGGCGGGCGGGGACGGGTGGTGTCGATCCTGCGCCCTGGGAGGCGATCGCCGGGTGCGACTCGGTGGTCGTGGACCCGCACAAGCAGGGGCTGCAGCCGTACGGGTGCGGGGCGGTGCTCTTCCCCGATCCGCGCACCGGGCGGCACTTCGCGCACGACTCCCCGTACACGTATTTCACCGACGCCGACCTGCATCTGGGTGAGATCAGCCTGGAGTGCTCGCGGGCGGGGGCGGCGGCGGCCGCCCTGTGGCTGACCCTGCAGCTGCTGCCGCTGACCCCGGACGGTTTCGGGCGGATCCTGGCCGCGAACCGGCGGGCCGCGCTGCGCTGGGCGGACCTGCTGGACGGCTGCGAGGAGCTGGAGCTGTACCAGCGTCCGGACCTCGACATCGTGACGTACTTCCCGGCGACCGCCGACGGCTGCCTGTCCTCGATCGACGCGGCGTCGGAGCGGCTGCTGCGGGCGGGCATGACGGCGGAGGCGGACCCGGTGTTCCTGAGCGTGCTGCGCGCGGACGCGGACGCGTTCGTGCGGCGTCACCCGCGCGTGGTGCGCGACGCGCAGACGGCGCGGGTGATCCGCAGCGTGTTGATCAAGCCGGAGTCCGAGCACTACCTGCCGATGCTGCACGCCCGGGTGGCCGAGCTCGCGGCCCACGCCCGGGCGACGCCCTGACCCCGACGACTCCGACCCCCCTGCCCTCCGACCCTCTTGCCGTCTTGCCGTCTTGCCGTCTTGCCGTCTTGCCGTCTTGCCCGTTGTCCCGTGTCCCCTGTCCGTCCCGTCACCCGACCGGAAGGCCCTGCCTTGTCCGCCCTGCCTGTGAACCGGCTGAAACCGCCGGCCGTCGCCGACCTGTCCGACCTCCTCGCCACCTCCTTCCAGGAGGATGCGCTGACCCGCTGGATGATCCCCGGCGCGCGGCTGCGTGCCGAGCTGCTGCCCGGCTTCTTCCGGGTGTTCGTGGAACTGTCCGCCGCCTACGACGGGGTGCTCACCAGCCCGGACGGCGACGCGGTGCTGCTCTTCCTGCCACCCGGCGCCGAGCCGGACGACACGGCCCTGGACGCGGCGTTCGCCGCCGTCCTGGGCGTGCACACGGACGCGATGCGGACCATCGCGGGCCTTCAGGAGCAGGCACATCCCCGCGGGGCCGCGCACTACTACGTCTCCTTCGGGGCGGTCCGTCCCGGCCGGCAGCACAGCGGCCTGATGTCCGGGCTGCTGGGCGAGGTGGTCGCCCGCGCGGACGCCGAGGGCGTCGCCTGCTACGTGGAGGCCAGCTCCCCCGGCGGGCAGGCCGCGAGCCGGCGCGCCGGCTTCGAGGTGCTGGGCCCGGACATCGCCCTGCCCGAGGGCGGGCCCGTACTGCGACCCATGTGGAGGGACCCCCGATGAGGGGCGACGATCTGATCCAGTCGTGGACCGCCGGCGAGATAGCCCGCGGCGAAGCACCGGCGGAGCACCTCGGCCCGCTGCTCCAAGTCCTGATGTGGAGCAGGGAGTTCCTGGTCTCCAGCCATCCCGAGCTGGGCCGCACCGGCCCGGTGTGCCCGTACACCCAGCCCTCGCTGCGCAAGGAGCTGTTCCACCTGGCCGTGCCGTCCGCGGCCTGTGAGGACCTGGCGTCGGCGGTCGACTCGCTGCGCACCCGCCACGCGGTGCTGTCGCGGCCGCTGGCGCCGGAGGACCGTGAACTGCTGACCATCCTGCTGGTCCTGCCGGGGTTCGACCCGACGGACTCGGTGGAGCTGGACGAGCTCCAGCGCAAGGCGAAGGACGAGTTCGTGGCGGAGGGGCTGATGATCGGTCAGTTCCATCCGGTGTGCGAGGAGCCGGGCCTGTACAACGAGGCGTTCCGGCCGCTGCGTGCGCCGCTGCCGCTGCTGGCGGTCCGCAAGCTGCTGGTGTTCGACCTTCCGTTCCTGGTGGGCGACGACGCCCACATGGACCACTACCTCCAGCGTTTCGCCCCGGCGCTTCCGTCCCGGATCCGCGACCAGCTGGTGAGCCGCGTGGTGGCTGCCTGACGCACGGACGACGACGGCGGGCCCGGGGGTGTGCGTACCCCCGGGCCCGCCGTCGTCGCGGTGGTGGGCCGGCCCGCGGCGACGAACGGCCGCCCGGTGGTGCGTGGGCGGCCGGCACGGCTCGCGTGTCCGACATCCGCAGAGGGTGGATGCGGCGGGCATCGAGGCGGTGGTGCGGGGTGACGCGGCGCTGCTGGAGGACGATCCGGCCGGGTTCCTCGGCTCGCTGACCGCCGCACCGGTGCGGGTGCGCTCCGGTGCGGCGGCATCGGCGTACGAGGCCGCGTTGCGGCGTTGCCTGTACGAGCCGGTCGCGGACGCCGTCGGGTCCAAGGTGGGGCAGGAGGCCCTGCCGCCGGCTGCCGGGGCGCCGGGCAGCGGCGGGCCCCCCGCTGCGTCCTTCGATGGTGTTCTGGGCCTACCGCAATTACCGGGGCTTTCCCGACGAGGCGGCCGCGATGCCTCGTCGGCGGATCTGGCGGCGGTTCGCCGTGCGGCGGTGGCGGTACGGGTCCTGCTGAAGGCGGCGGTCGCGCTCGACGACATCCAGGACGGCAGCGGCGTCCGCTACGGGGAGGCCGCGCTGCACGTCACCCATGGGATTCCGCTCGCCCTCAATGCCGGCTCCTGGCTGATCACGGCCGCTCTGGAGCATGCGGGCGATCCCACGGTCGTGGCCGGCCTGGTGCGGGCGGTCGGCCACGGTCTGGCGGGCCGCGGGCTGGGCAACCGGGTCTTCCTGGAGCTCCGAGGACGGTGTGCCCGCCGAGTCGGCCGGCCGGGGGCTGAAACGATTCGTCCTGGGCGTCCGAGGCTGCAGGAGACGTTGCCGGGGCTCGCGGCGCAAGCGGTCGAGCTGAAGCGTGCGGCGAAGGACGCGGTGCACGGTGTGTGCCGCTCCGAGCGCGGTGCGGCGTACTTCGACGTGACGATCGAACGCAAGGGGCACCTGATCGACGGTCGGTACCGGAGGGTTGGGCAGCGGAGCGGCGCGTGCGTGCCGGGTGACGCGAGCCCGGCCTGATCGGCACGACGCCCCTAGGGGGTGCGCAGGCAGTCTTCCAGGAAGGTCAGGACCCGCAGGTGGTAGGCGGGGGCGGTGTGGCCGAGGCTGATGTTGTGGCCGGCGGCGGGGAGGTGGTCGACCGTGACGGTGGGGGCGGCGGTCAGGCGGGAGGTCATGGCCGACAGGGTGGGGGCGTCCAGGTGCCACCAGGCCTCGTGCTGCGCGAAGGTGAGGCGGACGGGGATGCGGATGTGCGGGGCCAGGGCTTCGTACTGGCCGGGCCAGCGCAGGGTTTCCGCCGATTCGCGTGGTGGGGTTGCGGCCAGCAGGGTGCGGCTGGCCTGGAAGGTGCCGCGCGGGTAGAGGTTCAGGGGGCCCCAGTTGAGTTTGGTGGCGCCGCCGCCCAGGGTGGACGGGAAGTGCAGGGCCTCGGGGTTGTAGTGGTAGCCGACGCCGGAGGCGTCCAGGCCCAGCAGGGGGGCGCCGCCGTCCGCGGCTGCCGTGTGGAGGGCGACCTTGCCGCCGTCGGAGTGGCCCAGCAGGAAGACGCCCGCGCCGATGTCGTGGGCGGCGCAGTGTTCCTTGAGGGCCGCGTGGAGGGTTTCCGCCTGGCCGGCCAGGGTCTGGCCCTCGGGCAGCTGGTCCGCGGAGTCCCCGTATCCGGGGCGGTCGACGGCCAGGACGGCGTGGCCCAGGCTGGTGGCCAGGGGGACGAAGGAGTTCCAGTAGGCGGCGCGCATGCCGCGGCCGTGGATCGCCAGGATCGTGGAGCGGGGCGGCGCCTGGTCCGGCGGCAGGGCCAGGAGTGCCGAGAGGGTGATGCCCGCCGCGTTCAGCGTGTACGGGCGGATGCCGCCCGGGAGGGTCCTCGTCATCGCAGGGCCAGTTCCTTCCGGGCGCCTTCCATCGCGTCCACCCAGGTCGCGGGTGAGCCGGTGCGCAGCAGTGAGGTGCCCACCAGGAGGCCGCCGTAGCCGGCGTCCAGGAGTGCGGCGGCGGTCTGCGGGCCGTCGATGCCGCTGGCGCTGACCGGGCAGGCGGTGCCTGCGGCGCGGACGGCGGGCAGCAGGTCCAGGGAGCGGCCCAGGTCGCCGGCGCCGCGCTCGCGCGTTCTGATGTCCTTGTTGTTGACCGCGATGACGCAGTCCTCGGGGTGGTGGACGGATTCGAGTTCGGCCTCCTTGGTGATCTCTACGAAGGGGGTGAGGCCGGTGAGGAGGGCCTCGGTGACCAGGGTCCGCATGCTGGAGGCGGGAAGCAGTGCGGCGGTGAGCAGGACGGCGGACGCCCCGAGTTCCCTGGCCGTGCGGATCTGGTCCTTGCGGGTGATGAAGTCCTTTTGGAGGAGCGGGAGTCCGGTCAGGGCGGCCACGTCGCGCAGCAGGGCCGGGGAGCCGCCGAACCAGCGGCCGGTGACGACCGAGATGCAGGGGGCGCCCGCGCTCTCGTAGGCTTCGACGATCGCGGCCGGGGTGCGGCCGCCCAGCATGTCGTAGCCGTGGGCGTCGCGTCGTTTCACCTCCATCACCACGGGGGTCGGGGAGGCCTGGAGGGCCTCGAGAAAAGGGAAGCCGGTCCGGTTCTGCTTCGTCATCGCGACAGCTCCAGCTGGGGGTGGTCGGGGCGGGGGGCGGGGTGGGGGCCGGTGCGCCAGGCGCGGGCCAGGGCGGCGATCTGCGGGACGCCGAAGCTGCCGGTGGACCGGTCGCGGGCGGCGGTGTCCACGTCGATGCCGCGGAAGCCGGGGTGGCGTACGACGTCCTCGTACGCCGTCCGGTTGGCCGGGGTCAGGCCGCCGGCCAGCAGGAAGGGGCGGGTCAGCCGGGGCAGCAGGGCTGTCGCCCGGTCGGGGTGGAGGGCGGCGCCGGTGCTGCCGATGCGGCCGTCTCCGGTGGCGGTGTCGAGGAGGAAGAGGTCGGTGCCGGCCCGTTCGTACGCGCCGATCAGCGGGCGCTCGACGCAGCTGCCGCTTTCCTGGACGTGGAGGACCTTGACGATGCCGACCTCTGCGGGCAGGGCCTCGCGCAGGGCCCGTACGAGGGCGGGTGGCTGGTAGGCGTGGAGCTGGACCCAGCCGGCGCCGGTGTGCCGCACGATGGCGGCCAGTTCACCGGCGTCGGCCAGGAAGGTGACCAGGACCGGCAGGAGGCCGGCCGAACGGGCCGCCGCCGCGAGGGCGGCGAGCCCGTTCAGGTCCAGTTCCGAGGGGCCGCCGGGTACGCCGTGCCAGAGGCCGACGCAGTCCGCCCCGGCGGCCGCCGCCGCCTCGATGTCGTGCGGGGCGGTGGCCCCGCAGACCTTCAGCAGCGTCCGGGACAGCGGGCGGGTGGTGCTCACTTGCCCAGTCCCAGCATCGAGGCGATGCGGTTGTACTGGATCTCGTTGGTGCCGGAGTAGATCGTGCCGCCGATGGCGTTGCGCACGTCCTGCTCCAGGCCCAGCTCGGCCATGTAGCCGTGGCCGCCGAAGATCTGGACGGCGGTGAGGCTGGTGGCCAGGTTGCTCTCGCTGGTGACGAGTTTGGAGATGGCGAGGTCGGTGGTGATGTTCTCGCCGGCCTCCAGTTTCTCGCCCGTGTCGTAGAGCCACTTGCGGGCGGTCTCCAGCTGGATCTTCGTGTCGACGATCTTGTTGGCGATCGTCTGGTACGAACCGATCGCCTTTCCGAACGACTTGCGCGTCTTGGCGTATTCGACGCACCGCTCCAGCCGGTGCTGCATCTCCCCCACGTTGACGATGAAGGAGAAGAGGATCTCCCGCTTCATCACGTGGTCCAGGACCAGGAACCCGCCTCCGACCCGGCCGAGTACCGCGCTGCGGGGTACGCGTACGTCGTCGAAGAACAGCTCGCTGAGCGGCGAGGTGCGCAGGCCCATCTTCTTGATGGGCTTGCCGGCGGTCAGTCCGGGGGTGTCGCGGTCCACCAGGAACGCGGTGGTTCCGAGCGGGCCGCCGCTCGGGTGGGTGCGGGCGTAGACCACGATCACGTCGGCGATGGGGCCGTTGCTGACGAAGACCTTGCTGCCGTTGATGACGAAGTCGTCGCCGTCCCGTACGGCCCTGGTGGTCATGGCCATGGCGTCGGAGCCGCCTTCGGCCTCGGTGATGGCGTGGGCGCCGATCGCTTCGCCCGAGCAGATCCCGGGCAGGTAGCGCTCCTTCTGCTCGACGGTGCCGAACTGCTGGAGGGGGATTCCGGTGGAGCAGATGGAGGTGGTGATGCAGAAGCTGAGGCCGGCGTCGCGGTTGTACTCGCCGAGGCCCTCGAGTACGTACATGGTGGTCAGGAGGGACTGTCCGAGGCCTCCGTGGTCCTCGTCGAAGGGCAGTCCCAGGATTCCGGTCTTCTGGACGAGCTTCCACTTGTCCTCCGAGAAGGCGGACTGCTCGTCGAGTTCGATGTGGTCTGCGCTGAGTGCGTCTCCCCACCTCTCCAGGCCTTCGCGCAGGTCTGCCTGGTCGGTGTTCCAACGGATCACGACGGACCCCTTTTTGTTTCGGTGATGGTGCGGATGAGTGGTGCGCCGGGTGCGGGCGGCCTGTCAGTAGGCGGAGGAGCTGTGGGCGTCGAGGCTGTGGACCTCGTCGCCGCGCAGGGCGGGCGAGAAGACGCAGACCAGGCGCAGGTCCTCGTGGGGGCTGGCCACGAGGTAGTGGGCGTCGTGCTGGTCGAGTGCGTACATCCGGCCCGGGACTATCTCGTGCGAGGTGCCGTCGAGTTCGATGACCTCGCCGGAGCCCTCGATGCAGTAGCAGGCCTCGAGGTGGTTGACGTACTCCAGGCGGGACTTGGTGCCGGCCAGGACGGTGGTGTCGGTAAGTGAGTAGCCCAGGCCGTCCTCGGCCAGGAGGAAGCGGCGGCTGAGGCCGTTGCCCCACTCGACGGTCTTCACGGACTCGATGTCGCGAACGATCATGGCTTTCTCCCGGTGTGAGGGTGGTGCTCGGATGGTGCGGATGAGGGGTGGAGCTCTCTTTCCTGCCGGTCAGGCGGTGTGGTGCGGTGCGGTGGGCAGGACCGAGCGGACGAAGGGGCGGAAGGCTGCGGTGACGTCGGTGCCGGTGTCCTGGGCGTGCTCGATGGCGGCCACGGCGGCGGAGCCGATGATCGCGGCGTCGGCGCCGGCGGCTCCGACGGCTTCCACGTCCTGTCGTGTGCTGACCCCGAAGCCGACGGCGATCGGGGACGTGGTGTGCGCCCGGAGTGCGGTGACCGTCCGGGCCAGCGCGGCGTGGCCGGCGGCGGGTGCGGTTCCGCTGCGTCCGTAGTGGGCGACGAGGTAGAGGTAGGCGGAGGCCTGTGCGGCGGCCTGGGCCTGGGTGGGGGGCGGGCTCTTGGTGTAGCAGGTGGTGACGAGGGGGAGGCCGGCGGCGGCGGCCGACTCCAGGTGGGTCTCGCGCAGCCGTGGGGGGAGCGCGTGGATCAGGAGGCCGTCGGCGCCGGACGCGGCGATCTCGCGGGTGGCGGCGGGCAGGTCCCGGTGTTTGAGGGAGTGGCTCCAGTCGGCGAGCAGGGCGATCCGCAGGTGTGCCAGGTGCGGTCGTACGTCGGCGATGAAGGCGAGTACGTCGTCCAGGGCGACGCCGCGGTCCAGGGCCCGGCGGGCGGAGCGGCGGATGACGGGGCCGTCGGTGACCGAGTCGGGGAACGGGACGGCCAGTTCGAGGCAGTCGACGCCTTCCTCGTCGAGCATCAGGACCAGGTCGCGCAGGACGGGCAGGGGCGGGTCGCCGGCGTTGAGGAAGAGGGCGAGTCCGGGCGGTCCGCCGGGGGTGCGGCGGGTGAAGAAGGGGGCGGGTGCGGGGGTGGGCGTGATGGTCGGGGCGGGGGCCGTCCCCGCCGTCACGGTCGCCGTGGTGGGGCTAGGCACCGGTCACCGCCAGGGTGCGGGGGGCGGGGGCGGCGGCCAGGCGCTGCGCCAGGTCGTGGGCGGCGCCGGAGCTGATCGCCTCCTGGGCGAGGGAGACGGCCGAGAGCCAGTCCCGGCGGGTGCCGGAGGCCACGACGAGGGCGGCGGCGCCCAGGCAGACCGTGCGGGTGGCGACGCGGCCGGCCGTGCCGCAGAGGACGGACAGGAAGTGTGCGACGGCTGCGGCCGGGTCGGTGGCCGGCCGCAGGTCTGCGAAGGAGCCGTCGCCGGGGGTGAGTTCGCCGGGCCGGATGATCCGGGTCAGGCCGTTCCCCCCGTGGAGGGTGTTGGTGGCGAAGGGCAGCAGCTCGTCCGCGCCGGTGTCGTTCGAGGTGAGCCAGATCCGGCGGGTGGTGGTGGTCGCGGCGAGTTGGCTCAGGGTGTCCAGGGGGGCTGCCGCGGAGACTCCGGTGACCTGGGCGGTCACCGGCAGGTCGGCGAGGAAGGGGCCCAGGGCGTTCAGGAAGCGGCCGAAGGGTTTCAGGCTGTACGGGGCCACGGTGCGGGCGAGGCGGGTCAGTTGTGCCGGGTAGACGAAGGGTCCGGCGAAGGCGATGCCGTGGGCGGCGAGGGTGTCCTCGGTCTGGGCGTAGGAGGAGGTGAGACGGACGCCGAGGCGTTCCAGCAGGTCGACGGAGCCGAGCGAGCTGGTGTAGGCGCGGGAGCCCGTTTTGACGACCTTGACCCCGGCTGCCGCGGCGACGAACGCCGAGGCGGTGGAGATGTTGAAGGTCTTGGGCCCGCCGCCGGTGCCGACGACGTTCACGGTGCCTTCCCAGGAGGTGGTCACCGTCGTCGCCGGCCGGCGCTCGGCGAGCGAGTCCAGGAGGTGGCGCAGGGTCTGGTGGTCCGGGAGCCGGCTGGTCAGGGAGGCCAGCAGGGCGACGGCCTCGGCCTTGTCGAGGCCGCCGTCTGCGAGCTGGTCCCACCAGGACCGCCAGGTCTCGCGGCCGACCGGGGCTCGCTGTTCCAGCAGGCCGGTGAGTGCGTCGTGCACGGTCGGTCTCCGTCTCGTCTGCGTTCGGGTGGGGTGGTGGGTGGGGCGGGTCAGGCGGCCGCGGTGCGGCGGGAGTCGGTGATGAAGGTGTCGATCGCCTCGACGCTGCGGAAGTTGTTGGGGTCCAGGTCGGCGTCGCCGATGGCGAGCTCGAAGCGGTCCTCGACCCAGGCGATGAGCTTGAGGACGCCCAGGCTGTCGATGACCCCGTCGTTGAGGAGGTCGTGGTCGGCGGCGAGTTCGCCGGCGGTGGTGCCGGGGAGGAACTCGGTGATGACGAAGTTCTTGATGGTGTCGAGGTTGCTCATGACGGGATTCCTTCGGCGAGAGGTGTGGCGGCGGGTGCGGTGGTCGAAGCGGTGGTGGGGTGGGGCTGGTCGAGTCGGTCGAGTGCCTTGCGGTCGACTTTTCCGGTGGCCGTCTTGGGCAGCGGCTCGTCGGTGACGGTGAGCTGGTGCGGGACGGCGGCCCTGGGCAGGTGGCGGGCGCAGTGGGTGCGCAGTTGCAGGCCGGTCAGGGTGGAGCCGGGGGTGCGGTGGACGGCGGCGACCAGTCGTTTGCCGGCGATCGGGTCGGGGAGGGCGGCGACGCCGGCCTCCAGGACTGCGGGGTGTTCTTGCAGGACCCGTTCGATCTCGGCGGTGTTGACGGCGACGCCGCGCACCTTGACCTGGAAGTCGGTGCGTCCGCTCAGGTGCAGGGTGCCGGTGGCGTCGCGGCGGACGAGGTCGCCGGTGCGGAACCAGTGGCGGTCGTCGAGGCCGAGGGGGTGGCCGGTGAACTTGTCGGTGTGGCGGGTGCGGTCGAGGTAGCCGCGGGTCTGGAAGGGGGTGGAGACGAAGAGTTCTCCGCTGCCGGGCCCGTCCACGGGGGTGAGGGTGGCGGGGTCGATGATCAGGGCGCGGACGCCCGGCAGGGGGCGGCCGATGGGTACGGGCGTGAGGGGGGTGGCGGTGGCCGCGGTGGGCCGGACCTCGTGGATGAAGCTGTCGTTGGTCTCCGTGCAGCCGTAGATGTTGTGGATGCGGGCGTGGGGGAAGAGCTGGGGCAGGGCGGCGAGGGTGCGCTCGGCGATGGCGTCGCCGGTGAACATGACGTGTTCGACGCCGGGGAAGGTGTCGCCGGTCTTGGCGGCCGCGTCCTGGAGGAGTCCGAAGGCCATCGGGACGGCCTGGACGATGTCGACGTGGTGGTGCAGGACCAGGTCGCGCAGGTGGCGGCCGTGGGCGGCCAGGGCCGGGTCGACGAGGACGACGCGGCCGCCGCGGGCGAGGGTGGTCCACACGTCGAGGAGGCACAGGTCGAAGTTGAGGGGGGCGTAGTTCAGGACGGTGCGGCCGGGTCCGATGCCGAAGGCGTTGCCGGCCCAGCGGGTGAACCGGTCGACGGCGTCCAGGCCCAGCGGGACGATCTTGGGGAGGGCGGTGGATCCGGAGGTGGTGAGCATGAAGGCCACCTCGGCGGCCTCGGCGGCCGGCAGCGGGCGGGCGGTGACCTCGGGGTTGGGGGTGACGCGGGCGCTCTCGCCGCCGGGGGCCAGCACCCGGGCGCAGCCCGCCTGGGCGAAGAGGTCGGCGAGGAGGGTGTCGGCGAGGGCCGGGGACGGGAGGAGCAGCGGCCGGCGGGCCAGCAGGCAGGCCAGGACGAGGGCCACCGCGGCGGGTGACTTGTCGGCGAGGACGCCGACGGGCTCCCCGGGGGCGAGGTCCAGGAGGGCGAGGCGGTCGCGTTCGCGGCCGGCGAGTTCGTACAGCTCGCGGTAGGTGGTCTCCTGTCCGTTGAACAGGAGCGCGGTGGCGTGGGGGCGGTCGCGGACCTGGGTCAGGAACCCTCCGAGGAGGCCGAGTTCGACGGTGGGGGCAGGGCGGTCCTCGGCGCCGGTGGGGGCGGCCGCGCGGGGTGCGGTCATCGTGGGCCTCCTTGCGCGGGGTCGGCGAACTCGATCCAGCCGGACTTCACGGCGGCGCCCTTGGGTGTCTTGCAGGTGAAGCGGACGACGTGGGCGTCGGCGTCGGGCTGGAGGGTGATCTCCAGCGGGATGCCGGGGGGTACGGGGGCCGAGAAGCGGCAGCCCAGGCCCCGGATGCGGGCGGAGTCGCCGGCCGCGAAGCGGTCGGTGGCCTCCTCGACGGCGAGGGCGACCACGCTCATGCCGTGGGCGATGACGGTGTCGAAGCCGGCGCCGCGGGCGGCGTCCTCGTCGAGGTGGATGGGGTTCAGGTCGCCGGAGGCGTGGGCGTAGGTGGTGATCCAGTCGGTGGTCAGCGCGTGTACGGCGGTCTGTGGTTCGCCGGCGCCCAGGGGGGTGGGGGCGGCGGGGCCGGCGGTGATGTCGCCGAACGGCTCCAGCTGGGTCGCGCCGACCAGCAGGGCGGAGATGACCAGTTCGGCGAAGGGGTCGGGGCCGTCCTCGCCGGTCAGGCGGACCCGTAGGGCGATGCGGGCGCCGCGGGGTTCCTTGCGGATGCCGAGGACGTCCAGGGTCACGCTCACCTGTTCGCCGGGGCGGACCGGGCGAAGGGTGCGGATGTCCTGGCCGAGGTGGACCACGGAGACGGGGCCCGGTTCGGCCTCGGTCAGGGCGGCGACGGTCTGTTCGGCCACGGTGTGGGCGAGGACGAAGGTGTGGACGGGTGAGGCCTGGCCGGGGCGGGCGGTGGGCAGGCCGCGGCGGGCGGCGCCGCGGTAGTCGGTGATCTGGGGCTCGGTGACGGTGAGGGTGCGGACCGGGGAGGGCAGCGAGAGGGTCGTCATACCGGCGTCACCACCACGGAGGAGTTGTGGCCGCCGAATCCGAAGGAGTTCGTGATCGCGGGTCCGGGGCGCACGGTGCGGGGTGCGCCGTGCACGACGTCGATGTCCATTCCTGGCTCCAGCTGTTCGTGGTTGGCGGTGGGCGGCACCTCGCAGTGGCGCATGGCCTGCACGGTGGCGATGAGTTCGACGGCGCCGGCGGCGCCGATGAGGTGGCCGATGACCGACTTGGGTGCGGTGACGGGCGGCCCTGCGGTGCCGAACACCTTGGTGAGGGCGGCTGCCTCGGAGCGGTCGTTGTAGGGGGTGGAGGTGCCGTGCGCGTTGACGTGCACGATGTCGGTGGGGTCGAGGCCGGCGTCGGCGATGGCTGCGGCCATGGCGGCCGCGGCGCCCGCGCCGTCGGGCAGCGGCATCGCGAGGTGGTGGGCGTCGGCGGTGGCGGCGTACCCGGCGACGATGCCGTAGGTGTGCGCCCCGCGCGCTTTCGCGTCCTCGAGCCGTTCCAGGACGACGAATCCGGCTCCCTCGCCCATGACGAACCCGTCGCGGTCCTTGTCGAAGGGGCGGGAGGCGTGCTCGGGGTCGTCGTTGCGGAAGGAGACCGCGCTGAGGTTGCCGAAGCCGGCCAGGGTGACCGGGGTGAGGGTGTGTTCGGTGCCGCCGGCGATGACGAGGTCGGCGCGGTGGGTCTGCAGGAGCATCAGGGCGTGGCCGATGGCGTCGGCGCCGCTGGCGCAGGTGTTGGCGACGGTCAGGGCGGGTCCGGTCCAGCCGAGCCGGATGGCGATCTGGGCGGCGGCCGCGTTGGGCATCGTCATCAGCGGCATGAGGGGGTTGACCCGGGCGGGTCCGCCTTCGGTGAAGTGGGCGGATTCCAGGTCGCTGGTGGCGCGGCCGCCGACGGCGTTGCCGACGACGATGGCGGTGCGGCCGGCTTCGGCGGTGGGCGATCCCGCGTCGCGGTGGGCGGCGAGGGCCGCGGCCGTGCCGTAGTGGGCGAAGGGGTCCATCCGGCGGGCTTCCTTGGCCGGGACGAGCCCGGTGAGGGAGTCGAGGCCGCGGACGCGGCAGCCGATGCGTACGCGGTGGCGGCTGAGGTCGATGTGGGTGAGCTCGGCGGCGGTGGACCGGCCGGCCCGCAGCGTGTGCCACAGCTCGTCCGGGGTGCACCCGCCGGGGGTGACCACGCCCATGCCGGTGATGGCTACGGGGGGCTGTGCCGTGCTGCCCCTGGACGGTCCAGGCATGTCTGCTCCCTGAGGCGGACTGAGAGGGATGGGAGGAAAGGGGGGGGGTGCCGTGCGGGCGGTCAGATGATGTGGCACTCGCGGGCGGAGGTGATGAGGGCCTCGGCGGCGAAGTCGATGTCGGCGGTGGTGTGGGCGGCGGTGACGGCGATGCGCAGCCGGGCCAGGTCGTTGGGGACGGCCGGGGTGACCACCGGGAGGCCGATCGCGCCGTTCTTGCGGTAGGCGGTCGCGAGGTCGTAGGCGGACTCGTCGGAGCCGGCGATGACCGGGACGACGGCGGTCTCGCTGTCGACGGTGCTGATGCCGGCCTGGTTGAGGAGGGTGCGGAAGCGTGCGGATTCGTGCTGGATGAACTGGACCCGCTGGGGTTCGCGCTGCATGATCCGCAGGGATTCCAGGGCGGCGCCGGTCTGTGCTCCGCCGAGGGCGGCGGAGAAGAGGAAGGGGCGGGCCGCGTAGCGCAGGTGGTGGACGAGTTCGGCGGAGCCGGCGACCCAGCCGCCCATGGAGGGGATGGCCTTGGAGAGGGTGCCGAGCTTGATGTCGACCTTGGCCTCGTAGTGGAAGTGCTCCTCGATGCCCTTGCCGGTGGCGCCGATGACGCCGAGGGCGTGGGCCTCGTCGACCATCAGGAGTGCGTTGTGGGCGTCGCAGACCTTGCGCAGGTCGACCAGGGGGGCGATGTCGCCGTCCATGGAGTAGACGCTGTCGACGATGACCAGGCGGACGCCGGTGTCGGGGGCGGCGGCCAGGCGGCGCTCCAGGTGGGTGACGTCGTTGTGGCGGAAGCGGGTGACGGTGGCGCCGGAGAGCTTGCAGCCGTCGACGATGCTGGCGTGGTCGTACTTGTCGATGAAGACGGTGTCGCCGGGGCCGACGATGGCGCCGACGGTGCCGACGTTGGCGGCGTAGCCGGAGCCGAAGACCAGGGCCCGCTCGCGGCCGGCGACCTTGGCGACCTCGGCCTCCAGTTCCTCGTGGAGGGGGGTGGTGCCGGCCAGGGCGCGGACGCCGTGGTTGCCGGTGCCGTAGCGGTCGACGGCGGCCTTGGCGGCGGAGACGACCCGCTCGTCGCCGGCGAGTCCGAGGTAGGAGTAGCCGGACATCATCAGCAGGCGGCGGCCGTCCTGGTCCGCGTACGCGGAGTCCCGCTCGGCCGTGTAGGCCACGAAGCTGTTCTTGCGGTTGGGCTCGTACTCCAGGGAGCGGACCCGGTCGCGGAAGTAGGCCAGCTTCGGCTCGAGGCGGTCCCAGGCAGCGGATGCGTTCACGTGCTTCTCCTCGTCGCGATCGTCCGGCGGACCCGGAACTCCATCGACGCCCTGCCGTTTCTCCGGCCGGGCTCTAGTGGAATTCCATTAGGGCTCTTGGGGCGCAATAGCAGCGCAAGAGCGGGACCACAGCGGGACTACAGCGGTGCTCGAAAGGTGAAAGCGAATGTCCGGACCTCAGGTTTTATTCGGTCGGAAATGTTTGCCGACCGCTGTTGACATGCGGAGAAGGCCCGCCGGTATCCTCTGAATCGCACGAACTTGGGGGACACGGCCGGAAGCCGACCGTTTCGGAGAGTGCATAGTGCTGATCAGACTCATAGGTCTTGTCACGATCGAGCCGGACGGAGCACCGCCTCAACACCTCTCGAGCGCCCAGGCGCAGGTCGCGTTCGCCCGGCTGATCATCGAGCGGGCCGGCGGTACGGACCGTGACCAACTGGCCGAGACCATATGGCCCGAGGGCCTGCCCGACACGTGGGCCTCGGCCCTGCGCAGCCTGGTGAGCCGGGTGCGTACGTTCGTCACGACCCCGCAGGACCAGCCCGGGTCTACTCCCCTGGTCGCCCAGGGCGGCCGTTACCTGCTGCGGGTGCCCAAGGACGCGGCCGTGGACGTGGAGGTCGCGGAGACCGCGCTGGCGGAGGCTGCCGAGGCGTACGCCGAGGGGGCGTACGCGGTGGCGCAGCAGCTCGCGGCCGGGGCGGTGTCGAACCTGCGTGGCTCGTTCCTGCCCTCGCACGAGGGTGAGTGGGTCAACGCGATGCGTGAACAGCTGGAGGAGCTGCGGCTGAAGGCGCTGGAGACGGCGAGTCTGTCCTCTTCGGCGCTGGGCGACGAGCACCACGCGCTGCGGTACGCGGAGGAGGCGGTGCGCCGTGCTCCGTTCCGGGAGAGCGCGTACCGGTGCCGGATGGCGGCTCATACGCGGGCCGGGAACCGTGCGGAGGCGCTGCGCAGTTACCAGCAGTTGCGGGAGGTGCTGGCGGAGGAGCTGGGGGTGGATCCGGCGCCCGAGACGGAGGCGGCGTATCTGGATCTGCTGCGGACTCCCGAACCGCGGCCGGCGGTGCGGTCGTTGACCTGCCTGGACCCGGTGCTGATGGGGGTCTTCGAGGTGGACCACCGGATGCCGGTGCCGCGGCCGTGTTCGCTGGCCGACCACGGCTGTGTCACGCACCGCATGCCGTCGTCCTCCCCCGCCGCCTGACCCGCGGCCTGGTCCGCGGTCTGGTCCGCGATCTGGTCCGGACGTACGAAGCCGCCGTCGCGCTGGTGCGCGGCGGCGGCTTCGTGTGCCCGTACGCACGGCCGGGGGGCGGGGGACGCCGGGCGGCCCCGGCCTCCCCGTGGGGGTGGGAGGAGGCCGGGGCCGGAGGGGAGCGGCGGGGGGGATCAGGTGATGGAGACGCCGCTGTCGATGCTGATGACCTGGCCGGTCATGCAGTCCTGGTCGAGGAAGAGGCCGACGCTGCGGGCGACTTCTTCGACCGTGACGAAGCGGGGGATGGGGGCCTTGTCCTCCATGCCCTCGATGACGCGGTCCGGCAGGGTGTTGGTCATGCCCGTGATCATGAAGCCGGGTGACAGGGCGTTGACGGTCACCCCGCGCCGGCCGCACTCGGCGGCGAGGGTGCGGGTGAACCCGATCAGCCCCGCCTTGGACGCCGAGTAGGCGGTCTGGCCGGCCGTCGCGATGATGCCCGACGGGGACACGATGTTGACGACCCTCCCCCACCTCTGGCGCAGCATGTGCGGCACCGAGACGCGGGCGGTGTGGAAGGAGCCGATCAGGTTGGTCTGGATGACCTGCGCCCAGTCCGCCGGGTTCTGCATCGCCATGAGGCTGTCCTTGCGGATGGCCCCGTTGTTGACGAGTACGTCGACCGGGCCGAGTTCGGCTGCTATCCGTGCGTGGAGGGTCTGGGTGGCCTCCCACGAGCCGACGTCGCCGGTGACCAGCACCGAGGGGTTGGTCAGTTTCTCCCGGACGGCCTCGGCGCCTTCGCGGGAGCTGTTGTAGTGGACCGCGACGCGGCAGCCCAGTGCGTCCAGTTCCAGCGCCAGGGCCTGGCCGAGGCCGCCCGAGGCGCCGGTCACGAGCGCGACCGGGGACTGCGGCCTTACGCCCGCACCGTTCTTGCTCATGCCGCGACACCGCCCCATTCCATCAGGATCGAACCCCAGGTCATTCCGGCTCCGAAGCCGGCCAGCAGGACCTTGTCACCGCTCTTGATGCGGCCCTCCTCGAGGGCTTCGGTCAAGGCGATCGGGATCGACGCCGAGGCGGTGTTCCCGTACTTCTGCAGGTTGGTGATCAGGGCCTCCTGGCGCAGCCCGGTGTGCGAGACGATCGAGTTGATGATCCGGATGTTGGCCTGGTGGGGTACGACGTGGTCGATGTCCGCGGCGTCCACCTTGGCGCTCTCCAGCGTCTCGCGCACCGTGCGGACGGTGTAGCGGACGGCGTTGAGGTAGATCTCGTTGCCGTTGATCTGCGCGTAGTGCAGGCCCGCGTCCACGGTCTCGTGTGTGGTGGGCATCCGGCTGCCGCCGGCGAGGACCTTGAGCGAGCCGGCGCAGGAGCCGTCGGCGCCCAGGTTCCAGGCCTTGACCCGGTTCTCCGGGCCCGGCTGGAGGACGATCGCGCCCGCGCCGTCGCCGACGAGGATGGACAGGTCCCGGTCGGCCGGGTTGGCCGTCAGGGTGTGGGTGTCGGAGCCGATCAGCAGGATCGGCCGGGGGTCGATGGCGATCAGTGCCATGGCGGACACGAGGCCGTAGACGAAGCCCGCGCACTCGGAGTTGACGTCGTGCGCGCTGCCCGCGATGCCCAGTTCGTGGTGGACGAACGCGGAGGTCGCCGGGGACGGCTGCTCGGGCGTGGCGGTCGCGACCATGAGGTGCGCGATGTCCGCGCCGGTCAGGCCCGCCTTGTCCAGTGCGCGCCGGCCGGCCTCGACGGCCAGGGAGGCGGTGGTCTGGCCGGGGCCGACCACCCGCCGCTCACGGATGCCGCAGCGGCTGACGACCCAGTGCTCGTCGACGCCGAAGCGTGTCGCGAGTTCGGCGCTGGTGACGATGCGTTCGGGTACGGACATGCCCCACCCGGTGATGTCGAAGCCGGTCACGTCACCCCTCGCTACGCCTGAGCCGGGGCGAGATCGACGATCTTCGCGTACACGTCACGCAGGGTGGTCGTGTCGTCGAGGTCGGCGAAGAGCGACTCGTCGGCCGGAATGTGCGGGTACTGGTTCTGGAAGCCGTACAGCCACTCCATCAGGTCCAGCGAGTCGACGTCCGCGATGTGCTGGAGCGGGGCGTCGGGGCTGACCTCCGCGGCACCCGAGACGGCCTCGAGCTGGCTCGCCAGTTCTTCGATGGTGGGCAGCGACATGGGGTCGGTCCTCTCTCGGCAATGCAACTCGGCAGTGCGTGTCTGGTTTTCGAGAGTGATGAAATCCGTGTCCCCGCAAGGAACGCGCAACACGATGCCGGATTGCGGCTGGGGGCCGTCTTGCGCAGGCCTTGCGGGGCATCGGGTTTTCTCGACGCGAATTCGGAAATCACGGCCCGCCGGACACGCAGGAAAGAGGATCAGGATGACAACGGTCGCCCCCAAGTCGGTGGACCCCGAGGTCGATGCGATCAGGCACCACTACGAGGTCAGCAACGATTTCTACCGGCTCCTGCTGGGCCCCACGATGATGTACTCCGGCGGCTACTGGGAAGACGGCGAGGATCTGGTCGCCACCCTCGACGAGGCGCAGGAGCGCAAGCTCGACAAGTTCGCGGAGCTCGCGAACGTGCGGGCCGGCCAGACCGGGCGCGTCCTGGACATCGGCTGTGGCTGGGGCACGATGCTCAACCGTCTGACCACCGTGCACGGTGCGCAGCAGGCGGTCGGTCTGACCCTGTCGCGCACCCAGGAGGCGTTCATCGCCGGCCTGGACAACCCGCGGATCACCACTCTGGTCCAGAGCTGGGCCGACTACAAGGTCGCGGACGACAGCGAGAAGTACGACGCGGCGTTCTGCATCAACGCGCTGGAGCACTTCGTCTCCTCCAACCTGCCGCCGAAGGAGCGCACCAAGCGCTACCGGTACTTCTTCCAGCAGGTGGCGAACGCCCTGCACCCGGGTGCGAAGTTCGTGCTGCACACCATGACCGCCGAGGCGCTGCCGATGAACCGGGCGCTGCTGGACGACCTGAAGTTCCTGCAGCGCTCGGAGTTCGAGGGCTGCCACATCCCGCACCTGAGCGAGCTGAGCGCCGCGGCGGAGGGTCTCTTCGAGATCGACGAGGTCGTCAACGAGCGCGAGTCGTTCGCGATGGCCTGCCGTGCCTGGCTGGTCCTGCTGGCCGAGCGCCGGGACGAGGCGGTGGCGATGGAGGGCGAAGAGGTCGTCTCCCGCTTCGAGCGCTACCTCGACATCTTCGCGTACACGCTCGAGGACAAGTTCTTCAACAACTTCCGCGTCACCATCACGCGCCGTTAAGGAGGTTGACGTGACGAGCATTCTCGAACCGGCCAAGGACGGCGGGGCACGTACGGGCACCGAGGAGCGTCCCGGCGGCGGCGGCCCGACCCGGCATCTGCGGGTCGCGGTCATCGGCACCGGCTTCTCGGGTCTGGGTACCGCCATCCGGCTGCTGCAGTCGGGCATCGACGACTTCCTGGTGTTCGAGCGGGCCGACGAGGTCGGCGGCACCTGGCGCGACAACAGCTATCCGGGTTGTGCGTGCGACGTCATGTCCCACCTCTACTCGTTCTCCTTCGCCCGCAATCCCAACTGGAAGTCGACGTTCGCCTCCCGCGACGAGCTGTACGCGTACCTGCGGGAGACGGCCGACCGGTTCGGGGTGCGCCCGCACATCCGGTTCGGGCACGAGCTGGAGGCCGCGCGCTGGGACGAGGGCGAGCGGCACTGGAAGATCGAGACCTCGCAGGGGCAGTACACCGCGCAGTTTCTGGTGACCGGCACCGGCTATCTCAGCGAGGCGGCCGTGCCGGACATCAAGGGGCTGGCGGAGTTCGAGGGGAAGGTGTTCCACTCCTCGAACTGGGACCACGACCACGAGCTGGCCGGCCGGCGCGTCGCGGTCATCGGTACGGGTGCCTCCGCGATCCAGTTCGTGCCGAAGATCCAGCCCGAGGTGGGGCACCTCGACCTCTACCAGCGCACGCCGGCGTGGATCGGCCCCAAGCCCGACAAGGCCAACAGTGCGCTGCACACCACGATGCTGCGCTCGCTGCCGGGTTACCAGCAGTTCCGGCGGGGCTTCAACATGTGGGGCCGGGAGATCCTGGCGTTCTTCTGGAAGCGGCCCAAGCTCGCCGAGAAGGTCCAGAAGATGGCGAGCGACCACCTGAAGAAGTCGGTGGCGGACGAGGCGCTGCGGGCCCGGCTGACGCCCGACTATCTGGTGGCGTGCAAGCGGCTGCTGTTCTCCAACACCTGGTATCCGGCGATCCAGCAGCCGAACGTGGAGATCGTCACGGACGGTATCGCGGAGGTCCGCGCCAAGTCGATCGTCGGGTCGGACGGGGTCGAGCGCGAGGTCGACACCATCATCTTGGGGACCGGTTTCCAGGCCACCGACCGGCCGGTCGCGCGCCGGATCTGGGGCAGGGGCGGTGTGCAGCTGCGCGAGGCGTGGAAGGACGGGATGTCCGCGCACCGCGGTACCACGGTCGCCGGCTTCCCGAACCTGTTCATGCTGCTGGGCCCGAACACGGCCCTGGGGCACTCCTCGCAGACCGTGATGATCGAGGCGCAGGTCCAGTACGTCGTGGACTCGCTCCAGCAGGTGGAAAAGCGCGGCCTGGCGAGCATCGAGGTCCGTCAGGAGGCGCAGGACGCCTACAACCGCAGGCTCGACGAGCACCTCGAGGGCACGGTCTGGATGTCGGGTGGCTGCAGGAGCTGGTACCTGGACGCCGACGGCCGCAACACCTCGATCTTCCCGACGTACACCTGGCGCTTCCGCCGGGGCACCAAGCGCCTCGACCTGAGCGAGTACCAGCTCGCTTCCCAGGTACGCAGCACCAAGCCGGTACCTCACCAGTAGGAGACGTACGAAGATGAGCAGCACCCACAGAACCGCCGCGGGCACCGACACCGGCCCGTCCCGCCGCCGGGTCCTGGGCGGGATCGCGACCACGGCCGTCGCGGTCGTCGGCTGGAACACCGTGAGCCAGACCTGGGCGACGGCCGCCGAGGCCGCCGGCAACTCCGACGTGGTCCCCGTGCCGGGGCTGGTCGGCACGCTGGTGACGACGCCGGCCGTGGTCGACGCCTTCGCCAACGACTTCGGGCACCTCTTCGACGGCGCCCCGAGCAAGCCGTGGGCCGTGCTGCGGCCGGGCGGCGTGGACGACATCGTCAAGATCGTCAACTATGCGCGGGCCAACGGCATCAAGGTCGCCGTCAACGGTCAGGGCGGCACCGGCGGTGACATCGAGTCGCACTCGGTGTACGGGCAGGCGCGTGTGCCGGGCGGTATCTCCATCGACGCCAAGGGCATGTCGAAGATCCTGTCGATCGGGGGCGACCATGCGGTGGTCGAGGCCGGTGTGACCTGGGGTCAGCTGACGGACGAGGCCCTCAAGGTGGGCAAGACCCCGCCGGCGCTGCCGGACTACCTGTACATCTCGGTCGGCGGGACCATCAGCATCGGCGGTATCGGCGGCACCGTGCAGCGGTACGGGCTGCTGTGCGACACCGTGCAGTCCATCGACATCGTCACCGGTGACGGCAAGCTGGTCACCGCGACGGCGCAGCAGCGTCCGGAGCTGTTCAACGCGGCGCTGTCGGGCGGCGGGCAGGTCGGCATCATCGTCCGGGTCAAGGTCAAGCTGATCCCGGCGCCGAAGCGGTCGGTCATCTTCAGCCTGTTCTACGCCAACGTCGAGACGTACCTGGTGGACTCGGAGAAGGTGCTGGCCGACGGCCGGTTCCAGGTCCACGCGGGCGAGATGCTGCAGAAGCCGGACGGCAGCGGCTGGCGGTACAAGCTGGAGGTCGGCGCCACCTACACCACCACGCCGCCGGACCGTGCCGCGCTGCTGTGCGGTCTGCAGGACGTGCGGGCGGACGCGATCATCGAGGACGTGGCGTTCCGGGACTACATGTTCCGCCTCGATGCGTACGAGGCGGTGCTGAAGGAGGGCGGTCACTGGTACACGCCCAAGCCGTGGCTGAGCATGTTCCTGCCGGCGTCGAAGACCAAGCAGTTCATGAAGCGGGTGGAGCAGGAGCTGGACGCGAACTCGCTCGGTGGCGGGTTCCTGCTCTTCTACCCGTTCTTCACGTCGAAGATCAAGCGTCCGCTGGCGATGATGCCGAACGAGTCGGTGGTCTACCTCTTCGACCTGCTGCGCTTCCCCAATCCGGGTGAGCCCAACATCCAGGGCATGATCGAGCAGAACCGCCGTCTGTACGACATTGCGGTGGGCCTGGGTGCCAAGCGTTACCTGGTGGGGTCGATCCCGATGTCGGGCGCCGACTGGAAGAAGCACTTCGGCAACCGGTGGTCGGGTTTCGTGAATGCGAAGAAGAAGTTCGACCCGCAGAACATCTTCACTCCCGGCCAGGGCTTCTTCGCCTGACGGCGGCAGCCTGACCGGTCGTGAAGTCCCGGCGGCGGGGGGGGGGGGGGGGGCCCCCCCCCCCCCCCCGGCCCCATTTTTTTGTGGGGGTGGGGGGGGGGGGGGGGTTGCACGGTCGCCCCGTCGGAGGGGGGGGGGGGGGGGCGCCCCCC
>NZ_JBICZI010000010.1:74996-236959 GCF_043201855.1 Streptomyces sp. NPDC048257
CCCGGGCGTGCGTTCGGCCCCGCGCGCCCCCCCGCGGGGGGGGGGGGGCCGCGCGGGGGGGGGGGGGGGCCCCCCCCCCCCCCCCCCCCCCGCTTCCCCTTTTTTTCCGTGAGGTACTGGAGGCTTGGGCATGACGACGTACGACCTGATCGACGAGGCGGTGATCGACGCCCCGGCGGATGCCGTGTGGGACGCGCTCGTCGCGGAGTTCCGCGGGGCCCGCAAGTGGTGGGTGCCGGCCAACACGTTCACCGCGGTCTCCGGCGCCCCCGACGAGGTCGGCGGCATGGTGGGCGTGACGGTGCACACCAAGGGATCCGACAAGGGCGGGCTGAAGCTGCGCTTCACCTCGCGCACGGTGGCGGTGGAGCCGGGCCGCCGCCTGGACATCGAGTACGTGGACGGTGTCTTCCGGGGTCCGAGCACCTTCCGTCTGGAACCGCTGGCGGACGGCCGCACCCGTATCTCCATGCATTTCACCGGCAGCCCGCACGGCTGGCTGAAGGTGCTGTCCAAGGTCGCGGACCTGGGTGCGGAGCACTCCAAGGGGACCCTGGCCGCGTTCGAAGCCCTGGACCGGCAGCTGTCGGCGGTGTCGCGGTGACGAGGGCGGCGGACACCAGCCGTGAGCTGACGGTCCGCACGGACGACGGCGCCGCGCTGGAGGTCACCGTGCTGGCCCCGCTGGCGGGCACGCCGTCGGCGGGTGATGTGGTGCTGGTGCACGGCTGGGCGCACACCCGCCGGGTGTGGGGCACGGTCGCGGACCGGCTGATCCGGGCCGGCCACCGGGTGGTGTCGTACGACCAGCGCGGTCACGGCGCGTCCACGCTGGGCCGCACCCCGGTGTCGGTGGAGCGGCTGGGCGCGGACCTGGCGGCGGTCCTGGGGGAGACGGACGCGCGTGAGGCGGTGATCGTCGGCCACTCGGGCGGCGGGTTCGCTGCCCTGTCCTACGCCACGTCGTCCCCGTCGGCGGGCCGGCTGCGCGGGCTGGTGCTGCTGGGCACGGCGGCGCACGGCCAGGACACCCCGGACAGTGAGGTGAAGATGATGGGCAGTGCCGTCTTCTCCAGGGCGCTGCGCCGTCCGTGGCTGGGCCGCAGGCTGCTCGGCTCCACGATGGGCAAGCAGGTGGATCCCGTGGTGCGGGACGTGAACCGGCAGCTGTTCGCGGCGGCGCTGCCGCGGGTGCGGGCGGAGTTCTTCCGCTGTACCCGCGGCTGGGACGTCCGTGAGGCGCTGAAGGCGGTCACGGTCCCGGCGGTGGTCCTGCACGGCGAGGCCGACAAGGTGATCGACATCGCGCTGGCGCGCACCCTCGCGGAGGTCATCCCCGGTGCCCGTTTCGAACGTGTCCCGGACGCGGGGCACATGCTGCCGCTGGAGCGGCCGCTGCTGACGGTCTCCGCGGCGATGGAGCTCGCCTCGCGATGATCGAGGAACTGCTGCCTGCGGGCGTCACGTCATCGGAAGCCTTCGACGACGCGGCGCCCGCTCCTCTTTTCCCCGCGGAGGCGGCCCTGATGGAGGGCCGGCGGGAGCGGCGGCGCCGCCAGTTCGCGACCGCGCGTGCCTGTGCCCGCCGGTGCCTGGCCGAGCTCGGGCGCCCGCCGGTGGCGCTGTTGCCGGGTCCGGGCGGGGCGCCGCGGTGGCCGTCGGGGGTGGTCGGCAGCATCACCCACTGCCAGGGGTACCGGGCGGCGGTGGCCGCGCCGGCGTCGGCGGTGGCGGCGCTGGGCATCGATGCGGAGCCGGCCGGGCCGCTCCCGCGGGGGGTGCTCGATCTGATCACCTGTGCCGAGGAGCGCGTCCACCTGGCCCGCCTCGCCGCGGCCGATGACCGTGTGCCGTGGGAGCGGGTCTTCTTCTCGGCGAAGGAGGCGGCGTACAAGGCCTGGTATCCGGCCACCGGTATCTGGCTGGGCTTTCGGGACGCCACCCTTGCCCTGTCCCCCGCGGGCACCTTCACGGCGACCCTGCGCCCGCCGGTCCCGGCGCCGGTGGACCCGGTGTACGAGGGCCGGTGGCTGGCGGGCGGGGGCCTGGTGCTGACGGCGGTGGCGCGCGCGGGCGTTTAGGGCCGGTCGGGCCCGGGGGGTGACAGGACGACGGTGCGGGGCGGCTCGGCGGATGGGGGTGCGGTGGCTTGGGTTGCGCCGGCGCGGAACTCCTGGGGGCTGATGCCCCGTACCCGTTTGAAGGCCGTCGACAGGGCGAAGGCGGAGCTGTAGCCGACGCGGCGGGCGACGGTGGTGACGGTGGCGTCGGGTTCGCGCAGCAGGTCGGCGGCGAGTGCCAGGCGCCAGCCGGTGAGGTAGGCCACCGGGGGTTCGCCGACGACGTCGGTGAACCGGCGGGCCAGGCAGGCACGGGAGACGCCGACCTTCAGGGCGAGTTCCTCCACGGTCCAGCCGTGGAAGGGGTTTTCGTGCAGGAGGCGCAGGGCGGGGCCGACCACGGGGTCGCCCTGTGCGCGGTACCAGGAGGGGGCGCCGCTGCCGGGTGCTGCCAGCCAGGTGCGCAGGACGCCGATGAGCAGCAGGTCCAGGAGCCGGTCCAGGACGATCTCCTGGCCGGGTTCGTCCTTGGAGATCTCCGAGGTGAGGAGGGTGACCAGGGTGTTGTCGGCGGCTTCGGCGGGGCGGACCAGGAGGGTGGGCAGTGCGCTCAGCAGCCGGCGGCCGATCTCGCTGGGTGCCTGGTAGGTGCCGCTGAGCATGACCGAGGAGCCGGCGTCCTGGAAGGCGTCGCCCCAGGTGCGTACGCCCAGGGCCATGGTGTCGGTGACGTCCTCGCCTTCCTGGGTGCTGCACCGTTGTTCGGGGCCGACGGTGATCTGGACGGGGGTGTCGGGGGTGTCGGCGACGGTGTAGGGGTCGGGGCCGCGTACGACGGCCACGTCGCCGGGCCGGATCAGGACGGGGGTGGCGTGGTCGGGGAGCAGCCAGGCGTCGCCGTGCACCATGGTGACGACGGAGAGGGGGGCCCGGTCCTCGACGCGCAGCGACCAGGGCGGGTTGAAGACGGATTTGAGGAGGAAGGCTCCGCGGGCTTTGGGACCTTCCAGCAGACCGGTCAGGGTGTCCATGGGTTGATCCTCTCGCGGGCTGCGCGGCGAAGCGCCCGCTCTCCCGCGGGGGACGGAAAGAGAGCGGGCGCCGTTCGCGGGGTGGGGGGTGGTGGCGGGTCAGGCGGTGGAGGCGCGGCCGTGGAGGGTGAGGGCGCGGCCGAGGGCGGCGAGGGCTGCGGTGCAGGCGGCGGTGCGGACGATGTTGCCGCAGGTCCAGCGGCCGCCGAAGCGGGAGCGGGCTGCGGCGGCGTCGGCGCCGGCCTGTGCGAGCTGGTGGTTGAGGGGGATGTTGACGATTGCGGTGACGGCCAGGGACAGGCCGTAGAGGGCGAAGGCGAGCCAGCCCCAGCGTGCCGCGTCGGGGCGGCCGCCGCGCTGCTGTTGTGCGGCGGCGACTCCGGTGGCCAGGAACGCGCCGAGGAACAGGAGGCCGAACAGGCCGTTGTCGATGGCGTCGTTGATGTTGCGCATGGCGGTGACGTAGGTCTGGTCGTCGCTGCGGCCGAGGCCGGGCATCACCGAGATGTCGAAGGCGAAGTAGAGGCCGGCCATGAGGCCGGTGCCCACCGTTGCGGCCACCAGGGTCACGGATTGTGTGGTCGTGCCGGTCACTTCAGGATTCCCTTCAGTGTGCGGGTGTAGCGCCGGTGCAGGAGGGTGGCACCGATCAGCCGGACCGGTGGCGGGATGGTGGCGCTGACGTGGGCGATCGACTGGCGGGGGGCGCCGTCGAACATCCATGGCTGGAGGTGGGTCATGACGCGCATCGGTGCGCTGGAGATGACCTTGCGTTCCTCGGCCAGGTAGGCGTGTTCGCCGAGTCGGTCGAAGACGGGGAAGACGATGGCTTCCTCGTCGCGCAGGTGGTCGCGCAGGACGCCTTCGAAGGTCTGTGCCGCGGCGGGGAGGCCGTCGCCGTGGTGGGCGATGGCCGTGTGGACGGCGGTCATCGCGGCGTCGAGTTCCTCGTGGTCCTCGTGGAGTTCACGGGCCTGGGCGTCGAAGTCGGCGTCGCGGCGGCGCAGTGCGGGCCACAGTACGTCGTCCTCGCTGGTGTGGTGCCATTCGATGACCTCGCGCAGCCGCTGCCACCATGGGGTTCCGGCGCCGTTCCACATCGGGGCGGCGGCGCGCAGGCGGGCTGCGTCGCGTCGCATCGCGATGTGCATGAGGGCGAATCCGTGGAAGTACGGGGGCAGCGTGGAGAGTCCGTGTTCGCTGGAGTACGTCCGGGGCGTGGGCATGGGAACCTCCTGTGCCCCGAGTACCGGGCGGCGGCCGTACCAGAGTCGCCGCCCGGTCAAGGAGCGAAAGGGATGGAGCGGGTGGTGAGGAAGAAGGTGGTGCGGGGTCAGACGTTCCAGACTCCGGTGGCCGCGGCGTCGCGGGCGAAGTCGGCGAAGTCCTTGGGCTTGCGGCCCAGGGCTTCCTCGACGCCGTGCACGAGGTGTGCGTTGCGGCCGTCGAGGATCATGGTGAAGAGGTCGGCGAACTCCTCGGGGAGGCCGTTCTCGCGCAGGACCGCGCGGTACTCCTCGTTGGTGACGGAGATGTACTTGATCTCGCGGCCGGTGGCCTTGGTCAGTTCGGCGGCGACGTCGCTGTAGCTGAGCAGGCGGGGGCCGGACAGTTCGTAGGTCTTGCCGATGTGCTTGTCGTCGGTCAGGGCGGCGACGACGACGTCGGCGATGTCGTCGGCGTCGACGAAGGCCTCGACGGCGTCGCCGGTGGGCAGGGCGATCTCGCCGTGCAGTACGGGCTCCAGGAAGAAGCTCTCGTTGAAGTTCTGGTTGAACCAGCTGGAGCGGACGATCGTCCAGTCGGCGCCGGAGGCCTTGAGGTTGTTCTCGCTGATCTCCGCGGCTTCCTCGCCGCGGCCGGAGAGCAGGACCAGGCGGCGGGCGCCGTGGGCGACGGCGACCTTGGAGAATTCGGCGACCTGTTCGGCGGCGCCGGGGAAGGCGAGGTCGGGGTAGTAGGTGACGTATACCCGGTCGACGCCTTCGAGGGCGGGTACCCAGGTGGAGGTTTCGTTCCAGTCGAAGGCGGGCTGCCCGGTGCGGGAGCCGATGCGGACCTGGCGGCCCTGGGCGGAGAGCTTCTCGGCGACGCGTCGGCCGGTCTTGCCGTGTCCGCCGATGACGAGGGTGATCTGCGTGTTCTGCGCGTTCTGAGTCATGAGTACAGTCAAGTCCAGTCTCGCGAGACGGGCCATAGCCACAAAGCTCAGTTCCATATGCGTGCGTCTACCGGTGGTGGCCCGGAGCGCGGCGGTGAGCGGGTGGCTTCGGCGTGAGCCAGGGAATCGTAGGCATGCCGGCGGGGGGTGGGCCAGGGTGTCTGGAGCGGTCCTCGACCGGTCGTGGAGTCGTCTTCGAGCGGGCGTCGAGCGGGGTGCGAGCGGTGGTGTGCGGTTGAGACTTGAGTGCTTCTCATGTCTGTCGCGGCAGCATCGGCGGTGGAGTTACGACCCGCCGCTGGGAGGCCGCATGAACGCCACTCCGGAGCATCCGGAGCATGACCAGTTGTCCGCCGATCTGGCGGGCCTGCTCGGACGGATCGGGCTTGATCCGTCCGGCGGGCGGCCGGTGCGCCGGGACCGCATCGACATCCGTTTCGCGGCTTCGGCCGCCCGCCATCCGGGCCGGGTCGCCGCCCGGGAGGCGGAGGCAGAGGCGACCTATCTGGAACTGGAGTGGCTGGCGGACGAGATCGCGCGGCGTCTGTCGGGGCGGGCGGGTCCCGGCTCGGCGGTGGCCGTGCGCGCCGAGCGCTCCTGTATGGCGGCCGGCGCCGTGGTCGGTGTGCTGCGGGCGGGGGCGGCGGTGCTGCCGCTGGAGCCGGGGCACAGTGCGGGGCTGCAGGAGTTCCTGATGCGTGATGCGGGCGCCGGGGTGGTCGTCTCGGATGCGGGGCTGCTGCACGGTGAGAGTCCGGTGGTCAAGGTGGGCCGGTTCGTGATCGCGGTCCGCCGGCGGCCGGCGGTGCGCCGTGAGGTGCCGCCGGGGACGGCGTTCCTGGCGCTGCCTTCGGGCGGTGAGCCGGGGCGGGCGCTGGCGGTGCGGCCGGTGGCGCACCTGGACGTGCTGTCGTGGGTGGACGGTTGTGTGCCGATGCTGGGGGCGGGGCTGGACGACGTGTGGACGTACTTCCACTCCCTGAGCGTGGATCTGGGGATGCGGGAGTTGTGGGGTCCGCTGCTGTCGGGCGGGCTGGCCGTCGTGGTGGACCGGGACACGGCGGGTGACGCGCGGGCGTTCGCCCGGCTGTTGGCGCGGGCGGAGGTGACGGTGGTGACGCAGTTGCCGTCGGCGTTCGCGCGGCTGGGTGCGGCGGTGCGCGGGAGCGGCCTGCCGTCGCTGCGGCACGTGCTGCTGTCGGACGAGCCGGTGGACGCTGCGGTGCTGGCCGGCTGGCGCTCGGCGGGGATCGCCCCGCAGGCCCTGGTCTGGGACGTGTCGGGGTCGCCGTCGGTGCTGTGAGCCGCAGGGTGCGGACAGCCGGAGGGGCCCTGGACGGTGTGAGCCGTCCGGGGCCCCTTTTATTTCGGTGGTGCGTCCGCGGCCGGGGGCGGCCGGCCCGCCTTGGGCGGCGGGCGGCGGGCGGCGGGCGGCGGGCGGCGGGTCAGTAGTTGCCCAGTCCGCCGCACACGTTGAGGGCCTGGGCGGTGATGGAGGCGGCGAGGTCGGTGGTCAGGTAGCCGACGAGGCCGGCGACCTCCTGGGGGGTGGAGTAGCGGCCGAGCGGGATCTTGGATTCGAGCTGTTCCTGGACGTAGTCCTCGGTGGTGTCCCACACCTGCGCGTAGCCGCTGCGTACGCGTGCGGCCATGGGTGTCTCCACGTAGCCGGGGCAGACCGCGTTGACGGTGGTGCCGGTGGGGGCGAGTTCCTTGCCGAGGGCTTTGGTGAAGCCGACGACGGCGTGTTTGGAGGCCGAGTAGGGGGCGCCGAGGAGGACTCCCTGTTTGCCCGCGGTGGAGGCGATGTTGATGATGCGGCCCCAGGGTTCGGCGGCCAGGCCGCCGCTGTTGAGGACCTCGCGGGTCAGCAGGAAGACGCTGTTGAGGTTGGTGTCGATGACGTCGTGCCACAGTTCGTCGGTGATGCCGGCGGTGGCGCCGCCGCCGCTGCGGCCCGCGTTGTTGACCAGGATGCTGACGGGGGCGCCGTAGGCGGCGACGGCGGCGGCGACCAGGTTTTCCACGGCGGTCCGGTCGCGTACGTCGGCGGCGGCGCCCTGGACGGTGAGTCCTTCGGCCTGGAGGTCGGCGACGGTCTCCTTGACCTTGGCCTCGGTGCGGGCGCAGAGGAACACCCGGTGTCCGCGGGCGCCCAGGTCGCGGGCGACGGCCAGTCCGATGCCGCTGGTGGCCCCGGTGACCAGGGCCACGGGCCGCTCGGGGGCCTTGTCCATCGCCTTCACCGTCATCCTGGTCCCTCCGTCGCTCGCCTGTGCTGTGTGCAGCGTGTCGCAGACAACTCGTGGCGCGGCGGAAGGGGGATGGAGGCGGCCCCCGCGGTGCGTTCAGTGCCGGCGCCAGCTGCCGGGGCGCAGGGTCCGGCCGGCCGGGGGGCGGTCCCAGCCGGCGGCCGTGGTGCGGGGCGGTGGCGGCGGTGGGGTGGTGGCCCGGTTCAGGAGCAGGGCGGTCAGGACCGCGAGGACGGCGGCCGTCTCGTCCGTGTCGGGCCGGCCGCGGACGATCCGCCAGGTGTGCGGCGTCTGGGCCGCTTCGGGGGCGGTCATACCGGCGGGTTGCCGTGCTTGCGCGAGGGCAGGTCGGCGTACTTGGGGCGGAGCATGGCCAGGGCTTTGGCGAGGACCGTGCGGGTCTCGCCGGGATCGATGACGTCGTCGACGAGTCCGCGTTCGGCGGCGTAGTAGGGGTGCATGAGTTCGGTGGTGTACTCCTTGATCTTGTGTGCGCGCATCGCGTCGGGGTCGGCCGCGGCGGCGATCTCCCGGCGGAAGATGACGTTGGCCGCGCCTTCGGCTCCCATGACGGCGATCTCGTTGGTCGGCCAGGCCAGTGCGAGGTCGGCGCCGATGGAGCGGGAGTCCATGACGATGTAGGCGCCGCCGTAGGCCTTGCGCAGGACCAGTGAGATCCGCGGGACGGTGGCGTTGCAGTAGGCGTACAGCAGTTTGGCGCCGTGGCGGATGATGCCGCCGTGTTCCTGGTCGACGCCGGGCAGGAAGCCGGGGACGTCGACGAGGGTGACGAGCGCAATGTTGAAGGCGTCGCAGAACTGGACGAAGCGGGCGGCTTTTTCGCTGGCGTGGATGTCGAGGACTCCGGCGAGGCTGGCGGGCTGGTTGGCGACGAAGCCGGTGACGTGGCCGTCCATGCGGGCGAGCGCGCACACGATGTTGGTGGCCCAGGCCGGCTGGATCTCGAAGTACTCGCCGTCGTCGACGACTTCCTCGATGACGGTGCGGATGTCGTAGGCCTGCTGGGGGTTGGCGGGGACCAGGCGCAGGAGGCGGTCGGTGCGGCGTGCGGTGGGGTCGCCGGTGTCCTGGCGCGGTGGTGTCTCGCGGTTGTTGGAGGGCAGCAGCGACAGCAGGTGCCGTACGTCCTCCAGGCAGGTGGGTTCGTCCTCGTAGGCGAAGGCGGCGACGCCGGAGACGGCGGCGTGCACGTCGGCGCCGCCGAGGCCGTTTTGGGTGATCTCCTCGCCGGTGACCGCGCGGACCACGTCCGGGCCGGTGATGAACATCTGCGAGGTGTCGCGGACCATGAACACGAAGTCGGTCAGGGCCGGGGAGTAGGCGGCGCCGCCCGCGCAGGGGCCCAGCATCACGCTGATCTGCGGGATGACGCCGGAGGCGCGGGTGTTGCGCTGGAAGATGCCGCCGTAGCCGGCCAGCGCCGAGACGCCTTCCTGGATGCGGGCGCCCGCGCCGTCGTTGAGGGAGACCAGGGGTGCGCCGGCGGCGAGGGCCAGGTCCATCACCTTGTGGATCTTCTCGGCGTGGGCTTCGCCGAGTGCGCCGCCGAAGATGCGGAAGTCGTGGGCGAACACGAAGACGGTGCGGCCGTCCACGGTTCCCCAGCCGGTGACCACGCCGTCGGTGTAGGGCTTCTTGCCTTCCAGGCCGAATCCGGTGGCGCGGTGCCTTCTGAGGGCTTCGATCTCGTGGAACGATCCCTCGTCGAGCAGCAGGCCGATGCGTTCGCGGGCGGTGAGTTTGCCCTTGGCGTGCTGGCGTTCGGTGGCGCGTTCGTCCGGGCCGGCCACTGCGCAGGCCTTGATGGCGGCCAGTTCCGCGGTGCGGTCGGGCGCCGGTGCGGGTGGCGCGTCGATGATGGTCATGTGGCTCCTCCAGGTCTGAAGATGGCGGGTCTCAGGTCGCCCGGTGCAGCGTGAGGTGGCCGCGCCGCCTGACGGGGCGCGCGTGGTACGGGGACGGCCGGCCGGGCTCGGCTCCCGCGCCGGCCGCCGCAGCTGCGGGAGCTGCTGTGGCGGCGGGGGCGAGGACTCCTGCGGCGGTCCCTGCGGCGGTTGCTGCGGCGGTTCCTGCGGCGGTTCCTGCGGCGGCGAGGGCGGGGATGGCGGGCCGTTCCTCGAGCAGGACCTCCGCGAGGGCCTGCTGGAGGCGGTCGATGTCGCGGGCGGTGTTGTGGTGGTGGACGCTGGCGCGCAGCGCGGGCTCCCCGTCCCGGCCGGCGGGGTGCAGCGGGTGCTGGTGCGCGACGGTCTTGCCCAGGACGACCCCGCGCCGGGCCAGGCCCCGGCGGATGGCCGCGGCGGGGATCTCGGCGTGCCGGAAGGCGAGGACGGCCGCCTGTTCGGTTCCGGCCGCGAGCAGGTGCATGCCGGGCGTGCGGGCGACCGCGTCGCGCAGCCGGGGCAGGAGGTCCTCGTGCGGGAGGCGGGCGGCGTTGTGGTGGTGGGCGAGGGCGGCGTCCAGGGCGGCGGCTGTGGCCGGGGCGGGGGGCTGCGGGGGGCTGCCGTGCGGCCGGCCGGGGGCGAGGTAGGCGAAGCCGATGTCCTGCGGGCCGCGCAGGAACCTCCAGCCGTCCGCGGTGAGCAGGTCGCAGCCGATGCGCGGGGCGTCGAGGGGGAGCAGGCCGGCGGAGTGGGAGGCGTCGAGGGTGTAGCGGGCCCGGTGGGCGGCGAGGAGGCGGCCGATCTCCACGACCGGGTTGACGGTTCCGCAGGCCGGGGAGAGGTGGACGGCGGAGACCAGGGCGACGTCCTCGTCGAGGTGGGTGCGCATCCAGTCCAGGTCGAGGTCCCCGTCCGGGCGCAGCGGGACGACCTCCAGCCGGCAGCGGGTGCGCCCGCGCAGGGCGTGCAGGGCGCTCAGGTGGGCCACGCCCTCGTGGGGGGTGGTCCAGATCCGGTCGCGCGGGCCGAGGTCCATGCCCTGGAGGTAGGCCTCGAAGGCCTGGGCCGCGCCGGTCGCCAGGGCCGTGTCGGCGGCGGGGACGCCCAGGAGGGCGCCGAGGCGTTCGCGGACGCGGGTGTGCAGGGCGTCACCGGGGCCGGCCCCCGGTGCGGCCGGCCCGAAGCGGTCGTCGAGGGCCGTGCAGTGGGCGAGCACGGCGCGGACGGCGTCGGGCATCCGGCCGGCGGCGGCGGTGTCCAGGTGGGCCGTTCGTTCCCCGTGGTACGTCGGCGCGTTCATTTCAGGGGCCTCCCCCCGCTGTCGGGGCCGCAGGAGGTACGCGGCCCTCATGTACCAGGCATTGCCAATGGACTTGGCAATACATTGCCCAGCGGCTGGCAGTTTTGGCAATGCCGGAATGTGTCCGCTCCGGCGAGGCTCTAGTTCCCGGCCCGTTGGCAACCCTTGGCAATGGCGGGTCCTCCCGATTCCGGGTCCTGTCGTATCAATTTGTGTGCAGGTCAGAGGAGTTGCGGTGGGTTTCTCCAGCCCGTCTCAAGTGTGTTCCGAGCGAATCCCGAGCGGGTGTTGCCAGTCTTTTTGGCAGAAGACTTGCCAGGAAGAATCAAAGAGTTGCCATGGAGGAGTCACCATGAGGAACATCGCCCGCGTCGCCGCCACCGCCGCTCTGGTCTGCGCCGCCGTCCTCACCGCGGGCGGCGCCGCCCAGGCCGCCGGCCCCATCGACTGGCCCGTCGCCCCGGCTTCGGCCGCCGGCCCCATCGACTGGCCCGTCGCCCCGGGCTCGGCTCCCGCCGCGGCCACCGCGCTGATCGACTGGCCGTAACCGAAGACGGCTCGAAGTTGGGTGGAGGAAAGAGAGGGAGAACATCCACCGCGGCTAGCGTGCGCGACACGGGGGCAGTTCCTCCGCCACCGGTGGCAGAAAAGTGCCGGGGGGAGCTCGAAGAGTTACGGAGGGGAGACCGTGAGGATTCAGGTTCTGGGTCCGTTGAGCGCCGAGGTCAACGGGGGATCCATCGTTCCGTCCGCGGGAAAGCCGAGACAGGTCCTGTCGCTTCTCTCGCTGTATCCCGGACGCGTGATACCGGTGCCCACCCTCATGGAGGAGATCTGGGGGACCCAGCCGCCGCAGAGCGCGCTGACCACCCTGCAGACGTACATCCTCCAGCTGCGCCGGCGTCTGGGCACGGCGATGGGCCCCGACGCGCCGGGCGGCGCCAAGGACGTACTGTCCACCCGGCACGGCGGCTACCTGCTGCAGGTGCCCGAGGAGAGCGTCGACGTCCACGACTACGAACGTCTCGCCCGCGAGGGCCAGAGCGCCTTCGAGTCGGGTGAGGACCGGGTCTGCGCCGACCGGCTGCGGGCCGCGCTGGACCTGTGGCGGGGCCCTGCCCTGGTCGACGTACGGGTCGGGCCGATCCTCGACATCGAGGTGCTGCGCCTGGAGGAGAGCCGCCTGGTCACCGTGGAGCGGCGCATCGACGCCGATCTGAGGCTCGGCCGGCACTCCGAACTGATCGCCGAACTCACCGACCTGACTGCCCGTCATCCCCAGCACGAGGGGCTCCACTCGCAGGTCATGGTCGCGCTGTACCGGTCGGGCCGGCAGGCCACCGCCCTGGACGTCTACCGCAGGCTGCGGGGCCGCCTGATCGAGGACCTCGGGGTGGAGCCGTCACCCCAGCTGCAGCGCCTGCACCAGGCCATGCTGGCCGTCGACCCGCAGCTCGACGTGCCCGCCGGCCCGCGGCACACCTCGACGTTCGACCTCTTCGCCGCCTGAGCCCTGTCCGGGCGGTCTTCGCGGGCCCGCTCTGCCCGGCACCGTGCCTGGCCGCGTGGTCGTATCCGCGCGAGTACGGCCACGTACGAGCGGCGATCCTCCGCGGTGCGATGCACCGCGCCCGACAATGCGGGCCGACCCACGAAGACCGCCCGGGCAACAGGCCGTCCGGGGGCCCTGCCGGGCGGTGTCGGGCCGGTCGGGCCGGATCAGGGAGCGCCGGGCGGTGCGATGACAGGGGGCGCGCGTGCGGTCTGGTCGCCGCGCCGCCCTGCGAGGGCTGTCCCGTCTTCCCGGGTGGATCAGCGCGCGGCGTCGGATGCGGTGCATCGCACGGCGCAGGCACGTCCTCATACTGGGCGCATCAGGGTGCTGCCGACAGCGGCGAGGTGCCGTAGCCGGTGTCGCGCGCCCGCCCGGGACTGCGGGACAGCCCTCAGGGCGTGCGGTGGGCTTCGCCGATCAGGTAGCGGCCTTGGACGAGGTGGGTGGCCAGAGTCCACTCCCCCGCCGGTGCTCGTGTGCGCCCGGTCCCGGTCAGGGTGGTCCGGCCCTGGTCGTCCCGGCCGAGGCCGTAGGTGGAGCGGGCGGGCCGCCCGGCGTCCTGGAGGATCCCGGCGCAGGCCTCTTTCAGGGTCCACAGCCGCAGCAGGTGCGCCCGGTGTTCGCCCTCGGGGAGCGCGTCGAGGGCGGCGGCCTCCTGCGGGGTGCACACCTGCTCGCGCAGCGGCCCGACGCGCAGGTCGCGGTCGGCGGGCTCCGCGTGCACGCCGACCGGCCCGGTGCGGCTGACGCCGACCACGATCAGCTCGCCGCAGTGCGCCAGGGCGACCTCCGCCGCGGCGCCGGGCCCCCGTAGTACGGGGCGTCCGTGCGGCCCGTGGCCCGCCTCCAGGGCGTGCACGGGCACGTCCAGGGCGGTGGCGGCGGCGTACTTCATGACGAAGTGCGACACGGCGAACCGGATCCGCCCGGCGGCGGCCGGCGTCTGGCGAAAGCGCGGCCAGTGGTTGCCGAGCAGCGGGCGCAGCGCCGGGTCGAGGAGCACGGCGGTCAGCCACTGGCCCCAGGTGGTGCACAGGACTGCGTGGCCCTGCTCCTCGAGCCGGTCGCCGGTCTCCTCCCAGGGGCCGTCGGGGCCCTGGAGGAACAGCGGTGCTCCGGGGGCTCCCCCGGCCGGCCGGGTGGGTGCCATCGTCGCTCTCCTTGCGGTGGTCATCGCAGCCGGCGCACGGCGGTCTGTGCCCGCCAGCCGGCCAGGCGCAGCGTCTCGGTGGTCGCCTGTGCCAGCCAGCTGCGGACGTGGCGGCGGGTGTCGGCGAGGCCGGGCCCGCTGCCGGGGAGGTGGTGGGCGGCGGGCTCGCGCAGCATCACCTGCTGGGCGCAGACGGCCCGTACGCCGTGCCCGTCCGGGGTCAGGGACCATTCGCCGGTGTGTGCGGCGATCGGGTCGGGTGGGGCGAGTTCCTTGAAGACGATGCGGGCGGCGGCGGGGAAGCACAGGCGCGCGGCCCGGGTGTGGCGGGTGCGGCCGTCGGGGGTGGCGCAGGTGTCCAGGGTGGCGAGCTGTACGCCGGGGGTGTCTTCGATGACGTCGGCGGCCTCCACGTGCGGGAGCCGTTGGGGCCAGTCCTGGATGCGGTGGAGGAAGTCGTAGACCAGTTCGGCGGGGCCGTCGAGGTGGATGCTGTCCTCGAAGGACAGCAGCAGTTCGTCCAGGCGTTCCCAGCGTTCGGCGATCTCGGTGAGGTGGGTGAGGTGGGCGGCCGGTTCGGCCTCCTGTTCCCGGCGGGTGCGTGGGGTGCCGGCGGCGGGCAGGGCCTCTGCGGTGTGGTCCTGGCGCAGCGTCACGCGGCTGTGGGTGTCGCCGTGTGCCTGGACCGTCCAGGTGCCGGTGGTGGGTGCGCCGGGGCGGGCGGTGTCCTCCTGCTCGAATGCGATGGTCCTGGAGTGCGGGTGGAGTTCGCGGCGCAGGTGCAAGGAGCGGACCCGCTCGCCTGCGTCGGGGAGGTCCCACAGGCGCAGGCGTTCGCTGACGCCGTCGAAGTCGATGCGTTCGACGTGGACGGGGGTGGGCAGCAGGAGGGGCCAGCGCACGGCGTCGGCGAGCAGTCCGTAGACCACACCGGGCGGGGCGGCGATGTGTGCCGTGTGCTCGCTCGTGTGGACGCGCTGCGAGGGCATGAGTGGCACCTCCCCTGGTCGTGTGTGCGGGTGGGGTCAGCCTGCACCAGGGGACTTGAGGCTTCCTCGACCCCCGGTGGCCGGGGCCGCGGCGGTGAGGGGGTCACCGGGGTGGGTCTGGGTCAGTGCGTCGGCCAGGACCCGCCAGATTTCGGCGGCGAGGTCGATGTTGGCGTCCTGCTGGGCCTGTTGGGCCAGAGCGCGCAGGCCCTGGGCGCCGGCGGGGTCCCCGTCGAGGATCAGGAGCTGGTGGCGCAGGATTTCCTGGCGGACCTGGCCGCGGTAGGTCATCCTGGGCGGGTCGGCGGCCAGTTCGCCCAGCAGGGTGCGTGCGTCGTCGTAGCGGCCGGTGGCGAAGGCGAGGTCGGCTTTCAGGGCGGTGAGGTCCTGGCGCAGGGCGGGTGTGCCGACCAGGGCGAGGGCGGCTTCGGCCTCTTCGGCGCGGTGCTGTGCCCGGGCGGGGTCGGCGGGCATCTTCTGCAGGTGCAGGCGTCCGGCGGCCAGGCGCAGCCGGATCCACAGGATCAGGTCCTCCTGGCTGCTGAAGCGCTCCAGGGCCTGGTCCAGGCAGGTCTGGGCGCCGGGGTAGTCGCCCTGGCGCATGCGGACGGCTGCGGCGGTCCACATGGCCTCGGCCCACAGGGCGTCGGAGCGGCCCTGGACGAGGGCGGTGAGTTCGTCGGCGTGCGCGCGGGCCTCGCCGGTGCGGCCGGCTTCGGCCTGTACGGAGACGAGGGCGAGCAGGGCGGTGGCGCGGTCCTGGACGCCGAGTCCTTCGCCGAGTGCGATGCGGTGGGCTTGGACGGCTGCGTCCAGGGCGGGGGTGATCTCGCCGATGGAGCGCAGGCAGCGGGCCAGGCGGGTCAGGCCGCGCACGCGCAGTTCGCTGACGCCGACGTCCTCGCCGAGTGCGACCAGCCGGGTGAGGCAGTCGCGTTCGGCGGTGTGGTCGCCCTGGACGCGGGCGGCCTGGGCCAGGAGCCACAGGGCCTGCCAGCGCAGTACGGGGCTTTCGTGGCCTTCGGCGGCCAGGGCCTGGCGCAGGGCCACGATGGCGTCGGGGGCGCCGGTGGACGCGGCGAGGGTCAGGGCGTGGGCCAGGGAGCCGGTGGCCGGCTCCTCGAAGTCGGCTGCCTGCAGGCCCAGTCGGCCGGCGAGGTAGCCGACGGCGCGGTCGGTGGGCTGGCGTGCCCCGGACTCCAGGCGGGAGAGGTAGCCGGTGGACATGCCCTCGCCGGCCAGTGCCGTCTGCGACAGGCCCTGGGCCAGCCGGAGTTTGCGCAGGCGGTGTCCGAACGCGGGCTGTCGCAGCATGGGCATCCTTGGGGTCGCGGGCAAGGAATCTGTCGGGAACCGGCACCGAGCGTAGGGTCCGCGGCAACAGCCCGGCAAACCTTTGCCACCGGTTGCCCGCCGCTCTCGTGCCGGCGTGGTGCGCCTCTCATGCGTTCCTCGAGTGGTCCTCGACCCGGCCGAGGCAGACTCTCCAGAATCCGGCCGTCGTACCGGCCGGCGCCCTGCTCCTTTCGTATTGAGCGCCCTGGAGTCGACGATGAGGCCATCGGTGTGCGCATCCCGCGCGTCCTGGACGCCCGCAGCACACACCACGGCTTTGGCGGCCGGCCGGAACCGGGACGAGCAGCCGGACGACGACATCGGCTGGCCGAAGAGGTGACCGGGGCAGCCGGCGGGAAGCGACCGCGGGCCGGCGCCCCGACGAACGGACACGCCTGCATGCGGGCGTGCGTGCGTGCGGGCGGGCGTGCGGGCGTGCGGGCGTGCGCGGAAGTTCCGGGGGCGGTGAGGCCGGACCGTCGCCCCGTCGGCGCGGGCACGGCGCCGGGCGGGCACGGGCACGCCACCGGCCGGGCACGGGCACGGGCACGCCACCGACCGGGCACGGGCACGCCACCGGCCGGGCGGGCGGGCCACCGGGCGGGCGGGCCACCGGGCGGGCGGGCCCCCGGTCCCTGTCCGGGCGGGCACCGGGTACCGGGCAGCGCTTCGCCCGCCTCGGCCGGAGGCCGGGACGGGCGTCGGTGGATGCGCGTCGGCGGGGACGGGATCGGCCGTCGGCGGGACGGGGGCGCGATGCCCGGGGGCGTCCGCGGACCCGGGGCCGCTGTGGCGAAGGGCCGGGCGGGCCGTGGGGGTTCGCGGGCGGCGTGTGCCCTCGTTGCGGGCGGCTCGCGGTGTCAGGGCCGAGGCGGCCGGCAGGTTCCTCCCGGCCGCGGCGGTGGTGTCCGTGGCGGTGGTGTCCGGCGGCCGGTCACGGCCGGCGGGAGGGTGTGCGGGTCAGACGGCGTACCGGTCGAAGGTCGATCCGCGTTTGGGTCCCGCCTGTACGTCCAGCGCCGGGTCCACGGTCAGCATGGCCTGGTGCAGGCGCTGCAGTGGGGGTGACGGCTCCACCCCGAGGTCCTCGATCAGGCGGCCCCGCAGTCTGCGGTAGACGTCCAGGGCGGTGGCCTGCCGGCCCGACCGGTACAGGGCGACCATGGCCTGTGAGTGGAGGCCTTCGTGCTGGGGGTGACGGGCGGTCAGGTGGGTGAGTTCGGCGATCAGTTCGGTGTGTCTTCCCAGGCGCAGGTCCACGTCGATGCGCCGCTCCACGGTGAGCAGGCGGCTCTCTTCCAGGCGCAGCACCTCGATCTCGAGGATCGGTCCGGCCCGTACGTCGACGAGTGCGGGTCCCTGCCACAGGGCGAGCGCGGCCCGCAGGAGGGTGGCTGCGCTCTGGTCGTCGCCGCTTTCGTAGTCGCTGTGGCCCCGGGCGAGCAGGCTCTCGTACTGGTGCACGTCCACGGACGCGGGCGGTATCTGCAGCAGGTAGCCGCCGTGGCGGGTGACGAGGACGTCCTTCGCTGCGTCGGGTGCGCCCGGTCCCATGGCGGTGCCGAGCCGGCGGCGCAGCTGGAGGATGTAGGTCTGCAGTGTCGTCAGTGCGCTCTGCGGCAGGGCGGTTCCCCAGATCTCCTCCATGAGGGTGGGCACCGGTATCACCCGCCCGGGATACAGGGCCAGCAGTGCCAGGATCTGTCGGGGCTTGCGGGCGGTGGGGACGATGGATCCCCCGTTGACGTCGGCACTCAGCGGACCCAGAACCTGGATCTTCACGGTCTCCTGCTCCCCCTGTCGTCGGGGGCGGGGGCACGGTGGCCCTCGCCCCTCACCACCCGATCCGCAGGGCCTGCGCCCCGGAGTGCTCCGCTTCGGTCTGGTACTCGCGCTCGCGGCCGGAGGCCACGAGGCTGGGCAGCAGCAGCGCCCACAACGCCCCTACCTTTCCCTGGAGTTCCGCATACGACATGCCGGTGGCGGACATGGCCTCGATCCCGCAGGCGGCGGCTGCGACCAGTGCCTGTGCGCTCTCCCACCGGCGGCCGGAAACCGGGAGTTCGCCGGCGTCGCGGGCCAGGCGGAGCAGGGTGCACACCGCCGACATCCAGGCGCCGTGGAAGTCCATGACCGGTGGCCGCGCCCCGGCGGGTCCCCGCGGGGCCGGGCCGCCGCATTCCTTGGTGATCCTGAAACTCGCCGGGATCGCCGGTTCCTCGTGCAGGGTCCACGCCAGCCAGTGGGTGATGTCGATCAGGGCCTGCAGTGGCGAGACCCCGTCCTCGCGCAGGGCCCGTACCGCACCGTGCAGCAGGGCGCAGCCCCGCTGCTGTACGGCTTCGGCGAGTTCGTCCTTGGAGGTGAAGTGGAAGTACAGGGCTCCCTTCGTCACTCCGGCGGCGGCCGCGATCTCGCCCAGTGTCGCGTTGGCGTAGCCATTGCGGTGGAACAACTCGGCCCCGGCGTAGACCAGCCGCCTGCGGGTCCGCTCCGACCTCTCCTGCACCGAGCCGTCTCCTCTCGCCCCGACAGCGGCCCCGGGTGGCGGGTGCCCACCAGCGGCGACCCGTGTCGCGGGGCCCCCAGCGGCAACCCGTGTTCCGGGGGCCGGACTTCGCACTGTCAGACCCGTACGAGCCGCTCTGTGCCCGGCTCCGCGTGGGCCTCGGCCAGGCTTTCCGGGCCGGCCATCAGGATCGAGCGCTGCAGGCGCCGCAGGGCCACGGACGGCTCCAGTCCCAGCTCTCGCACGAGGGTGGCGCGCAGCCGCTGGTAGACGTCCAGGGCCTCGCCGCGCCGGCCCGAGCGGTGCAGGGCGAGCATGAACTGTCCGTGGAGGTTTTCGTGGGTGCGGTAGCGGGTGACCAGGACGGTCAGTTCGGCCAGCAGTTCCCGGTGGCGGCCCAGGCGCAGGTCGGCTTCGATCCGCTGGTCCAGGGCGCACAGCCGGGTCTCCTCCAGCCGCCGGGTCTCCATGTCGAGCTGGACGCCGCCCTGTACGTCGGCGAAGGCCGGTCCGGACCACAGGGCCAGTGCCTCGCGCAGCAGGCGTGCGGCGCCGGGGAAGTCCCCGGCGTCCATGGCGCGGTAGCCGGTGCCGGCGAGGCGGTCGAACTCGCGGACGTCGAGGGTTCCGCCGCCGCTGCTGAGGAGGTATCCGCCGGGGAGGGTGACCAGGATGTCCTTGGCGGTGCGCACCGGCGCCGGATGCTGTTCGCCGTGGGCCGCGCCCTGTTCGAGGGCGGCCGCGATGAGGGCTCTGAGCTGCAGGACGTAGGTCTGCAGGGTGGTGCGTGCGCTGCGCGGCGGTTCACCCGCCCACAGCTCCTCTATGAGGGCCGATACCGGTACCACCTGATCGGCATGGAGGGCCAGGAGGGCCAGGACCTGCCGGGGCTTGGGGGCGGTCGGCGTGATGGAGATTCCGTTCTCCCGCACCGCTAACGCGCCCAGTACATCGATGTCCACGCCGTACTCCCCTGTCCTTGGATGAGTCGCACCGCCAGTAGAAAACAGGACCGACGGTTTGTCAATATCAAACCGGTCGTGCTGTTTTGTGGAACGGGACAGTCTGACTGACCCTCAAGAGTGCGGTGTGAGCTGGGAGTTCGCGAACGCGGTGGTGGTGCGGAACGGCTGCAGGGGGCCTCGATCGTCCCTCGATGAGGGGCACAGGAGGGTGCTCTGCCCCACCAGAAAGAGACCAGTCAGTCTGATTTGGTGGGCTCGTGTGCCGGGGAGCCCTGCGGCAACAGGGTGTCCAGGACGGCCTGTGCCGCGAGCCGGGGCAGCATCAGCGTCCAGAAGCGCGTCAGGGTGTGCGGGGCGACCCATTCCCGGTCGTAGGCGCCCAGGACCTCCAGCCCCACCGTCGCGGCCACCACGCCGCGTGCCGCGTCCTGCGGGACGAGCCCGGGGGCGAGATGGCCCTCGCGCGCCGCGGCCGCCACGACCTCCTCGACCCACAGCCGCCACTGCCGGCGCAGGTCCACCCCGCCGCTCCAGGAGGAGTCCGCGCACAGAGCGAAACCGGCCCGCACCACCACGTCCCGTGCCAGCAGGGCCATCAGCGCGTGCGTGGAGTCGACCAGCACCTGCAGAAGACTCCCGCCCGGCCCCGCACCGGGCCCCGCACCGGGCGGGGCGGCGGGCGGGGCGGTGCGGCCGGCGGTGATCCGGCGCAGCGCCTGCGACGCCCTGTCCTCGACGGCCTGCGCGAGCGCGCCCTTGCCGGCGAAGTGGAAGTGCAGCCCCCCGGCGCTCACCCCGGCCCGGCGGCTGATCACCGCGATCGACGCGTTGACGAACCCCTCCTCGGCGAACACCTCCGCGGCCGCACGAACGAGAGCTTCCCGGGTACGAGCGGCGCGTTCCTGCTTGACCATGGAGTCTCCACAAACCGCCAACGCGGTTTGCCCAAGGGGGAGTAAAGATCGTTGCGGTCACAGTCCGCGGCGCCGCCGGAGCCCCGCTCGCGTCCCGCTCGAGCCCACCGGCCCCACCGGCCCCCGCCGCACCAACTGCGGCCGGCCGGTGCGGCCGGTGGAGCCGGTGCGGCCGGTGCGGCCGGTGCGGCCGGTGCGGCCGGTGCGGTCTTCAGGGCAACGCCGGTTCCGGTTCCTGCGCCGCCCCCGGGCCGGGGCCGGGGCCTAGGCGCATCTCCGCGCTCACCCGCTCCCCCCGGTCGGGGGCCATGTCCAGCCGGCCGAGCATCGCGGGTGTCGCGATGCTGGGGCAGATGTGCTGGTAGAGGGCGGCCACCCGCTGCTCGATGTCCTCGCGGTCGTTGAGGGTCTGGGAGTAGATCTGCGCGCCCGTCCAGCAGGCCGACAGGATCCAGGCCGTCTCGGCCGGGTCCACGTGCGGCAGCAGCTCGCCCTGCTGCTTCGCCCGCACCAGCAGGGTCCGGGTGAACTCGATCCAGCCCGGCACCGAGCCCCCGCCGAAGATGTCGCGCATGCCCGGCCCCAGCGAGAGCCGGGCACCCGCGCTGAGCATGGGCTCGCGCTTCATCCGGTACGCCATCACCATGGCGACGTCGACCAGTTCCTGCAGCTTGCTCTCCCGGTGGGGCACCCCGCCCTCGGCGAACTGCTCGTCCAGGACGCCCTGGGCCAGCTCCTGCTTGGAGGAGAAGTGGAAGTACAGGGCGCCCTTGGTGACCCCCGCCCGGGAGAGGATGTCCGCGATGGTGGCCGCGTCGTAGCCGCGCTCGTCGAAGACCGCCGCCGCCGCCTCCAAGATCGCGCGACGCGTACGTACCGCCCGCTCCTGCCGTGCCACGGGTGCCTCCGGTTGTCCATGGATCCGTTGCGGCGGGATCCGCGGCATGCGGATCCCACCACCCCATTAAAACCAACCAGAAGGTCCGATTCTTTTCAAGCAGGCCAGACGCAGCCCCTGCGTGATCAGTGCGTCACCGCGCCTGGGGCCCCAGCACGCTTGGCAACTCCCGCAGCCCGTTGGAGATGAACGACTCCACCCGTGGCAACTGCCGTGCCTGCGCGGGCGCCAGGGCGGCCGCCGGGAACCGCTCGAAGAAACGGCGCACCGCGACCGCACACTCCAGACGGGCCAGCGTCGCGCCCAGGCAGTGGTGGGTGCCGAACCCGAAGGACAGATGCTGGCCGCGGGTGGAACGGGTGACGTCGAAGCGGTCCGCGTCCGGCCCGTGGACGGCCGGGTCGCGTCCGGCCGAACCGAAGGACACCATGATCGGATCACCCTTCGGGATCACCACCCCCTCCCCCATGTCGATGTCCTCCACCGCGAACCGCAGCAGCCCGTAGGAGGCGGGCGGCTCGATGCGCAGCGCCTCCTCGACCACGTCCTCCCAGGAGGCCAGGCCCTGGGTGAGCAGCGCCAGCTGGCCGGGATTGCGCAGCAGTTCGTGCAGTGCGGTGCAGATGAGGTTGACGGAGGTCTCATAGCCGGCGGTGAAGAGCAGGATCAGGGTGTCGGCCAGCTCCTTCTCACTGAGCCGCGCCCCCACCCCCGCCCCCGCCCCGTCGCCTGCGCTGTCGCTGTCGCCTGCCCCGTCGCCTGCGCTGTCGCTGTCGCGGGCGGCGATGAGTGCGCTGGTCATGTCGTCGCCGGGGTGCTCGCGCTTGTGGGCGATCAGGTCGGCCATGGTGACGTGGAGGTCGGCCGCGTTGCGCTGTGCCTCCTCGGTGGTGATGGCGGTGTCGAAGAACGCGTTGATGATTTTGTGCAGGGGTGCCCACGAACGCTCGGGGATCCCGAACAGCTCGAAGACGATCCGGGTGGGCAGTTCGTGCGCGAACTGACTGCGCAGGTCCACGACCTGACCGGCAGGTAGGTCCGCCAGGCGGTCCAGGAGCTCGCTGACGACCTCCTCGATCCTCGGCCGCATACCGGCCGCCCGGCGGGCGGTGAACGCGGTCGCGGCGGGCCTGCGCAGCCTGGTGTGCTCGGCCCCGTAAGCGGTGATCATGTTCTGCACGGACACCCAGATCGCCAGCGGCCACTGGGCACCGACCTCGCCGCTGATCCACGCCGGCCAGTGACGGTAGGCGTCCTTGGACACCCGCGGGTCCACCAGCAGTCTTCGTATGCCGGCCTGCCGGCCCACCGCCCAGGCGGTGACGCCGCCCGGCAGCAGTACGGCAGTCGCGGGCGCCTGTTCGCGGATGCGTGCGGCCTCGGCGTGCGCATCCGCACCAAAGACGTCGATCGCAATCGGGCACTGACGGTTCATCTGGGGCTCTCCAGGATGGACGGCGGCTGTCGGCAACAGGGTGGAGCGGAGTATCCACACCCTGTATTTCAAAACCGCCCATCCGGTTTTTGTTTCACCGGCGGCGGCCCCGAGTCTGGCACGGCCCGCCCCGCATGCCAATGGTTTTCGGGGCATGGCCGGCGCCCGGCCGGCCGTCCGAGAACAGCCTGGCGGACGCCGGCTGAACGGGCGGCGCCCGCACCCTGTCCGACCGGCGCATATGAGCGGAAGACCGGTTCCCACTTGGGGTGGGGGCCCTCATGTCCCGCCCGGCACGGCCCTGTCGGATATCCGCTGGTCGGCGTGATGACGACCCCCCGCCCCACCCGCCGCCCGGCCCACCCCGGCGGCGGGCGGGCCGCATCCTGCCCGGCTGAGAACCTTGCAAACAAAACCGGAGAGTACGTATCTTGCGTCTCGCGAGCGGAACCCGTCCCATCCGTCGAACGGCTCTGCGGGAGAAATTCCATGACCATGCTCACGATCGGAAAGACCGCCCCCCTCCTGCCCCCGCCGGGGACAGGACAGCCATGGATGCGCTGCAACGACGCCCGCCAGCTGACCACCACGGTGCCCAGGGAGTACGTCCACCGCAGCTCCCTCGCCGAGGTCTTCCTCACCGGCTGCGACCGCACCGGCGAGGACACCTTCTCGCTCACCGGCCAGTGGCCCCGCGCCCACACCTTCTTCACCAGCGCCGACGGCACCAGCCACGACCCCGTCCAGGCCGGCGAGACGATCCGCCAGGTCGGCCTCTACCTCTGCCACGCCCTCTACGGCGTCCCCCTCGGCCACAACGTCCTGCTGTGGAACCTGGACTTCACCACCCGCCCCGAGCACCTGCGCATCGGACGCGGCCCCAGCGACCTCGAGATGACCGCCCTGTGCACCGGCTTCGGCTGGAAAGGCAACCGCTTCTCCGGCCACCTCCAGGTCGACATCCACCGCAACGGCGAACTCGCCGCCTCCGGCACCGCCCGCTTCTCCTGCGTCGCCCCCGCCACCTACCGGCGACTGCGCGGCGACCGCGGCCTGATGGCATTAACCCGGCCCCTGCCCCGCCGCACACCCATCCCCGCCACCTCCGCCGGCCGGCTGCTGAGCTTCGACGTCGTCCTCGCCCCCACCACACAGACCGGACGCTGGCAACTCAGCCCCGACCTCGACCACCCCATCCTCTTCGAACACACCAACGACCACCACCCCGGCATGGTCCTGATCGAAGCCGCCCGCCAAGCCGCCAGCGCACTCCACACCCCCACCGGATTCACCCCCACAGCCATCACCACCGCATTCCACCACTACGCCGAACTCGACGCCCCCTGCTGGATCGACGCCACCCAAACCACCCCCGGCCACGTCACCATCACCGGCCACCAAGAAGGCCGCACCATCTTCCACTCCACCGTAACCGGCACCACCTGAACCCACCCCACACACCAAACACAACAGTGAACAGCAGCCACCAGGCCGCGCACGAAACCCCGACCACGACCGCAGGCCACAGCCACAAGCCCCAACGGCGACGCCGGGGCCGAGGCGGCGGGACCGCGACGGCAGGACCGGGGCCACGGAGCCGGAGCCACGGCGGCCGGGGCCACGGAGCCGGGACCGGGGCCACGGAGCCACGGCGGCCGGGGCCGCGGAGCCGGCGCCGGGGCCACGGAGCAGGGCCGGGGGCCGCGCAGCAGGGGCCGCGACGGGCAGGGCCGCGGAGCCGGGGGCCGCGCAGCAGGGGCCGCGACGGGCAGGGCCGCGGAGCCGGGGGCCGCGCAGCAGGGGCCGCGACGGGCAGGGCCGCGGAGCCGGGGCCGGGGAGCCGGGGCAGCAACGGGCAGGGCAGGGGCGGCGGGCGGGGCCGGGGCAGCAGGGCAGGGGCGGCGGGCTACGGGGGCAGGCCGCAGGGAGCGTCGGCTGCGAGGACGGGCTGCGGACGTAGGCTGCGAGGGCGCGAGCTGCGGACGTGGACTACGAGCGCGGGCTGCAGGGGGCGGCTGGGGGTGGGTGCCGGGCAGGGCCGCGGAGCCGGGGCCGCAACGGGCAGGGCCGCGGAGCCGGGGCCGCAACGGGCAGGGCAGGGGCGGCGGGCTACGGGGGCAGGCCGCAGGGAGCGTCGGCTGCGAGGACGGGCTGCGGACATAGGCTGCGAGGGCGCGAGCTGCGGACATGAACTACGAGCGCGGGCTGCAGGGGGCGGGCTGGGGGTGGGTGCCGGGCCGGGCCGGTGAGCCGGGCAACGCACATACGGGAACCCGCCGTTGAGGCACCGCCGCGGGACCCCTGCCTCCTCACGCCACCACCACGACCCGGCACCAGTCCACGCAGCAGGCGAACCCGGTGCCGGACTGCGCAGGGGTGCCGGACCGGGGGCGGGCTGCGAAGAGGTGCCAGCGCCGCGGCGATCGGCGAAGCAACCTCCATACGGGCAGCCACTGTTGACACACCACCGCCGGACCCGCGCCTCCTCACGCCACCACCGCGACCCGGCACCAGTCCACGCAGCAGGCGAACCCGCTGCCGGGCTACGCAGGGGTGCCGGGCTGCCGATGGGCCGGGCAGCCCGTACAGGCACCCGCGGTTGCCACACCATCGCCAGCCCCTGCCTCCTCACGCCACCACCGCGGCCCGGCACCGGTCCACGCAGCAGACGAACCCAAATGGTGGGCTGCGCACGGGTGCCGGACCGGGACCGATGAACCCGGGCAACGCCCGTACGAGCACCCGCGGTCGACACACCACCGAGCGCCCCTGCCACCACGCCACCACCGCGGCCCCCGACGGCAGGGCCGAAGCCACAGGGCCGGGGCCGCGACGCCGGAGCCGGAGCCGGGGCCGCGGGGCCGGGGCTACGGCTACGGCTACGGCTACGGGCTACGGGCTACGGGCTACGGGCTACGGGCTACGGGCTACGGGCTACGGGCTACGGGCTACGGGGGCAGGCTGCAGGGCGTCGGCTGCGGACGTCGGCTGCGGACGTGGGCTGCAGGGGGCTGGCTGCCGGGGGCGGGCTGGCGTGGATGCCGGACCGGAGCCATACACCGGGCAACGCCCATACGAGCACCCACGGTTGCCACACCACCGCGGTGACCCCGCCTCCTCACGCCCACCACCGCGACCCGGCACCAGCCCACGCAGGCGAACCCGAAGCCGGGCTGCACGGGGGTACCGGACCGGGGGCGGGCTGCGGGGGGGCAAGGGGGCGATAGCCGGGGCAACCTCCGTACAGACGGCCGCTGTCGACACACCGCCGACAGGCCCTGCGTCCTCACGTCACCGCCGTGGCCCGGCACCAGCCCGCGCAGCAGGCGAACCCGTTGATGGGACTGCGGGGGGGGGCAGCCCGGGGCGGCGAGCAGGACAACGTGCGTGCAGACGCCCGTGGTTAACACACCACCACGGGACCCCCGCGTCCTCAAGCCAGCGCCGCGGCCCGGCACCAGCCCGCGCAGCAGACGAACCCGGTAGTGGACTGCCCCGGGGGAAGGAGGGGCCGGTGGGCAGGACAACGTGCGTGCAGACGCCCGCGGTTGACACACCACCACGCGACCCCCGCGTCCTCAAGCCAGCGCCGCGGCCCGGCACCAGCCCGCGCAGCAGGCGAACCCGGTAGTGGACTGCGCGTGGGGGGAGGAGGGGCCGGTGGGCAGGACAACGTGCGTGCAGACGCCCGCGGTTGACACACCACGACGGGACCCCTGCGTCCTCACGCCAGCGCCGTGGCCCGGCACCAGTCCGCGCAGCAGACGAACCCGGTAGTGGACTGCGCGTGGGGGGAGGAGGGGGGGTCGGTGTGCAGGACAACGCACTTGCAGACGCCCACGGTTGACACACCACCACAGGACCCCTGCATCCTCACGCCACCGCCGCGGCCCGGCACCAGCCCGCGCAGCAGACGAACCCGGTAGTGGACTGCCCCGGGGGCAGGAGGGGCCGGTGGGCAGGGCAACGTGCGTGCAGACGGCCGCGGTTGACACACCACGACGGGACCCCCTGCGTCCTCACGTCACTGCCGTGGCCCGGTACCAGTCCGCGCAGCGGGCGAACCCCTCGGTGAACCGCGGCCCGGGAGAGGCCTCCAGCTGGCCCCACAGCCGCCCGCTGTCATACCAGTGATCCACCGCAAGCAGCCCAACCCGCCGCCGTGTCACCGCATCCGGCTCCCCCGCGCCGCCCAGCAGCGCCAGCGCCCCGGGAAGGTCGATATCCCCGGCCGGCAGCGGCAACCCCAGCTCCCGCGTAACGGTCTCCACCAACTCCCGCGCGCACACCGGTTCGGGGTGACCGGCATGCAGCACGCCACCCACCACCCGGTGGCCCACGGCCAGCTCCGCCAGCGCACCCGCCAATGCCTCCACCGACGTCAACGACGTGCGGGCCCGCCCCCCGTCCACCCAGTACGGCAACCGCGCGAGGAGCTCCACCAAAGCCGGCACCACCCACCGATCCCCCCGCCCGTACACCAGATGCGGACGCAACACCGTCCCCCCCGCCGCCAGCACCAAACGCTCCCCCGCAAGACGGGTCACACTCGTCACCGACCCCGGTACCTCGGCAAGTTCACCCTCCACCACACCCCGATGTACGCCGTCCCCATACACGGCCGCAGTACCCAACTGCACAATCCGCCGCACCCCCGCCCGCTCCGCCTCCACCAACAAGGCCCGGGTCCCCTCCACATTGACCGCCCGGCACTCCTGCAGCGTCCCCCCCACCCGCGCACCCAAATGCAGCACGCTGGTGACCCCCTCGCACAATCCCCGCAGCGATACAGGCCGCGCCAGATCCCCCGGAACCGCCTCCACCCCAGGCGCCACCCCCACCCGGTGAACCAGCGCCCGAACCTGCACACCCTGCCGGACAAGCCGCTCCACCACAGCAGAACCCACGAACCCGGCCGCCCCCGTCACCAAAACAACCCCGTTCTCCACCTTCATCACACCACCCATTCCACCGTGTTACGGTCACGCGATGACGGAGGCAACAGAAAGATCCCTACTCGCAGGCAAATCAGCACTGATAACAGGCGCAAGCTCCGGCATCGGAGCCGCCGCCGCCCGCGTCTTCTGCCGCGAAGGCGCAGCCGTCACCCTCGTAGCCCGCCGCGAACCCCAACTCGCCGCCCTCACACACGAACTCCGCGCCGCCGGCCACAGAGCCCAATACGTAGTCGCCGACGTCTCACACACCCAAGACGTAGCCCGCGCAGTCGAAACAGCCCTCACCACCTACGGACACCTCGACGCAGCATTCAACAACGCAGGCATCGGCGCCACCCCCGCACCCCTGCACCTCCTCGACGAACACACCTACGACACCATCATGGACACCAACGTCCGTGGCGTCTGGAACTCCATGCGCCACGAAATCCGCGCCATGCTCACCGACCGCGGCGGCGCCATCGTCAACAACAGCAGCACCGCCGGCCTCGTAGCCACCCCCGTCACCGCCGCATACATCGCCTCCAAACACGCCGTACTCGGCCTCACCAAAGCCGCCGCCAACGAATACGCAGCCCAAAACATCCGCGTCAACGCCATCGCACCCGGCACCACCCGCAGCGAAATGATCGACACCTGGCTCCGCGAAAACCCAGCCATCGAAAAAACCCTCCTCACCTCAGCACCCCTCCCCCGCATCGCCCACCCCACCGAAATCGCCGAAGCCGCCGCCTGGCTCTGCAGCGACCGCGCCTCATACATCATCGGCACCACCCTCACCGTCGACGGCGGCTGGACCACCCGCTAACACCCACCCACCACCACACCAACAGACCGACCACCCAAAGCCGTTTCCTTCGGATCGCATGTCACGGACCAGATGCCGGGTGGCCGTCTCGGCCCGGTCGAACCGGTCGAACCGGTCGAACCGGTCGAACCGGTCGAGCGGCTCCCGCCCTCCGCGGACCTGTGCCGGCACGGCGCGGAGTGGACGGCGACGCAGCCGCGCTGCGGCTTTGCCGCCGACGAGGCCGAACGGGACCGCCTCTACGACATCCCGGCGCGCGCGGTGCGCCACAACCCCGTCGGCGCGGTGGGCGCGTTCACCGACTGGGCTTGAACGACGCCGGCCGTACCTCATCCCATCGGCCTTCGGCGTACGGGCCGGGATGCTTAGCCGTGTGAGGTCTCGGCTACCTCGACCGCTTCGGAGCCTGCGCGACGCATCCGCTCAACCCCCCAGGCGCCGAGCGGCCCGAGCGCTTGATTGAGCGTGCGCCCCTGCTCAGTCAGGGAGTACTCCACCCGCGGCGGCACCTCGGCATAGACCTCCCGGTGCACGAGACCGTCCTCCTCCATCTCACGCAGGTGCTGGGTCAGCATCTTCTCGCTCACTCCCGGCAGACCGCGACGGAGCTGAGCGAAGCGGCGTACGCGATGGGCGTCAAGTTCCCAGAGGATCAACCCCTTCCACTTGCCGCTCACCACGTCGAGCGCAGCGTCGATGCCGCAGATGTAAGGCCCGCTCCTCGGCGCCTTGGCCATCACCATCCCCCTTACGAAAAGGTAAGTACCGCAGAAAATAGTAGGTACTTCCGAGAGTAGTGGCGCTCTCCGAGCATGGAGGGGTGAACGAACAACAGAACCACACCACCAGGCAAGACAGCGCTGTCACCGTCATCGGGCTTGGCCCGATGGGCCAGGCGATAACCCGCACCCTCCTCACCGCCGGCCACCCAGTCACCGTCTGGAACCGCACCGCCAGTCGGGCCGACGGCGTCGTCACAGACGGAGCAACGCTCGCGGCAACACCTGGCGAGGCGGTCGAAGCCAGTGACCTCGTGATCCTCAGCCTCACCGACTACCAGGCGATGTACGACATCCTTGACAGCGCCACCGCATCACTCGCCGGCCGGACGCTGGTCAACCTGAGCTCGGACACTCCCGACCGCACACGCAAGGCAGCAACCTGGGCCGCGGGCCACGACGCCGCTTTCCTCACCGGTGGTGTCATGGTCCCGGCACCCATGGTCGGCACGGAGGCAGCCCATGTCTACTACAGCGGCTCCGACGAGGTGATGAACAACCACCAGGCGGCGTTGGCACCGCTCGGCACGCCAACGCACCTGGGCGAGGATCCAGGCCTCGCCCAGATGATGTATCAAGCCCAGCTCACGGTGTTCCTCACCACCCTGTCCGCACTGATGCACGCCACCGCGATGCTGGGCACCGCAGGAATGAAAGCCCGGGAAGCGCTGCCGGAGCTGCTCTCCTGCGCCGACTCGATCGGCGCCATCCTGAGGGCCGGCGAAAAGACCCCCGGCGCCGCACTAGATGCCGGCAAGCATCCCGGCGACCTCAGCACGGTCACCATGATGGGTGCGACGTGCGACCACATCGTCGAGACCAGCACATCACTCGGCCTCGACCTCGCTCTCCCCCTGGCCGTGCAGGCCCACTACCGGCGCGCGATCGAAAACGGACACGGCAGCGACAACTGGACCCGCATCATCGACAGCATCCGAGTACTGCGCTGACCACATACCGGACCGAACGTCTGCGACCAGGACCTGGCCCGCCTCCCCCCGTTCGCCCGCCACCACATCAACCCGCTCGACAGGCATTCCTTCCAACCCCCCGACCCGCCCCGGGACCTGCTCCGTTGCGTGAGCCGGACGCTACCGACGAGGAATGACGCCCGGGGCCAGCGCAGGGCTTTCGTCTCTCACCCCAGCCGCACAGTAACGGTCGAGCTCGTTGTCAGCCGACGGCCTGGTAGAGCGTAATCCAGAAGTCGTTCACGGCACGCGGACAATCCCGGGTGGACAGTCCGACCTGGATGAGCAGGACTCCGGTGAGCTGGTTGGTCCTGTCTGCGTAGGCAGTGATGCCAGTACCGCCGAACCAGCCGAATGGGCCGAAGGGGCATGTAGTCGCCGCAACAGGCGCGTACCGCCATCGCGAAGCCCCAGCCGCCGTTCGACCCCCGGCCGCACGACAGACGGGCGACGGTGCTGAACATAGCGTCCCGGACAGCCAGCTGCCCGATCGAGAGACGGTTGGCGGTCATCAGCTCCACGACGGCCCGGAACAAGATCCGTTCACTCCCGTGCATCCCGTGGTTCAGCAGCATCTCGAAGTAGGCGTGGCAGCCGTCGGCAGTGGAGACCAACCCGCCACCGACGCCCAGGACCGCGGGAGGCACGCTGGCCCCTCCCCCTGCCGCCGCCTCCCACCGGTCAACCACCACCGGGAGGACCAGTCACCGTCCATCACCCGATGGAACACGTGGGTCGAGACGCACCTGCGCGCAGCCGGCATCGCCGTTCCGAGTCAGTGACGGCCGCCGTACCGGCCCGCCGCCTCAACCCGGCGTGAGCACGCAGGAGACATCGCCGATCGCTACCGGAGAAGGGTGGAAGTACTTCTGTACGTACTCCGCCTTCTAGTGCCGGGACTTCGCCATCACCCTGAGCACACTCGCCCCGCCCTCACCAAAATGGGTCAGCCCAGGACTGCCGCCACTCCTGGGGGCTGCTGCGGCCCGACCAGGGCAGGTCACAGAGGCATGCACCCCGCCCCCGCCCCCGCCCCCGCCGCTGTACCGCACGGCTCTCACGACCCCCCCGGCCCGGTGCGGGTCAGCCGGCCAGGTGAGACCCGCACAGGTGAGAACGTGGGAGGTGGGCGCTTACGAGGCGTGCCTGTCCTCGCGTACGCATTCGATGAGGTAGTCGCCGGTGTGGGGATCGATGGTGACACCGTGTGCTTCGCTGTGGAAACCGGGGAAGGCGCGGTCGAATGCCTCCAGTGCTCCCAGGTAGCGCAGCACCGGCCCATCGGGGGCTCCGAGTGCTTCCCCGGGCATCAGCACGGGAATCCCCGGCGGGGTCACGGTGACCATGGCCGCGGCCACCCTGCCCGCGGCCGCGGCGAGGGGCAGGCGTTCGGTCCCCCCGCGGATCAGCTGCTGATAGCAGGCCTGGGGCGGCACGACAGGTTCGGGCAGGTCCTGGAAGGCGGTGTCCAGCGCGTCGATCAGCTCGGCCCGGGTCAGGTGTTCGTGCATCTCCTGGCACAGCGTGCGCAGGGTGGCGCCGCTGTAGCGCTGAGGATGGCGCTCGACCAAGCGGGGCAGGACCTGCCGCAGGGGGGTGTCGGCGTCGTGGAGGGCTTTGAAATCCATGAGGGCGTCCATCAAGGTGCCCCATTTGCCCTTGGTGATGCCCATGGAGAACAGGACGAGGGTGGTGTAGGTGTCGGTCTTCTCCACGACGATGCCCCGGTGTGCGAGGTAGGCGGTGAGGATCCGGGCTGGAATGCCCCACGGGTCCGACTCGCCGCGGGCATTGACGCCGGGGCAGGTCAACGTCACCTTGATGGGGTCCAGCAGGCACTGCCCCTTGCTCAGCCCGGGGAAGCCGTGCCAGTCCGCGTCGGGGTCGAGCTCCCAGCAGCGGGGGTCGGTGGCCAGGAGCGCCGGGGAGGCGTCTGCGAAGGGGGTGACGGTCCCGTCGGCGGGACCTGTGACGGTGTCGGGCTGCCAGACTCCGAAGAACCACGGCAGCCGGTCTCCGGCCTCCGCGATCCGGCGCCCGGTGCGCACGATGGCCTGCCGGAACCGGATCGCTTCGGTGACCGCCTCGTTGACCAGCCACTCTCCCTGCGGGCCGTCCATCATGGCCGCAGCCACATCCAGCGAGGCGATCACCGGGTACAGAGCCGAGGTGGTGCCGTGCATCATGAACGCCTCGTTGAACCGGTGGTGCTCGACCGGCGCCCGGGGCGAGGACTTCACGTGCACCATGGCGCTCTGCGACAGAGCGGCCAACAGCTTGTGCGTGGACTGGGTGGCGAAGACAGTGGGGCGTTCCTCGCCCTCGAACGTATCCGGGCCCACGGCCATGCCGTACCGGCCGGCGTAGAGCGGGTGGAAGCGGGCGTAGGCGAACCAGGCTTCGTCGAAGTGCAGACGAGGAGTGCTGGGGGCCAGAGCCCGCGCGGTGTGCACGGTGTCGTAACACAAACCGTCGTAGGTGGAGTTGGTGATCACCGCGTACTGAGCCTGGGAGGACACCGCCCCCGGCGTCAGCGGGTGGGCAGCGATCCTTGCGGCCACCGCGGCGGGCAGGATCTCACCGGCGGGCAGAGGACCGGCGAGGCCATACCCATTGCGAGTCGGAACGAGGTAGACCGGGCGGGCACCGGAGATCACCAGCCCATGCAACACCGACTTGTGGCAGTTGCGGTCCACCAGAGCGATCTCGTCGGCAGTGACGCAATAGTGACCGACCATACGATCGGCGGTGGAGTCACCGTGCAGCACGAAGTACGTCCGGTCGGCACCGAAGACACGTGCCGCGTTGCGCTCGGCATCCCCGATGGGGCCGCTGTGCTCGAAGAGGGAACCCAGCTCCTCCACCGAGATCGACAGGTCGGTCCGAAAGAGCCGCTCCCCGTAGTAGTCGAAGAACGCCCGGCCGACGGGGGACTTCAGGAACGCCACCCCTCCGGAGTGCGCCGGGGTGTGCCAGGAGTACTCGTGGGCGTCATCGAACCGTCGCAGCGCCTTGAAGAACGGCGGCAGAACGGAGTCGCCATAGGCGCGTGCGGCATTGACGACACGACCGGCGATGAAGGACGGCGTGTCCTCGAGGGGCCAGATGTAACCGACGGCGGCCTCGGCCACCCACAGGGGCAGCCGGTCCAGGCCCTGGTCCGACTCCTCGCTCATGACGACGAAGACAGGCAGGGCCGTGAACCGGCTGGTGACCTGTCGCAGGACTGCCCCTCCGCCGCCCCCAGCGTCTTCGCCCCTCTCGGACGGCAGGTCCCAAGCGACCACCGCGGCCGTCAGGCCCGCCTCGGTACGCAGGGCGGCGCAGGCCCCCTCGACCGTCCGCGCCCATCGCACCTCCAGTCCGCGGTTCTCCAGTTCCTTGCCGATCCGACGCAACTGGTCACCGCCGACGCCCCCGCCCATGGGGTCCTCACGCAAAGCCAACAAGACAGTACCGATCGACATGACGCTCCCCAAGCTGCGGCGGCTCCGGCTGATGCGCCAAGTGTCGAGCGCGACTACCACGGGCCAGACCGGAAACTGGCGATATCACCCATTCGAGGAGTCATCACACCTGGCAGGCCACGAACCGGAATGCCCGGCTTGCCGGCCGCGACAGCCACGCCCCTCCTTCACGGAAACATGGACCAACCAATCCGGCAAAGAGACACACGCCGGCTGGCAGCGGGAACGCCTATCCCACGCCCGAGCCCGCTCGGGCCCCCTCCAGCGGCGACCTCTCGAACTGCTCTGCCCAGGCAAGCGTGGCCTGCTCCTCGGCAAGACGCTCTTCCTTCGCGGCGCCTGACGCGCACGCCGGAGATCCATTCCACACCCTCAGAGGACCGGGCCTACCCGCTACGGTCATGCGGGTATCTCCCTCGTACAGAGGGGGGTTGGCGTGGTGCTTCTGGGGGTGCCGGGGACGCCGGTGACGCCGGTGACGGCCGAGGCGACGGCCTGGGCCGAGCTTGCCGCGGGCGAGGGTGAGGATCGTGAGCGCGGTGGCGGCACCGGCGGTGGGGAGGGCGGCGAGCACGTCGGGGCGTGCGGCGAGGGCTGCGGCGAGGGCGGTTCCGGCGGCCTGGCCGGTGCCGACCGACAGGATCAGCCAGGCGTACGCCTCGGTGGTGCGAGACGGGGGAGCAAGAGTATCCACGGTGTGGAAGCCGTTGGTGACGATCAAGGTGAAGAACAGCCCCGGGATCGCCGTGAGGAAGATGGCTGTGCGGGGGCCGTGCTGGGCCAGCAGGGGCACCCAGCCGAGGAGGAACAGGGCGCTGGTCGTGATGAGCTGGATGGTGGTCGTGCCAGGCCATGCCCGGCGGGCGTAGATCAGGCTGCCCACGAAGCTGCCGGTGGAGAACGCGGCGGGAAGCACTCCGCAGAGCATGGCCAGCCCATGGGTGCTGGCCATGCCCGCGGCCCACACGTTCATCGCTCCGAACGCGAACCCCGTTCCCGCCAGCGCGATGAACAGCAGGACCAGGCCGGCACTCATCAGCCGTCCTCCTCCGGTCACCCCGGCGGTGGGACACCAGGTCTGCGACGGTGCGGCGCTCAGGACAACCGCGGTCCCCACAAGTCCGAGGGCCGCGGTCGCGGCCAAGGTGGTGTCGGGCCCGTGCGTGGTCGCCAGCCACGAGGCGAGCAGGGGGCCGGCAATGTAGAGGAGTCCCTGCGAGCCGGTGTCTAGGGCTTGGACGACTCGGCGCCGCCCGAGGTCGGGCAGGACTGTCGGCCATAGTGCCCGTAGTCCTGCCTCCAGCGGAGGTGTGACCAGACCCGCGCACCCCACTACCGCGGTCACCGCAGCTGGGTGCGCGCCCGCCCCGATCCAGGAGAGCGCGGCCAGGCAGCCGGCGTTGAGCAACACCGCCGGCCCCGACACGCGCGTCTGGCCGTGGCGGTCCATCAGCCTGCCCTTGATCGGCTGGGACAGCCCGGATGCCAGCCCGTACAGCGCGGCGAGCAGTCCGGCGAAGGCCAACGACCCCCCGCCGCCGGTGATCCACAGGACGAGCCCCACGGGAACCATGCTGTTGGGCAGGCGCCCGATCAGGGTGCCCCCGAGCAGGCGGACAACGTGTCGGCTGCCCAGTACGGCGCCGTATGTGGCGGGCGGCGGGGCGGTGGTCGGGTGATCGGCTCTGGTCAAAAGGGCAGGGCTTTCCATCAGAGGGCGTGCGAGGCGGGGGTAGAACTGGGTGGGGTACTCGTCGTCGCGGGGGGCGCGGTGGTGGCCGAAGGTGCTGCGGCGACGGGCGTGGTGCCAACGGCCGGCGGGCGGCGGGCGGCGCGTGCAGGTGGCGGGGCGCAAGAGTGTGGTTCGGGGGTGTGGTTCGGGGGTGTGCGGGGGGGGTGCGGCGGCAGCGCCGCGGCGGCCGCCTCCCCTTGCCCGCCGATCCGTGCGAGGTCTTGGACCTGGTGGCTGCTTTGTGCGGAGCGCGTCCGCAGGCGGACGGCGATCTCACGGCGGGCCGCCGAGACCGACCGCCCGCCGCGGACGTGCGATCTTCCGAGAAAGCCGCGGGAACGGCCGCAGTTGCGGCGAGTGCGGCAGGCAGGAACCTTACGGGCGGGGCCGGTGGCGGTCTGGCCGTGTGGCGTTGCGTCGCCGGAGGAAGTATGCGCCGGCAGCCAGTGCCGCGACGCTGGCGGCGGCGGTGGCGATCACACCGGTCACGCCGGCGCTCGGGAGCGAGGTCCCGTCGGCGTTCGTCTTATGCGGAGTTGCTCCCGCAGTGGTGTCGTCGGTGGACGCGGACGTACTGCCGGTGGGTGCGGCACTGGCTTGCGTGGAGGCGGAGGGTGAGCCGGTGGAGGTGGGGCTGGGCGTCGGGGTCGGAGAGCCCGAAGGGGCATCGGTGCCGGGGGTGGTCGGGCGCGGGTCCGGTCGGGTGCCGGGGGCTGTGCTGGTGATGGCGATGTCGTCGATGAAGAGGACTGCCTCGGATGCTCCGACCCGTTGTGCGGGACCCTTTTCGGGGCGCCAGCCGGGGCGGTAAGCGCCGATCCTGAAGTGTGGTGGTTCGCCGCGGTGGTAGTTGTTGGCGCCTCGGTGTGTACCGACGGTGACGCCGTCCCGTGTCACGGTGATCGAACCAGGTGTGCCGGCGGAGGACCATGTGATGTCGAAGGTCCACCGGTTCCAATGGCCCAGTTGTGCCGCACCGAGCGGGATGACGGTCTCCTGTATCTCGCCGTTGGTCATCCAGTGGACCTTCAGCTGCCAGTTGCCGCCGTGGATCGAGAGGGCGACGACGGGTTTGATGCCCTCGCCGTCTCCCTGCGTGCTGAACCACTGGGCGACGATGGTGTCGAGGTCCCGCTTCTGCCAGTCACCAGGGAGATAGTTGGCGAAGCTGAAGCGATGGCTGCCCGCGTCGAGGCCCTTGATGACCAATTCGGACTTGAACGAGCGTCCGTCGTTGGGGAGGTTGGCACGCGCGGCCTGACCCGATTTCCCGCCGGGTGCGGGCCCCACCAGAACGCGGCCGAAGCCGTTGATCGCCATGAACGGCAGTTTCTGGGAGGGGGATTCGAAGTCGTACGAGACCGAGTCGGCTGCGGCAGCGGGGGAGGCGCCGCCCAGAGCAACGACCAGCAGGGTGGCGGTGCACGCGGTGAGCAGGGAGGCGGGGTGACGGGTGAAGGGCGGCGGCGGTGCGGTAGGCATGGGCGTTTCCTCGTGTGAAGCGGGGACTTCAGCTGGCGGTGGGTGGGAGAGCGGGTGGCGACGTGGGGCGCCCGCTCGGCCGTGCGGGCCGGGGGCGGAAGGTTTCGGTGGCGAGGCTCGATACGGCAGGACAAACGCCGGCCCCTCCGTGCGCGGTCGGGCATGGGACCCAACTTTCGGGGCGGGTCCTGCAGCTGCTCGTCCGGTGATCAAGTTGCGCAGACCCTACTGTGCAGCAATGACGGAGAACCAGTGGAGACTGTCAGCTCTTCCATAACGAATCGCTAACTACGGTGGCAGTATGGCGAATTGACAGTGTGTCGGATAGCGAAGCCCCTAGGCGGTCAGGTCGAGACACCCCGACACACAGGCACTTCTTGGCCGTTCGGTGGTTCGGGAGCGTTGACCTGCAGGTTCAAGACCCAGCGTGACAACAGGTCGCAGCACCACAGCGTCGAATGCCCGGAGCCCCCTCGGGAATCGCGACGTGGTGGGACGTGGCGCGCACGGCAAGGGCTTCTGCGGTCGGCGCGATTCAGGTCCGCCGGGTGACCGCCCGGGCCCTGAACCCGGAGCCCCGGCGAGCTCGTCACGCGCTCACACCACCTCCCTTCGTGCCGCGTCCAGTTGAGCAGGTGTGTTGAATTCTGTTCGAACATACACCGTCCCTCGGACTTCAGACGGGGCACCGGGCGTCGCGAACCAGCCACACGGACAGTCATCGACGCCGCCGCGCGTGGCGCTCCGACAGAAGGTAACAGGCTGATATCAGCCAACCCGGCGGAGTTGACGATCTTTCACTAGCAGAGGTCTCATGAGGCGCACCCGTTGAAACCTGTTGGTTCTGGCTGATCTAACGACCGGTCGACGAGGAGTTCGATCCGCTACTCAGCCGACGGTCGGCAACGCCCGTCCTGGGAACGCGCCGTCGAATCCCCCTGACCGGCAGGGTTTCTGCCGGCCCGGTCCGGCGGCCGGCCTCATGCCGGCGGTCACCGGACAAACGCTCCGCCGCGGCGGAGCTGAAGCAGAGAGACTCCGTCGCCGCGAGGATGGTTCATGCTCCACCGCTACACGCGTCGGCGTACAGCCGGCGTGGTCCTGGCCCCAGTGATGGCGATGGGGGCCGCGTCCTCCGCGACCGCCGTCGCGAAGCCGCCCATGCCCATGCCGTTCGCGGACGGCTTCGTGGCCTTGAATCAGGATCCACGCCACGTCGATCCGGCTTGGGCCAGAGTAGTTGCTGCTGGTTGGAAGTCGTTCTCCAGACCTTCGCGATCGGAACCGCACATCCCTGGGAAGGCTGTTCCATCCACCACGCCGCCTACCGGCTGGAGTGGCAATTCCCCTGTCCCGCGCGGTTCGACACGACCGGCGCCTGCTGCCGGGACGCCAGCCATGCCGACGACAAGACCGTCGCCAGCCGCCGCTGCAACGGCTGGACGGCGGAGAACGCAACGGCACCGTACGGCCGGATCCGCCCCCGAGGCAGGCCGGCCGTCTCCTCCGACCGCCACGCACTCATCGACTCGAACATCCCCGTAAGGCCCCTCCCGACGGTGCGCCGAGGTTCACCGCTTGTCCGCCGCCGCACCTCCCCGAGGGCAAAGATCAGGCAATGTCGCGGGTCTGTATGTGAGGGGCGTTCTCTTGGAGGGAGTACGAGGCGCTCAACTCCCCATGCCGGGACAGGGCCCGCCCCTTGGGAGCGAGGTAACTATGTCTGAACTTCTGAACCGCAACTGGTCCCGCCCACGCGGCGAATGGACCCAATTCCTGCGCACGGAACTGCCCGCGCTGGCCGCGGGGATCGTGGAGGAGCTGCGGGACGGCATCCCCGGTTTGTCCCCTCACGTCGAGGACATCGACGACGAAGTCGTCCGACAGCACGTGGAATCGGCCCTTCTCACCGCCCTCGGTTACCACCAACCCCCGGCGACCGGACAGGACGAGGGAAGTCCTCGACAACGGGACGCGCACGACAGCGGCCCGTTGCCTCCCCTCAGGGCGGTCCTCTCCCAGGGGTTCAGCGCAGGGCGCGAACGCGCTCGCCGCGAGCTCTTCGCCGCTCTCACATCTGACACGCCCCTGTCCGAAACCGCCTTGGCCGAATTGGCCGGGGCGGCCCGCTGGCCCCTGCTCGACTCCGTCCGGGCCATCGCCCTGACCTCACCCGGTGAGACCCGGCAACTGGCGGCCGTCCTGGACGACGCCCTGGCCGGCATGGTCTGCGGGCAGCCCTGCCTGCTGGTCCCCACCCCCGACCCGGAGGCCCGCACCACACTGGAGAGCACGCTGCGCGGTCGGTTCGCCGCCGTCGGGCACCCCGTCCCACCCCGGGACTCCGCCTCCTCCCAGCGCTGGGCCGTGCGGCTGCTCAACCTCATCCCCACTCCGTCCGCCCCGGACGCGCGCGCCGTGTTCGTCGACGACCACCTCTCGGCCCTGATGCTGCTCCAGGACGAGCACCTGGCCCACGCACTGGCCGCACGCCGGCTGCGACCCCTGGCGCACCTCACGCCTCGTCAGAGCGAGCGACTCGAAGACACCCTGCTCGCCTGGTTGGAAGGCGGAGGCGCACCCGAGGCCGCGAAGGCCCTGAGCGTGCATCCCCAGACCGTCCGATACCGCATGCGGCAGCTGGAGAAGCTCTTCGGCCCCGATCTGCGCGACCCGCGGACCCGCTTCGAGTTGGAGATGGCCCTGCACAGCAGGCGCCTTATGGCCCAGGTCCAGCGCCAGAACTCCCGGGTGAGCCGCCGGACCCGCGCGGTGACGGCGGAGTTCCACCCGCCGCAGGACGCGGCACGGATGGCCCGGGTCAACGGCCTGTAGACCCCGGGTAACAACTCCCCCGACGAAAGGAACCGGCCCTCCCCCGAGGCTGCCCTATCGAGTCACGCCGCTTGGGGAAGATCCTCGGACTTCCCGGTCTCGTTTGAGTGACGCGAAGGCCGGCAGCCGCTCCCTCGGTCGGGGGCCGGTCTCGTGGTCAGCGGGCGGCGAGGAGTCCCAGCAGACGGGCCACCTCGGCCGCCACCGTGTCCCGGGCGGGCCCCAGGTAGGTGCGCGGGTCGGCGACGTCGGGAGCCGTTCGCAGACGGTCCCGCACGGTACGGGTGAAGAGCTGGTTGAGGTGGGTGGAGATGTTGACCTTCGTCATTCCGGCCACGACGGCTTTGACGAGGTCGCCGTCGCCGACACCTGAGGAGCCGTGCAGGACGAGTGGCACGTCGAGCGCGTCGCGAAGGCGGGCTATGAGTTCGATGTCGAGGTCGGCGTCGCGGGTGAGCATGGCGTGTGAGCTGCCCACGGCAACGGCCAGGGCGTCGACGGCAGTGGCGGCGGCGAAAGCGCGTGCTTCAACCGGGTCGGTGCGGACGCCGGGGGCGTGTGCGCCGTCCTTGCCGCCTACCTGGCCCAATTCGGCCTCGACCCATACATCGGCCCGGTGACAGTAGTCGGTTATGTCCCGGGTGGCGGCGACATTGGCTTCGTAAGGGAGTGCGGAGGCGTCGAACATGATTGACGTGAAGCCGAGTTCGACGGCCTCGTGGACGAGGTCGGCGGACTCGGCGTGGTCCAGGTGGACCGCCACCGGTACGGAGGCATGTCGGGCGAGGGTGAGGGAGGCCAGTCCGATCGGGGCGAGTGAGCCGTGGTATCGGGCGGTGTTCTCGCTGATCTGGAGGATGACCGGCAGGGCCGCCCGCTCGGCTCCGGCGACGATGGCCTCGGCGTGTTCGATCTGCACGACGTTGAACGCCCCGACGCCGTAGGCGCCGGCGTGCGCGGGCCCGACGATGCCGTCGGTTGATGTCAGGGGCATGAGGGTTTCTCCACGCAAACTGTTGATTACGCGCCGAAGGAGGGACGTCGGCGCCGGTGTCGCGGCCGGGTGGGGTGGGGCCCGGCCCGCGGATGGCAGGGCCCCGTGTCTCAGGCGGCCTGGCCGAGGATCACGGAGCGGGTGAGGTTGCGGGGGCGATCGGGGTCGTAGCCGCGGGCCTCGGCAAGGAGCACGGCCAAGCGCTGGGCGACGATCAGGTCTGCGAGCGGGTCGAGGGCGTCGGACGCCTCGGTCGAGGCGGAGGTGAAGAGCCCGCCGACCCGCGCGACGTCCTCGGCGAGGCCCTGGGGGGCGGGGCCGAACAGCCAGGTGACGCGGCCGGGGCCGGTGATGCTGATGGGCCCGTGGCGGTACTCCATTGCGGGGTAGGCCTCGGTCCAGGCCCCGGCGGCCTCGCGCATCTTCAGGCCCGCCTCAAGGGCGAGGCCGTAGGTCCACCCCGTTCCAAGGAACGTGAACTGCTCGGCAGCGCTCACCTCGGGATTCAGCGGGAGGTCCAGGGCGCGCCGGGCGTCCTGGACGGCCCGCGCGAGCGGGCGTACCCCGGCCGGCAGGGCGCCTTCGGCCTCCAGGTGTGCGCGCAGCAAGACGAGTGCGGTGGTGGCGAAGCGGGTCTGGACGACCGATTCCTCGTCGGCGAAGTCGAGTACGGCGACGTGGTCGGCAGCCGTCATGACGGGCGTGTCCGGGTCGGCGGTGATGGCCGTGGTCGCGATGCTGCCCTTGACTTTCGTCAGCAGGTCGAGGACCTCGGTGGTGGTGCCGGATCGGGTGAGGGCCACGATCCGGTCGTAGGCGCGGCCGCCGGGGAACTCGGAGGCGGCAAACGCGTCGGTCTCGCCGTGGCCACCGCTCTCCCGCAATTGCGCGTAGGCGTGGGCCATGAACCAGGAGGTGCCGCAGCCGACCACGGCGACGCGTTCTCCGCGCCGGGGCAGGACGTCGGTGTGGGAGCGGGCGAACTGGGCGGCCCGCTCCCATGTCTCGGGCTGCGAGGCGATCTCGACCGAGGTGCGGGAGGTTTCGAAGGTGGTCACACGAGAGTCCTTGCGCTTGAAGGTGGCTAAGGGGGGGTCCGGTGGCTCAGCATGCTGGCTCACAGCGCACTGTATGTCAATTGATGCTCGAAACTTTCATCTATCGAGCATAATCATGCATCAAGCGTGTCGTTGACGGTCAGGCCGAGCTACATGGTTCAGCGGGTCAGTGAGGGCTGTGGGGCGGCGCCTCCTCGACGGAGACCTCCGTGAGGAATCGGCGGTAGAGGGCGACGTCCACGTCCCCGGCGACCGGGCAGGGGACCGCGGCGGCCGAAAGGGCCACCGCCTCGCGCATGATGTCCGGCCAGGCGAGGTCGGCCTCCAGACCGGCGGCGATGGCCGCCACACAGGCGTCGCCGGCGCCGGTCGGGTTGCCCAGGAGCCGCTCGGGGGGCGCCGCCCGCCACGCGCCCTTGGGCGTGATGGCGTGCAGGCCGGCCGGGCCGGCCGACGCGACGACTGCGCGGGCCCCCGCGCGCGCAGCTCGGCGGCGGCCCGCGCGAGGTCCTCGCGACCCGTCGCGTCCACGATCTCGGCCGCGTTGGGTTTGACCACGTCGGGGCGGGCCGCCAGGGCATGGAGGAGGGAGGGGCCGCTCGTGTCGAGCACGGTGAGCGCGTCGGCCGCCGCGGCCGTGGCGATCAGTTGGGCGTAGGCGTCCACCGGCAGGCCGGGCGGGGCGCTGCCGCTCAGGACGACCACCCGCGCCCGAGTGACCAGGGTGGCGTAGTGCCGGGAGAAGAGGTGCCATTCTGCGGGGGTCACGTACGGTCCTCGCCCGTTGAAGACCGTGGCGTCGCCGTCATCCGCCGAGACGACGGCGAGGGTCCTGCGCGATTCGCCGGCCACTTCGAGGAACGCGTCCCGGATACGGGCGGTGCCCAGTCCGTCGCGGATCAGGCGGCCGGTGGCCCCGCCCGCGAGTCCGGTCGCCACAGGCGTGTGTCCGAGGGCGCTGAGGACGCGGGCCACGTTGATCCCCTTGCCTCCCGCCCGTTCGTACGTGGTCTCGACGCGATGGGAGCGGCGGGGCTCAAGGGTGTCGACGCCCCAGGTGACGTCGAGGGCGGCGTTGAGGGTGACGGTGAGGATCATCGGACGGGCGCCCCCGTCCGGTGGGCCGCCTGCCAGGCGGCGAGACCCGCGCCCAGGCATCCGGCCCGGTCCCCCAGTTCGGCTCGGACGAGGAGGGGACGGCGGTGGAAGGTGAGACGCGCCTCCAATGCGTCGCGCACGGGGTCGAGCAAGAGCTGGCCGGCCTCGGCGAGACCGCCGCCGAGGACGACCAGTTCGGGTGCGAGCAGGGCGACGGTGGTCGCGAGCGCGTCCGCCAGTCCGGTCACAGCGCGTTTCCACACCACTCGCGCCACGGGGTCGCCCTGCGTGGTCAGGGCCGCAACATCGGCGGCGCCGGCCACGGACCGGCCGGTGCGCGCGGTGTAGGCCGCGGCGACGGCGGCTGCGGACGCGACCGTCTCCAGGCAGCCGGAGCCGCCGCACGCGCACGCCTCTCCCCCGGATTCGACAACGACGTGGCCGAGTTCGCCGGCGTACCCGCCGGCCCGAACCGGTTCACCGTCGCAGACGAGAGCCGCGGCGATGCCGGTGCCGATCGCCACGAAGAGCACGTTCCGCGCCCCGCGGGCGGCCCCGAGCGCGCACTCGGCCGCCCCACCTGCGCGAACGTCGTGGCCCAGCGTGACAGGCAGGCCGGACCGTTCCTCGAGAAGTACGGCGAGGGGAAGGTCGCGCCACCCGATGTTCGCCGACCAGACGGCTCGTTGGGCCTCTTCGTCGACGATGCCAGGGACCACCACGCCGGCGTGGCGCACCCGCAGCCCGCGTCCGACCGCCATCCGGTTCAAGGCGAGCAGGGTGTCGACCACGGCGTCCAGCACCGCGTGCGATCCGTCTGCGCGCGGGGTAGGCCGGTGCGTGGTGTGCAGCGGACGCATGCCGTGGTCGAGAAGCGCCCCCTTCATGCCGGTGCCCCCCACGTCCAGGGCGATCACGCATCCCTCCTCACGGCCGACATCGGACCTGGGCGGTCCCGGGGTGCGGAGGCGGATGTCCCTCGTCCGGCTCAGCGGGTCCGGAATCTCGGCCCTGCTCGACCGGCGCCCGGCGGCTTCGCCCCGAACGCCGAGTGCGGGAAGGTTTCCGGCCAAGGCCGGGTGGCTACTTCCATCCATCGACATCTCACCATCCTGATGACTGGATCTGCGCAATAACCGTCATAAGCAAGCGTATTCGCGCATGTTGAGTGAGCGAAGTATCCACATTCAGGCTGCTCGCGTCCAGGGGGCCGACGCCCAGACCTTGCCTGGCGTGCACAAATCGCACATGCCCTGCGATGCGCGGAGCCGTGGCGTTACGATCAACTTCGCGCATGCCCCTCGGGGCGGCGAGCGGCCGCCCGGCGGTCCGCCCTCCGGCGCGCGGTATCGGTTGTCCAGAGCACGGAGGGGAAGCGGCGCATGTCCAAGCAGGAACGGTGGAGCAAGCTGCTGGAGCTGCTCGCGGTCGACGGCAAGCTGGAAGTGGAAGAAGCGGCCGCCTCGGTCGCGGTGTCACCGGCGACCATCCGACGCGACCTCGACGAGCTGGCCGAGCAGAAGCTGCTCGTCCGCACGCGGGGCGGGGCGATCGCGCACGGCGTCTCCTACGAGCTCCCGCTGCGCTACAAGTCCTCACGACGGGTCTCCGAGAAGCAGCGCATCGCAGGCGCCGTGGCAGACCTCCTGGGCGAGGGGGACGTCGTCGGCCTCAACGGCGGCACCACCACCACCGAAGTGGCCCGCGCGCTGGTGCTCCGGGCGCGCGCGGGAACCCCCGAGCGGGGGGAGGGGCCGTCCGGACCGAGGTACACGATCGTCACCAACGCCCTGAACATCGCCGGCGAACTGGCGGTCCGCCCGCAGTTCAAGATCGTGGTGACCGGCGGTGTGGCACGTCCCCAGACCTATGAGCTGGTCGGCCCATTGACGGAAGGCGTACTGCACCAGGTGGTGCTCGACGTCGCGGTGCTCGGCGTCGATGGAGTGGACCCGCAGCTGGGCGTCATGACGCACCACGAGGACGAGGCCGGCATCAGCAGGCTCTTCGCCGAGCGCGCCCGGAAGGTGATCCTCGCGACGGACTCGTCCAAGATGGGCAAGCGCGCCTTTGCCAGGATCTGCGGCCTGGAGGGAATCGACGTACTCGTCACCGACTCCGGCTTGGACCCCGACATGGCGGCGCGGTTCACCGAGGCCGGCATCGAGGTCGTCATCGTCTGACGCCCCCGCGCACCGGGACGACCGGCCGAAGCCCCTGGCCGGCCCGTGCGGCAGCGCACCCGACGGGCACGAGGGGCGACTCCGCGAACCCGCGTAACCATCGCCTGCAGGTGCGCACGGAGCTCACCCCGCCCTCGCCGTCTACCACGAGCCCGCCCTCCACCGGCACGACGGCCGCGCGCCGCTTCGCACCGCTCTCCGCGCGACGACGGCGACGGCGTCGACGAGTTGCGGCAACCGCCGCGCTCCCATGCCACCTTGGCCCATCACGCCCCGCCGACCAGAGCCACCACATCACTGCCCGACCTGCCGTTGACGCCGGACAGGGCTGCGACCTGTCCGCGTGCAGAGTCCGCCAAGGGTCAACGCGTGGCTGGTTAGCATCTTTTACGTAACAGGTCTGGTTCCGAGCCCACTCCCTCCTGTTTACTTTGCCCACAGCAGATGCTCGTTCATGAGCGAAAAGCCGATTGATCCTTCATTCCCGCGCAGTACGCTCCGAATTCTGCTGCAGATCCCAGACCCCACTGGGCCGCGTCATCGCGAGCGGCCAGGAGACAAGGCGGTACTGACGATGAACAAGCGGTTGCTCGTGGCGACGGCCTGCGCCGGCACGATCGGGGTGCTCGCCCTCACGGCCTGCGGCAGCGGTGACGGTGCGTCGGACGGCAGCGACGTGACACTGAAGCTGGTGGCAGCCGACTATGGCGACAAGGCCTCGAACAGCTCCACGGCCTACTGGAAGGACGTCGCCCAGCGGTTCACCGCCTCCAACCCGGGGATCAAGGTCGATGTCCAGGTGGTCAACTGGAACGACATCGACTCCCAGGTCAAGACGATGATCCAGAGCGGCAACGTCCCGGACGTCCTGCAGACCGGCGGCTACGCGGACAAGGTCGCGGACGACCTGCTCTACAAGGCGGACGAGGTGCTGTCGGAGAGCACCCGCGCCAACCTGATCGACAGCTTCGCCAAGGCCGGTGAGGTCGACGGCACCCAGTACGGCATACCGTTCGTCTCCTCGGCTCGGGCCTTCTTCTACAACAAGACGGTCTTCGCCCGGGCCGGCATCACCGAGGCCCCGAAGAGTTGGGACGACGTCAAGGCCGCCGCCGAGAAGATCAAGGCGAACGTGCCAGGTGTGACCCCGTACGCGCTGCCGCTCGGTCCCGAGGAGGCCCAGGGCGAGTCGCTGATCTGGGAGCTCGGCAACGGCGGGGGCCTCACGGATGCCAAGGGCGCGTACACGCTGAACAGCCGGCCCAACATCGAGTCGTTCACCTGGCTCAAGACGAACCTCGTCGAGCCCGGCCTGACCTACGCCAACCCCGCCACGACCGACCGCAAGACCGCGTTCGCGGACTTCGCCGCCGGCAAGGCCGCGATGCTCAACGGCCACCCCTCCCTGATCCAGATGTCCAAGGACGGCAAGGTCGACTACGGCGTCGCGCCGATCCCCGGGAAGACGGGCGCGCTGACCTCCACCCTGGGCGTCGCCGACTGGATGATGGCGTTCAAGGACAACGGCCACAAGGAAGAGGTCCGCAAGTTCCTCGACTTCGCGTACTCCAAGGAGAACACGCTGAAGTTCGACGAGTTGTACAACCTGATGCCCGTCACCGAGGACACCCTCAAGGAGATGACCGGCAGCGGCAAGCACAAGGACCTCGAGCCCTTCTTCGCTCTGCTGCCGAATGCGGTCTTCTACCCGCTGGGCGACACCGCCTGGGACGCCGTCTCGGCCGAGATCAAGAAGAGCGGCGGAACTGCCGTGAACGACCCGGCCAAGGTGCTGGGCGAACTGCAGAAGAAGGCCGAGGCCACGGTCTCCGACCAGTAGGCCCTGCGAACCGCACTGTCACGGAAGGCATCCTCGTGTCCACCACTTCATCCACCGCCCGCCCCGGCCGCAAGGGCCGGGGCGGCCTGGCCCGGCTGGGGCCGCTGCCCTGGATCGGGCCGGCCGTCCTGCTCATCGTCCTGGTCGTGCTCTGGCCGGTCTACGAGATGGTCCGCACCTCCTTCCTCAGGATCAGCAGCAGCGGGTTCGTCCGGGGCCCGGCGGGATTCGACAAGTACAAGCAGCTGTTCGAGGAGCCCTCGTTGCCCTCGGTCGTCCTGTCGACCGTCCTGTGGACCCTGGTGGTGGTCACCGCCACCATGCTGCTCAGCCTGGCGCTGGCCCAACTCTTCAACCAGCGCTTCCCCGGCCGGCGCGTCACCCGCTGGGCCCTCATCGCCCCCTGGGCCGCCTCGGTCGTGATGACCGCCATCGGCTTCAAGTGGATGCTCAATCAGACCGCGGGCGTCCTGAACACGCTGATGGCCGACCTCGGCATCATCGACGGTCCCAAGGACTGGCTCGGTGACCCCTCGACGGCCTGGCCCTGGATGATGTTCGTCGCCGTCTTCGTCTCGCTGCCGTTCACCACCTACACCCTGCTCGCGGGACTGCAGACCATCCCCGGCGAGATCTACGAGGCCGCCAAGGTCGACGGCACCAGCACATGGCAGACGTACCTGCGCATCACCCTCCCGCTCTTGCGACCGGCTTTCCTCGTCGGAGTCGTCATCAACCTCATCAACGTCTTCAACTCCTTCCCCATCATCTGGAGCATGACCCGCGGCGGCCCGGACAGCGCCACCGCCACCACCACGGTCTTCATGTACCAGCTCAAGAATTCCGACATCGGCCAGTCCGCAGCCATGTCCGTCGTGAACTTCGCCCTCGTCGTGATCATGGTCGTCGTCTTCCTCAAGGCCAGCCGCTGGAACCAGGAGGAGAGCTGATGACCCAGACCGCCCTCACCCCCGAGAAGACCGCCCCGCCCTCCTCGTCAGTCCGACCCCCTGCGGGCGGCACACGCAGCGGCGCCTCACGAGCCTCCCGCACGACGCGCCCGCGCACCCTGCTGGTCGCCGCCGTCGCCTGGCTGCTGGCGGCCGTCTTCCTGCTGCCGTACGCGGAAATGGTGATCACCGCGTTGCGGCCGGCGCACGAACTGCGCGACGCCACCTACCTGCCGGCCGAGTTCGAGTGGGCGAACTTCGTCAACGTGTGGCGCGAGTCCCACCTCGGGGACAACCTCCGCGTCACGCTGCTGGTCGCGGCGGGATCGACCCTGCTCGTCCTGCTGGTCGCCGTGCCCGCCGCGTACTACACCGCGCGTATGAGATTCCGCGGCCGCAAGCTGTTCCTCCTGCTGGTGCTCATCACCCAGATGTTCCAGCCCACCTCCCTGCTGGTCGGTCTCTACCGCGAGTTCTACCAACTGGGCATGCTCAACTCCGTGTGGACCCTGATCCTGTGCAACGCCGCCTTTAACCTCGCCTTCGCGATCTGGATCCTCACCGCCTACTTCGCCTCCATCCCCGAGGCCCTTGAGGAGTCCGCCATGATCGACGGGCTGAGCAGGGGAGGCGCGCTGCTGCGGATCACCCTGCCGCTCGCGATGCCGGGCGTCGTCACCGCGATGATCTTCACCTTCATCGCCGCCTGGAACGAGTTCGTCATGGGCCTGACGCTCTCCACCATTCCGGAGAGCCAACCGCTGACGGTCGGTATCAACGGCTTCATCGGCAACTACAGCGTCCAGTGGAACTACCTGTTCGCCGGATCGGTCATCGCGATCGTGCCCGTCGTCATCCTCTTCGCGCTCATTGAGCGGAAGGTCGTCTCCGGCCTCACGGCCGGATCCGTCAAATAGCCCCACAGCCGCCCGCCCCCTGCGCCCACACCCCCGGCCAGTAGGGGGCGGGCCCTTCCCTGCCCCCACCGGGTCACCTGAGGCGAGGAATGAGGAACACAGCTGCACGCGGTGAGCCCAGCACGCGGACCGCACCGACCCGGCGCGGGAAACACACGGCACGACGCGGACGCGCGGCCCACGGGACCGTGATCGCGCTGGAGGCGGGCGCCACCGACATCAAGGGGTGCGTCCTGGGCCCGGACGGCGTCCCACGGAACGGGGAACGCTGGTTCACCCGACCCGAACGGGGGCCGGACGCCGTCCTCGAGACGGTCCTCACCTGTGCGGCCACGCTTGCCGAGCGCTGTCGCCCCACCGCCGCGGGCGTCATCCTCCCCGGGACCGTCGACGAGACTTCCGGCCGGGCTGTACACGCCCCTGCGCTGGGCTGGCGGGACCTCCCCGTCCGGGACTGGATGGCCGAGCACCTGGACCTCCCCGTGGCCGTCGGGCATGACGGGCGCACGGCCGGGCTCGCCGAGGCACGCGCGGGGGCCGGCCAGGACTGTGAGGACTTCCTGTTCGTCTCGGTGGGCGACGGCATCGGCTCGGCCGTCGTCCTCACCGGCCGGGTACCCACCACCCGGTACGGGGCGGAAGAGCTCGGCCACACCGAGGTCCGGCCGGGAGGCGACCCGTGCCACTGCGGCGGGCGGGGATGCCTGGAGACCGTGGCCTCGTCCGCCGCCGTCACGCGCCGCTACGCGCGGGCGACCGGCTGGCGCGGCATCGGCGCCCGCGAGGTGTACCACCGTGCCGACGCCGGGGACCCGGCCGCCCTCGCCATCTGCGAGGAGGCCATGGTGGCCCTGGCCGACGTACTGGCGGCGGCGATCGGCCGGTACGCGCCGGAGCGGCTGGTCGTCGGTGGCGAGCTGGCCGAGGCCGGTGCCTCGCTCCTCGCACCCCTGCGGGAGGCCCTCGTCAGCCGGCTCGGCTCACCGGCCGTGCCCGGACTCCGGCTCGCGCGGTTCGGCGAAACGGCGGGCCGCGTGGGGGCGGCGCTCCTCGCCCGGGACCTTCAAGACGTACGCACGGGCCGGTAGCCACCGCACCGAACGGTCCGCCAGGGCGCGTCGACGCGTGCGGGATGCGGTGCCGGGCGACGGGAACACGCCCTGGGACCCCGTCCCTTGTCCCGGGGCCCCCGAATGAGGGAAAGCTACGTCGGCGTAGGGCTTGACGCTCCCCCCGCCCCCTGACACCTTTTGGCTGAAGTTGCTCGCAAGTTGCCAATTCGGAGCAACTGCAAGCAAGATCTGCGCTCTGTCGCGCTTCGCGCGTCGTATGTTCCCCTGCCGCACCACGAGCGGCTCGCAGCATGAGGATGTCGGCGGGGGTGCGCGTTGCCCGTGACGCGCCGGGACGAGCCCCCAGGGGCCGCTCCCGGTGTACGAGCCGTGCGCGTTGGCGTCGCCCTCACCGGCGCGCGTCGCGCCCCTGGCCGCCCACCCGGCGTGCCGCCCCTGCCCTTCCCGTCCGAAGGAGTCAACAATGCGCTGGTTGCGCCGACGAGGCGGCCACCTCGCCGTCCTCGCCACAACCCTCCTCACCCTCCCGCTGCCGGCCACTGTCTCGCAGGCGGCGACCGCTTCCTCCACTCCCCATCCCGCCCCCTACGCCCTCGTTCCCCAACCGGTCTCGCAGCAGGCAGTGGACGGCCCGGGGTTCACCCTCACCCCCAAGACCCCTATCGCGGTCCTGTCGAAGAACCCCGCGGCGTTGGCCGTCGGCACCTACGTGTCGAAGGTGCTCGCCCCCGCGACCGGCTACACCCTCCCGGTCGTCAAGGACGCACGGGCACGGAAGGACGCCGTCGTCCTGGACCCCAACGGCCCCAAGAGCCTTGGGGCGGAGGGGTACACCCTGTCGTCCGGAAAGCACGGTGTCGTCGTGAGGGCGCACGGGGCGGAGGGCCTGTTCCGCGGCGTGCAGACGCTGCGCCAGCTGCTCCCGGCCGAGGTGGAGTCCCACAGCAGACAGTCCCGTCGGTGGACCGTCTCCCCCGTGCAGATATCCGACTCCCCCCGGTACGGGTACCGCGGCGTGATGCTGGACGTTGCCCGCCGCTTCTACCCGGTGGACCAGGTCAAGCGCTACATCGACCAGGCCGCCGCGTACAAGATCAATACGCTGCACCTGCACCTGACCGACGACCAGGGCTGGCGCATCGCCATCGACGCCATACCGAACCTGACCAAGGTGGGTGCCAGCACCCAGAGCGGCTTCACCGGCGGCACCGACTGGTACTACTCGGCGGCGGACTACAAGGAGATCGTCGCCTACGCCACGTCCCGCTTCATGACCGTGGTGCCCGAGATCGACGGCCCCGGCCACACCCAGGCCGCCCTGGCATCGGTGCCCGAACTGAACTGTGACGACAGGGCGAAGCCCCCCTACTCCGGGTTCGACGTCGGCATCAGCCTCTACTGTCTGGAGGACAAACAGCACACGGCCAACACGAGCAGGTTCCTGCGGACCGTCATCAGGGCGGTGGCCAGGATCACCCCCGGCCCCTACGTCCACCTCGGCGGCGACGAGACCCCACAGGCCACCCCCGAGCAGTACGCCGCCTACGTCAAGGCGGCCACCGAGGCAACCACCGGACGCGGCAAGACGGTGATGGGCTGGCACCAGCTCGGCCAGGCCAAGATCCCCTCCGGCAGCATCATGCAGTTCTGGGGCGAGGCCGATGACCGGGAGAGTATCGGCACCCCACAGGAGACCGAGAGCATCCGCTACGTGCGCAACGGCGTCGCCCAGGGCGCCAAGTTCGTCATGTCCCCGTCCGACCACGCCTACCTGGACATGAAGTACGACGTCTCCACCCCCTACGGTTTGAGCTGGTCCGGATACGTGCCGGTGCAGAAGTCCTACGCATGGGACCCGGCGACGAGCACAGCCAAACTCGACGGCACCGGCTCCATCGTCCCGGCCAAGCAGATCGCCGGCGTCGAAGCCGCCCTCTGGGCCGACCGCGCCTACGAGGGAACTGACGCCCTGCCGACCCCGAACACCCGCTGGCCCGAGCCCCACGCGTACGCCGACTACATGAGCTTCCCCCGCCTCCCCGCCCTCGCCGAGGTCGGATGGACACCCCAGTCCGCACGTGACTGGAAGGACTTCCGCCAGCGCTTGGCCCAGCACGGACCGCGGTGGGCCGCAGCAGGAATCGGTTACCACGCCGCGCCCGGCATCCCCTGGCCCGGCACCGTGAAGGTGGTGGAGGGCGCGCACAGCGTCGAGACCGGCGGCAGGGCACTGGACAACCCGGGCGGCTCCACGTCCGATGGCACCGGACTGGTCCTCTGGTCGCCGAACCGTGGCAACAACCAGACGTGGACGTTCACCCCGCAGTCCGATGGCTCCTACACCATGACCAACAAGACGTCCGGGAAGTGCGCGGAGGTGACGGGCGGCCCCGGCGCCGTCGTCGTACAACGGGCTTGCGGTGACAAGGCCGAGCAGCGCTGGAGAGTCACCTCGCTCGACGACGGAGAACACACCATCACCTCCGCCGGGAGCGGTCTCCTGCTCACCGCCGCCGCGGCCTCCGACGGTGCCGTGGTGACCCAGCAGAAGAGCAGCGGCTCAGCGCTGCAGCGCTGGACGATCGACTGACCCTCCCTCACCGCCCGCCACCCCTCCCCCGCTCCGGACGCGCCCCGGGCAGGCCGTTCCAAAGCGGGTCCAGGCCTCGCCCGCAGCGCACCGCCGGCCAGCGGCGACCGGACGGCCCCAGCCGGATCCCATAGGCAGGCGGCGTGCGGGATGTCCGGCAGCAGTCACCACGGCGCGGCAGGGACGGCTGGTCAACCAGCCGTCCCTGCCTGTTCGTCGCCGTTCCGCGGGGGCTCCGAGGCGGGAACAGCGGCCAGGAGCAGGGCCGCGACAGCAAGCGTCGAGGAAGCAAGGATCTTCATGCCCGGCCCGACGCCGAATCCGGCATCCGGATGCAGGCAGCCGACCACCGCAGACGGCCCCTGGCCGAACCGCGGAACGTCCTCGGCTGTGACGTCCAGGCGCGGCCGCTTGAACCGGACCGGATGCCTGAAGACTCCGCCCCGGCCGATGGCCCGGTCGGCGCTGGGGCCGGGCGGACGAGAGGCCTTCGACCGCGCCACCGGCGGCGAAAGGCGTCGCGGCAGGCACGGTCGACGACGGCCCCTGCCGCCGGGCGCGGCGGCAGGGGCCCTCACACGAATCCGGCCCATGGGGGTGGAATGCCGGGAGGACGTGGCGCGAAGTGTCCTACAGGCCATTACCGGTCCGAAAGCGCCGCCTTACCCCGGCCCCCGGGGCAGGCACGACCGGCACAGCGCCCGCAGCCAGGGCGCGGTGATCCAGGTGAACGGCGCGAAGCAGTGGCCGGCGAGCAGCTACGGCCGGACACCCACTGAGGTGCCCGGGTCAGGTCACGGACAGGCGCTCGCCGGCCTCCGCCCCGGCTCCGGGCACACGAGCCGGGGTCGCTGGGCTACTTCTCCCAGGTGACCCTGACCACGGTGTCGTTGAAGTCCGACGGCTCTTCGAGCTTGTCGCCGGCCTTCAGGACGCGCTCGGTCCGGCCGATCAGGATCGCGTTGCTGTCCGTCCGGTTCCACCACGCCGAGACGTTCTTGGCCATGCTGCCGCCACCGGGAAGCGGCAGCTGCGCCAGGTCGACGTCGTAGCCGGCACCGATCCCGTAGCCGGGGCCCTTCTGGTTGTAGTCCCGGTACAGGCCGAGCGTCTTGGGCGGACACTCCGCACCGTCAGGAGTGATTGCGACGACGCCGGCGGGCAGCTGAGTGCTCATGGCTCTCTCCGTTCCTCAAGCCAGCCGGTGTCTCCGGCAAGGCAGGTGACGACAACGTTCCACAGCCCGAGAGCGCAGGCAGCATCCATCCGGGGCCTGATCGTTCCTGCAATGAACATGACCACCCGCACAGCCCAGTAGTCAGCCCGACACGCCCGAGATGCCCACAACGTACCGACAGAGGCGGCGACTTGACGGAACCTTTCAGCAGCACACCGCCCTCATGCGAAGCCGGCAAGGCTCCCGCGGGGCGGGCTGCCCGCAGCGGGCAAAGAGTCAGGTGACGGTGACGGGCAGCACGTACGGCTGGCTTGGTTCACGTTGAGGGTTCTGGCTCACCTTCTGGACTCTGTCGCCACTTCGGGGGCAGCGCCTCCTTGACCGAAGTCGGCGCGGGCGTACATCTGTCTCTTCAGCAGCTTGATCCTGGTGACGTTGCCTTCGACTGATCCGGACGTGTAGGTCGTGGTGAGGGCGGCCGGGATGGCTGCGCGGTCGCGTCGCATGCCGTGGGCCAGAGCCCGGAGTTCGCGTTGGCCATCGAAGCGGACGTCGCGATCCAGACATCGAGGACCAGGTGTGCACTGCGACGGTCGCGAATCATGAGTGCCAGACGGCGGGCGTACTCAACGGTCGTCGCCAGCGCGGGGCTCCGCTCGCCCAGTGCGTCGCGACCCTTTCGCTCACCATCTGTGCGGCGCTCGGGCCGGCGCATGATCCAGTCGGTGACCTTGCGGACGGTCAGGTGAGGCAAAGGGGAGGTGGCCGGGATCGTACCGCTGCGGTGGGGCTTCAGGTGCCGGCGGACGGTGTTGACGTCGCCGCGGTAGCCCAGCCGCCGGATCTCCCGGGTGAGCGCGGAAGCGTTGGTGCAGCCCTCCATCCCGCGATGGTGCAGGTAGAGGCAGGCGGTGGGCGTCGTTTCAGGGTGGGCCGATGGATGGCCGCGATGAGAAGTTCATCGGCGTCTGCGGCGCGTGCGAAGCGGTTGACCGCGCCGCGGCTCAGCTGGAGGTCGCGTGCGATGGCACGAAGGCTGTCGCCGCGTTCGATGCGTTCGCGGATCTGTTGGTGGCCTTCGTGGGTGCGGGCCACCAAGGCCGCGGCCGTCCGTGGATGTCCGGCTCTCCGCGGTCCGGGCCTTCGTGGGGCGGGCCGTCTTCGGCGTCGTAGGAGGTGAGGGGTTCTGGCAGGTCGGCGCGATGCCGCCCGATGACCGTGCGACTGCTTGCGCGAGGCTGTTCAGGAGGTGCCAGGCATCGACTGCCTGCCTGGCCTGCGGAGCGTCGGCTTGGGCCCCGTCGCGGAAGGAACCGGCACGGCCTCGGCAGATGATCCGGACCTCAGGTGGTCCCGCAGCCAGGACGCAAAGGTGGCTGCGGCCCGGTCAGCCGGGACGTCGATCGGACGATGGGTTGCCATGTCGATGAGGATCGTCGCGTAGGTCCGTCCCCTTCGAACGATCCGCCAGAGTCCGCTAGTCGTAGCAGTGCACCCTCGAAGATCTCTGCCCGCATCCGGAACAGGCCGCCGATGCGGCCCGTGATCGCACGGCGACCCGGGCTTCCGTATCCGTCAGCACCAGCTGGTCGACCTTCACCCCGACACCAGGCAGGAGAAGGTCCGCAACCTGAACCCCACCCATCACGCCTGACAGGGGCCCAACTACCACCGTCAGGGAGACTCAGGGCCGGTCACGGGGCCAACCGCGCTCCGGCAGCGGCCCGTACCTCTGGTGTTTCCATCGGGTCATCGCGGAGTGCGGCGATGCGGTGCAGGGTCTGCGGGTGGTGGGGTGCCGAGGCGATGGCCAGCAGCCGTGCCCGCTCCTCGCAGTCCCAAAGCGACTCGGTGTATGCGTCGTCCAAGCCGGACGGGTCGATCGCGGCGAGCGCTTTCAGGTAGTCAGCGCGCTCGTACGAGTGCGGGGTGTCCCGCCAGTAGCGCCAGAGGACGGGCACGGCGTCGGCGGCTTCGGGTCCGAAGCGGGCCAGTCTCTTCGCCGTGGTGTCGGGACCGCACCAGGCGCGGGCCTTCCACTGTTCGGTGAGTTCGGCCACGAGTCCCGGCAGTGCCTCGGGCCCGGGGTGGTCGGCCAGGACGTCGGCCCCCATCCGGGCCAGCCACTTCCGCCCGTCCACGGCCCACCCACGTGCCGCCGGCACGGCGAGGGCTCCGAGGCGGTCGACCGCCCGCCGGAGCAGGGGCAGGGGCCGGCGGCCGTCCGGGGTTCCGAGCGAGGGCACGAGCGGGATCAACCCCTCGGCCGGCTCCCGCCCGGCCAGCGCACGCAGCGCATCGATCTTCATGGTGAACTCCGTGCCGCCGGCGGCCAGCAGGGCGAGCAGTTTCTCGTCGCTCAGCCCGCCGAGGGACGGCCGCGGAGGGATTCGGCGGCCCGGCACCCCGATCCCGAACCGGCTCCACGGCTCGAAAGACCACGGAGGATCCGACTCCCCACCGATCCGGGCGCGCGCGACATCGCCCAGGTCCTCCCACCACTCGGCCGGCCAGTAATCCGCCACCGACTCCAGTACCGAGACCCAGTGCTTGCCGACCCGGATGTAGGTCCGAAGCCCCTCCCGGGCCTCGTCCGAACCGGCGCGGGCGAGCAGCTCCAGCACATCGGCGGCCCGCGAGCACTCCTCCTCGTCCCCCGCCAACTGGTCAACGACCGGTGTCGGCGGCAGCTTCAGGTCCCGGATCAGCCGTGCCTGGTAGAGGGAGCGTGTGTCGGTCTGGTAGTCCCACTTCCAGTCCCGGCGGATCCCGTCGTACACGAACGGCGCGGCGGCGCTCGGGTCATGCCGTGCGCGCTCCGCGCCCAGCCCCCGGCCGCGCTGCAGCAGCCCCTCCAGCGTGTCGTGGCGGGCGTAGGACAGGGTGCGGGACGTCTCATCCTGATGGCTCATCACGCCAACCATGCCCGGCTGGGGGCGCGGTTGCCATGCGATATCGGCCCGAGCCACGGGACGCGGTCGTCTCCGCGGTTCGGCCGCGGCCGGTGATGATCGGCAAGGGCCGCCCAGCGCCAGCGAGCCGAACAAGGGACGGGAGGACGGGAGGACGGGACCCTGTCAGCCCCACGGCCTCGTGCGGTCGAAACCCGTGAACAAACGGTGTCCGGGCTCGGGGTGGTGTCCGCGCGTGCCTCGGCGACGAGGTTCGGCTGGGGGTGTGGCGCAGCAACATGCGCAGCCGGCAGGGACCACTCCCACTCGAACAGCGGCAGCAGCCGGCAGATCTCGGTCTGTTCGACTGAGAGCGCCGTGCGGGCGGGCTGACGCTCTTCTGCTGACTGATGTCGACAGGGCCGGCCCCCGCCCGCCAGGTGGGCCCCTGATGGACGGCTGTCATACCCAGAGAGGCCTCAGGCAGCCGCGGCGTCGAAAGCAGCGACGTGGCCATGCCGGGCGCGGCTCCAGGGGGGACAAGTGCTCCCGCACAGGGCCGGCCGACTCGGCCGGGCCCAGGGCGCCTGGATGCCCCGGGAAGTCGGTGTGGGCTTCTCTGTGAGGGGTCAGCCGATGCGGACGGTGATCTCGGGGAGGGGTATGTCGGCAAGGTTCAGCTGGAGCCCGGTCAGGGTCAGGTAGGTCTGCGAATCGGTCAAGGCGGAGGTGGTGGACGGCGCCTGGGTCTTCCCACGCGTGCTCACCAGCAGGTACCAGCCCCCGCGCTTGTAGCTGCGGGAGGCGTCGGGGCGGTCGCCGTTCGGGTTCAGCGTCCAGCCCTGGCGCTCCAGGTCGGCGCAGATCGCGTTCATCTCCGACTGTGCGGCGGTCTTCTCGCGGACGGCCATCCAGCCCGTCCTGTTCGAGTTGGCGCCGGCCGCGACGGCCGGGCGGCCCTGCGCCGGATCGAGGCCCGCCGCGCTGACCGCGGTCCGGATCACCTCGTCCACGGCGTCCCGTGTGAGGGGCGGTGACGTCGACTCCGGTGTGGGCGCCCCCGTGGATGGGGACGGCATGGGCGCGGGCGCGCCCAGGTGGATGCGCCCGTCGTCGTCTATCTGTATGCGGTCCGGCACGACCACGGCGGCCAGACTCACGATCAAGGCCGCGGCCAGCCCGATCCACACCCTCTTCAACAGCGCGTTCAATGCGAAACTCCCCCCGAGTGATCAATCAGAGGGAGTCTCACACATACTGCTCGGCGCCCGGCAACCCTTACCCGCTGCTGAGCCGTGCATGACAAGCGGCGTGCGGCGGTGGGGGGTCTGGGCGACGAAAACCGGTGGACAGTCTGCCGGCCGGCCCATGATTTCGATCTTGACCATCCGTCACCCGACGGAGACACCATGGCAGAACCCGGGAGCGGGCGACCGAGCTCGAGGAACTCGGGATCGTCGGGGCACCGCCGACCACGGGTTCGAGCAGACCCTCGCTGCCGCACGGGCCTACTACGAGCTCCACGGGACGCTCGCGGCCCCACGGGGCGCCTTCGCGCTGGACTGGCGGTCGGGCAGTGGCTGACGAACGTCCGCCGACCCGACGGGCTGGGCAAGGACCCCGACCGGGTGCAGCGGCGGCCCGCTGCGCTCGCCGCGATCGATCCCGACTGCAAGGGATCAGGAACATCCGCCCTCACCTCGCCTGCCCGACCCGTGTTCCCGAACCCCGAGCCCGTTGACATGGTGAGGGAGAAGGTCCTGCATACCCTCGCCGGCACCCCGAGCCTGGGTTCGGGAGCGTTGGGTCCGGCGGGGGGACCCAGCCCGGCTTCGCTGTCATGAGTGAGAAGGGGCCGGACCCCATCGAAGGCTGAGTGCGCCGAAGGCTTGAGGTGCCTGGTCAGAGCATGGGTGGAAACCGCTCGGGGCCATTGCGTCCCTTGGTGATCCGGCGGGTCATGAAGGTGATGGCCGCCCAGGTGATGAGGGTTTCGGAGTGCCGGACGAGTCGTCGTAGTCCCGTGCATGTCTGCGGGCGCACCACCCTTCTGCCACCGCTGGGCACATCAGTGGGAACCACAGACAGGAGGCCATATGGTGCGCTTCGGGTCAACGGTGCCGTTGTCGTTCCGCAGTTGATGGTCCGCTGCCAACCCGTTGCACCGGCTGGTGACTCTGAACCTCACGGATTGGAGCCGGCAACGCACCGTCTGCGGCTGCTGCGCGTGGCTGAGACCGTGGCGATGGCCCAGGCCGTCACCCACACGGCTCCGACAAGCAATGCCGCGAGCGCTGTGGGCATGTGGGGAGGGGTGGCACCCAGGCTCGGTGCCAGGCCCGCCGCGCGGGCGCCGAAGCCGAGAACGCCCGCTCCCACCATCGCGATGCCCGCCCAGGAGACGACGAGCGCCGGCCAACGGACGAGCGGGGTCCCCGGCAGGCGGACGAGGAGCAGTGCAACGACGGCCATCAGCAGGCCGAGGGCCGCGTTGGCCAGTTGGGCGGTCTCGACGTTGGCAACGGCGGCGTAGGCCTCGGTCGGCGCGGGGAAGCCCGGCATGCCCAGCTCGCCCTCCCCCGCCAGGTCCACCTTGCTGAATGTGTAGGCGAGGGCGCCGAGGCAGGCGGTGAGGGCTGCGGCCAGGTGCTTCTTGTGGGATCGGGGCATGGGTTCATCCTGCGGCGAGCAGCGGCCGGGCCACCTCCTCCGCTCGTACCGACTCCCTCCCCCGTCCGGGGGAGGGAGTCTGGCTCTGACCCACCTGGCCGACCGCCCCCACGCTCCCACGCTCCCGGGTGCCGCCCTCTCTCGGTTCTGGCTCAAATCCCGGTGGCGCGAATGCACCGGCGGTCAGTCCGCCGCCTATGCTGCCGACCGCTTGCTCAGGAACTGCTCCGCTGCCTCAACCGCTTCCCCGTTGAGTTCCTCGAAAGAAGCTCCCCAGCTCTCCTCCCCGCCGTCCAGGCCGTGCGCGCAGTGGACGAGCGGTTCCAGCTCTTCGGGGTAGCCGAGGTCATAGGCGATGTCTGCCCAGATGAGGTGGGTCCCGGCGGCTGGATCCAGGGATCCGTCGGCGATCTGACCGGCGACCCAGCGGGCCATCGACCACTTCACGCCCGAGGATCAGAGGCGGGTGGAAGCGCAGCCCCAACTCCTCCAGCACGTGGTCGAAAAGTGCCGGAGCCTCAGGCTCTTCGCTCCGGAGGAGGCCGGCCAGCACGGCGAGGGAGGGACTTTCAATCCCGGCAATCAGCCCGTTCAGACCTGCCTCGATGAGTCGGTCAGACCCGACGTGCCTACCGAAGGCCCTCTCGCGCGCGATGTGGCTGAGCTGTTTGAGAGCGTCGTCGCGGGTCATCACAGTCTTCTCGATCGGTATCTGGGAGAAGAGGCTCGCATATCCGCAGACAGTGCTGCCATCGAGTGGTTGTGGCTCAACTTCTGTGGGGTCGCGTGTACCTGCGGCGGGTGCGGTGGTCGCCTCGCTCGACATCGCTCGCTGGGAGTTTCTGACACCTCTCCTCCTATGGACACTGCGGGCACGGCTGAGGAAATCGTCGAGAACGAGTGGGTGAGGCTTCTCGCTTCAGACTGTGTTGACGCTGGCCTGGTCCGCGTCGCCTTCGCCGAACCCGGGCTGCGACAGCTCTTCCCCCGGGTGGGCATGTGGGAATTGCACTTCAGCCGGTGCGCCGAGCATCCGTGCACGTGGGACGTCCCGTACATCGCGCCGCGACGGGGTGGGGGCTTCCTCGTGGCGGGGCCGTCCAGAGTGGAGTACGTCGGTGAGGCCGACACCGCTGATGCAGCAGTGGAGATGGTGGCGAACTGCGTGCCTCCAGACTGCGGTCCAGCGGTCGTACGCAACCGTCACGACCTGGCCGCGTTGGCACAGGAAGGCTGACGATCCGGCCGCGATTTCACAGAGCGACAGTCTTCACAGAAGTCGAGTCAGAACCTGTTCTCGTGAACAGAGCCCGGCGCAGGCCTCCCGATCCCCACCCGGACCGGTCGATCACCCGCACCTCGCCCCGGGGCCGCCTGCGGAGGAACCCCCGGGGGCGTCGGCCAGGCACTTGACGGTCAGACCGAGCGTGCCCGCTGCAGGGCGTCGAGGGTGTCGGCGTCCGTGTCGTTGGTCCAGCCGGACAGGCGCGCCCGGCGCCTTGGTCGTCGTCGTCGGCCAGGAGCAGGTGCGGGTCCACCAGCCGGAGCCGGCGCGCACCGCGCCCCCTGCTCCGACGACGACCAGGGCGCCGAGCGGCGCCTGCGCGGGTACGGAGATCTGGCCGCGGGCCCCGGGCCGAGAGACCACCTTGGCGCGGTCGAACGCCGGGCTCGTCTCCGTACCGCCACCAGCGCCGGCAAGTCGGCGTGCCGGCGCCGTTCGGTTCGCCACCGCGGCTCGGCCCACCCCCGCGATCCGTCCCACCAACGCCAGCAGCACCTCACCGCCTGCCTGCCCCTCTTCCAGGGGTCGGCCAGATCAGCCGGAGGCCGACCCTGCAGGCCGACGTGCAGTAACGAGCCCTCGGCCCCGCCAAGAGCTCGGCACGGGCTCCCGGTAGCGTCATCGGGTCACCCCCGCGAAGGAGAGCACCCACTCGTGAACCTGGGCATCATCGGGCAGGCAGCCGGACTGTTCGCCGTGACCAACATCGACGACATCCTGATCCTGGCGCTGTTCTTCTCCCAGGGCGCCGGCCACCCCGGCTCCACCCGCCGCATCGTGCTGGGCCAGTACCTGGGCTTCACTGCGATCCTCGCCGTCGCGGTGGCCGCCGCCTTCGGTGCCACCTTCCTGCCCGAGTCCGCCACCCCCTACCTCGGTCTGCTGCCGCTCGCCCTGGGCCTCAAGGCCGCCTGGCAGACCTGGAAGGACCTGCGCGAGGGCGGAGCGGACGAGGAACATGCGCTGCCCAAGGAGGGCGGGCCCAGCCCGCTGGAGGTCGCCGCGGTCACCTTCGCCAACGGCGGCGACAACATCGGCGTCTACGTGCCCGTCTTCGCCACCGCCGGCATCGGCGGGATGAGCGTGTACGCCGCGGTGTTCCTCGTGCTGGTCGCCGTGTGGTGCTTCGCGGGCCGGTACTTCGCCACCCGCCCGGTCATCGCCAAGGCACTCGCCCGCTGGGGCCACATCCTGCTCCCCGTGGTCCTGATCGCCATCGGCCTGCTCATCCTCATCGAGGGCGGCGCCTTCGGCCTGTGACCCGGCCCGCGCCCGCCGTTCGCATCCCTGGCGACATCCGGGTGCCTCCCGAGCCAGTGCCTCGCGACAAGGCCGGGCGGTCGTCGCGGGCCGGAAAGGAGTCAGTGTGAGCGGGGCGCGTACATGATCACGGCCATCCCGGCGAGGCAGACCAAGGCGCCGATCACGTCCCAGCGGTCGGGGCGGTAGCCGTCGGCGACCATGCCCCAGGCGATCGACCCGGCCACGAAGATCCCGCCATACGCGGCGAGGATGCGGCCGAAGTTGTCGTCGGACTGGAAGGTCGCCACCACCCCGTAGAGGCCGAGGGCGATGATGCCGGCGCCGATCCAGATCCAGCCCTTGTGCTCGCGGATGCCCTGCCATACCAGCCAGGCACCGCCGATCTCGAAGAGAGCGGCGACGACGAACAGGGCAACAGAGCGAGCGACGGTCATACCGCCGGACCCTACCCGCCGCCCGCAGCACTGCTGTTCAGGAGGTCGGCGGACGCCGCGCAGCCACACCTCGGCCGACAGGAGCAGGAGCGGCGGAGCCGGCCGTACCACCAGGTGCCGGCGGCGAGCACGGCCAGGACGACGGCGAGGGCGGGCAGCCACCCCACCACCGCCCGGGCCCCGGCCCGACGACACCGGCTGCGATCAGCACGGGTAGCACGCAGCACGCCGCACGCCGCACAAGCCATCGCGGCAGGTCCCCCGAGCGCCTTCGGAGCGCGCGGGGGGCGGGGGTCAGCAGCAGGGTCCGGCATGACGCTCCTTGGCGAGGTCGCGTGTCCGTCCCGCCCGGCGTGACCCCAGCGGGTCGGAGATCGGTGGCGGGATATGAACACCACCAACCGGACGCTTGCTGCTCTATCCCTTGGGGCTGCCGCTCTCCTCGGAGCCCAGGCCACCCCCGCCAGCGCCGCACCAGCCCCCGGGCTGGGGGGTGTCTGCACGACCCTCCACGGAATCCCGATCGTTGGGGCGGTCGGCGACGTCCCCTGTGCGCTCGTGAACGACCTCCCCCTCATTGGCGGTGGTGGCCCGATCATCGGCGGCGCACCGAGGTAGCCCGGCAGCCTCAGAACGGCGGCCCCTGCGGCCCCCAAACCCTCGCGCGCCGCGAGGTTGTGACGCGACCGGAGGGGCCCTAGCCGCCACTTCCTCGCCGCGTGGCGGGAACGGGCGGGGCGGGGCGGGGCGGGGGGGATGGTGATGCATCCGGGGGGGAGGCGGGCGGCGACCGTTTGGGGATCTGTTGTGCAGCTCGGGGGGAGTATGAGTTTGGGGAACAATCGAGTGCGGCTCAGCGGTGGTGCGGCGTGGCAGACGGACTTCCGTCGCCGGATTACAGGCCGGGCCCCCAGGTCGGCAATGGAGATCGCTACCGTCCGCCGCACGCTGAATCACACCCTGACCGAATCGAAGCGGGTCATCGACCGGTACGCGGTCGCGGTCGCCGCAAACCTGTACGCCCTGGCGTGGCAGCAGGCGGCCGGAGCTCCGCCGAGCGAGACCCGTGAGCAGCGGGCACAGCTTCAAGGCTTCAAGGGAGGCTTCGACGACCCGCAGGCCATGCGCATGATCCTGTTGCAGATCCTCACCGGACGGCGGGCCAGCGAGATCCGCACCACCCGCTTCGACTGCCTCTCCCCGGTCCCCGACCGGGCCGTCGACGCGGCCGAGGGCGAACAGATCGCCCGCTTCCACTACGCGCAGAGCAAGATCGACATCGCGCCGGACAGTATCCTCGTCGACGCCGAGGTCGTCGCGGTCATCGAGGAACAACGGCATTGGGTCCGCGACCACTTCCCCGGCATCATCCCGCGTCACCTGTTCCTGCAGCGGACCGGGAAGCGTCAGGGCGACAAGCCTTACCCGTCGGGCACCTACAGCTGGATGCTCCGTGAGTTCAGCAAGATCGCAAAGATCACCGACAGCAAGGGCAAGCCCGTCGGACTGAGCCACACCCACCGCTTCCGTCACACCAAGCTGACCCGGCTCGCCGAACTCGGCCTGCCCGTCCGCGGGTTGATGCGCTATGCCGGGCATGCCACCCCGTCGATGACGATGCACTACGTCGCCGCCCGCCAGGAACACGCCGAGCAGGCATTCCTGGCCACCGCGAAACTCCGCGCGGACGGCACCCACGTCAGCGTCTCCCGAGACGACCACGACAGCCTCCACCTGTTCAACCGGGCCGACCGCTTCCTGCCCCAGGGCTGGTGCCTGCTGCCGCCCCTGCAGACCTGCGACAAGGGAAACGTCTGCCTGACCTGCTTGGTCTTCGTCACTGACGCCTCCCACCAGAACGCGCTGGAACGCAGTTGACCGAGACCGAGACCCTGATCAACCGCACACCACCGCATTCCAGGAACGGCACGGACGCCCGATGCCCGAGGACAACGTCTGGCTGCTGCAACGGCGGGCCGAACACGCGGCCCTCACGAAGCTGCTGGACACCCTCCGCTCCAAGCCCGGACGCGCCGTCCAGGGCGCCGGCTGCGGCGCCGCCCCCACCGGCCCCGTCCCGCTCACCCTCGACCTCGACCGTCACCGAAGGACCCGCCCATGACCGACGACGCTCGCGCCAAGCGCACCCAGACACTCGCCACCGCCGCGAAGGCCAAGTCCCAGGCCAAGACCGCTGCGGCAGAGAAGGCGATCCGCACTCTGGTCAAACGCGGTGAGCCGATCACCTTCCAGGCCGTCCAGCGCGAGACCGGCGTCTCCCACGCGTTCCTCTATAACCACCCCAACCTGCGAGGACGCACCGAACGGCTACGGTCCCAGGCCCGGCCCGTTCCCGCACCAACGCCTGCGGCCGACGAGCAGAGCACCCTCGTCCTCGCGCTGACCAGTCAGATCACTCGCCTGAAGAAGCAGCACCGAGAAGAAGTACAGGCCCTGCGAGACGCGCTCGAACAAGCCCACGGCGAGAACCTCGACCTCCCACGCGAACTTCCCGCCGCGGAGGAGTCGCAGCAGCCCCTCAGTGACGGCCCACCCGATCAGCCAACCATGCGGCATGCTGACGGATTCGGGATAGATCATCGGGAAAGTAGCTCTCCCAGCCCTCGTCCAACCTCTTCCAAGCCACCGGCTGCCCGGCCTCCGGGACAAACGAGGCCACTGCATCAACGACGGCGGCATACGACAGCCCGAGCGTGACCGGCCAATCCGGGTGATAGGAGCGAACCGCAACCGCTGCCGGCTCAGCCAGCAGTTCCGCCCGAAGGCCCGTCTCCTCGAAAAGCTCCCGGGTCGCACCCTCGCGTGGTGTCTCGCCGGCCTCGACCTTCCCGCCCGGAGGAACCCAACCCCGCCAACGGTGCTTCACCAAGACCACCCGGGCAAGATCCTTGTCGAACACCCAGACCTCGGCCGCAAGAGGCTCCATCGGTCCCTGCCGGGCAGCAGCCAGCCACCGGCAGGCCCCGTCGAACTCGGCTATCGCCTGTTCAGCATCGCTCACCGCCGCTTCGACGGCCCGCTCGTCGACCACCTTCTGAATCATCGGGCCAACATACGAGGCTGCACTGACAACGCAGCCACGTCACATCGATCTCATGAAGGTCCCATCCAGCGGCAACATGCCGAATCTCGAACCGAACCCTCGATAACGGGCGGAGTCGGAAAGACACACATCGCGGTGGCTCTCTCGGTCGCTGCCTGCCAGGCCGGTTTCTCTGTCTACTTCACCAGCCTCGACGACATGGTCCGCCAGCTGAAGGCCGCCGAGGCCGCCGGCCGGCTCAACAGCAAGCTCCGTACTTACCTACGGCCCGGCGTCCTCGTCGTTGACGAGGACGGCTACCAGCCGCTGGAGCGAGCCGAGGCGAACCTGGTGTTCCAGGTGATCTCTAAGCGCTACGAAAAGGGCTCGACCATCCTGACCTCGAACAAGACCTTCAGTGAAAACCGACTCGCCGCCATCGAACGGGACAACAACGCGGCCTGACCCGGTCAACAGCCTCGATGGTCAAACGCGTCGCCAGAACCCGTTGTCGCGGTATCGCCACCAGTACAACACCGTGCGATCGTCAGGCCAAGCAGCCAACCGGGTCGCCCGGGACTCGAACCGGTCCCGCGACAAATCGATGGGCCGCCAGTTCGGGTCCAGCGGCTCATCACCATCAGGCGGTCGCACATGCTCCAGGAGTCGCTCCTCGCATGCACCAAATGCGATGAAGTCCTGCTGGGAGTCAAGCAACGACGACTTGTTGGCGCCACCTGCCCTGTCTGGCCAGCGCAACTGCATGACGTCGTCCTCCCAGAAACAGACAGGACAGATCTGATGCGAGCCAGGCCCATCGTTCAGGGTCAGATGGCCACAGCACACACAGGGGTACCTCAGAAGCATGCCTCCCATCTTCCGAGACAGTCGCGCCGGAGCCCAACGAGATTCCAGTAGGGCTTTCTCGCCCGACATCCCCGCAGACCTGCTGGCACCTGGGCACGTTCATCCGTACCTGCCTGAGCCCTTCAACAAGTACGCCGACACCAGGCCCCGGCCGTCGTCGTGGCCAAGACCTGGGGGTCGCTCAGTCGGTGTGGTTGTTGGCCTCCTTGGGCAGGCAGAACATCAGGGCCCACATCAGGGCGAGGAGGCTGCCGACCCACCACAGCACGGTGATGAATGCGTCGCGGTTGAGTCCGGCGTCGGGTGAGCCGCCGGTGGTGGCGAAGAACACCAGGGCGGTCAGCGCGGTGCCCAGCGCGATGCCCAGGTGAATCGCGGTGTTGAACAGGCCCGAGGCTGCCCCGGCGTCCTCGTGCGGGACCCTGGCCAGCGACAGGTCTGCGAGCGGGCCGCCGACCATGCCGAGACCGAAGCCGATCAGCATCACCGGAGCGGTCATCGCCAGCAGGGTCAGGTCCTCCTCGCCTGCGGCGGCCTGGAAACCGTAGGTGGCCATCGCAGCGATGGCGATGAGTGCTCCGGCCTGAGGCAGACGGCGAGCGAAACGCCCGGCGCTCTTTGCCGCGAGCGTTGCACCGGCCAGCTCTCCCAGGGAAAGCAGCACGAAGGCCAGGGCTGCCTGGAAGGGGCTCATGCCCAGGCCGCGCTGGAGGTAGAGGGTCCAGGTCATGAAGAACAGCCCGCACAGCAGGCCGTGCATCAGTTGCGCGGCCATACCGCCGGAGAACTGTCGCCCCCGGAAGAGGGACAGGGGCACGAGCGGGGCGTTGTTCTGCTTGCGCTGCTGGTGGCGCAGGAAGACGCCCAGCGTGAGGAGACTGGCGGTGAGCAGGGCGAAGCACCACAGCGGCCAGTGATGCAGGTGCCCCTCGGACAGGGGGAAGACGATCAGGACGATGGCCAGCGCGGACAATGCCATGCCGGTCAGGTCGAGCCGGTCGGCCTTCCGGACGGTCGACTCGGGGATGAACTTGCGTCCCAGGAGGAACACGGCGAGGCCAACGGGCACGTTGACCAGGAAGAGCGGCCGCCAGGACAGCCCGAACAGGTCCGCTTCGGTGAGCAGGCCGCCCATCACCGGACCCAGAACATTGGCGATGGAGAGGACGGCCCCGTAGAGACCGAACGCCTTGCTGCGGCTCTGTCCCTCGAAGGTGACGTGGATGGTGGCCAGGACCTGCGGGATCATCAGCGCCACTCCCACGCCCTGGAGCATGCGGGCGCCGATCAGCACGCCCGGTCCGGCAGCCAGGCCGCACAGCAGTGAGGCCGCGGTGAACACGACGGTGCCCATGAGGAGAAGCCTGCGCCGGCCGTAGAGGTCGCCGAGGCGTCCGCCGGTGATCAACCCGACGGCGACGGGCAGGGAATAGCCGGTGGTCAGCCACTGCAATGCGGATGGTCCGGTGCCGGTCGACTCCTGGATCGCGGGCAGGGCGGTCAGGACGACCGACTGGTCGAGGAGGTCCATGAGCTCGGCACCCAAGAGCACCAAGAGGGCGATCCGGGCGGCCAGGGCCATTTTCGGGTGATGAGGTGCTGGGTCGTCCGGGGACGGGGTGGTGTGCTGCGGCTCGTTGCCGAGCGTGGAGGAAGACACGACGGGGAGACTCCTGATCCCAAGGAATCGGGGAGCCCTGCCGACAGCCGCACCGGGGCCGGAAAACACGAAACCCGGGGCAGACGGCAGAGCTGCACCCGGGAAAGAAAACTGCGAGGAAGGGTGACGCAACTCAGGCCAGCGCGACGTCCGCCCCCGGACACGTGCGACAACACAGCACGCGGGGAACACGGACGACTACATGGCCCGGTTAATAGGACGTCACCTCAAGATCGACGCAGAAGGAACAGGGAAACCACTCACTGCCACCGACAGCTCGGCACAGCAACTCGCCCACGATACGACACTCCCGGGCACCGCCGCACACCAGATAACGGAGCCGCCCCGCTGGCCGAGCGACGCAGAGGACAAGCCCCGTTGCAGAAATGGACTGCCCGACCATGATCGCTCGCAGCACCAAGGGCTTGCTCTGTCCGGGCGCGCGGCGTGTACGTACTTCACGGCGATGTCGGGATGGATGCCGAAGAGGCGAACGAGGTGGACCGGATCGGCGGTCTCCCGGGCTTCATCCAGGACGCGGTCGGCCCATACCCGCCACGGCAGCAGTCCCATCTGGTCGGATGCGGTTCGTATCGCGAGGTAGCTGATCTGTGGAGAGCCCGGGGGGCGGTAGGTCTGGGAGTGAGGAACAAGTGCGCGTTGGTGGCCCGGGGCCAGCGGCGGCGACGCTCGCGCAGCCAGTCGGCCATCAGGTCGGTGCTCAGGTCGTCGAGGTAGACGCGGTGCGTGCGCTCACCCCGGCGTACCGCCAGAGTCCGGTCGGCGAGGTCCGGGTCGGTCAGGTCGAGGCGGGCCACCTCCACGGCACGCACGGCGTGGATGGCGACGAGACCGACGATGAGGCGTGCGGCGGGACCGTCAAAGCCCGTCCAGGGCTCCGGCCGGCCGATCGCTGGGCAAGGGCCGCGGAAGGTGTACTCCAGCGGGCAGCTGTAGCCCGGACGTGAGGTTGAGGAAGATCAGCCGCTCCTCTTCAGGGCCCGGAAAATGCTGCGCAGCACGCTGAGAGCAGGCTGCGGGCGACGTTGGCCGGATGGCGGGTGAGCTCGCTCGTGATGTGCTCGGCGGTGACTTGCCGCACGCAGGTCAAGCCCGGCCGTCATCCACGAGGTCAGAGTCGGCCAGGCGATACGCAGGCCGTGACGGATACGTCGGAAGCCGACCGGAGCGTGCCGGAAGGGGCTGCCTGCCGAGCACCGGGTGCTGGAGGGCCGGGCGGTGGTGGTCACGTTGACGAAGCGGCGGCGGGGCAAGGCCAACTCACGGACGACCGTGCACTGGAGCGTGGATGCGGATCCGGCCCGACGGCTGCGGGCGGCGGGCGGCGGGCGGCGGGCGGCGGGCGGCGGGCGGCGGGCGGCGGGCGGCGGGCGGCTTCTACCTGCTGCTGCACAAGATGATGACCCGCAGCCGGGCCCTGTCCAAGACGGCGGGCCTGTGGTCGATCTGGGCGGGCAACGGTCGCGGGCGGGTCAGCAACGCCGCCACCGGCGGGCACGTCGGCCCCTTCGACGCCGAGCTGACCCGCAAACCTCACCTCGGGCAGTGGGCTGCCCGCCACGGCCTGCGGGGCGATGGCGGCCAGCCGCTGAAGCTGCGGCTGACGCGGCTACGCACGACGGTGGAGGTCCGCTCCGCGAAGCAGGTGGGCGGCCATCTGCCCTCCGCCCGGCTGACCAACACGGCCGAGACCTCCTTCACCCACTACCTGCGCAAGGACCCCTTCGTCAGGGAGTGGTCGGCCGAGATCCTCACCGAGGCGATCACCGACGCCCACGACCAGACCCTCGCGGTCCTCGCTCCGTCCCTGCGGGAGGCAACCGGTGGCCGGATCCGCCCAGTGGCCTGACCACCCGCGTCGTACGAGCCGTAGGGGCCTGGTGTCTTCCTGCCCGAGGGCCGTCCAGCCGAGGCCGTTCAGGCACATGCACTCGGCCTGCCGGTCGTGCGCGTGCGGTCTCGATCACCTTCGTAACGGCCTCGTGGGCTTCAGTGTGTTTCCCACGTGTACCAAGGTCTGGCCCGGGGCGCCGCGCACCGGCACGCGGAGGGCGGTGGCCGAGGTGGCACAGGCCGACCGCTCGGGCGCGAGCGACGCCGAGGGCGTTCAACTGATCGGCGGCCTTCCTCTCCTCCTGCGCGGCCGGTGGACGTCTCCTGCTCCGCACGGTGCCCCCGCGGTCTGAGGGAGTCGCGACGTCCGGCAGCCCGTGGGACGGGCGTTCTCAGACGTTGCCGAGGTCCGAACTCACCCACCGCTGCGGGCGCATGTGGATCACGAGCTGCTCCCCGTGTTCCTTCCAGGCGAAGTCGACGTAGCCCTCGACCTTGTCCGCAGGCAGGTAGCGGGCGGAGATTTCCACCAGCTGCTCACGCGTGGCAGGCACGGTGGAGATGACCGGTCCCTCGACCGACACGTACCGGATCGTGGGCTCCAGACGGTCCACCATCAGGGTGAACCGGTCTGCGGCCCGGATCAGATCGGCCTTGCGCGAGTCCCGTCCGGTCATGATCCAGATGTCGCCGCCCGGTGCGTACTGGTACCAGATGGGGACCGCGAGCGGCGCACGGTCACCTTCCGCTCCCGCGTTCACCGCAAGCGCGGCGACGTGGGGCTCGGCGAGGAACTGCTCACGTTCGGTACGGGACAGAGCCACAGCACTCTCCTTCGACAGGCGAATCTTCTGAAGAGATTCCTTCACCCAAGAACCCTGCCCCGTTGCGCGCCCATTCCTCGCCCGGCCAGGAATCGCTCACCCAGCCCGGCGGGGCAGGCGGCCCATTCCGAACTCGAAGCCCCCTCCATCGTGTGGGGCGGGTGTCCCCGACGCGGCAATGAGGTGCGGAGCACGACGGCCTGCCTGAGCTTGGCCCTCGGGTAAGCCACGTGACGGCACCGTGTGGGTGGTGAGGGCTCCTCCCCGCCCGGTATGCCTCGCCGGAGGCGAGGACGCGTCCGACTTGTAGCGGATGGCGGGCCCCCGGTTCTTCGAGCCGATCGGGCGGCCGGGGCCAGGTCGTGTGCGTTTCGGTGCACCGGCTGGCGTGCCTGTCTTCGCGCGCAGGTTCCTGAACCCCCGGCGGACCCGGGCAGGGGTGAGTCTGTTCGGTTCCGCTGGCCTCTCCCACGGCCCGGCGCAGATCCCTCGCGAGAGGGCAAGCCAGGCCGAGCTGAGCGTGCGCGGCAAGGACGAGCCAGGTCCAGCGGTCAGCGGCCGCCGAGTCCCGCAGCTTCGGCCGCGTCCAGCCCAGGGTCTGTTTGAGAAGCCGGAAGGTGTGCTCCACGTCGAAGCGGCGGAGAAGGGACCGCCCGCACCGGTCGACGTCCTCGGGGTCGGCCCCGGTGCCCGACCACCACAGCCAGACGGGCTTGATCACCCCGCCGCTGGGCAACTTCTCGACCGACGGCCGGATCACGGTGCCCTCGATGATCGGAAGCGGTCCCTCGTGTTCGATCCACGCAGAAGGCTGTGTTGTGTCCCTGGACAACACGACACGAAGCCTCACATGACCGACGACGTGTCCGTTTGACGGTAGTTTCGCGCCCAGTCGAACAGAAGCGGAGAGGCCGGTGACCACGAGCGCCGCGACCGTCAGGTTCACGCCCGCCTTGCAGGCATTCGCAGCTCTGCTGGGAGCGGGGTCATTTGGCGTAGGAGCATTTGCGGTCTTCGCTACCCAGAACGGCACCGGCGCGGCGGCGCTGATCGTGTTCGGGGGCGTTTTGCTTCTCCTTGCCTTGCTCGGCAGCCGCATCGAGAGCCTTGAGTTCGGAGGGGCTACGTTGAGGATGCGGGCGGACGCGGCGGAGCGGTTCGCGTTGGCGGAGGAGTCCGAGCGCCGGGGAGACATGGCCACGGCTAACGAGCTGCGTGCGGAGGCTAGGACCCTGTTGGAGGCCGCGAGGCCTATCGCCGCCGACTACGGGTCAGTGCGCCGCTCGGTTCGTCCCAGTGCCTCACGTATCCGCGCAATGGAGGAGGTGGTGGCACGTGCTCGCCGATTGGCGCAGGAGGAGTCCTTCGAGCCGGCTGAAGTGTCGCGTTGGTTGAGGGAGGGTACGGACGAGGAGCGCATCACCGCCTTGGCAATGATGCAGGCCAGCCCTGAACTGTGGGACTTCGAGGCAGTCCTTGCCGCCATCACGCACGCGCACACTCCCTTTGAGCAATACCACGCCATACGGCTTGCAGCGCAAATGGCCGAGCTCCTCGATGCGGACCAGGCCGGAAGGCTGGCCGAAGGGGTGGAGGCGCAGCGCTTCGGGCCGGACGCGGATCGTGAGCTGCTTGGCGAGGAGATCCTGCGGAAGGTGCGTGGGCGCTCGCATGAGCGGTGACGGTCTGGGTGTGCCGTGTTGGTGGAGGCGGACGGATGCTCGGCGTCACAGGCCATCAGGCGTCGGGCGAACGTTGACGGCCTGGCTCCACGTCCCCCGGCGGCTCCTCCTGCTCAAGTACTGGCACCTCCATCCCCTCGCCTCGACAAGATCGAGGACCGCCTGCCAGTCCTCCACTGAACAATCCGGGACACGCACGTCCGGCAGCGACCCCGTCAGGTCCGGGTCGAAGAAAAAGCTCACGTCATCCCACAGAAGATCGGCCACACCGCCATGCCGCCTGGCCGTTCGATCCCACGCAGCCTCGATTCCCTTGCCCAAAGAGACCGGGACACCCCCGCCCCCAGTGGAGGCAGGGTTCCGGCAGGACTACCCGTACGTCCCCCTGCCAGGGTTCCCGAGGGCGGCGGCCAGGAGGAGCAGGGCCGACGGCCAGAACGCGGCCATCCCTGAGAAGAGGGCGCAGAACCCCCACGCGAGGAGGGTGAAACCGATGACCGCGCAGGTGCGGGAGAAGGCCCGCTGATGGTGCAGGAGGAGCAGTGGGACTGCGGTCGCCACGGCGGCCATGACGGTCGGCCGGAGGAAGTCGTTGGCGAGGGGCACGCGTACGGCGGCCAGCAACGCCACTGCAGCGAGGACCCGTTGAATCCAGTGGGCTCTTTCCATGACGCCATTGAACACGTTCAACTGAACATGTTCAATAGAGTGGGGTTGCTGGCGTGCCACAAGGGTCAGTCGAGCGGTGGCCGCCCCGGTTTTCATTCGGGCGGGCCCGTGAGCGCCCAGCCGCGCGATGGAAGAAGCCCCCGCAGCTCCTTCGCCGAGGACCGGCGAGAAGCATCACCGCTCGCACGACACCGTCAGCACGACTTCACAAGCGCTGACCGCCGCGGGCCGGTCCGATCACGCCCTGTCAGGCCGCCCTGGCCCGCACCGAAGACCGCCACCGCAGTACCGGCGAGTCCCACCAACTCCTGCACTCGCTGCTCGTCGGCGGCCACCAGGCGCTCACCATCCCCGCAGCCCGCCACCCGCAACAGGCACAGCTGGAGCCGCGCTCTTCCTTGCCTGCTGCAAGATCGGCGGCCTCTCACAGCACCCCCTGGGCATCGTGCAGGCGCGTCCAGACCATGACCAAACTCACCCTTCGGCTCCTCGACGATCCGTACGTCGTCCACCACTGGGCCGGGTTCCTCCTCCCCCGCCTGACCGGTGAGAGGAGCGATCACCCCGTCTCGGTGGTGGCCGGCCTTCGCCACCGGCGCGAGAGCGGCGGCATCAGCCTCCACCGCCCCGGAATGCCGACCCGCCTCCTGCTCACCGGTTTCAACCCGCGCTGGTGGGAGCGGATCGCCGGCCGGCACGCCAGCGGCCGACTACACCATTCGTCCACGGCATGCCGGATACCGGGGGATCACCACGGTATCGCTGCTCCTCAGGGGCGGCGACGGACGGGGCCGCGCCGAGGGCTGGTGGGCGGCGATGGCTAGGTGGTGGGGAGGAAACTGACGACGAGGACGGCGAATTCCTCGGGGTCGAGGATGCGGATGCCCAGTTCTTCGGCCTTGGTGCGCTTGGAGCCGGCCTTCTGACCCGCCACCAGGAGGGTGGTGCGCTTGGACACCGACGACGATGCCTTTCCGCCGGCCCGTTCGATCAGCTCGTTCATCTCGTTCCGGGTCAACACCGCAAGGGGGCCGGTCATGGAGCCGGTTACCACCACGGCCTGTCCGGCCAGCGGGCCGTCCGCCGACTCCTCGCCGCCCTTCGCGTCGGTCGCGAGCTTGTGCGGCTCGGTGACCTGCGTACCGACCAGCTGGGCCTGGAGCTTGTCGAGGAGCGAGGCGAGTTCGACGAGTTCGGCCGCAATGACGCGGGCCTTCTCGGTGCCGATGCCGTCGACCCCGGCCAGCGTGTCCGCGTCGGCGGCCCGGATCGCGGCCATCGAGCCGAAGTGCGCGGCGATCCGGCGGGACATCGTGCGCCCGGTGCCGCGGACACCGAGGGCGCAGAACACGCGGCTCAATGCGGCCCCGCGGACGGTCTCGATCGCGGCCAGGAGGTTGGCGGCGCTGGTCTCACCCATCCGCTCCAGACCGAGGAGCTGCTCGCGGGTCAGCGCGAACAGGTCGGCGATGTCCTTGACCAGACCGGCCTCCACCAACTGGATCGCGCGCGTGCCGCCAAGGCCTTCGATGTCGAGCTGGTCCCGGCCGGCCGCGTAGATCACCGAGGCCACGGCCTGACAGCTTCGGCCTCGTACGCACCGCCACCGCTGCTCGGAGGCGTCGATCGCATCCCCGCATCGGGGGCATGCCTCGGGGAAGACGATCGGGCTCTCGGCGCCGGTGCGCTGATCGACCAGCGGTGCCTCGACCCGGGGGATCACGTCGCCGGCCCGGTACACGAACACCTGGTCGCCGATCATGAGCCCGCGACGCGTGATGTCGGACGGATTGTGGAGCGTGGCGTAGGTGACCGTAACCCCGTCGATGACCACGGGCTGCAGAACGGCGCGCGGGGCGATGATCCCGGTCCGGCCGACGTTCCACTCCACCGCCAGCAGGCGCGTCACCTTGTGTTCGGCCGCCAGTTTCCGGGCCACCGCCCACCTCGGGGCGCGCGAGCCGTTGCCGGCCTGCCGCTGGTCCTCGGCCGTGTCGGCCTTGACGACGACACCGTCGATCCCGAACGGCAGCTCTCCGCGCAGACCCGCGATCACGTCGATACGTTCCTGCACCTGCTCCACGGTCTCACATCGCATCGGGGCGGCGGCCGTGCTGGCGGCCGTGTTCACGCCGAGCGCGGCCAGGTTCTCCAGCAGAGCCACGTGGCCGAGGTCGTCCAGGCCGATCGCGCTGTAGGCGAAGAAGGTCAACTCGATCCTGTAAGGGCGGTCCTTGGCCCGTAGGGTGCCGGCCGCTCCGCTGCGCGGGTGCGCGAAGGGCGTGGCCTCGTGGGCGAGCCGGATCCGGTTGGCTTCCTCGAACTGCGCGGTGGTCAGCAGCACCTCGCCGCGCAGCTCGACGTCGATCGGCCTGGTGAGTACCGGGGGCAGACCGAGGACGGCGTCGGCGGCGTGGGTGATGTCCTCGCCGGCCAGGCCGTCGCCGCGGGTGAGGACCTGCACGAGAGGCCGATCACACAGATGCACATCGTGACCGGCGGAGATGCCGCTCGTTCCGACATGTGGCCCGATTCCTACCGGCTGGCCTCAAGGGGATATTGTCCCCCGGTCACGGACGGCAATGGGATCGTCTGTTCAACCCAGGGGAACCGACATGACTGATCTGAACTCGCTGCGGGCAAGCCTTGCGTCAGGTGAGCACGAGTTCGCCGACACCCTGGCCTTCGTCGCCACGCACTACGCGTATCAGCCGCAGGCGTTCCGCAACGGTGAACTGGAAAATGCCGCAGGTGAGAACGAGGGTTCCTGCAAGACGCTGGGGCTGGCCCTGCTGGAAGGGCTGAGCGACCAAGAGGCGCTGCTGGCATTCGGTGAGCACTATCGCAGTGTGCTGGCGACGCCGAACGACACTGATCACGGCAACATTCGCAACCTCATGGCACATGGTCTGGCAGGGGTGAGCTTCGCCGGGCAACCGTTGGCCCGCAAGAGCTGAACAGCGAAATCCGGGCGAGCACCAAAAGTCACGCCCACCACCCCGTCCTGAAGGCCTCGCCTCGTGCCGCGTGCGCCGACAGCACTGCCTGCAGCGGCGGCGCGGGGTCGGGCCGGGGCTTGCCGAGGCCAGCGCCGCGCACGGCCGGCATGTGCTCGCAGCGTCCGGCCCGCGGTGTGAAGGCGGCGCCGGTGGACTGCCTCATAAGCTGAAGAACCGCTTTCCCTCGTGTGACTGAGGGGTAGTGCCCCAGCTGAAGGTCTCGTAGCCGCGCATCGCCCGCAGCGTCATGCGGGTTGCGTAGCCCTTGCCTTCCCCAAGGCCGGTGACGCGGATCTTGGCGATGAGAGCGTCTACCGCTGCGGCCAGGTGTGCACGTACGAGCTCAGCCGTGGGGTTGAACAGTTCCTCGCCGACCGCGACGAATGCGGGGTGGGCGCAGAGGTGACGAGGTAGGTGCGCTCCAGCTCCTCGTGCTCCCGCTTCTCGATCAGCTGTGGCTGCGTGTGCGCCCTGCCACCAGCTTGCGCTCGAAGTCCTGCAGGCGGCGATGTTGTTGTGGGCGATGGCCCTGTCGAGGTCGTCGCGCAGGCCGATGGCCTCGGACTCCCCTTCGTCGGCCATGATCCGGATCGACGTACCGCCGCGAGGTTGGTGACCTCAACGGGCCCCGGTTCGGCACTCCGAAGTCGGGCCCGCCGCATGCGGCGGTGCGGGCGCGCGTCAGAGCGAGGGGGCGAGCAGGGTCAGCCGCAGGAGTACGGCCACGGCCAGCACCGCCGGAGCGGCGAACCATCCCCGGCCCACCCACTCGGCCTTCACAAAGACCCACGCGAGCAGTGCCGTCACCAGGGCCAGGGCCAGGCCCAGGGCCGCCGCGTGGTTGGCGTGCGCGAGGCCCTCGGTGTCCCAGGGGCCGGCCGGCCCCACCGCGTGCGCCAGGAACGCCAGGTAGCCGGTCACCAGGTTGCCCAGGGCGAGGAGGAGGGCGCACACGACCGTGCCCACCAACCGGGGCCCGCCACCGGCGGGGCGTTGCCGGGCCGGGTGCGTCGTCTCGTTCACCGTAGTGCTCCCCCCGCGTTCGTTCAGGTTGTTGTCGAACAGTCGACCGTACGCCTGGGCGCCGTCGCTCTGGTAGGGGGCCCCGTTTTAGCCGGTGGCGAGTTCCCGCATCTGGTCCCGCGTCACCTCGTGCGCGGGCACATCGGCGAAGCCGCTCTCGGCCTTGAGCTGGCCGGGTCCTTCACCGCGTCCGCGAAGGTCGTACCCCAGCACTTCGGCTGCGCGGCGACCCTGGACGGACATCGGTCCCAGCGACGTCCGGTTGGGGTCCTCGCTCCCCGACACGATGCTGCGCACCAGGCGGGCGACGTCATCCACGACCGCGGGGCCACCCTCAACCTCCTGCCAGGCGATCCCTGCGATCATCTCGGGTCGAAGGCCCGATCCTCGCCGCGGCCTGGATGAGTTCGCTGTTGTGGGGATGTACGAGCGGCGGCCGTCGTCGGACGGCGAGGGCGACGTCGGCTTCGACGTGCTGGTCCCGTGCCCGCACGCCACCCGGTGCACCGCGCACGCCCGGGCACCCGCCTACAGCGTCACCTGCCTCTCTCTGCCCCAGCGTCCCAGGCGGCGGTGACGCACCCCTCCTCCCAGTGCCACCACCCCATTGCCTCACCGTGTACCAAGAGCTTGCGGATCCGCGGCAGGTCAGCCTCGGGCGGGACATCCAAGGCCACCATCCGGTACCGCTCAACGCCCTCACCCGTCGTGCCGAGGCGGTGGAAGACCTCCAGCACGCCCTGACGGGCAGCCGCTGAGCCGTGGTCCTTCAGCCCGATCGGCCGGCGAAAGCCTCGATGCTCGGCTGACGCTCGGAGAATCGACTGCCTTCAGGCGTCGCCGTGATCAAGTCATCGCATGACGCGGCCGGCGTCACACGGATAGTCGGGGAGGTCCACGGTCCTGCTGATTCTCTCCCCCAGCTTGAGCATTCCGTTCAGGAAGAAGGGGCGGGACAGCAGGGTGTTGCGGAGACGTATGCCGGTGGCGGTGCCGGGGGCGAGGAACCTGCCAGTGCGGTCGCCGCCCGCCTGGCAGCCCTGGGCGTACTTCCGAAGCCTGCCCTCGTACCGGGTGAAGGCCGCCCCGTAGTCGCCCTGGGCTCGTGCGAGTTCGCCGGCCAGCACGTAGGCGGCGACCACCGCGGTTCCTGTGCCCATACCGCCGATGGTGGCCCCGCAGGCGGCGTCACCGACCAGGCACACTCGCCCTGTGGACCAGGTATCCACGTCTGAGCGGCTGATCGAGTCGAAGTACAGGTCGGGGGCCCGCTGCAGTGAGGCGAGCAGGCGGGGCACCTCCCAGCCGAGACCGGCGAGCGCGTGGTCGATCAGACGCTTCTGCTGTTCGGGATCATGGCGGTCGTACGACAGTTCAGGCGAGGCGAAGATGACGAACGCTCCTGCCTGTGCCGGGTCCCTGTGGTCGGCGCCGACCGAGGCGAGACGCCCCGGCGCGTTGTATCCGACCGAGCCCTTTCCCAGACCCAGATCGTTGGGCAACGGCCAGGTCGCGGCGTAGTAGCCGAGGTGGCTCACGTACTTCTCCGCTGGGCCGAAGGCGAGGCGACGGACGTTGGAGTGCAATCCGTCCGCGCCGATGACCAGGTCGAAGTCCCGTGAGACTCCCTGCTGGAAGTCGACCCGTACGCCGGTGGGGGTCTCGGTGAGGCCGGTGATCGAGTCGCCGAAGATGTACTCGGTGTGTGGGCGGCTGTGCTCGTACAGCACCCGGGCCAGGTCCCCGCGGAGCACCTCGATGTCGCCGCCCGCGAACTCGGCGGGCAGGTGCAGCAGTGTTCGGCCGCGTTCGTCGACGAAGCGCATCGGGCTGCCGCCTGTCTCGATCCGGCGCAGTTCGGGGATCAGGCCCATGCGTTCCAGGACGGTCAGGTGTGTTTCGCCGCGGAAGTCGACGGCCTGACCGCCGCCGCGCAGGGCTGGGGCCAGTTCGACGACGGTGGGCTTGAAGTTGTGCCGTCCCAGCCAGTAAGCGAGCGCGGGGCCGGCGATGCTCGCGCCGGAGATGAGGACGTTCCTGTTCACGGATTTCTCCACTCTAGAAACTGCGTCCTGCGGACACTGTTATTTACTGTGTACCGTAGACACAGTTGATTCGGCAAGGTCGATCAGGAGGGGCGGCAGACATGGGTGACGAGCACGCCGAGGTGGTGCGGCTGCTGTGGGGTCCGCACCCCAAGCCCGCACGGGGGCCCAGACCGACACTCGACCTGGACCGCATCGCGCAGGCCGGGATCGAGATCGCCGACTCGGAGGGGTTCGCCGATGTGTCCATGCAGCGGGTCGCCGCGCAACTGGGCGTGACCAAGATGGCGCTGTACCGGTACGTGCCGGGCAAGGCTGAGCTGGTCGCTCTGATGGTGGACGCCGCGATCGGCCCATACCCGCAGGTGAGGGCACGACACAGTGGCTGGCGGGAGCAGCTGGAGGAATGGGCCCGCGAGCTGATTCGCGTCTTTCGCCAGCACCCCTGGACGTTGGACGCCACCGTCGGGCCGCGGATCATGGGACCCGCGGAGCTGTCCTGGATGGAGCGTGCCGTCTCCGCCCTGGACGGCACGGGGCTGAGCGGCGCCGAACGGATGGACGCGGCTGTCCTGCTGGTCGGTCATGTACGCGGTATCACCCAGCAGGCCCGCGCAACGGGCCCGGCGGGCAGCCCCGAGGCCCAACTGGGCGCCATCCTCGGCGACCTGATGCAGGCACACGGTGAGCGATTTCCCGCCCTCACCTCAGCCCTCACTTCTGCAGCCCAATCCCACGGCCAGGACCAGGCATGGGAGTTCGGCCTACAGTGCATCCTGGACGGCTTGGCCGTCCTCATCGATGAGCGCGCACGCTGACCCCCATCTCATCGGCGATACCCCCACCTGAAGGCAGCCCACTCACCGATGACCGCCTGCGTGGACGACAGTGACCCCTCACGTCCCGCAGCCAGCCGCATTCGCCTGACCGGCGCGTATCAACATGATGGGTGACTCGGAAGAAGGGCCTACGGGCCGGCATCGCCTGGACGGGGGTGGTGTTCGGTTCCGGGCTGGCGATGTGCTGACGCTGCAATGCCCGCTCACCGAGACCACAGTCGCTTCGGTCCCTCACTTCTACGTGTCCGTGCGATGGCCGTGGAACGACGTCGATCCGGAGGCGCGCGGCTTCTGCTGGAACGGCGAGACCGCGCTGCCCACGGCGGAGGCCTTCGACTGGGACCGTACCCACTTCCGTACCGTGCCGGCGGAAGCAGACCTGAAGGCCGGCGACGCCTGCCTGGTAGGCATCGCGCCGACCGTGGTGCACGTCGCGTCTGTCCACCACTTCGATCCACCTCTGGTGACCGGCACGCTGCCCCGCCCCGCCTGCTACCTCGAAATCCTGCGGCAGGGCGAAGCCCACGATCCCGAGCTCGAGGACCAGGGATATGCCCTCGATCCGGTCGGCGGTGAACCGATCCGCATCGAGTTGCTGTTCCGTCCCTACGCCTTCCTCGAGGCAGGCGACGAAGTCGTTGACCATGACGGGCGTGCCTGGCGGTTCGACGGCCCCTGGGACTGGCATCCCTTCGACGGCCAGCAGCCCACCATCCCGGCCTGGCCACTGGGGCTCCTGTCCCGCACCGGCGATCCGGCACCCGAGGAGACCGCGGCGGTCGCCCAGCAGACGGAGACAGGCAGCCACGAAGAGGAGCTGCAGCATTGGATCCGTCTCGCTCTTGCCAGGCCGTCCACCAACCAGCCGTAGTCGAATGGCCCGAAAGTCGTTGCCCCGCTTCCTCCCGAGGTGGCATGTGCGCCTTAGGGGCTTTGGCTCGACTTCTGTGTTCCTGCTGCAGCGGTTGCCGGTGCTGGATAAAGGCTCGCTGTGCACCGGGCGATCGCCTACCTTGAGCCGGAGCGGGATGGCGCGCATTCTCGCAGGCTGCGGTGCCGTGGCAGAGCGGCCCATTGCGATCGACGTGGGTGAGGTCCCGCTCACGGCGACTGACGGAGACGGGGTGGGCCTGCCCCCATCTGTCCGCGGGTTCAAATCCCGTCGGTACCGCAGCCGACCTTTCACTTTGTCCAGCGCACGTCTGCCACTTCGGTCCAGGTCCACAGAAGTTGAGCCAGACCCGTGGATGCTCCGCGGCAACTGGCGTCGTCTCGGTCGGGGAGTCTCTCCGAAGTGCCGGTTCCCCGGTGGGATTCCGGGCAGCCGTTGGCGGGAGAGGTAGAGAGTCACATCCGTGTTGTTGCGGATCGGTTCGCCGTCGACGGGGTCGTGCGCGCACACGCGCCAGGCGTCGTACCTCCCTCGTCGGACAGTGGGTCGTTGACATACGCTTCCCCGGCCCCGACGTGGTCGGCGGGCACCCCGAGGGCGATGACCTCCGCGCGGGCCTGTGGCCAGGTCTTCCGCACCAAGTCGGCCATGGTGGGCAGGGGCAGGGGACCGCCGTCCTGCGTCGGGGCACGGGTCACCCCGGTGTACGGCGCTGAGGTCCACCATGCGGTCTGCGCCGTCCCCTGACTCCCTCTGGAAGCAGACCGGCCGCAGTCTCCGGGAGCTGAACTTGATGTCCTCGTCCCTGTCGGACGCGTGGAAAACGACCCTGGCACCGGTCTTGGTGATCCTGCCGTAAGCGACTTCCAGACTCTGGCCCCGGACGTCCTGCAGCGGCCTTCTCGAGACCACGGGGGCAGCCGGCGCGGCGAGGGTCGGGTCGGCGGGGTGCTGTGCGCGGCCGGCTTGCGGTCCGGTGGCCCGTCCTTGTCAGGAGCAGGGGCGACCGCGCCCACAAGAGCCCCGGCGCGATCGTCGCCACCCCCTAGCTCTGCTTCGGCCAGGGATTCTCCCGCCACAGGGCAACTAGGGCACATAGCAGCGCGACCACACCCAGCCCGGGCGCGATCAGCCCGCAGAGCGGCACAGCGGCACAGCCGCGATGAACCCGAGACGGGCACGATTCGTCTGCCACCTCCGCCTTCCTGGCCGACGAGCTTGAGGAAGGTGTCTTCGGGAGGCACCGAGAGGTCGATGTCCGGGAGGTCTCCCGAGGATGCGCGCCGCCGGCCGATCGTGATCCGGCCGCCGGAGAGCGCGCCGGGAGAACGGGCCGGCATCGTCAGCACCGCCGGGTGCTCCGTGTCGGTCGGGTGGTGGGCTCGGAGTGCTCGCCGGCGGCCGGCCCTCGCGCTGATTGGCGGGGAGGGCCGGCCGCCGGGTGTGTCACGGCCTGTCAGCAGGCTGGTTACAGGTACCAGCTCTGGGTCGCGAAGGACGGGTCGGACGAGTGCGCCCACTGCTGGGCGGGCGCGCCGTTGGCCAGGCTGGAATCAGCGATCTCGAGGGTCTTGCCGCTGTTCACGTTCCTGATGTCCAGGCCGACGGTGCTGCCGGCCTGCTTGATCGTCCAGAGCATGGTGGGGATGTCGTGGCAGGTGTACTGCTGCGCACGGGCCCCGTTGTCCTTGCTGGAGTTGACGATCTCCAGGCACTTGCCACTGTTGACGTTGACGATCTGGTAGACACCCGCGGTGGCCGTCGGGCGGAACTCCCACTTCGCGCCGGCCTGCGCCCCGCAGGTCCACTGCTGGGCGACGGCACTGTTGTCCTTGCTGGAGTTGACGATCTCCAGGCACTTGCCGCTGTTCGCGTTGCGGATCTGACCGCCTGCGGGCAGGGGGAGGGGCGAGGGCCAGGCGTTGACGCCTGCGGCGACGGCGCCTTGACCGGTGCCCTTGTAGAAGTTGAAGCGCTGCTGGTCGCTCCACAGGCCACCGAGGTCGGTCCTGCCGTCGCCGTCGAAGTCACCGGCCAACATGACGGGCATGTTGTTCCAGGTCTTGTCGTGCCACATGGAGGCACCGGCGTCGAGGCCGCCGGCGGCGTTGCCGCTGTAGCGGCGCAGGGCGCCGTCGGCGGCGATGGCGACGACGTCGTCCCGGCCGTCGTTGTTGAGGTCACCGGTGGTGATCTTCTGGATCGTCAGCCAGGTGGTGTCCGGCCACATCTTCCGGCTCTGGCCGGTCAGGACGCCATCGGGGCCCGTGGAATAGGCGTACAGGGACCCCTTGGCGTCACCCGTACCCCAGACGGCGAGGAGCCCGTCGCGGTTGGAGCCCGCTGCCCGATACCGCTCGAGCTGGCGCATGGCGTCCCAGTTGGCGCTCCCGCCCGTCCACATCGCCTTGCCGGCGGCCAGGCTGCCGTCGGGCCGTCCTGCGTACAGGCGCAGAGCACCGTCGCTCCAGACGGAGGCGATGTCGGTGACCCCGTCCCCGTTGAAGTCACCCCCGATGATCTTCTTGGCGGGACCCCAGGTGCCGTCGGCCCGCCACAGCAGGCGGCCGTACTCGAAGGTGCCGTCGGGGCGGCCTGCGAAGGTGTGGAGGTTTCCGTCGGTGGTGACGGCGGCGACGTCGTCCCGGCCGTCGTTGTTGAAGTCGCCCGAGGCCATCACCTCGGTGACGCTGGGTACCAGGGCCGGCAGACGCACCGCGGGGGTGGTCTTGCGGACCTGGTCCACCCAGGCCGCGACGTCGTCGACACGGACGGCGAGCCCCCCGGTGCGGGTCTCGGCCGGATCCGTGCCGAGGCAGCCACCCTGCCAGGAACGCGAGTTGACTGCCGCCAGCTCCAGACCGCCGTCCTTCTGACGAAGAGCCGGGCCACCGGTGTCACCCTTGCAGACCACCGCGTCGCCCGATGCGTTCAGTCCGAGCGCGCCCCCGTCGACGGAGGCCACGGTGAATGCGCCGGTGTGTGCCTTGTCCGGGACCCATTCCGACTTCGTCCGCCCGAACCCGAGCGAGGTGAGCTGCTCACCGATCGCCGGGGCGGTGGTGGCGATCTTGACCGGTTCCACCCCGACGACGCGCCAGCCGAGCCTCACCATCACCAGGTCGCGGTCCGCGTGAGGGACCAGCTCCACGGCCTCGACCACGGTGCCCGTGGACTGGGTGAGATCGGTGCGGCCCACGGTCACCGTCGTCTTCACGGCGGGCTTGCCGGGCTGGACCGGCGCGGAGCCGTTGCGGAAGCAGGACGCGGCGGTGATCACCCACTGGGCATCGACCAGCGCGCCTGAACAGGCCGCCTTGTCATCCATGTTGAGCTTTGCCGCTGAGGCGTAGCCGTTGCTCGGAGCATCGCTCCCGCCCAGGGCCGCGGCGGGACTCGCGGCGAGAAGGCCGCTGCCCACCGTGGTGGCGATCAGCATGGCAGCCCACGCGCGGCGTGAACTGGTTAGGGGCATATCAATCCTTGTCGTGTGGGGTGGAGTGGTGCCGGGTCGGGCCGGCGGTGCGGAGTGCTATCGCGTGGCGGTGGCGGTGAGGTCGGTCGGCGTGGTGAGAGTGCCCGGGACCTGACGCCAGGCGGTCCACTTGCCCTGGGTGGTGTCGAGGGTCGTGCTCTGGACCTTGCCGGCGGCGCCGATGGCGTAGACGTTGATGTTGCCGGCGGCGGAGGTGCTGGAGAGGCGGGTCAGTCCAGCGCCGCCGATCTTGGTCCAGGACGGCTTGAAGGCGCCGGCGAGGTAGTCGCCCGACTGGCCGTACAGGGCACCGTCGGAGCCGATGACCTGGATCTGGACGGTGGCTCCGACACGGGAGACCGTGATGTCCTTGGCGCCGGTGATGCCACCGGGGATGTCACCCCAGTTGTTCCAGGTGTTGCTGCGGGTGTCGAGGTCGCGGCCGTAGACCTTGCCGCCGGCGATGCCGTAGAGACGGACGTAGGGGCCGGCCTTCACGGAGGTGAGGCTGGTCAGGCCGGTGAATCCCGGGACGGCGGTCCAGTTGTTGTTCCAGCGGCCGGCGTTGTAGTCGCCGACCTGCGTGTGGAGGTCGCCGTTGCTTCCCACGATCTGGACGTACAGGACGTTGTCGATCATGGTGGCGGAGATGTCCTTGACACCCGCGGCGCCGCCCGGCACCTCGGTCCAGTTGCCCCAGACGTTGGTGGCCGGGTTGTACACGCGGTCGTAGACCCTGCCGCCGGCGACACCGACATAGCGGATCGTGCTTCCGGTGTCGACGCTGGTCAGGTTGGTGATCGGGAGGCCGCCGACGCTGTTCCACTGGGCGCCGAAGGCACCGGTGGCCAGGTTGCCGTTCTGGATGGCCAGCGCGTTGGTCGCCGTCGCGGCCAGCGTCACCTTGGAGGGCGCGGCCAGGATGGCGGCGGACACGTCGGTGGTGCCGGAGATGCCGCCCTTGAGTTCCTGGAACGCGCTCCAGGTGCCGGCGCCCGTGTCGAGCCGGGCATGGTTGATCCGGCCCGCGGCGTCGGTTGCGTAGAGTTCGACGGCGTTGCCCGAGGGGGCGCTGGTGATGTTCGTCAGGCCGGTGCCGCCGACCCGGCTCCATACGTCGTTCCAGCGGCCGGCGTCGTAGTTGCCGAGCTGGGTCCACAGGGCGCCGTCAGCGCCGACGATCTGCACCTGAACGTTGTTGCCGATCATGCTGGAGGCGATGTCCTTGACGCCGCTGGCGCCACCGGGTACCTCGCCCCACGGCGTCCAACTGTTGTTGCGGGTGTCGAAGTCGCGGCCGTAGACGCGCCCGTCGGCGACGGCCTGGACGCGCACGATGGGACCGGCGGGCGCGCTGGTGACACGGGTCAGCCCGGACGCTCCGACCGCGGTCCACCGGTCGTTCCAGCGGCCCGCCCGGTAGTCGGCCACCTGCGAGTGGAGGTTGCCGTCGGCGCCGACGATCTGCACGTGGACGCTGCTGCCCACCAGGGAGGCGGCGATGTCCTTGGCGCCGGCGGCGCCACCGGGCACCTCGCCCCAGCCGGACCACTTGCCGTTCGCTGCCAGGTCGAGGTCCTGGCCGTAGACCCGACCGTCGACGATCGCGTAGGCACGCACCGTGTCGCCGTCACGGACGGTCGCCACCCGGGACACGTCCTTGCCGTCGACCTTGGCCCAGGACTGGCCGTACTCCCCGTAACCGAGGTCCCCGAACTGGGACCACATCGCTCCGCCGCCACCGGCCAGCAGGGACACCTGGTTGCCGGTGCGCGGGGCGATGATCGGGTCGATCCACGCCGCGAGGTTGTCGGTGCGGGCGGCTAGGGCGCCGGTACGGGTCTCGGTTGCGGGCACCCCGAGGCAGCCACCCTGCCAGGAGCGGCTGTTGATGCCCACGAGCTCACCGGCGGCGTTGAGGAGGGGGCCTCCCGTGTCTCCCTTGCAGAGGGCGTCGGTGCCCTTGCCGGTGATCGAGAGGGTGGCGGCGTCGGAGGAGTTCGCGGTGAACGTACCGGTGTGGACCTTGCCCGGCACCCAGTCCGTCTTCGTCCGGCCGAAGCCGGCTGCCGCCAGGTCGACGCCGGCCGCGGGAGCGGCGGTGGCGCGCTTGACCGGAGCGATGCCGGTGACGGGGGCGGCCAGCCGGCCCAGGACCAGGTCGCGATCGGTGGCGCTCGCGGAGATTTCCACGATGTCGCGGGCCTGCCCGGAGAACGTGGCGGCGGTCTTCAGCGCGGGCTTCCCGGCCGAGACCGGGCTGCCGGGTGCGGTGGCCAGGCAGCTGGCGGCCGTCAGGACCCAGCGAGGGTCGACCAGGACCGCGCTGCAGCCGCGGCTGCCGGCCTCGTCGCCGATGACGAGTGCCGCGGTGAAGGCGTACCGGTCGGCCGGTGCTTCGGGACCCGTGACGGCCTGGGCAGGGGCAGCCGATACGAGGCCCGCCGCGACCGCGGTGGCCGTGACGAGCAGACCGGTCGCCCGCGCGGGGAGACGAGTTTCAGGCATGGTCTTCTTTCGGAGTGGGAAAGGTTGCCGATCTCGTCAGGTGCGACGCCCGACGAGCGAAGGAGATTTCCGCGGTGGCGATTACTTGGAGGTCCTGATCTCCAGAAGCATGAAATCGCGGCCCTTTTCGTCCGCGGTTTCGCCCACTGCCGTCCAGGCGTTCTTGTCGACGTTGAAGGTCTTTTCCTCGGTGCCCGTGGTCATGTTGACCTGCGAGGCGTATTCATTTCCCTTGATTCCGAACACCGACGGAATCTCCAGGCTCAGGTATCCCTTGTTTCCGGTTGTGCGGAAGCACACCTTCTCGTTCTTGTGGGAGAAGACCTCCATCTGTTCGGGTGCACCCGTGCACTCGGTGAGGAGAATGTGGCCGTCTCCGCTCTTGAGCTTGATCTTCTGCTCCGCGAGGATTTTGTCGGCGTTCGGGTAGGAGAAGTCCTCGATGGCGTAGCCCGGGCCCTCATCGGCGATCGCCTTCGTCGCGAGACCCTCCGCGCCCGCTCCGCCGGTCACTCCGCCCACAGCAACCCAGGTCAGAGCCCCGGCAGCCAGAGCTGCGCCGACGATCCGCAGGATTGCGCTACGTGCCTTCATATTCGTCCTTAGTGTCGATCCAGGAGGTTCGCGAGCGCACGCAAGCGCGCTGCGAGTGAAATCGTTTTGCCTGAGTCCAGAGGCCGCGCGTAATTGCGATTTTCCCCGGGCGCGGCTGATCGCCGCATTCGAAACGAGATTGCTTCTCGGTTCTGCCGAGTGGCTGACGATCTTCTGAATGAAACCAAGACATTCGCGCTCCAGCCAATGGGATAAATACCCTATATCGGGACAGACTTGCCACCGTGAGCGTGACTTGCGCCACCCTCCGGAATGGTTGTGACGATTTTTCGAAAATCCGTGGACGAGATCCAGCCATCTTTCGGCCGCAGCGCCAGTCGGGTTCTATTCGAGTGCGTTCCGGCCGTGTGGGCTGCATATGGTCGAGCCATCGCCGTCCGGTGAAGAATCACGGACGGGTTTTACCCTCGGCCTCGACGAGGAATGACAGTTGAAGAGGTTCTTCGGTGCAGGAAACATTCTGGAGTCGACGCCGATGCGCGACCGCGATGGCGGCCGGCGTGGCAGCTGTATCGACCCCGCTGCTGCTCACCACCCCGGTCCGGGCGGCCCCCGGAGCAGCCGCTCCGGCCGGCGACGCCCTGATCCTGTCGGACACGGACCGGGCCAAGGTCGTCAAGGCGTGGATTCTGGGCGGCCGTTCGGTCAGGCAGGCGGCTGCCTGCGCACTGGGCGGTACCGACCAGGAGATCAGGACCTTCCCCACCGAGCAGTCACTGAAGGACACGCGGACTCGGCGGACAAGTCAGCCGCTGATGCCCAGGCCTCGGCGAACAAGGCCAAGGACGCCGCCGCCACCGCCCAGAGCGCCTCCCGCGCGGCCAACCACTCCGCCAACCGCGCCGTCGACGCGGCCCGCAGCGCCCTGACCTCCGCCTACAACGCCCAGGCCTCCGCCGCCAACGCCCACCAGTCCGAGCTCGCCGCCGGCCGCGACGCCAAGACCGCTGCCACCGCCGCCGCCGAAGCACGCCAGATCGCCGCGGACAAGCGGACGGCCGAGGTGCGCGAAGCCGCGCGCGTGGCCGCCGAACAAGCACAGAAGGACCGGGACGCCAACCGCAACCCCTCCGACACGACACACAACGACACGGTCAACCCCAAGGGAAGCCAGTCCGGCAAGGACGAATGGTGGAACGACGCCAAGTGGTGGGCTGACACCGCCGACAAGGTGAGCACGGCCGCAGGACTCCTCGCGGCAGGTTTCGCCGTCTCGTGCGTGTTCTTCCCGGCAGCACCCGTTCTCGGCAGCATCGCCGCAGTCTGCCTCGGCGTCTCCGTACTCGCCGCCGGAGTCAGCGCGATCGCCACCGGAATCGAATACGGCTTCACCAGCGGCGAATTCGCATCATCCGCCGGCCGCGCAGCACTGGGACTGCTCACCCGCGGCGGCGGACGTGCCGCCGCCACCGTGGCCAAGCCGGTCGTCCGCACCGTGGAAAAGGCCGCCGGGGCCGCATCCAAATTGCTCTACGACCTCGTCTCCTGACAGCCGAACCGTCACTTCCTCCCCCTCGCCATGCCGACCGCTCCGAGTGGTCTGCACAATCGCCAGGCGAATCGTTTCAGCCAACCCTTGTGACAGACCGTCAATGACCGTTCAACCGGCCCGATTTCCGAATGGGTCGCGCTGATGGCACCAAGCGACAGAAAGCGACATGGACGGCAATTCGGTTCAACTGAACCTGCATTCCGGTCAGATGTCGCTCGGGTTGGCTCCCTCCCGAGAGAAAACATGATTTCACCACGCAGGAGGCGGATTCTTTCCGGCCTCTTCCTCGCCATGAGTCTCACAACCACCGGCACAGCCGCCGCCGACGGCCACGTCGCACCGGCCCAGGCGCCGGCCGCGGTCGCCCCGGCCGAACCCACCGGCGTTCCCGCCCCCGCCAAGACCCAGCCCACCAAAACCCAACCCGCAACGATGAGTTCCGGCGAGGACTGCCGGCCCACGGCCGCCGGCTCCCACGAGCGCAAGGCGGGCGCCGTGCAGGCCTGTGTCACCACGAGCACCACGCCGGTGACCCCGCTCTGGCGCAAGCCCCGCGCCGCCGCGCCGCCGGCGGCAGCCCCTGCCGCCGCCGCCGACCCGGGCAGCTGCGCGATCACAACCCCCGGGACGTGGTGGCACGCCCGCTTCCAGTACTGCGTGCACGGCCTGACCGTGCTGTACACGCTCAAGGACACCAACGGCGCGGTGGTCGGCACCGGAACGCTCAACGTTTCGAGCGGTGCCGTCCTGCCCGCCAAGGACACAAAGTGGACTGAACTCGTCTCGGTGACCATGACCGGTGCGACTCAGGCCGTGACGGCCCTGAGTGTGCGGTTCAGGCCTGCGTGCTCGGCCGGTTGCAAGGTCACCAAGTCCCCCCGGTGGACGGGTAAGATCCTCATCAAGGACCAGGTCCTCTCCGGTGATGTGGGCTACGAAGCCACCACCCCGGCTCCCGGCGCCAAGGTCGAAATCACGACGTCGTACGAGTTGTTCGTGACGTCTCCCGGCGCCCAGATCACGGACCCGAGCGCCTCCTGGAGCAACCCCGAGAAGATCCGCTGCGACGACGACGTACGGGATGCGGCCACCACCGGCACGGCCGACCCCGGCTGCGTCGTGCCCAGCATCATGCCGGTCGTCAGGATGAGCGACCAGCCGACCCCGCAGGGCGCGGGGGCCGCGGCGGCCGGCTACCTGTGGGCCCAGAGCAACCTCCCCGACGGCTGGGGACGCGCCAAGCCGCTGACCCGGGCACGGGGCGACATAGCCGGCCGGACGGCCCGGACCTGCGGAACCTTCCAGGCCCGGACGGACCTCGTGCCGGACGACAGATGCGACGAGTTCCCCTTCTCGGAAACCAGCGAAGGTGGAACCGACGGCGCTCGGTGCGCCGAGCTCCTCCCCCGTCACAGCGCCAACGGGTGGGTGGTCGATGTGCTCGATGGGGGCACGAGCAGCCCGTGTGCGCGCGCTCACGTCCCGCTCGAGGACAAGAACGCTGCCAAGAATCAGCTCGCCGCAGGCTTCGCGAGCCAGCGAGTGGTGGATGGCGAAAAGTTCGAGGTGGAGGTATCCGGTTCGATCGCCGAGCCCAAGGCCGTCTGCCGTCAGAGCACTCCGGCCGGGGCGTTCACATCCGGCAACGGGTGGATCAAGAACACCACCGAACCGGTCCCGCACGTCAACAAGACCACCACCCCGCTCGGCCCGCCCGGTGTTCGGGCGAGCGTGGCCCAGGCCTGCCTGGGTTCGCCGACGGTAGAGGGCAGCGTTGCGACGGGGGACATCACGGGCTGGGCGGACGCCGAGTTGTTCCGCCGGAACAACTCCTCCACAGCCGGGCTTGCCCGGTGCCACCTGATCGCCAAAGCCCTCGGTGGAACGGGCGCGGTGCGGGACGGCGGACAGATCAATCTCGTTCCCTGTTGGCAGTCCGGCATGAACACCGGAACTCCCAGCATGCGGACCTACGAGGCCGTTGCCCAAAATGCGTCGAGGCCCGCGAAGGACGGCGGCATCCTCGGGCCGAATGACGCGATCTTCTACGAGGTGACGCCCGACTACCAGAGCCCCGACAGCACGATTCCCCAGGGCGTCAAGATGACCGCTAGGGTTGAACGTTCGAACGGAACAACCCAGCCGCTGTTCCCCGATATCTACATCTCCAACACCTATAAGAAGACTGGGCTGCTGAACCTCGGAAACTAGCCCATCTGATGCGCACCATCGGGAGCCGGAATGAGCCGTACCACCCCGCAGCGGTCGATTGACGTCACCGCGTTCTTCCCTCAACTGGCCCCGCTGGCGCGCACAGCGACCCGGCTGCATCCCCGCCCCGGGTCTCCGACACCGCACGACAGCTCCGTCGGCGGGCCGCTGCTGTGGCCCGCCGACGAGCCGTGGCCCCACTGCGACGAAGGGCACGGGGGACCGGGTCCGGTCGCCATGGTTCCCGTGGCACAGCTGTACGTGCGCGACATACCCCTGCTGCGGCCGCCCGGCGGGGCCGATCTGCTCCAGGTGCTGTGGTGCCCCTTCGACCACGAGCCGGATGACAAGCCGCTCACGGTCCTGTTCTGGCGGACCGCCGCCGAGGTCACCGACGTCCTCGCCGCGCCGCCCGAGCCGTTCGCGGTGGAATACGACGGCTATGTGCCCAAGCCGTGCCTGCTCGAGCCGGAGCAGATCACGGACTACCCCAACCGCATGGAGCTGAGCAAGGAGTTGCAGCAGCAGCTGGCAGACTGGAGCAGATGGCAAGAAGCTGGGGTGGACAGCGGATATGCTCCTGCCCCGGACGAGTTCTACTGGGACGAGCTGTCCGTCGTTCCCGGCTGGAAGGTCGGTGGGTGGTCCCGCTGGGGCCTCACCGATCCAGTCCCCCGGCCCTGCCCCGCTTGCGGCACCGAGATGGACCCGCTGCTGACCATCGCCTCGTCCGAATGGGCATCCAACACCCGCAGTTGGATCCCCTACGAAGACCAAGCCCTCTCCACGGCCACCATCGACAATCCCCAACCGTGGAACCCGACCCGGCTCGACCTCGCCCGAGGCTACGATCTGCAGCTGCACGTCTGCCCGGTCTCCCCGGATCATCCGCACATCGGCCTCATCCAGTGAGGTCATCTCCGCGGTCACTCCGGCTGATTCGTGTCCGCAAGATCAGCTCCGGTCGGCGGGGGGCACGTGTCGGGACGATGAGCCGGTAGATCTCTCGTGCGTCGTAGCGGTTGAGTTTGAGGCAGCGGATGATCTCGCGACGTGTCTTGCCCTCGGCAAGAGGTCGCCGCAGATGGTCCCGGCTGCAGCGGCTCCCGGACCCGCCCCGAACCGGGGCACGTCCTTCGTGGGTCACGTCCAGGCGCAGCCGCTGGTAGCGCAGCGCAGCGCGAAAGACGCCGCCGTGGCGGTACGGAGCGGCCGACCGCGCGCAGCCGGCCGTACATGTCGGGGCGGCCGAGGACGAGTAGCCGACTCCGCGTCGCGACTGTCATAAGTGTCGTCCGACATGGAAATGTCAGTGGCCCGGCATCGGAAACGTCAGTGGGGTCCGTGCTTCGGGGGTGAGCCGGTTCTCGCCGGTCCGTCCAAGGAGTCCAGGTAGGTGGAGAGCTGACCAGCGGCGTACAGCTGGGCCAATCCGCGCGCCGTGAGGTCGCGCCGCCACGGTTCCAGGGTCCTGGCCAGCGCATTGAGGCTGCCGGCGTCGCGGAGTTCTCCGAGGATGGCGGCGATGGTGCCCAGGGGCCGGCCTCCCCGGCGCAGCAGGTGCGCCAGTTCGGCGTCGCGCACGTCCTGCGCAAGGTACAGGCGGTGCCCGGTGCGCGAGTCACGTTGTGGCGTGAGGACTCCAGCGCGTTCCCAGGCGCGCAGGGTGGCCGGGTTGAGCGCGAGGTGGGCGGCGAGTTCACCGATGCTGTACGGCGTCCGAGTGCCGCCCGCTGCATCCGGGGTGGAGGCGCCGAGATGTGAGAGCGCTGCTTCGACGGTTCGCAGCGTGTTGCGGTCGCGCGCCAGGAGCGCGTGCCCGTCGTCGACGTACTCCAGTGCTTCGTCGAGCCGGCCGCCGGTGACGGCATGCATGATGCGTCGGCTCGTCGAGTAGCCGAAGGCCGGGACGAGCGCCAGGTAGGCCGCGAGGCCGGCGGCATGAGCCGCGGTGTAGTCCCGGTACCCCGTCCGGCTGCGGTGGGCCGGCGGGATGATGCCGGCGTTCTCGTAGTTGCGGACCGCCTGCGTGGAGAGGCCATGGCGACGGGCCAGGTCCACGGGCCGCATGTGACCTCCGGTTGAGGGTTCTGACGCAGGTGAGCGGAGAATGCGTCGCAGAGTCTCCACCGAGTGTTCAAGGATACGATTCAGGGCCATGGCACAGAGCACGCACACCGTGTACGGAGACTTCGATCTGACGATGGACGAGCTGCGCGTCGTGGCGCGTTACGTGGTCCGGCACGCAGAGGACGTCCTGTCGGTCTTTGAGCAGGCTGTTCCAGATGATCCGCGCCCCCGTGCGGCGATCGACGCGGCCTGGGCGTTCATCAACGGCGCCAAAAGGACGAAATTGCAGCGCGTCACTTCCATCGACGCTCATCGGGCCGCCCGGTCCGCACCCTCCGAAGCCGCGCGACTGGCCGCGCGATCCGCCGGTGACGCCGCATCGGCCGCGTACCTGCATCCCATCGCCCAGGCCGGCCAAGTCGGCCACATCCTGCGGGCCTGCGCGAGCGCTGCGCGCATCGGGGAGATGGAGGCAGGCGGTGATCCCGCGATCGGAGATGGCCTGCTGGAACGGTCGCGGCAGCGTGCGACCCCGGTGCTCATCGATGTGCTCCGCCGCTACCCGCCCGCAGCGGGCGGCAGCAGTCGTGTCGCTCGGCTGATGCGCACTCTGGATCATTCCCTGCGCCAGGCGGCTGACCGGCCGACGGGGCACACCGCAGCGAGCGGCGCCGATGCGTGCAGGAGGGAGTGCACGTCGTGATCCTCCCGACGGTCCGCGACCCTCGCTTCGTGACGATCCGCCGTGGTGGGACTCTCACTGATGCGGATCACCGTCTCCTCGCTCTCTGGGCTGCCACCTGTGCGGAGCACGTCCTTGGCCTCTTCGAGGCGGCCCGGCCCGGGGACCCGCGACCGCGCCGGGCGATCGAGCATGCCCGTGCCTGGGTACGTGGCGAGGTCAAGATGATGCAGGCCCGCGCGGCGGGCGGCCATGCGATGGGGGCGGCCAGAGATTTGCGTGGGGCAGCACGGCATGCCGCGTACGCCGCCGGCCAGGCCGGGGCCGTCGCCCACGTCGCCGCGCACGAGCTCGGCGCGGCCGCCTACGCGATCAAGGCCGCACGTGCGGCGGCACCGGAAGGCGAGAGCGAGACCGCAGGACGACTCGAGTGCCAGTGGCAGCGCAATCAGCTCCCGGAGGCGATCCGTCAGCTCGTACGTGATGACCAGCGGCTGCGCAACGACATCTGCTGGTCGGTATTCGACTGCTAAGCCGCACGACGACCGCTGCAGCGACTGTCTTGCGGGAGACGTCTCGGCGCTCTGCCGTGGACTTCGAGGAGCCTCGCTCGCGCGTGCGGAGGCATTGCATCTGGGCGGCGCGATGTCGGCACGGCACGGGTGAACAGGGTGCGCTCCGCGCGTCCCGGGCCATCGAGAGGCTTGTCGCGCAGCAGGGCCCGCCCTGCGGTGGTGTCGTTGCTCAGGAACGGATCTTGGGTGCCTCCGCCTGTGGACAGCGTCCAGCCGGCCTGTTCGCCGACTACCGGTCGAGGTCGCAGCCGGCCAAGTTGGTGTGGGCGCGTCAGCGAGCCTCACACCCGTCCGGGGGAACGCCACGTCAGGATGGGGAGCCCCGAGGGCCCCGGCGCCCCGGGCGGGAGGAGAGCGCATTGATCACCACGAATGTCCAGCGCCACGGCACGGTCCTGGTCAGCGTCACCGGGACACTCGATGAGGACACGGGTCCGGCGCTCCAGCGGGCGCTGGACGACGTCACCGCCGACGAGCGGGACCTCATGGTTGACCTGCACGGCACGACGTCCATGGACGCCGACGGGCTGCTCCACCTCCTGGCCCTGCACCGGCGGGCGGAGAACCTGGGCCTGCGCGTACTGGTCGTCGGCTGGCAGCCCCAGCCCCAGCAGCTCATGGCCGATGTCGCGGGCATCCGCGGGCGCGGCTCGGCCACCGGCGAGCGGTACGCCGTGGCGGGCTTTCGCCGGCTGATCGAGGCACGGGCGCAGCGCGCGCGAGACCTCTCGGATTTCGGTGCCGGATGGCTGTCCGGCGTCTAGCGAAACGGCTCGCCGTTCTTCACACGGACGGTTCCCGCTCCTTGAGCCCCGGTAGTTTCCTGCCACTTGCTCTTGACCGGGGCGGGGAAGCGGTGGCTGCTGCCGCGTCCCGAGGGTGTCCGCTTTCGCGGGCTCCACTTCTCAGCAACGGTGAGCGAAGCGGCCACGGGGGTTACGAGCCGTGGCCGGAGCGGGACCGGCTGGTCCTTCTGGACCGTGAGCCCGAGGTGATCGGGATGGCCTCGTAACGGGATGGCACCGCTGACCGCATCGGCCCCAGGGTGTAAACCCGCGGGCCGATGCCCGCGCGAGTGATCAATCGGTGGGCCGATGCTGCACGGGCGGGGTGCGTGACAGCGTTTCCCTGTGCCCACGGACTAGCCGTCACGGCACGATTGACGATCCGTCATCACGGGAGGGACCACCCATGACCACTACGCCGTTCATCAGCCGGAAGGGCATGACGCGCCGCCGCATGCTGGGCACCGCGCTGGCCACCGGGGCCGCCGTGCCCCTTGCCGCCGTTGCCGGCCCCGCGTGGGCGGACTCGGCCGCAGCCGCCCCCGCCTCGACGCGGCTCATGCTGCCGGCGCCGACCGGGCCGCACCCGGTGGGCACGGTCCAGCTGCACCTCGTCGACCGGTCGCGTCCGGACGACATCGCGGGCCCCGGGCACTTCCGCGAGCTGATGGCCACCGTCTGGTACCCCGCCCGGGATGTCGAGCGGTACCCGGTGGCACCCTGGATGCCGGCCGGCGCACTTCAGGCGTTCCTCGCCGACGCCGGATTCAGCGCTCTGACCCCCCTGGGGCCGCTCACTGCCGGCCACGTGGGCGCTCCGGTGCGACGGTCGGACCGACGGCTGCCCGTCGTCGTGTTCTCGCACGGCGCGCACAGTCACCAGGGCGACCACACCATCGTGGTCCAAGAGCTCGCCAGCCACGGATACGCGGCTGTGACGGTGGCTCACCAGTACGACACGTACACCGAGTTCCCCGACGGTCGGGTCGCCGTCCCGCTCCGCGACAGGCAGGCGCCGACGCTGCCCGGGGACTTCGCCGCTGACGTGCGCTTCGTCCTCGACTGCATCGAGCAGCTCGCCGCCGGGTGCAATCCCGACGCCGCCCAGAGGAAGCTGCCGGCCGGACTGCTCGGCTCCCTCGACCCTCGGCGCATGGGCGCGTTCGGCTGGTCCAAGGGCGGGACCGCCACCGCCTGCGCCACACTCGCGGACGAGCGCATCCGGGCCGGGCTGAGCCTCGACGGCCCGATGCAGATGAACCCGCCGCTGGCCGGCGACCTGGACCGGCCGTTCATGATGATGTCCGCCGTGTTCACCCGGGCCACGGGTCCCGAGGCCGCCGCATTCTGGTCGCACCTGCGGGGCTGGCGGCTGGACATCCAGGCCCAGGGCGCCGCCCACGTCTCGTACGGCGACAACGAGGCGCTGTTCCCACAGGTGGCGAAGCTGTTCGGATGGAGCGGGCAGCAGCTGCAGGACGTGATCGGCACCCTCGATCCCGATCAGGGGGTGAAGATCCAGCAGGCGTACCCGCTCGCGTTCTTCGACGAGCACCTGCGCCACCATCGGGGGCACCTGCTCGACGGGCCGTCCCCAGCCTTCCCGGCGGTGACGTTCCTCCCTTGAGCACCCGGGGCCGCCCGCACTGCGGTCCCCCGCAGGCGCTTGCGTCGCGCGCCCGCCCGGGGTTGCGGGACGGCCCGTAGGTCTGCCGGGGAAAGGTCACTGGGCGATGTACTTCGTGAAGGCTTCCTGGCAGTCGGGGACGAACGGCCACTGCTGCAGAACCTCCCGGAGAGTGGATTCGGACAGCCAGTCGTGCCAGGCGATCTCCGACGGATCCGGTGCCACGTTCTCCTCGATGACGGCTTCGTGCACGCCGAGCCAGTACGGGCTGATCACGCCGTGGCAGAGGAACGTGAAGGCAAGCCGCACCGGGGCGCGGACGCCGAGCTCTTCCGTCAGTTCCCGCGCCGCGGCATCTTCGTAGGTCTCGCCCGCGTTCACCGCGCCGCCGAGCAGCCAGTTGTACTGGCCCGGGAACCGCGAGACGTTCTCCGGCCGCCGGTGCACGAGTATCCGGCCCTCCGCGTCGCGGCACACGATGGCTGCCACCCGGTGCAGCCACTTCCTGCGGATGGCCTCACTCCGGTCGACGATCCCCAGTATCCGGTCCCGCTCATCCACACGCTCCACCAGCTCACTCATGAGGCCCACGATGTCAAACGACGTCGGCGGTGCCGCCACCGATGGTGAGGAACTCCGGCAGCAGAGGTGAGCTGTCCGACAACGACTGCGTCACCTCCTGCTGCGGAGGCATCTTCGTCACCATCCGGCGCCAGGGCGACCGGGTGCTCTGGACGTCCTGGGAGAACACACACGACAGCCGGATTCCGGTCCCCACCGACCTGCACTTCGACGCAGCCCGGTACGACGCCGAACTGGCCAGGAAGGCGCGGACGTCAGCTGGGAAGAGCCGGTGGACACCGCCGCCCGGCCACTGGTCCAGGAACTTGCGGACCGGACAGGCCCAGAGCACCAGAGCCGTGAGGTGCGCGCCATCACGCCGGAGCGTACGGAGCCCGCACAGGGCAGTGTCCCCGTCCTTCACCGCGGAGATCAGAGCGGACTCGCTCTCCGCCCCGTCGTCCGTACCCGTACCCTCGCCCATACATCTGCTCCCCCGTCGCGTTCTCCCAGCTCAGTCTGGGTACGCCACCTCGGCCGGACGCGAGACCGGGCCCGGCAGGCCTGGCCGCAGCCAGACAGAAGCCGTCGCACGTATGGCAGGACCGTGTTTCGGACATCTTGCGCTCGATGTACGCGGAGAGGGGCGTGCGCGGCTTTTGCGGGCAGACGAAGGCCAACTACCGCCATGCACCGCCTCCGAGCCCAGCTCCGGCCGAACGCCCGGCCAGGCGGTGTTCTGTTCAAGGAGGATTCACCATGCTGATCACCGTCACACGCACCGGCGGGTTTGCAGGCGGGGAGCAGACTGCTTCCCTCGAAACGGAGTGCCGCGGCGACAGGCTCGAGCTGGAGCGGCTGGCTGAGCGCGCGCTCAGCGGTGAGGCCCCTACGGGGCAGTCCCCCGTTCCGGACGGCTTCAGCTACGTCATCCGCGTCGACAGCAAGCTGGTGGAGTTACAGGATCCGTACCTCACCGAGGACCAGCGGCAGCTGATCGACATTGTTCTGGCCACCGTGGCCTGACCGGCCGGACCGGGGCCGGTACGGCGCTGGTCCCGGTCGTTCACCCAGCAGCCTTGATCCTCGACTCAAGCCGACAACTGTCTCTCTGAGCCGTGGAGAAGGGAGCAGAGTGCGGGGCCGGTCGCCCTCTCGTCCGCCCTGGGCAGGAGGGGGCTGTGCACCGGGATCGGCGGTGCGCCGCCCCGCGCGACCTCGGCGCCGGCGCCCCTCACCTGCCGACCTCCCGCGCCGTGAACGGCAAGCGCGGGCTGCGGACTTGGCCGCGGTCCACTCTGCCCCGTAGCGGCACCCTCACGTGTACCGGGCGCAGTTGCCGCAGGAACCGTAGCGCGTCGACCTCCTGCGGGTCCGCAGTGGCGACAGCCCGTCGGGCAGGGCGCTCACGTCACCAGGTGCAGCGACGTTCCCGCGATGCCCAGCCGTACGCTCTGGCCGCAGGTCAGCTCCAGCGCGTCGCTCTCCATTCCGTCGCCGAAGACCACGATCCGGTCCGACTCCACGGTCAGCTGCAGCCCCTGGCCCCGCCCCAGCTCACCGGCGACCTTCGTCGTTCCGGTCGTAGGGGAGGGCCAGGCCTCGCGCACGAACCACAGGAGCCGCCGGTCGCAGGGTGCGGGCAGCCGGGCGGGGCTGCCGCGCTCCAGCCACAGGGAACGCAGCCAGCCGGTGGCGCCCGTGCCGGTTCCCACCAGCACCCCGGAGGACGCCTGGGCCTCGCCCGGGCCCGTCTCGCCGTCGGAGCCCAGGCGGTAGCGGGCCGTCTGGTGACCGGGCGAGCCCAGGTAGATCTCGTTCAGCGCGAGAAGGCGCTGGGTGTCGTCGGCGACGGCCTCGACCATGGTCAGCTCCTCTGCCCGGCCCCCGGCGGAGGTCGCCGCACGCAGCAGGGCGGCCGTGTCGGCGCAGCGGTGACGGACCAGGACCCCCGGGTTGCGCCCCGGGTCGGTGTCGATGCCCACCACCGGCTGTCCGCGCAGGTACTTCGCGGTGTTGGCGACGAGGCCGTCCTGGCCGACCACGACCACCACGTCCTCCGGGGCGAACAGGAAGCGGTCCAGGTCCGCCCGCTCCACCCGGGAGCTGCGCCAGGTGAGCGGCACCGCCGCCGCCACCTCCCGTAGCGCCTGCCGCGTGCGCTCGTGGCGGCGGACCACCTCGTCGATCGACCGGCCCCGGCTGGAGAGGAAGAACGCGGCCTGCCCGTGCGTCCCGTACCGGGCGAGCAGCTCCTCGTATTCGGTCCTGCGGTGCACGAGCACCGCCCGCGGGGCCAGGCTCACGCGCCAGCGCCGCCTTCCGGACGTCCGAGCTTGGCGAGGAGCCCGGTGAGGACGTCAGAAGAGAGCGTGATGCTCTCGATCCGCGGCAGGTTCTCCGCCAGCCGGGTCGCCGCCAGGGCGTGCAGTGTGCCGGGGCCGGCTTCGTCGTGCACGCGCAGCCAGGCAGCCTGGACCTCGGCGCGCGCGGCGCCCGTCTCGCGCGCCGCCTCGGCGTCCGCGCGGGCCAGGCGGACCTTGCGGGCCGCCTCGGTCTCGGTCCGTATGCCGTCCGCCGCCGCCTTCTCCTCGGCCTCGCGGCGGGTGTTGGTGCCGCGCTGGTCGATCAGCTGCTCCTCGCGCCGGGCCAGTTCGATCTGACTGGCCAGCTCGTTCTCGGCGATGGCACGCTCACGCTCGACGGCGACGGCCCGCCGTTCGTAGGTGGCACGGTCCGCCTCCTGCTGGATCTGCTCGCGGGCCGGGGTGCGCAGGGCGCGCTCCACCTCGGCCTCGGGGCGGATCGCCACGACCCGTACGGTCACCACTTCGATGCCGGTGGCCGGGAGCCTGGGCTCGGCGGCGAGACCGGCGGCGACGCTCCCGCGCACGGAGGCGACCCCGTCCACCAGGGCGACGGCCAGCGGGGTCCGGGCCAGTACGTCCAGCGTGTGCTGCTGCGCGGTCTCGGTGAGGAGGGTGGCGATCTGCTCCAGGGGTGCGCCGCGCCAGCTCCCGGTGTCCGGGTCGACGGAGAAGTCGAGTCGGTTCGCGGCCTCGGCCGGGTCGCTGATCCGGTAGGTGACGGTGGCCTGCACGGCGACGTCCTGGAAGTCGGACGTACGGGCGTGGAACGCCATCGCCAGCTCCCGGTCGTCGACCGGCACTTCGGAAAGCGCCGCCGACAGCGACCGGTACCAGAAACTGAGCCCCCGTCCGTCGTGGACGAGTCGGCCGCGCTTGTGGTGGCGGACGTGGGCGGTGGGCGCGGAGCGCAGATGACGCCAGCCGAAGCGCCGGGTGATGTCGGCCATGGCGAACCCCTTTCATTTCGTCAATGCGACGATAACGAGACGTGCCCATATCGTCAAGAGGACGAAAAGGGGGCTTGCGGGTCGCTGCCCCGCAGCAACGGAAGCCGCTCGAACGGGTCCTCGGCCTGCGGGACGGACCACCCCGAGCGGTTTCATGGTCCGTGCGTCCGCTCCGGCCCCGTTCGCAGAGGAAGCCCGCCGCCGTCCGATGGTCGTCCTCGTGGACCGCTTCCACGGGGCGGACTCGTCCAACGCCACCGCCCTCCTCGCCCTCCTGCACCAGCGGATCGCCGGCCTGCGGACGGCCATGGCGTGTACGCCGCCGGTCGACGGCTCCGCAGACCGACCGCGCGGCGGCGCCGGTGTGGTCAGGGCCTGATGGCTCGTGCGTCCTGAGCTCACGCCGCCTTGGGCCCGGAGTCTGGAGGAGTACGCGTACTCATGTGTCCGGGCCCCGAGAGGCTCGGGGCCTTCCTGCTGTCTGCGGACGAACAGCCATCGGACTGCCGGCGCGGCATGTGCGTCATGCTCCGCTGCGCACAGCGAGGTCTGTCGAATGAACTCCGGCCTCGGCATCCGTCGCTGCCCAAGCTGCGCCGGCCGGGGCCGGGCCCAACTCCATCGGGTGACCTCCGGCCCGGTGACGGAGGCGCGGCGGTATGGGCCGCTGTCCAGAGGGGTTGAGGCGCTCAGGCTTCGACGTACGCCACGATCGTGATCGTCCGCAGGGCGGTCACGTAGTAGATGACGCGTACCCCGTCGATCTCGTCCGCGTAGTCGCGCAGCAGGGTTCCGGGGACTTCGGTGCCGAGTTGCGGGTTGACGCTGACGGCGACGATCGCGCGGTCCAGGCGATGTGTCTCGTTCGCGGTCAGTTTGGTGAGCTGGGTGAGGGCGGGCTCGACCACGACGACGCGCGAGCGCCGGGCGGTGGGGTCAGGCGACACGGGGCTGCCCGTCGGCGAGGCGGGCGAGGTGGGCGTCGCGGGCGGTCTCCCACAGGACGCCGGTCTCCGGGGCGGGGTAGCCGTGGGCGGCGATGTCCTCCAGCACCGAGGCGAGGACGTCGATCTTCGCCCGCTGGTCAGCGGCGTACGCGAGGACGGACGCGGCGGCGTGCTCGTCGAGGGGCAGGCGTTCGGGCACGGGCGAGGTGGCCGGCTGCTGGCTCATCCGGGGCTCCTGGACTGTCATCTGGCGTGGTGTCACCACGGTATCGCCCAGCCCGCGGCCCGGGATCCGCTCCGGCGAAACCGAAGACCAACAGGCGGGACGCTGTGGTGCGTCCCGTCACCTGTCCTGCGCGGGCAGGAGCAGGACCCGGGCCTTGGAGTGGGAGGTGCCGGGGGCGCGTTGCCACCGCTTCGGCGGACAGGTCTTCGTCGCACGGCGCGCCGGCGGTCTCCCGGCTCACCCCGGCGGCGATCCGCTCCGGCACACCGGCGGCGCGCAGCGCGGCCGGCGGCGCATCCGCGGCCGTGGCAGTCGGCTGCTCGACCGGCAGCGCAGCCAACGGCTCGGGCAGCGGCACGGCCGCCTCGCGGACGGCAGACAGGTGCACGGTCCAGTCCGCGAGCGGTCCAGCCCTCTCGTACCGGACCACTGCGCCCACCAGCCGGTCGCGGCCAGCACCGTCCCCGCCAGCACGCTGCCACCAGCAGGACGCTCCCCGACCGACATCACCACCACCCCCTCCCCCGCAACGCCGTCGTCACTGGCCGGGGGCAGCGACGAGTTGCCTACGGATCCGTCGGCGCAGGAGTCGGCCTCGGCCTCGGGCTGGTCAAGGGCCGGGCGCCGTGGGCCATGGCATCAGGTCGTCAGCGTGGCTGTGGCGAGCGAACCCCGCAGGATCTGCTCGCGAGGCAGGGAGAGATCGAAAAGACGGCCGAGGATCCCCAGCAGCGTGCACCGCATCTGCTCCTCGTCCTCTTCGCCTGTGTAGCCTTCTCGGCCGGCAACGGGCAGTCCGGCCTCTGCTACGGCCGCTGTCACTTCCGCCGCCACCGCCGGGTCCCCGTCGATACCGTCGTATCCCCATGACCCGTCCAGATGCAGATTGAACGAGCAGGCGAGGTGCCCATCGCGGTGGTACTCGAAGAACGGCGGCACGGGCTTGCCGTTGTCCTCTTCGAACATCACCTGGAAGACGTGCGCGCCGCCCGCCGAGACCGGGCCCAACTCGTCAAACTCGCCCCACCACGGGCCGTACATGACCGCGAACGACAAGCCCGCGTACTCGCCGTAACGCAGGTGCACGTCTGAGTCGACATCGAAGAGGTCAGGGTGTCCGACCTCCGCGGCGGTGTGCTCGCCGGACGTCCGGTGAACGACGGCGGGCACCCCCCAGAAGGCCGTCGCCGCCAGCCGCTCCACCAGCTCGTCCGGGGTCAGCCCCCGGGCCATCACCACGTTGTATCCGCCGAAAGGAATCCAGCGGGGCGCCGCGAGCCAGGTAATCCCGGTCTCGGGTCCGACGGGAACAGAGTCGTGCGTTCGATAAGTCACCCGAACATGATCCAGGACGCCACCGACAACCCGGCGCAGTCGGTATACCGGCCCCCTCCCCGGCTTCGAGCTGAACGCAGGAGGCAGCAGCCCTGGGAGTACCGCCCCTGCCTAGCTTGAGAGGGTGTAGCGGAACATGTGCAGAGTCCAGGATGGCTCTGCGGTCGGCTTCGTCGCATACTGCACGGCCCCCATGGCTGCGTAGAACGGGGCGGCGTTCGGATCCGAAGCAACGATGAACTCCGATCGCCCAAGCTCGCGCGCAGTCTGGATCGCATCCTTCCAGAGGAGCTTCCCGTAGCCCTTGCCGATCTCGTCGGCGTCAACAAAGAGCTTGTCCAGGAGCAGGTCGCCGTCCGCCTCGGTGAAACCGTAGAAGCCAAGGCTCTTGCCGTCCTCCTCCAGGACGAAGACCGGGTTGTTCCGGACATAGGCGTCCGGAATCGCCCGAGCCTCACCCGCCCAGTCAAAGTAGCCCGGTGGGTACCCCCAGTGAGTCGACGATCGATCCTGGAGCCCTTCAAGCTCGCCGGCTTCGTCAGGTTCGGCGCGTCGGATCCGCCGGGCACCGTTGGTTGACACGGCAGGGGCCGCCCTTCCGATCGCTGCCTGAAGCTGTCGGTCCGACTAGATCACGGTTCCTTGCCGGCGAGCCACACCATCCGGAGAAGGGGGCCAGTGCCCTCTGCTACGGGAGCCGGCAGGAGCGCCCGCTCGGCTTCCGCGGACGCGGTTGCTGCGGTCTGCCGCAGCCCTGCCCTCGTATCCCACGCGCGCCAGCCTGCCGAAGGCGACTGGACCTCGCTCAGCGCGTCGTGGCTTTGTTCACGAGTGGCGGTGCCGTTTTGACACGGCGTTGAAAGTCGCGCACTTGCGCGAATGGGTGCCCTTCATGAGACGGGAGGCACCCCCGACCGTGCGGGGGCCGCTCCCCTATGGCAGGACGACGCCGGGGCGAGGGCCTGTGAGTCTTCCGGTGCCGACAGCCGGGGCGTCGCCGGGGCAGGGATCCGGTCTGTTCAGGCGGGCTGGCCGTTGATGCGTGCGGTGTCGGTGTTGGCCTGGCCAGGGGTGCACTGGGGTCGGCCGTGCCGGTGCCCAGGCTGGTGCCGAGACCGGTGCCGGCCCCGCCGCCGTGGCCGGCCGGGCCTGCGGTGACGGTGACCTTGCCGGCTTGGGCGTTGACTTCGCCGGTATTGGCGGCGCCGCCGCTACTGGCATCCCCGCCGAGGCAGCCCTGGCCGGCATCCTCCCGGCCGGCTGCGCCGTTGCCGCCGGCTCGGCCGGTGATGGGGAGGTCCGCGGTGGTGGTGACGGTGCCGGGGTTGCCCGTGCCGCCGGTTCCCGTCGCATCCCCCTTGCCCTGGGTGCCGCCGGCCGCGCCGCTGGTGATGGTGGCGGTGGCGGTGGTGACGTCGGTGATCGTCCCGCCGGGGGCGATACCACCGGAAGGCGGGCTTGCCGGTGAGGCCGGTGCCGTAGCCGCCGACGGCCTCGACGTGCGGAGCGCCGGTGATCTCGCCGGTCGCAGCGTTGTCGACGGCGGCCGTTCCATCGGCGTTCGACCCCAGCGCCCACGAGCTCAGTAACAGCCCCGACAGCGCTGAACCCCACGACGAAATCAGGCCGTCAACGACGATGTGGCTCCCGTCGCCCTCGCACAGACGCAGCCACCGCCGGCATCAGCCGGCGGCGGCTCAGCCGGAGCACCATCGCCCCGGTATTCCCCCCATCGGATCACCGGAACTGCTCAGCCCCGGCTCCACCGCCGAGGTCCCCACCTTGCTGGCTCCCCGGCTCGTTCACAGGATTCGAGCCCGTGCTCCCGCCCGGCTCCTCCCCTGGCACCTGGCCCGGCGCCTTCCCCGGGTCGTTGCCGGGGCCAGCGCCCGAATCCTGGCCCGGCGCCCTCCCGGGATCCTGGCCCTGCTCCTTGCCCGACTCGTTCCCGGGCGCCGTTCCGGGATCGCTGCCGGCGCCCTTGTCCGGGGCCTGGCCCGGCTCCTGGCCGGAGCCCGGCGCCTTCCCAGGGGCGTGGCCCGGCTCGTGACCCGGCAACCTCCCGGATTCCTGACCGGTGTCCGTGCCCGTGTCCTGACCGGGGGCCTTGCCAGGCTCGTGGCCGGACTCCGGCACCTTCCCGGGAGCCGTGTCCGGGGCCTGGCCCGTCCCCTTGCCAGCGTCCCTGCCGGGCGCCTTCCCGGGACCCTCGTCCGACTCCTGACCTGGCACCTTCGCCGGATCGTGCCCTGGCTCCCGACCCGGAATCTTCCCCGAGTCCTTCCCAGGGGCCTTGTCCGGGCCCTGGCCGGACTCCTTGCCCGGCTTCTCGCCCGACTCCTTGCCCGGCTTCTCGCCGGACTCCTTGCCCGGCTTCTCGCCCGGCTTCTCGCCCGACTCCTGACCCGGCACCTTCGCCGGATCCTGGCCTGACTCCCGACCCGGAACCTTCCCCGAGTCCTTCCCAGGGGCCTTGTCCGGGTCCTGGCCGGACTCCTTGCCCGACTCCTGAGCCGGCACCTTCTCCGGATCCTGACCGGGCGCCTTACCCGGCTCCTTGCCCGCTTCCTTACCCGGCTCCTTGCCTGCTTCCTTGCCCGGCACCTTCTCCGAGTCTCCGCCGGGGTTCTCGCCCGGCTCCTTGCCAGGCGTCTGCCCCGGATGCTTGCCAGATTCCTGCCCCGGGTCGTTCCCCGAGTCCTTGCCCGGCACCTTCTCCGGGGCCTGGCCGGACTTCTCACCCGGGTCCTCGCCGCGCTCCTTGCCTGCGTCCGGGCCGGGCGCCTTGCCCGGCTCCGGGCCCGACTCCTTCCCCGGGTTCTCGCCTGACTCCTGGGCCGGGTCATTCCCCGAGTCCTTGCCCGGCACCTTCTCCGGGGCCTTGCCCGGGTCCGTGCCGGATTCCTGACCTGGTGCCTTGCCGGGCTCCTGGCCCGGTACCTTCTCTGAGCCCTCGTCCGGGTTCTCACCCGAGGTCTGGCCTGAGATGTTGCCCGGGGTATTGCCCGGGCTCTGCGCGGGGGCGTTCCCCTTGGTCTGGCCCGGGGTGTGGCCTCGGGTCGTCAGCGGGGGCTGGTTCGGGGTCGTGTCAGGGGGTGACTGGACTGATGCCGAATGGGCCGCCGGCAGTACCGGGTAGGCAGAGCCGGTGGTCTGGCCCTTCGGGGGCGGGATCTCGCGGTCGTTCTTGCCCTCCGCCGCTCCGCTCGGGCGCTCGTACCATCCCCTCCGGTCCTGGTCGAAGACCGTGACGGTCTTCACGGGCTTCACCGCGGGCTTGACCGCGACGAGGCCGGAGGACCGGAACGACGACCACTTCGCGCCGCTGTACGTCTGCCCGCCTCTGACCGCGACGGGCGGATCCAAGGGGTTGCCGCAGGCGCAGCGGACCCGGGGCACGCCCCGGCCGTCGACCAGGACGGGAGTGCCGGCCTGCAGGACCGCCTGGTAGCTGGTGGGCGCGCCGTTCCGGTATCCGTGATTGGTGACCCTGGTGTCCCAACCCAGCCGGACGGGCGTCAGCGACCGCAGGTACGAGGGAACCTCGGGCTGCCGGATACCCAGCGAGGCGGCAAACGCCCTGCCCTTGTCGGGGTGCTGCGTGAGGAAGCGGATCTGCTTCTCCACGTCACAGCTCGCAACGTTCCGCGTTCCGCCGTACAGCCCCGGATACCCGCCGTCGACCTCAAGCGTGCGCGCAGCGCTCGTGGCGCTCGCAGTGCCCGTGGTTCCCTTGGGGCTCGTACCGTCCTTCGCATTCACCCCCGGGGTCATGGGCATGACCTTGGCGACGCTCTCGGCCGGTGTGGCCGTCGAAGGAGTGAACGGGTCGGGCCCGGCCTCCGGAGCGGCCTGGAGGAAGACCTCACCGCTCACCGCGGTGTTCCCGCTCAGCACGGTGAAACTGAGGACCACAGCCGACACCACGGCCACCGCCGTACTCACGCTCAGCAGGGCCGTGCGCGATCGCCAGCTGCGAACCCGCCCGGCACCGCCCGGCAGCGGAACCCCGCCGGAAGAGACCGGAAGAGGCCCCGACGGGGGCCCCGAGGGAGGCGGAGGACCTGGCGGCCGAGAGGGCGGCGGGGGCGGTGGCTCTGCGTGCGTGCCCTGGCCCGACAGCGGGCCGGGCGGCGGGCCAGTGGGACGCTCGGAGGGAGGAGGCAGGGAATTCACGACACTCGCCCCCCGACACAGCGCAGCGGGTAGATCATGGTGACTCGCATGCGCTCACTCCTTCCGAACTGTCAACGCCTCCACATCCCGGAGGCGGAACCTGGATAACCTGAAAACTCTGGACATCTGGAACCGCCCATACGCGGGTGTCCATCTCCTGAGTAGGCCCTCTCCCCCGCACCTTCGTCATGCCGCGACCTTTCGGGGCTTGACAAACCACCTGCATAAACCGAGGGCGTCTATCTGCTGACCATCGTCAGCCCGCGTAGAGGCGTGGACGGGCTCCAGCTGGGGCCGCGGGCAGAACGGGTTCACGACGGATTCGGACAGGGCAGAGCCCCGAGAGGAGTCAGGACGAGCCGCCGGAAAACGGGGGCAGACCCCCGGGCGCCGGGCCCGCAGATGTCGGCGCGCACGGCGTTCATGCGGCTGCTTGGAGCTGGCACGCCGGGCGAGCGGCCGGACTGAAGGAGCAGCTGTCGTTGGGTTCCGCGCCCCAAGGGCGGGCGGGCTTCAACCTTGCCGCCAGACGGCTTCGATCCGGTCCATGTGAGATGTCAGGTATCCGTCACGACGGTCGGGCAGACCACGGTCACCTGGCGCGACGGCACGGTGGGAAGCGTCTCCGACGCCTCCGTACGGCTGCCGGCCCCGGCCCGACGCCGCGGGCGTCTCGTCGCCGGCCGTCCCGGTCGGCTTGGACCCGCAGGCCTCTCCGGAGATGCCGAGATCCGTACAGACCTCCCTGAACTGCTCGTACAGGAGGTCCTGTTCGGCGGCCGTGAGGTGGGCCGGACAGTGCGTGCATCGCCGCCGTCATCGCCTGGTGCAGGGCGACCATCACCAGGCACGGACCTCCGGGTCCTCGGCGCTGTAAGGGCGCCCGGCCTCATCGGCGCCGCGGATGCGGCGGTGGGCGCGCTCCAGCCGGGCGATCTCCACCGTGCGCTCGTCGGGCCGGTCACCGCGTGGATCACCCCCACGTGGACCCGTACGACACCCGCACGCGTGGGGACTCACCTCCAAGCGAAGAGCAGGTTGACCGAGTTGTAGTAGTTGGGCAGGTGCACCATCTCCGATCCCGGACGCGGCGGGTCGGCCTTCGGCCAGTTCCGCGGGCCCAGCAGATGGTCGGCGTAGTCGCTGTGCGGGACCTTCGGCACGAACCAGACGCGGTACACGCCGGGTCGTGCGTCCGGCTGGAACCGCCAGAGTTGCGTCGCGCGGTCCGCGCCGCTCCGGCAGGCGCGGAGGGTGACCGCCGCGAGATTCCCGCCGCCGGTGGTTCCGTCGAGGCAGGTGCCGGTGTCCGCGTTGCGGAGCTGGTACGTGTTCTGCGGGGCGGGCAGCCGCTGCCACCCCTGGTCTGCCTTTCCGGTGCACTTCTCGAGCTGCAACGGACCGTCAGAACCGGGGCCGCCGTGGCCGACGCACAGCCCCGAGGCCACGTTGACCAGGGCCGCGCCGCTGCGATCCGGCGAGGGCGACGCCGAAGTCGGCGGGGCGGAGGCCGAGGCCGAGGCGGACATGGAGGCGGACGGGAGGCCTGTGGCGGGGGCCGTGGCGAATGCCGCAGGGCCGATGGCCACGATCGGTGCTGTCTCCGGGAGCGCGCGGCCCGGGGCCGCGGGCGTTCTGGCAGGGGCTGCGGCCTGGCCGGACCAGTCGCTACCGGAGTCGGCCGGCAGCAGGGCGACCACGGTGGCCGCCGTTCCCACCACGGCCGCCGCCGCCACCCATTTCACGGCGCCGCCCTTGGCTCCGGCGAGCTGCGTCCCGTTCAGTGTCGCTGCGACGAGATGCGAGCCGTTCCCGCCCAGGGCCGACAGGAAGGAAGCGGGGTTCCACAGCAGGATTCCACCCAGCAACAGCACGCCCAGACGGCCGTTGACGTCGCGCAGGTCACGCTCGGCCCGTGCACAGTCGTCGCACCCCTGAAGGTGGCGGCCCAGGTCCCGGGTGAGGCGCTTGCCCGGCCGGCGCAGTCTCGCGGCGATCTGCCCCCCGTAGTGCCGGCATTCGTCGCTCGCGGTCTGGTCCAGGTGGGCGCGCAGGTACGCCTCCCTCAGGCCTTCCCGTGCACGCGCGGCCAGTGAGCCGACGCCTCCCGCCGATATCCCGAGGCGTGCCGCGGTCTCGGCCGCCGGCTCGTGTTCGACGACGGAGTGCCACAGCACGGCCTGCCAGCGCTCCGGCAGTGACCGGTAGGCACGCAGGACCAGCGATCCCTCTTCCGCCGTGAAGACGGCGTCCTCGGCGTCCTGGCCGTCCGAGAGGTGGGCGGCCCATTCCTCGAAGTCGTCGGACAGCCGGGTACGGGCGGCCTCCCGCGCCCATGTGGCCGCCAGACGGCGCACGCAGGTCAGCAGGTAGGGTCGCCAGGCGTACTCGGGTCCGGCACCCCAGGCGATGGCTCGGTAGGTACGGGCGAAGGCCTCGGCGGCGAGGTCCTGGGCGGTGGCCAGGTCTCGGCAGCACGTGCGGGCGTAGGCGAGCACCGAGGGATGGTGACGGGCGAACACCTCGTCCATCACATCGCTGACCGCGGCGTCGGACTTCGAGGTGTGCCCGCGCAGCAGGGCACAGAGTTCCCCGTCGCTGACGCTTCGGAGATGCTGCTGACGGGCGGTACCCGGTGTACTCAACACGTGCTCCCGTGTGGCTTGTTGATGACCCGGGCGCCGGTTCCGGGTGCATCCGTCCTGAGGGTGCGACGCTGCGCCCGACCGGAATTCGCGCAAGTGTGCACCCTTGCAGGGCCGGAGGCAAACAGGCCGCCGACGGCGCGAGGCGTGGACGGCATCGGTGGACGCGGGCCGACCGACTGAAGCAACTGCGCGGACGGGCCCGGTGTCCGATGCGGTGATATGCGCGGCGGCGCACCAACAACCTTGCACACTAACCCTGTTGAGGTGGTCGTCCCCGGATCCGTGAACGCGTTGAGAGTAATGTCCGTCGCCGGGGCCGCCGCCCTCGTGCGCAGCCGCAACGTTCTCCCGGGCGGGCTTGCATTCCGTAGATTCCTCCTCTCCAGCCTCCGAGTCGGTCAGGAGGATCACACGAACCGGAGTGTCCCGCGTGCCGCGAGGACACGTCCTGCACATCGTGCTGGGGGAGGTCCCCGTTGGCGTCCGACGATGACGACACCGGCACGTGCCGATGCCCGAACTCGACGGTACGCCGCGACAGCAGAGATCAGGACCATGCCCGCATACGCTGGTCTTCCCATCGTCTCGATCCTGGGCTGCCATAGCGCTGCTGCCGGAGCAGACGGTCGGCGTCTTCGTGACTACGAACAGGGCCACGCACAGCGGAAGGCCACCAGGTCCCACTCGTCGTTGGCCCTCGCTGCGCCGCCGGCTCCCGACTCGGAGGCCACGTCACCCTCTTGCGCTTCGGCGAGCCGGGCCGCGTCCGATGCGCTGAGGTTCGGGGCCGGCAGTGTTCCCGGGCGAACCGGCCAGGCGCAGGTGGAGGAAGACGTCGCCGAGGGCGAGGAGCTGGTCGACCGGGGACCGCCCCCGCACCATATGTTCTGCGCTGCGTCTCGGCAGAACGGAACGGCAGGGGCGAAGTACCCTCACCGGCACCAGCGGACGAGGCAGGCCACCATCCCGGCCGTCGCCGACCGGGTCGATCACGTCCCCCACCCGGCTGACTCCCACACTTCGGCTTCGCCGGGAAGGCTCACCCCGGCGGTCAGTCGAATTCGGGGTTCCCCGTCACGTCCCCGCGGGTGCGGATCCGGTAGCGGACCTGGACCCCTTCGGGTCCCTGAGCGCGGATCGCTCCCCACGGGAGAGTCTGGGCAGTCTTGAGCGTGGTGAAGTTCGGGTCCTCGACCACCTGGATGGACACCCCGTTCACCTTTCGCGTGAGGGTGAGTACGTCGCGCGGTTCACGGATCTCAACCGAGGCTTTGTGGCCGACCGCCACGTGCAGTACCACCAGGCCGTTGCGCCCGATGACCTCGCTCTTGTCCCGAACGGCCACCACACCACCTCATCCGCTAGGGGTGCACCCCGCCATTGGCGTGGCGCGTACTCCACTGCGCCAGCGATGCTAGCGCCAGCGCACGGGAACAGCGGGGAGGCCGCGCCCGGCGACGCGCCGATTGCCTGTCAGAAGACCTGCCTGACACACGATTCCGAGTGGGTTCGCGGGGGCCATGAGGATGAGCGGGCCCAGGGCGCGGGCGACGCGTCAGGACGGGGACGTCGTGTGGCGGCGGGCTCGGCCGGCGTCGACGGCCTGGTGCTCGGCCTCGGTGAGCATGTCGAGCCGCCATAGCCGCGCGTACTCGTCCAAGCTCGCCCACTGGTGCCGGCTGAGGTCAGGGCCGATGACCAGGTCGACGGTCGGGTCGAAGGCGCCGAAACCTGCGGCCGTGCGGACGGTGAGGCGCTGGAAGTGCCGCGTCGGGGACGAAGGAGGCATGGATGGGCCGAACCATGCGCTCGGAGGCTTCCAGAGCAGCAGCTCGGTCTCTGCCGCCGACTGTCCGCGAGCTCCCGCTCCCCCGTCGCCACCGCCACCGCCATCGCCTCGAACGCGTCGGTGCGCACCGACCGGTCGCCGTCGGCGCGGGCGTCGGCATGCAGGTCGGGCCAGCGGGCCTCCGCTCCTGGCCCGCACGCGGTCACCAGCGCCTCGCCCCTGCCGGCGATGACCCGTAACGCCTGCTCGCTCCACACCCGTCCGGAGCGGTGCACGCCGCGCTGTGCGACCGTCTCACCTGTCTCGAGGTTCCGCACCGTCTCCTCGTGCAGGGCCAGGTCCTGGCGCTTACCGACCATAACCTCCAGTGCATTGTCGGGGCCGAGAGTCCGGGCCCAAGGCGTGTACTGGAAGTGGATCTCAACAGGTGCCGAGTGGTAGTTCCAACAGTTCCTCTGGGGACTGGAAGCCGAAGCCCTGATAGAGCGGGGTGCTGCGCTCTGACGGCCAGACGATCAAGCCCTCGAGGTCAGCGCTGTGTGAATGCTGCTTCAGCGCCTCAAGGAGCGCCGAGCCGGCTCCCTTGTTCCGTTGTGACGGCAGGACGAAGAAGTTCGTGACGTAGCCGACCGGGTTGTTGTCCAGGTAGGGCTACGGCATCCGATCCACCAGACAGAGGAAGACGTGACCGCAGATTTCGCCTTCGACCTCCGCGACCCAGGCCAGCCAGTGGCCATCCGTGAGACGGTCGCGGATCCAGTGTTCTGCCTCTCCCAGGGGCCGCGCCGGAGCCGGTGGCCGCCCTTCATGGTCCTCTTGCTTGAACGTCCAGCGCAGTTCGGCCAAGCGGCCCGCATCGGCGGGTCGGGCCGGGCGCACGGTGAAGTCCGTGGTCATGTGGCGAGTTTCCCGGTCGCACCGCGGTGGGGCCAACTGATTTCCGTGCCGGTCACAGCCATTCGTTGACGGCTGCGACGAGGAGGGTGGCTTCGTAGCGAACGGCAAGTTTCCCGTAGCGGGTTGTCCCCGTTTACGCAGGTAGGCGCGGTTCTTGCGGGAGGCGTACGCCTCGTCGGCTCGCACTCGGTCGAGGCGGGTGCTTGGCGCAGCTGGTCAGTGCGACTACCGCGGCGCATCGCTCATCCCGCGGCCCAACGGCCGAATTCCTCCTGCTGAGGGCGGGATTCCACTGCGAGGCTGCGGGCGTCCATTCGGATCACACCGCACGGAGTCCGCATGAACCGAGTACGCATCCGCCCCGTCTTACTGGCCGCCGCTCTTCTCGCCCTGATCCCGGCCGGGCTCGGCGCCACGGCGGCGCAGGCCTCGCCCGCCACGCCGGCTGTCACCTCGGCCGCCCTGGGCAGTGACACCGAGACCGTCATCACGGGCACGACCGGCCTGAACCGGGGCGAGGCCTGGTATTCGCCCGACCGCCGAACCATGCTGATCCAGCAGTACGACGGCCACGTCGTGCTCTACCGCGACAACGTCGCCATCTGGACGGCCGTCGGCAGTTACGGCTACGGCAACACTTTCTACATGCAGGCCGACGGGAACCTCGTCTCCTACGACGCGGCGATGCGCCCGCTATGGAACAGTGCCACCGACCATCACTGGGGTGCGTATTTGGCGATCCAGAACGGCGGCAACCTGGTGGTCTATTCCGGCTCCACCCCACTGTGGTGGTCCAATTTCCGGCCGGGCGGCCCCGTGGATCCTGGCGACGACTGCAACCCGACGCCTGGCCGGCTCTGCCCGTAGGGCGTGACGCCGCGCCCGGCATCTGGTTCGCAGACCGCCATCCGTTACGGGGCTGCTCGCAGCCCTTCGGACGGGCCCCTCCCCCGGGCCCGCTCGGCAGCCAGCGCGTTCGTCTCCTTGGGGAGTCCGTTGGCCTTGTCCGCTGGCCTTGTCCGTTGGCCTTGTCCGGTAGCTGTCCCACGATGCGGTGGCCGTGGCTCGCCAGGGTTGTGGTGATCGCCCGGGACCGGTTCGTGCGCGGTGCCGAGGATGTCTTCGGGGCCGGTCGGCGCCCGGCGGCCGGTAGACGGGGACGATCAGGGAGGCGGTCTTCCCGGAAACGTCCAGGCACAGGGCGCGGCCCTGGGCTTGGGCGCAGCGGATGACGCTGCGGGTGGGGTGGGCGAAGACGACCGCGTCGACGCTGGTGATCTCGACACCCTCCGGAACGAGATTGGCGTTCGCCAAGATCGCCGCAGCGGGCGCGGCGAAGGCAGTGGAGGAGGAACAGATCCCCCTTCGCGGGCGGCCATGCGCTGACCTTGCACTGACCATGCACCCCTGACCCAAGGTCAAGGTCGACCTCTATCGCGGCCATGGGCTGCCGGGACCGATCGCAGGTTTCCCCGGCCTCGAAACGGAGGTGGCCGCCGGCCGGCAGCACCGCCGAGATCGCAACCCGAGTCCCGCTCACTCCAGGCCACCCTCGGCCCGCTCCTCGACGCGGCTCACACGATCACAGCCGCCGACGATGTGGGGGCACGTTGAGCCCATGCCAGACGGGCTCACCATCGGGCAGGCAGCGGCGTCGGTCGGCGTCACGTTCACGACGATGTGTCTCTTGTGCCCGCTGTTCGACCCCGTCCGGCGCATGGCGTGGTCTGCACGATGGACTCGAAGATCGTCAATGCCGCGCAGATGCACTGCTACGACACGCGTGAGACCGTCGTCGGTGACGGCCGACGCCCTGCCCGGACGCCTCTGAAGAAGACTCAGGACCAGGCCGGTGCCCCGGCCGAGCGCTGGAGGGGCCGCCAACTCGGCATCCTTGCAACGATGGCAGAGGAGCAGGCCACCGAGGAGCAGCTGCGACGTGGCGGCAGGTGTCAGCCGACCGTGCAAGGCCGGGCGGCGCGGGAGGAGGCGGTCGGCCGGGCTCGGTCCGTACGCCGTCGTGTGAGGGCGCGTCATGGATGCCGTCCGTGACCCCGAGCACCTGACAGGAGACCGCCCAGACGGTCGCCGCCTCAAGGGCGCGCTGGAAGATTTCCTCTCTCCACGAGGCCCATCACCACGTCGCCCCGCGGCCTGGCACCGGGGGTACTCCCGCGCAACGACGCGGAGCCCCTCGAGATCAAGGCACCCGCGGTGGGTGCGGGCGAGGTCCCCGTGGGCAACGCCCGCGCCCCGGACCAGAGCCCCGGCGGGCGCGTCGCGCACTCACGCCCCTTCTCCTCCTTACCGCGTCCATGTGGGAAGGTGCGTTGAATTTTGTTCGAACACGCACCGCCTTCGGGCTTCGGCCGGGACGCCGGGCATCGTGAATCAGCCACAGGATCCTTCACCAGTACCGCCTCGCACGGTGCGCAGACAGAACATCACAGGCTGATCTCAGCCAACCCAGCCGGGTTGACGATCTTCCCCTGACAGAGGTTTCATAGAGCACGCCCGTTGAAATCTGTTGGTTATTGGCCGATTTCACGGTTGGCCTACGAGTACTTCGACCCGCCACAGAGCCGACGGGCGGCCTACGCCCGTCGCGGCGAACGCGCCGTCGGATCGCCCCTTGACCGGCCGGACCCCTACCGGCCCAGTCCGGTGGCCGCCCCATGCCGGCGGTCACCGGACGACCGCTCCGCCGCGGCGAGCCGAAGCAGAGTGTCTCCTTGCCACGAGGATGGTTCATGTTCCACTGTCACAGGCGTCGGCGTGTAGCCGGCGTGGCCCTGGCCGCAGTGGTGGCGCTGGGAGCCGCCTCCCCCGGGACCGCCGTCGCGAAGTCGACCACACCCGTCCCGTTCGCGGGCGGGTTCGACTCCGGCGGTGCAGCCCAGTGGCCCCGCGAGCGAAGCGAAGGCGCAGGCACCGCGGCGGTCGTGGGACACGATCTCGGTCCGGCGCGGTTCGGGCAGTGGAGCCAGTGGTCCGTCCAGGACACCGCCCCGTTTCACAAGATCGGTCTGTACCGGCCGAGATGGAAGGGGACGAAGGGACACGCGGCGGGTGGGACGCCCACGGTGGTGATCTACTACGACGACATCAGCATCACCTCCCTCTCCCCGGGCTCGGCCCGGCCCGCACCCGCACCGTCCGTATCCGCACCGGCCGCATCCGCACCGGCCGCACCCGCGCCCTCGAAGGGCGCGACATCACTTCCGCCGGCTCCGCCCACGGCATCCCCGTCCGTGTCGACGCAGGCCTCCGGGGCGACTGCGGCATCCGGCTCAACTGCGTCGGCCGCGACATTGCCCGGGGCTTCGGGCAGAGCCGGGGCCGACGCGGCCGGCGGACCCCTGGCACAGCCCGGCGCGTCAGGACCCCTGGCGCTCCTCCCCGCCTTCGGCGGAGCACTGCTCACAGCCGGCCTGGTCATCACCGGTCACGCCCGTGCGAAGGCGAAGGCGACCAGGCGCAGGGCGGGGCACTCGTAGCACTGGAACGGCGAGGGATGACTCCTCGGATCGCCGGGCAGCGCTCCACCGCCGGCAGACGGCGAAGGCAGCGGAGTTGTACCCGGTCGCGCTCCGGACGGACCACGGGATCGCGGCCAGCTGGGCGGCGTACTGGAACGCGTGCCGAGCAAGGGACATACAGGGATCCCGCAGAAGAGATGCGGGGACGGGTGAAGTGCGGGCAACGGCTTGCACACGTGGCCGGCAACGGCCCAAGGAAGGATTTCAGTGACTGGGAGAAGCTGTCCGGATTGTGGCGCTGTCGGCGCCGGCTGCGGGTGTGCGCCGCTTCGGGGTTTCGACCCCATGCGCATACGTCCGTACGTCGCGTTGCCCGACCCCGGCGAGCCGGACGCCCCTGCGTTCGAGTCGCCGGTACTGGGCGCGGTGACGCTGCCCCCGGGCGACACCCCGGCGTACGGGATGCACGTACCGCCGGAACACGTGCTGTGGCCGGAAGCCCCGGCGCCCGTCCTGCACGCCGCCCACACGGTGGAGCTCCAGTCGGTATCCCGGGAGCCCGCCCCGGGAACGGTCGGGTGGACCGCGGACGCGGCGGGGGCGGGCCGCGGCTCCGAGGAACGGACCGACCGGACTTCCCGGAGGCTGGCGCCGCTCCTGTTTGCCGCCGCCGCGGTAACCGCGGTCGGTGGGACGGCCATGCTGTGGACGGCACCGGGCTCCTCCTCCGTCGACTTCGTCATGCTCCCGGATGCCGTACCGTCGGCTCCCGCAGTGACCACGGTCAAGCCCGGGGCCTCCCCGACACCCTCCGCCAAAGGGTCCCGCCCTTCACCTTCGGCTTCGCGCTCTCCGTCAGCGAGCGCGTCCGCTTCGGCGTCCCCGTCCCGGTCCACCTCCCCCGATCCCTCCCGCTCGGCGCTCCCCTCTGCTTCACCGAGCGCGAGCCATTCCCCCGTCCTCAAGCCGCCGCCACCTGCGCAGGTACCGACCCTGCGGTACGGGGACTCGGGCTCGGAGGTGGAGAAGCTGCAGCGGCTGCTGGCCGCGAAGGGCGGCCTGTACAAGGGAAAGATCAACGGCCGATTCGACTGGTACGTGAAACAGGCGGTGTCGAAGTTCCAGGTCGACCGGGGCATCGACGAGGACGGTCGGGGCAACTACGGGCCGGCGACCCGTCGAGCACTGGAAGGATAGGAGCCCAGGTACGGATCGTCCCGAACGCACGGCCGAGACCGTCGAGTCAAGCAAGCCGCGCCGCGAGGGCCTCCTCAAGCGCGCTGCCGGGTCGGCGAGATGCCCCTTGAACCCGTTCGCCGTATTCCGTCCGAGTAAGAAGCCCGAGAAGACCTGCCACGATGACACAAGGAGAACGGGGAAGTATCGCCATGTCGACCTGCCCGAACGGGCACCAGTCCGCCTCCGAAGGCTGGTGCGAGTTCTGCGGCTACCCCATGGCGGCCGCCGCGAACACCACTGCGGCGCCTTCCTACGGCTACGGCTACGGCTACGGCTACCCTCCCGCGGCCGGTGAGTGGACCGCGCAGGCGGAGCTGTGCCCGCAGTGCCGGACCACGCGCGAGGCCACCCTCCCGTTCTGCGAGGTGTGCCGGTACAGCTTTCCGACGCCAGCGTCGGCTTCGTACACCCCGCTCGCGCCGGAAACGGACAGCGCTGCGGGCACCCGGAGGGTGGGCACTGCGCCGCCCCCGCCGACCTTCTCGCAGGACCACTTCGCCGCTCAGGGCTCGTGGCCCACCCCGGGCAACCGGCCGGCCGACCCACTCCCGCGCGAGGACCACTGGCTGCTGCCGTCCGGGCCCGATCAGCAGTCGCACGCGCAGCACCAGTACTACGAGTACCCCTCGCAGCAGCATCCTCATCAGTACTACGCGCCCCCGAACCAGGTCTCGTCGCACGGCGGCGGTGACTGGAGCGCGACGGTCGGCCTCGACCGCTCGTACTTCATGGCGATGATGCAGCACACTGGCCCCGAGGGGGCCGGGTTGAGTCTGCCCGAGCACTCCCCCGAGCAGTACCTCGCGCTCTCCGGCGGCCAGATCACCATCGGCCGGCGCCGCGCATCCTCCGGCGAGTCCCCGGACATCGACCTCTCGGTGCCGCCCGAAGATCCGGGCGTCTCCCACCAGCAGGCGATGCTCGTCCAGCGGTCCGACGGAACCTGGGCGGTGATGGACCAGAACTCCACCAACGGCACCACCATCAATGGCTCTGAGGAACCGATCCAGCCGTACGTCCCGATCCCGCTCGACGACGGCGACCAAGTCCACGTCGGCGCCTGGACCACGATCACCGTCCGTCGCCGTTAGGCCGGAGGCGAGCTTGGCGGTCGGACACGGGTAGTTCGCGGACGTCAGGGAGGCGGTGCGCGCTGCAGAGCAGCACCGGTGGCCCGCAGCCACTTCTTCACCTCGGGCGCCGTGAGCTGCTCTTTCGGCTCTTGCCTGGCCCGCGCTGCCTAAGGGCTGTCCCGTAATCCCGGTGGATCAGCGCACGGCGTCAGATGCGGTGCATCGCAAGGCGGAGGAGCGTCCTCATACTGTGCCTATTCGGGCGTTCCGACCACGCAGCGAGGTGCCGTAGCTGTCGTTGTGCGCCCGCCGGGGATTGCGGGCCAGCCCTTAGGGGTGTTGTCCGGGCAGGCTGGGGCTTCCCTGGTTCCCGAAGGCGGCGAGGGCCAAGCGTTGGGCCACTGCTTCGGCCCCGTTGCCGAGGGACGATGACGTGCCGATCGCGTATACCGCGCGCCGGTTGAGGTCCGGGGAGGCGAAGACGCCGCTCCGGTATCCCGGATCGGAGCCCGTCTTGCCCCACAGGACCGAGCCGTCGGGCAGCGGCACATACATCAGGCCGACGCTGAAGCATGCCGTGCCCTTCGCGGGACCGGTGTTGCAGTTGGACCCGTTGGCATAGGGCAGCGGCTTGCCGTCGGTGCCCTTCGGCACGGCGAACAGCTCCGCGGCCTGCGCCGGACGCAGCAGCCGGCCGTCGAACAGGCCGGAGATGAAGCGGTCCAGGTCACCCGTGGTGGAGGTCATGCTGGCGGGCAGCCCGCCCTGTACGTTGACATCGACCAGCTCGCCGTTGCTCCTGGCCATGTAGCCGGGCAGGTAGGGCGCAGGCACGGGCGTACTGCGGCCCGGCACGGCAGCCCTGGTTTCCCTCATCTTCAGCGGCTTCAGGATGCGGGTAGTCACCTCGTACTGGTACGGGTGCTTGGTGATCTCTTCGATGAGCTTGCCTGCCACGCGGTAGCCGAAGGAGTTGTACTCCTGCCGGGTACCGGGGCGAAAGCGCGGACCTGGAGCCGGCCTGCCCACGGGGCGGAGCGTCTGCTCGATGACCTCGTCGAAGGAGAGGTACTCGTGGCGACGCTCGATCGCCTCGTCCGCGGGGGTGGCCGGAGAGCCCTCGAAGTCCTGGGGCAGGCCACTGGTGTGGTTGAGCAGCTGCCGGACGCTGATCGGCTCCGCGAACCGGGTCTCCGGCAACAGCCCGGGCAGGTAGTGCTGGACGCTCTGGTCCAGATCGACGCGGCCCTCGGCGGACAGCTGGAGGAGAATCACCGCCTCCATGGGCTTGCTGATGCTGCCGATACGGAAGTGCGCATCGGGGCTGATGGGCTTGCCGGTGCTGATGTCCCCGGACGTACCGCGCCACCTCTGCCCGTTCTTGTGCACATCGGCCACGACACCGGCGGCACCGTCGTCCGGGCGCACGGTAATCGCCTCGCGCAGGGCGGCACGGTCGAGGTTGCCGGCGGGCGTGGAGGCAGCGGTGGCGGCCTGCGCGGGGGCGATCACACCGAACGCGAGGGCGGCGGTCAGTGACAGGGCCGAGGAACGGCGCATAGGGGAAACTCCATTGGGAACGTGATGATCAAGTACAGGTGAGTCTGTCCGCCCAAACCTGCCCGGTTCGTCGGGGATCGCCCTGCCCGGACCCTGATCAGACCCTGCCCCCACATCAGGGATCCGTAGGAAACGGCCTCGATGTCGAGGATCAGCTGGACCTGAGGGTAAGCGGGCGCCTCGACACGCGTGTTGCAGCCACCCGGCACCCGGTTGGTGAGACTGTCGACCACGTCCGCCGTCCCATGGCCTGGACTGCAGGGCAGACCACCAGGAAGGCCGCACCCCGCTCGTACCGGTGGAGACCGGAGGGCAGGCCTCGTCGGGGCGGGCATATCCCCGGCCGGCTGCTCAGCAGTCCCCCCTGCGCCGGGCATCCTCCGCTCCGCCGCGAGCGGGCCGGGCGCGCAGACGTGCAGGGCCCGTACGTACGCACCCCGGACCTTCTTGTTGACCGACGCGATCAGCTTCGGCGGCTCCGCTGCAGGTTGATGCCGCAGGCCGGGGCGTCGGGGGCGGCGTCCAAGGCAGCCGGTGGCTGCCTTGGACTTCACGGCCTGGACATGCCCGGCGAGGCCAGGCGCGGCCGCAGCCGCAGCAAGGATGCTCTCCCCCTGAGCGAGTACGCCTCCGTCGGCGGCCGGGGCAGCGTGGCCGCGAGCGGGCCCCGGCGGCCGGATCTGCCGGCTGGACCGGCACGCTCATCCGTGCCGTCGCGACGACCGCCCCTGCGCTCGGTCGTTCCTCGCCCCGTTGCTGGACCGGCGCCGAGCGGCCTCGTACGGGCCCGCCGGCTGGCTGCGGTCTGAACCCGGTGTTGGCGTGGTGGTGGTCAGCGGGCGAGGGAGACGGCGAAGGGCGTGAAGCCGTGGCGGCGCAGGATGTGGGGCACGACCAGGATCATCGCCTCGGTGGCGCGGGCTGTGCTGATGTCGCCGAGATCCTCGATCCGTTCGGGCTGCCAGCCCAGGTCGCCGAGCAGGCTGGTGACGGTCTTCTTCGCCTGTTCGTCGTTGCCCGAGACATAGACGGTCGGTGGGGTGGCCAGGGTTTCGGGGGCGGTCATGACCATGAACAGCATGGTGTTGAGGGTCTTGACCACATGGGTGTCGGGGAGGGCGGCCTGGAGCTTCTCAGCGAGACTGCTGCCGGGATAGCACAGGTCGCCGGGCAGGCCGTCTCCGGCGTCGCGGGTGGCGTTGGAGACGTCGATGAGGAGCTTGCCGGCGAGCTCGGTGCGCAGGTCGGTGAGGCGGTCCAGGGCGCTGTCGCCGGGCGTCGCGTTGATCACGATGTCCGCGGTGCGGGCAGTGGTGCGCTGGTCGGCGAAGGAGACGCCGGGGGCTGTGCCTTCGGCGGCCGCCGCGGTCTCTTCCCTCGGGCTCCGGCGGCCGAGGGTGACATGGTGCCCGGTGGCGGAGAGCTTGCGGGCGAGATTGGTGCCGACGCGGCCGGCGCCCAGGATGCCGATGCTGGTCATGAGGTGGTGCTCCTTGCGGTATCGGGTGGGAAGAGCGGGGGTGCCCGGTCAGGCGATCGGCGAGAGGACCTTGAGGGCTGTGGCGTGGATGCCGGGGGCGGCGGCCAGGAAGTCGCGGCTGCCGGTGTTCCAGGGTTCGCCCGCCAGATCGGTGACGGTGCCTCCGGCCTCGGAGACCAGCAGTGCGCCGGCGACCAGGCCGGAGCGGACGTCGGAGAACTGCCAGAAGGCGTCCATGCGTCCGGCGGCGACGTGGATGAGCTGCATCGTGGCGGGAACGGACACGCGCACGACGAGTCCGTTGATGAGCATGGCGGTGACGGAGTCACCGATCCGCCGGAAGGTGCGCTCGTCCTCGCCGGGCCTGGCTTGGCCGGTGCCGATGAGTGCAGCGCCCATTTCGGTCTTGGCGGACACCTTCAGCGGTCGGTCGTTGAGGCGGGCACCTCCGCCGGCCACTGCGGTATAGGTGTCGTCGGTCAGCGGCAGGTGGACGACGGTGAGTACCGGCTGGTTGTCGCGGACGAGGGTGGCGGTGACGGCCCAGTCCGGCATGCCGTGGACGTGGTTGATGTTGCCCTCGGCGGGGTCGACGACCCACCACTCCCCGGGCGGGAGCGCGCCGCCGGCCAGCTCGTCCTCGGCCCATTGCGATCCTCGCCGGGCCCGCAGCAGCGGTTCCCGCAACACATCCAGCACCGCGTCGTCGTTGGCGTGGATCTCGTCGACGACCTCACCGAGGCTCACGCCGCGGGCGTGCGAGGTGTAGCGGTGGAGCAGCGTGAGGCCGGCGGTCTTCACCGCGGTGGTCACGTCGGACAGGAGCGTCGTGTCGGCGTCGAAAGGCATGACTTTGCTCATGGCGGGCTTCCCTGGGTTCGGTTCGTGCGGCGGGGCGGCTCGTTCCGCACCCACACCTCGAAGTTAGGCCGCCAGTGGATTAACAACAAGTGCATGCTATTCACTCGTAGAGTTACTCTCATGCAACTGGATCTGAACCTGCTCACCGCCCTGGACGCCCTCCTGGAAGAGGGCAGTGTCGCCGGCGCGGCGGACCGTCTCCATGTCACCGCACCGGCGATGAGCCGCTCCCTGGGCCGCATCCGCAAGGCCACCGGTGACCAGATCCTGGTCCGCAACGGCCGCAGCATGGTCCCCACCACCCGCGCGCTGGCCATGCGCACCCAGGTCCACGCCCTCGTGCAGCAGGCCCACCAGCTTCTTTCCGCGCAGCAGGAACTCGACCTGGCGTCTCTGGACCGGGTGTTCACCGTGCGCTGGCACGACGCCCTCACCGCCGCTTGCGGCACCGCCCTGATCACCGCCGTCCACCGCCAGGCCCCCGGCGTCCGGCTGCGCCTGCCCGCCGAACCCGGGACGGACACCCCCGAGCTGCGCCGGGGTGAGGTCGACCTCGAATCGAGCTCCAGCGCTCCGGCGCTCCCCGACATCCGCCACCGCCTCGTCGGCAGAGACCGGCTGGTCGTCGCCGTCCGCCCGGGCCACCCGCTCACCGAAGGCCCGCTGACCCTCGAGCGCTACGCGGCCGCCGAACACCTCACCGTTTCGCGGCGCGGAAGCCTGCGCGACCCGATCGACGACGCCCTGACCACACGCGGCCTCGAACGACGCGTCGCCGCCGCCGGGCCCACCGCCGCCTTGGCTCTGCAACTCGCGCTCGGCACCGACCTGGTCGTCACCCTCCCCGACGCGGTCACCCGCGCCGCCCGGGAACAACTCGGCCTGGCCACACTGCCACCGCCGCTCCCGCTGCCCGACGTGCCCCTGTACCTGCTGTGGCACCAGCGCTACGACAACGATCGCGCCCACACCTGGCTGCGCGAAATGGCCGCCGAAACCGTCCGGGCACTGTTCGCACCACCGACCGCCTCTCAGCCCCTCACCAACCGGACGGTGCAGTGACGCTGAAGCACGGGGGAAGGCCCGTGGCGGACCGACTCCCGTTCTCGGGCTCTGACTCACCCTCTGTGGCCGTGGCCGTGGGTGACCGGTTGGGCCTCGACGAGGGCTTCGTCTTGTGACGGGATCGGAGGGGCCGGCCAGGACGTCGCGAAGGCGGATGCCGGGGTCCGTGTCGTTGTCGAAGGGGCCGATGCCCCAGGTGCCCATGTCTCTCCGCGCGTGGCCGTCCGGGGACCGTCGCGCCGGCCCCTGACAGTGAGGTCGGGAGGCAGGCAGTACCCGCTTGCCCAGGAGCTTGAAGCGAGCGAGCTTCGGCTCACCCGTTTCCGAGGAGCAGGTGGCTGCGACGAGAACCGCGCGGAGATCAACCGGCCCGAAGCCTCCTCGGGCTTCCCGCCGCGTACCGCCGCGTACCGGCGGGTGCGGCCACTGCGGCGACCGCCTCACCCGCACCGGCTGCGCGGCACTCGGGCCCCTGCCGGTGCCGGACCAGGACCCCGACGTCGTCCCGCGGTTCCACGCCGACCGTCCCAACATCCGCGGTGCCTGCGACGAGGACACCGGGCCCGACGCCGGGCCGGCCGAGATGAAGGCCCTGACCGAATCCCGCACCACGCCCATCGCCGCCGACCTCCTGCGCGCCGGCACCGGCCACGCCATGCTCGACACCAACCTCGACCCGAGTAAAAGCGAGGGCAGGGTCGGGGGCTGCCGCGCGACCAAGGTCGCCCGGCCCGCTGCGGCACGCGGCCAGATCACCCAAGGGATCAAGTCAATTCGGGTGCACCCTTCCGAACGGGGTCCTCGGATTGCGGGTGACCTGGACCGCCGGTCGAGGCAGCGCTCCGCAGCGCCGCCTCGACCCGGCGGTTGCCGGTCATGTTCGCCGTCACGGCGGTCATGGTGAGAAGGAGGCCGGCGGCGACGTAGAGCGGGGTGCGTACGTCGTACGTGGTAGCCAGCCAGCCGCCGAGGAAGGCACCGAACGGGGCGGCGCACATGGCGAGCATGCGGGAGGTGGAGGCGACCCGGCCCATCAGGTGGGCCGGGACGATCGCCTGCCGGAGGGAGGGCCCGAGCACCATCGTCGTGCCCATGCCCGCCCCGCAGACGGCGAGCGCGAGCCCGGCCACGTACGGATTCGGGGCGGCGGCAAGGCCCAGGATGGCAAGTCCCTCGACCATCGCCGTGCAGATCAGCGCGGTGCCGGTGCCGAGTTGCCGGCCGAGGAAGGAGGCGATGCCCGCGCCGAGCAGGCCGCCGGTGGCCTCCGCCGTGAGGAGCAGGCCGTAGCCGAAGCTGCCGATGCCGAGACGGTCGTGCGCGAAGAGGGCGAGGACGGTCTCCACGGCGAGGAAGGCGACGTTCCCGACCGCCGGACGGAGCGCGAGCCCGAGCAGCAACCGGTCCCGGAAGACGTACGAGGCCCCGGCCCGCGCCTGCCGAAGCAGCGACTCGCGGGCCTCCGGTACGGGCCGAGGACGTCCGGCTGCGCATGGGGGCCGAGAGAGCGGGCCAGGTATCCGTAGGAGCGGGATCGGCATGGGGGCGTCAAGGACTGCACGACCTGGCGTACCCACGCAGGCGCCGCCCCCGCCCTCACCACCCCCAACGGCCGCCTGTATGCCATCTGCCACGCCCCCACACACGGGGGCATCCCGGCCGGCGCCGGATACCCGGCAACGCGGGACGCCACCGGGTGGTGGCGCGCCCGAACATGCCAGGCCGGTTTTCGGCTTGAGGGCCTGTTTCCGGCGCAGCCCCGGCTCCAGGCCGCACAGGCGGGCACGAGCAGCATCAGGGCGGCGGCGCCGCAGCGCGGTCCTACGACGGGGCGGGCGCCGTGGGAAGCCGTTCGCCGGCCTCCGGCTCGTGCGGTGGTTCGCTGAGCTGGTCGCGCAGATAGTTCCAGACGACGGCGATGAGTGCGGCCGCCGGTACGGCCAGCAGGCTGCCCACGACGCCGGCCAGGCTGCCGCCCAGCGTGACCGCCAGCAGGACCACCGCCGCGTGGAGACCGAGACTGCGGCTCTGGATCATGGGCTGGAACACGTTCCCTTCGAGCTGCTGCACCGCGACGATGATCGCCAGCACGATCAGCGCGTCCGTCAGGCCGTTCGACACCAGCGCGATGAGCACCGCCACCAGACCGGCGAACAGGGCGCCCACGATCGGCACGAACGCGGAGACGAAGGTCAGAACTGCCAGCGGCAGAACCAGGGGTACGCCCACGATCCACAGGCCCAGGCCGATGAACACGGCGTCGAGGAGGCCGACGAAGGCCTGGGACCGGACGAACGAACCCAGGGTCTGCCAGCCGCGCGCGGCCACGACCGGGATGTCGGTGGCGAACCGGCCGGGGAGCTGGCGGGTGAGCCACGGCAGGAAGCGGGGGCCGTCCTTGAGGAAGAAGAACATCAGGAAGAGCGCCAGGACGGCGGTGACCAGGCCGTTGAAGATGGTACTCACCCCCGTGACGACGGTGGAGACCGCGCTGCCGACGCTGTTCTGGAGGCGGTCCATCGCGGCGTCGGAGGCGCCGGTGATCTGGTCGTCGCCGATGTTCAGCGGCGGCCCGGCCGCCCACTCGCGCAGTCGTTGGATGCCCTCGGACACGCCGTCGACCAGTTCGCCCGACTGGGAGGCCACGGGCACGGCGATCAGCGCCACGATGCCCGCGGCCACCAGGAGGGACAGCACGGTCACCACGGAGGCGGCAAGAGCGGGCCGCCACCCGCGCCGACGCAGGAATGCGGCCAGGGGCCAGGTCAGGGTGGTGAGGAACAGGGCGACTATGAGCGGCCAGACGACCGACCACATCCGGCTCAGAACCCACAGGGTCGCCGCCGCCATGACCAGGACCACCAGCAGTTCGGCGGAAAACCGCGCCGCCGTACGGAGTGCGGCAGCGGCCTTCGTGGAGCTCAGAATGACAGACATGGCGTCACCCTAGTCACACTCCGTTCGCGCTGGGGCAGGGCTCGGCCTGGTCAACGGCGGGGCTGGGCACGTTTTCGGCCCTCCGCTGGAACTCCCCACTCGTAGTCGGCCGGCATCGAGCCGAAGTGTGCCAGGGCGTCCGGATCCTCTGTCAGTGCCGCAGGGACTCCCGAGGCCCGCGTCGTGCTCGCCGAGGGTGTCTTTGTCCAGGGCGACGCTCCGGGCGCGCTCGGCGGGCCCTTCTTCGGCGGGCCCTTCTGCCGCATCCCGGCACGTCGGGCCATCGTTGCCCGGGCACGGACCGGGCGACTACGGCCCGGGCGTAGGGGCCACCGTAGACGGGCTGTTCGAGGAGTTCCGGCGCGGTGGCGGCCGACGGCGGCGATCGGGACGGACCCCGAGGGCGTCGGGGGCGGGATCGTGGTGGCCGGAGCGTTCGGCGGTTTCCAGGATCCGGGTGAGATCGACGTGCAGGGGCATGCTCACGCAGCCGCGCAGTTCCAGGCCGGGGCGGACGATGCGGGTGAGATCGACTGGTCCGCCTGGTGGAGGTGGTGCGGAAGGAGGGCCCGGGCCGCTCGCGCGGCGGCTTCACCACCAAACTCCTCCTCAGCGCGGACGACCGCTGCCGCCCGCTGTCCCTGATCGTCACACCGGCCAGCGGGCAGACCGCATGCAGTTCAAGCCGGTGCTGGAGAAGACCGCCTCCCGAAGCTCGGGCCGGGCAGGCCACCCGCAGGAAGCCGGACAGCTTCGCGGCCGACAAGGCCTACAGCAACGGACCGTGGCGCGAGTACCTGCGGCACCGGGGCATCCGGCACACGATCCCGGAGAAGACCGACAGCCAGGCCGCCCGCTTGGGAAATGGCTCACGCGGCGGGCGGCCGCCCGGCTTCGACGGGGAGCGGTACAAGCACCGCAACTCATCGAACGGGCTGTCAATCGGTCGAAGCAGCGCCGGGCGCTGGCCACCTGCTACGGCAAGCGCCGTTACGTCCACCTCGGCACCGCCACTGCGGCAGCCCTCACGGTCCGGCTCCGAACGTGATCGAGGGCAAGCTAGTGGGCGACGACCCCCGTGTTCTGGCAGGCGGTCAGCAGCCAGCGACCGTCGGCTTGCTTCGAGATCACGTACAGCGGGGCACCTTCGCTCTCCTCGCCTGGGGCGAGGTAACGCTGACGGACCTTGACCGCCGCGACATCGGGGCGGATGAAGAGCACGTGGACGACCTCGTAGGTGACCTCGCCGTCCCAGCTCGCCGCGGGGAGGACCTTGCGGGTGAACTCCGAGATCGCGTCGAGGCCGATGAGGACCTTGCCGTGGGCAGTCGTCCAGATCGCGTGCGGGTGGAAGAGGCCGAGGAACTCCTCGGGGTCCTTGTTCTGCTGGGAGTGCTCGACGGTGGCGACGAGCCGGCTGATCGCTTCGACGTCTGCTGCGCGGGATGTGGATTCCGTGGTCATGTGGATCACCGTCACACCTCAAGCGTGATTGAGGTCAAGCGTGTGATCACACGGTGATGTGAGGATGACCGGACATTCGGCGCGGTTCCGGCACAAGCTGCCCAGGAGACCTGAGCCCAGGACGACGAGCCGGGCACGAGACATTTGCGTGATCGGCAGGACAAGTCCGAGACGGCGCACAGCTCGCCAGACGGGCGGGCGCGCGTGCTTCCGGCCTGCCGCTCCGTGATACCACGTCACGCAGCGTGGGCCAGACCCCCAACCGCCCCGCAACCCCAGTCTGACCGTGTCGGTCCCGTACCCGGCCTGCGATGATGATGGAGTGCCAGAGCCAGGGACCACTGCCGTCGTCATTCTTCTGCCCGATGCCGCCCCCCTCCTCGATGCGGCGTGGCGTATCGACCCGGCTCTTGTGCGTCATGGGGTGCCGGCGCATGTCTCGCTCCTCTACCCGTTCGTGCCGGACTCGGCGCTGACGGGTCAGGACGAGAAGGGCGTGCGTTCCCTGGCGGCGAGTTTTCCGGCAGCTGATCTGCTCTTGGAGGAGCTCGTGACGGCGTCCGGCTTCGTCGGCGTCACCGTTCCGGAACTCCAGCCGATCGTTGATGCGTTCCGCGCCACGTGGCCCCGGTTGCGCCCGTACAGAGGCCGCTTCGGGGCGCGGCCCGCCGCCCATGTCACGGTCGCCATGGGCGCGGACGACCCGACAGCCTCCGCCCATGTCCGCGCTGCGGTCGGCAGCCTGCTGCCTCTGCGCACCCGTGCGGCCGCGGTCCAGGTGGTGGTGCTGACGGAGGAAGGCTGGCGTCCGCGGTTCACCGCGCCGCTCGGCGGCCCTGACGGACGGTGAACACCGCCCGACAGTCCCCTGGCTGCCACGACCACAGCCAGAGGCCGGCACCCCACAGCTGACCACGTCTCGAAAGCCAGTGGAACTGCGCCTACCCGGTGGCACGCCATCGGCGGCGCCCTGTCCGATGAGGAGACGCAGAAGCGGTTCGAGGGCCTCATCACCTGCGCCCAGCCCCCCCGCCCGGACGGCCGGACGCGCCCGTGCGCAACCGGCCACAGCGTCGGCCCGGCACCGCCCCAGGTACGGCACGGCGCCCCTCGGCTCCGGCACTCGGCCCCCGCCGGACCTGCGGTGTGCAGAGGCGGCTCGGCGAGCTGGGCGTGGGCCGGGCCCGGTAGCGGGGTCGGGCGGCTGTTCCAGAATTCTGGAACAGCCGCCCGCCTGTAGGGGCTGGCGTCAGTCGCGGACGCGGGTGCCGGCGGCGAACATGCCCACCGCCGCCACGATTCCCAGCGCCCACGCCACGCCCGTACCCACGCTGCCCAGGGCCACCGGCTCCACCATGCGAACGGATCGGGCTGCGGGAACCGCCGGTCTTGGTGGGTCCGACTCCTGCTGATGGCGATCTCGCTCGGCGGAACGGTCAGCCTCCGTCGGCCGCCGTGCGGGCCCGTACCTCCTCCGGGGTGAGGTAGTGGTCCGTGTACTCGAAGTCGCGCAGCGTCCCCGGCTTGTACGTCTGGAAGCCGGTCCGGACGAAGTCGTCGCCCGCCACGGCGTTCAGGAGCCAGTTCGTCATCACCCGGGTCTTCGCGGCCCCGGTGCGCAGCGCTGCCCAGTGGTAGCCGCGGGCCACGGCCTGGGCGGGCATCCCGCGCAGGTCGATGCCGAGCGGTCGGGAGACGCCGTCGCGGCCGCCGAGGTCCACGACCAGTCCGAGGTCCTTGTGGGCGTACGGACGCAGCGGCGTGCCCCGCAGCGTGGCGACGACGTTGTCGGCGGCGACCCTGCCCTGGCGCTCGGCGTGCTGCGCGGTGGGCGGGCACACCGCACCGTCCCCGCCGCCGGCAAGATCGGGCACGGCGGCCGCGTCACCGAGCGCGAACGCGCCGTCCGCCCCCGGCACCCGCAGGTCCGGAGCGACGACGAGCCGGCCGCTCTTCGCGGTCTCGGCGCCGAGCGTGGCGATGAGCGGGCTCGCGGCGACGCCGGCCGTCCAGATGAGGGTGCGGCAGGGCAGCACGCGCCCGTCGGTGAGGGTGACGTCCTCGGGGCCCGCCTTGGCGACGGAGGCGCCGAGCGAGACCTCGATGCCGCGCCGGCGCAGCACGTCGAGGGCTGCCCGGCCCAGCCGGTCGCCGAGCTCGGGCATCAGCTTCGGGGCCACGTCCACGAGGTGCCAGCTGATCTCGCGCCGGTCCAGCCGGGGGTAGCGGCTGACGGCGTTCGTGGTGAGCCGCTCCAGGGAGGCGGCCGTCTCGGTGCCCGCGTAGCCGCCGCCCACCACGACGAAGCCGAGCCGTGAGGCCCGTTCCGCCGAGCCCGGGGCGGCGGCGTCGGCCAGGTCGAGCTGGGCGATCACGTGGTCTCGCAGGTGGGCCGCCTCGGCCAGCGTCTTCATACCGCGGCCGTGCTCCGCCAGGCCCGGGATGTCGAAGGTGCGGGTCACGCTCCCGGGGGCGAGCACCAGGTGGTCGTAGGGCTGGTCCACCAGCTCCCCGGTGATCTTCCGGATGACACAGACCTTGGCCCGGGTGTCTACGCCCACGGCCCCGCCGGGCACGATCTGGGTCCGGTGGCGGCGGCTGCGGCGCAGCGACACCGCCACGGACTGGGGGGTGAGCACACCGGAGGCCACCTGCGGCAGCAGGGGCAGGTAGAGCTGGTAGGAGAACGGAGTGACCAGCAGGATCTCCGCCTCCCCGGGTGGCAGCGTCCGCTCCAGGCGGCGTACGCAGGCGACGCCGGCGAAGCCCGCGCCGACGACCACGATCTTCGGTCGTGCCATGGTGTCCGTCCCTTCTCGGGTGTACGGGTCCCCGGCACGTCTTCCCCGGAAGGCCGTTCCCTGCACGCAAAAAGCGGGACGGACGGCTCCAAAGGGCCTGGACGGCCACCGAACGGTCCCGAACGGCCCCGGATGTCCCCGCCCCGAGGCACGGGAGTGCCCATCAGGGTCTCGCATTCAAGCGCGGGGAAGCCGCTTGCTCGGCGACGGCGAGCAGGGACAGGTCTGAATCGCACGTACCCGCGCGTTCTCGGAGGTCGACGACACCGATTCCTGATCTCCTTCACCGCCCGGCCGGGTGAGAAGGCCGCCGTCATCGGGGAGAACGGGGCCGGCAAGACGACGCTGCTGCGCGTCATGGCGGGCGACCTCGCACCGGACACCGGAGCGGTACGCCGGCCCGTTCGCATCGGGTACCTGGCGCAGGAACTATCCGCGCGCTCCACCCGGCTCCCGCTGCTCGCGGCTTTCACGGCCGGGCGGCCCGGGCGGTCCGGGCTGCCGGAGGAGTACACCGAACGGCTGTCGGCGCTGGGGCTGTTCCGCGAGGAGGACCTGGACGTCCCGGTCGCGGCGCTGTCTGCGGGACAGCAGCGGCGGCTGCAGATCACCACCCTGGTGGCCCGGCCCGCGGACCTTCTCGTACTCGACGAGCCGACCAACCACATCGCGCTCGACCTCGTCGAGGACCTGGAGGCGGCGCTCGCCGCGTACCCGGGAGCGGTGGTCGCGGTCTCGCACGACCGCGGCTTTCGCCGGCGCTTCCCGGGCGAGCGCCTGGAACGGCGCGACGGCCGAAGGAGGCCCTGAACCGCGCCGAGCCCGCCCCGGGGCGCGGGAGTCGGATGGCCGGCAGATGGCCGGAACGGAAAATGTTTTCCGCGAACGCCTATCGAATGGCCGTTCGCTGGGAATGCTGCCTGTGCTCTCCCGCCCCTGCCCGACGCTCCCACACGGCGTTGCCCGGGCGGGCCTTCCGTTCTGAGCCTTCGGGAGGTACTACGCCATGCAGTCGTCCCCCACCCCGTCGCCGGCCCCCAGCCGCCGCGAAATCCTCACCGGCCTCGGCCTGGCCGCCGCCACCCCGCTCGTCCTCGGCATCACCACCCGCCCCGAACGCCCGAGCCGCCCCACCTACCCACACGTCCCGGTCGGCCCGACGGTCCTGCTGCGCGGCGCCTCCCTCGTACTCACCATGGACCCGGCCCTCGGCAGCGGCTCCCTCGGCGCCCTCGAGAACGCCGACGTCCTGATGCGGAACGGCACCATCGCCTCCGTCGGCACGGGCCTGCGGCCCCCGCCCGGCACCTGGATCGTGGACGCTTCGGGGAAGCTGGTCATGCCGGGGTTCGTCGATACCCACACCCACCTCTGGCAGGCGGTGATCCGCGGGGGCTGTACCGACGGAGACCTGTTCGGCTGGTTCACACGATGTACCGACCCCCAGCGGGGCCGGCTCACCCCCGAGGCCCTGCACAGCTTCGTACGCCTCGCCGCCCTCGACGCCGTCCAGTCGGGGGTGACCACCCTCGTGGACTGGGTGGACATCTTCTCGTACGACCTCATCGAGAGCTACGTACGGGCCCTGGCCGGAACCGGAGTGCGGTTCACCTACGCGATGTTCCCCTCCGAAGCCGACCCGACGCTGGTCACGAAGGTGAAGAAGGAACTCGTCGACCCCGTTCCGCTCGGCGGCTTCCAGGTCGCCACACACGCGGCGCGCGCCGTCCAACACCTCAACCACGCGCACTGGGAAGCCGCCCAGGACCTCGGAGTCATGCTCAACTCCCACGTCCTGGAACGCCCCGAGCAGCGCGCCGACGACCCCATCGGGGTCCTCGCCGACATCGGCGCCCTCGGTCCGCGGCTCCTGATCAACCACGCGATCCACCTGACCGACGACGAGATCGCCGCCGTCGCTGCGCACGACGTGCGTGCGGCCCACTGCCCGCTCAGCAACATGCGGCTGGCCTCCGGCATCATGCGGCTGTCCGAGTTCGGACGGCGGGGCGTCAAGGTCGGCCTCGGCCTGGACGGCGGCACCAACGACAGCTCGGACTTCCACGCGCTGATGAAGACGGCCATCGGCCTGCAGCGCGCCCGCGCGACGGAGGCCGGGATCTTCCCACAGGTGCACGACATCCTGCGGATGGCCACGCTGGGCGGCGCCGAGGCCCTCGGGATCAGCGACCGGACGGGCTCCCTGACCCCAGGAAAGCGTGCCGACGTCGTGGTCGTCGACCCCGCCGCCCTGAACTTCGCGCCGCGCTTCGACTGGGTCGGCCAAACCGTCTTCAACGGGCGGCCCGAGAACGTCGAGGCCGTGTTCGTGGACGGACGGCCCCTGAAGTTCGACGGCCGGCTCGTGGACATCGACACGAACCGCGTCGTACGGGAGGCGGAGGCGGCCGCCACCCGACTCCGCGCGGCCGGATAGACACGCCGGCCCGGCGGACCGTACGCGGCCCCCATCGGGTTTCTCCGGACCACCTCGCCCCGGCTGCGGTGGGTGATCCCATGCCTGCCGCGGAGGCTCGGCCGTGCACCGGACTGGACGCTGTTTCGGTCCGGTGCACTCGCCGTCGCCGCCCAGGCCGAGCAGGGCGAGCAGGGCGAGCCGTCCGGCGTACCACCCTTCAGCAGGGGTGGCCGGGGGTGTGGCCGGAGCCCACGCTGCCTGAACCTTGAGCTCGCAGCGGGCGCCCCCCATAGGCGGACCGTCTGCCTGAGCCTGCGTGGCCGGCACCTGCGAAAACGACTTCCCGCTCACCACACTCGACTGGGACCGCCACAGCCCGTCAGCTCACCTTCGGACTCGGCTCGTCCGCCGGCCGGGCCGTCTCGCCCACGTGCCCATCACCAGCGCCGAGGCCGGCGCCGCGGGGGCCGACCGCGTCCCAGGCCGTCAGCGGACCGTCCAGCCAGGCGGGTGGCAGCTCGGCGGCGTCCCACTCCTCCCGCAGTACGACCGTTTGCGTGGCGAGCCGCTCCAGCACGGCGACGCTGGTGGCGGAGTGCAGAAGGGAGTAGCGGCCGTGGATGGCGGTGGCACTGCCGGGCCCGTACTCCACGTACAACCGCTCCAGACGGGCCCGGTGCTCTTCGGCGAAATCCGCCAGCCGGCCGGCGTAGCGGGCCCTCTGCCGGGGGGTCATCGTGCCGAGGACGGCACGCAGTACCTCCTCGGTGACCTCGGGGTCGAGGTCGGAAACGGCGGTGAAGGTGAGGTAGAGGGGGGTGACCGCCGCCTTCGCCTGCTCCACCTCCATCCGCCCGACCGGCGGCCGGGCGGCCGAGGCGGCGCTCGGTCCGTCAGGGTCGACGGTGTGCCGCAGTGCCCGTTCGGCGATCCCGCCGAGCTCGTCGGTGACGGCACGGGCACCGTCCAGCCAGCCCGACTCGTACGGCTCGCCCTTGTCCCCCGGTAGGGATCCCCCGAGCGCGCCGACCTCCTCGCACGCGCCGGCCAAGGCGCCCGCCTCGACCAGGGCGATCAGGCCCTCCGCATCGTCGGCGGAGACCCCCGCCCGGCCGAGCAGCTGGAGCAGCGTCCTCTTCGCGTTCAGGACGCTGACCGAGTCCAGCTCCTGCCGGTTCTCCTCGGCGGCATGCATCCGATCCTCCTCATCCCAGGGGCCAGCGGTGCGACGGGGTGCGCCAGCGCGGAGCGCACCGTTTGACGGTTCAACGCATGATGGGGCCGCTGTGATCCCTGCGGATGCCCTGTTGCACGACGACTGCATCCGTTCAGCGGAACGAGCGCCCCGGCCTGGTCGCACGACACGGGTGACGGTCGCCGGGGTCTCGCACCGGACTCCGGGGCGCAGCGCCGCAGGCCGGACACGCAGGTGCTGGCGTGGTCGACCTCCACCTGCCAGTCGGTCAGATGGTCACTTCCTCCGAAGGCGTTGGAATCGTTCAGGGTACTGGACGCGGCACTGGATTCCGGGCCGCCTGGGGGGCGCTCAGCACCCCTTGAGCGGGCAGGCCAAGCAGGCCGACTGGTTGCGGGCCGTACGGGTAAGCTGCGCACCGTCCAGTACGGCCCTGGGCGTGCAGTACCGCACCTGCTGCTCGCAGTCCCCGCCCCTGAGCGGCGGGGGCGTATCAGCCCAGGGCGAGCGGGAACCTCACCGCCGCGGCGTGCAGTTCGGCCCGCTGCGCGTCGGTGGGCGCGCAGCGGCCGGTGCCGACCAGGAGTGCGTCCCGGTCGGTGAACGACGCGGGGAACGTCGCCCCAGCAATCCGCGCATACGTCGAGGACCGCGGTCCGGCCGGTATCCCAGTGGTCGGCCAGCGTCTCTCCGGGCTCCGACCTCTCGGACCCGAAGGGTCTTACGCGGCCGACAGTTGCCGCGTTCTCGGCCCGGCCAGCGGAGAGGTGCTCGCAGAGCACGTCCTGCCGTCCTTTCCTGCTCACCGCCTCCATGGGCCAGGACGGCGCCCGCTGCCTCCTGGTCACCTGCACGGCCGGGGGCTCGACATCCGTGCGGCGGGCACCGCCGGAGAACCCTACGTCGGCCTCGTGCCGCACGCAGGACGGCGCTGACGACGTCATGATCGAAGCCAGCAACCTACTGCCCGACGAGCGGCCCTTTGTCGGTTACAACCCGGGCTTCGTCGACAACCGAATCCTGGTCGTGACGGGCGGGGAACAGTGGGCGGAGCAAGGCACCCACCTCCGCCTCGGCCCAGGCACACTCCAGCCCATCGCCGTACCGCTCGGCGACGGCAGCTGGCTCACCCCCGATCAAGAAACAGTGCAGCGCTGGACGACCTCGTCCGGGTTTGCGCCGCTGACCGCATCACTACGCGGCGGACTCGGCCGGGCCGAGAAGGCCCTGCCCACCGCGGAGGAACAGGAAGGACTCGCCGCGTCCAGGCGGCCGCCGAAGGGGCCGCCCACGTAGCTGGTCGGGGACGGCGCCGCGTATTGGCGTGTGCGGCGGGCGCGGGTGGTGCCGGTGTCACAGCTGGGGGACGTACGGGGCGAGGCCGACGATGAGGATGGACCGTTCGCCAGGCCCCGGCTCGGAGCCCGTGCGGACCGGGCCGACGTAGTGGCTGACTCTGTGGTCGTGGACGGCGTAGCCATCCAGTGGGTCGGCGAGGGTGAAGTCGGCGTGGATGTCCGCCCACGGGTCCTCGGGCTGGAGGCCTGCGCTGCCCGGCGTGGCGATGACGTTCTCCCCGCCGGCGACGTTGGTACGGCTGATCAGGTGGGCGAAAGTGAACGTGCTGGCCGAACCGCCGTCCTGGTGCAAGCAGTTCGGAGAAGAAACGGCGTCCTGGCCGGGACGGTCGACGCCGAGCCGGATCAGGTGGACACCAGCCCACAGCGGCCGTCTCCCCAGATTCTTCAGGGACAGGACCTGCTCGATGTCCCAGCGCAGGAGTCGCAACAGCAGAGCGTTGCCGCGCAGCGCCTCGGGGATGTCGGGGAGCACGCGCCGCGTCCGCGGGTTCTCAGGCCCGTCCTCGCCCTGGGAGAAGTCGGTGACCGTACCGTGTACGGGGTCAGGGCTTCCGGGAATCCAGGACAGTTCGTCCTTCCACGGCAGATAGACGGCATGGGAGTACCGGCGGAACCGATTCGTTCCCGGAGCGTACGGATCGGGCGGCAGAGCCGCGAAGACTTCCCGGATCATGGCCAAGTCACTCGCAGCGGAGCCGGCCGGAATACCGAGTTGCTCAGCGCCGTAGCGGGCGAACCCGCGTTCGCGCAGACCGTCCAGGACCTCCCCCGGACCCCCCTCACCAGAGTGCGATCGCCGCTGGGGCTCAGTGTTTTCCATGTGTTCCTCCAACAGGTCACCACCAGGGCCACGGCGCCGACGGCCCGAGACGGCCGTATGCACGCCTCCCCCGTCACGCCCCGGGCTCGACGCGGCCCTGCAATGCAAACCACAGCCCTTGCGGCGTGCTCGTCGAACGGGCGAGGCTGCGGACGGTCCAACTGCTGAGCGTCCTACGGGCCGGCGGAGGAAGCAAACTCGATCTTCCTGCCGCGGACGCGTGCACAGGCTGCGTAACCGCTGAGGGCGCTCGTCCGGCTCGGCAGCGACAGGACCCGTTCACTCCTGCCCCCGGCACGGCGCCCTCGCCCCGCGCCGGTGGGGCACCGACCAGCAGTGGGCCGCCGTGGTGCTGTCCGTCCGCAATGATCGATCTGTCTCCTTCGGCTGCCACGGGCGCGCAGGTGCTCTCCCATGGGTGGAGCCATGCAGATGGCTGTCCGTTATACGGAGTCATGGCCTTATGGCGCGAACACGATGTAAAACGGTTCAAAACCGGCGTCTCGGACTTGTCTCGGACTTGCAATGAGGTCTATCCGGTCAGTGATCGTGGGGAGGTCGCGTCCGCGCAAGCCGGTGAGCGGTGCTGCGTCACATCGTCGGCGCCGGATACGACTGGTCGTGACCGGGGATGGCCAGTTCGAACCACGTCGATTTGCCGGTGGTCGTGCGATCGCTGCCCCAGTCCTGGGCCAGGGCGCCGACGAGTTCGATGCCCCGTCCGCTTTCGGCATCGATGCCGGCGGTGCGGGGGACGGGGCCAATCGGGCTGGCGTCCTCCACCTCGCAGCGCAGGACCGCGCCGTGCACGCACACATTGACCCGGATCGGGCCGTGAGCATGACGCAAGGCGTTGGTGACGAGTTCGCTGACCAGGAGCCGGGTCGTGTCGGCTACTGCGTGAAGTCCCCAAGAGGACAACTGGGCCGTCACGACGCGCCGGGCATGGCCCACCGAAGCCGATTCACGAGCCACGGGCCAGGACGCGCCCCGCATGCCGGCACAAATCGCCGAGGCACCGTACGGGGTGAGCGCCCGCAACCACAGCGCCATCTGCCGGGCGACCCAGGAGGTACGCCCGCGACCGTCCAGCCACTGCCCGCCACGCGCGGAACCAGGCCGGACGGACCCGCCCCGGCAGGCAGGCCGGCAGATGCGGAGCCCGCCGGGCCGGCCGTTCTGGCGGGTTCCACGGAGGCCGACGCCCTGGGCGGCCATGCTGATCACTCCATTCGCTCGGCTTGGTGGCGGTTCCCCGCCTGCCGGTGCCCCGGCCGTTCATGTAGCACTCGCTACAACAAATATACACGTAGCGGTTGCTACAGTAAATACCTCCCGATATAGGACATGCGGGGTGGCGGTGCAGAGAGGGGTGACTGTCATGGCACGACCGGCTGACCTGGGCAAACGGGCAGACCTGCTGCGCCGGGTCCGCGAGTACGTGATCCGGAACGGGCTGGCGGGCCTGTCCCTCCGCCCCCTCGCCAAAGCACTGGGTACCAGCGACCGCATGCTCCTCTACTACTTCGGCAGCAAAGACCGGCTGGTCGCCGAAGCACTGGCCCAGGACGAGGGGAGGCCCGTGTTGCTCGTGCGCAAGGCACTCGACAGCGCAGGAGCCCCTGGGAATGCCGCGGCCATGCGGCTCGTCATGGAAGAGCTGTGGAACCAGTTCATGGCCCCGGAGCGCCGTAACGTCCTCCCCGTCACCTTCGAGGTGATGACGGCCAGCGTGCTCCACCCCAGCCGATACGGCCCCGTCATGCGCGACGTGCTCCACGAATGGAGGACTCTGCTCACCGCCGCCTTCACCGACCTCGGAATGTCCGGGTCGAGGGCCCTCGTCGAGGCCAGTCTCCTGGTCGACGCCACCCTCGGACTGCTCCACGCGGCACTCGCCGACGACGACTGGGACCGGGCGACAGCAGCCTTCCAGACACTGCTCGACCGCCTCGAGCCCGCCTGGCGAGCCGTTGATTGACCAGCGGCACGGGCGCCGGCACCCGGCGCGCGGGCCCCCGGCCGTTCGCCGACCAGAGCCGGCCGGCTGTCCGCCTCGAATTCGTCGCCGGGGAAGGTCAACGTAGCCGTGGCCAGTGCGGCCACCAGGTTTCCTCATGGGTGGTCCCCACTCTCACACTCGGGAGCTCGGCGATCCGGTCCCTCGCTCCGGAGTGAGTACGGCGGGAGAGGGCACACGAGGGGCGCGGTGTACCGCCTATTTCGGAGGCCTCCCTCATGTCCTGCATGTCCAGTCTGATCGCTGTCCGTCTCGAGACGGGGGAGGGTGCTGTCCCGCTCCTCGCCCGGTTTTCGTACTCCGCTGACAATCCATACGCGGTACAGGCGGACTTTTTCGACCGTCTGGCCCTCCTGGCTTCCTGGCAGTTCGACCGGCAGATGCTGACCGAGGGGGTGCGTCGGCAGGTGGGTGAAGGCGACGTCACCTTCCGCCCCCATAGGGGGTCAGGCGGCGACGAAGTCCGTATCGGCTTGCGAAATCATGGTGATGGCCGAGAAGGACATGCGGTGCTCTTTGCGGATGCCGGCGCGCTGAAAGGGTTCCTGGATCGGACGTACGCCGTTGTTGGCGAAGGCGAGGAGTCCCTCGACCTCGACAAGCTCCTCGAGGAGTTCCTGGCCCGCTGAGGAGCCAACGCATCGGATGCTGTCACAGGACACCGGCGGCGAGGGTTTCGAGAAGCAGAGGAGTATCGGCGATGGCGGAGGACCCGTGGAGCTTTGGCCCGTCGTGCGGTCAGCTGGCCGGCATTGACCTGACCGGATGGCGGGTCGAGGCCGCTGATGGCCACATTGGCGAAGTGGACGAGCACTCCGACGAGACGGGCAACGCGTTCCTGGTGGTGGACTCGGGCGGATGGATCTTCGGGAAGCTGCTGATCCCGGCGGGCGCAGTGACGGGGATCGACCGTGCCAGGCGCACCCTCCATCTGAGCCTGAGCAGGGGGCAGGTGGAAGACGCGCCTCAGTTCCTGCCCGGCCAGCACCGTGGCGACCGGGAGTACCGGGAGGACATCGTGGAGTACTACTGGAAGGTCGGCCCCTGCTGAGGGCTGTCCCGTAAATGATCTATGGCGTGCTCGATGACCAGCTCGTCTCTCCGTTATCCGGCGAGGGTGAGGTTGTGAGGCGGGCGATGCCAACATGGCGTGGGCAGCTCGGCCTGGCCGCGTTGGCGGCGGTGCGGGATGATCAGGCCGGTGCCCCGGTAGCCGCCGTCGGCGATCACCGTGGCCCATCCGACGGCCGCCTTGGTTCCGGACAGTTCCCATGCCTCACAGTCGTTGCGGTTTCCCGGCAGAGGCCGGCCGACTGCGACGACGAGTAGTTCTTCGACTGCTCGGCGACGTTGTGGTCGCGGGTGGGCACCGGGGTGCCGTCCACGATCAGGACGGTGTCCTTGCGGACGCCTGTGGTGCCGGCCAGGCGCGGGCCGACGTCGTTGACGATGCGGTCGGCGGCCGACTTCGATATGCCGAAGAGCGGGGCCAGCTGGCGCAGTGTCAGGTTCGTTCGCCGATACGCGGCGACCACCAGTATCCGGTCCTCCAGGACAAAGCCTCATGGCCGGCCCTTGCGCACCGGATCAGCCCCCTCCCGTCGCAGTGCGGTCAGCAGCTTGCTGAAGCAGCGCGGGCTCAGCCCGGTGAAGGGGGCTATACAAGACGGCTCCGACGCCGTGATCACACCAGTCACACCAAGGTCATCCCCTGTGACGGGTGGCTCCGTGTGAGGCCCTCGGAATCCGATGGTGTGACACGGTTCTGGCGTCAAGAATTGCCGGATGAATGAAGTGAAGCTGTCCGACGGGATCACCACTCTGTCCGCGCTGCGCCTGGACGATGTGGAGGCGCACCTCACGGGGGAGGATGAGTTGCTCGTCCGCTGGCTCAACGGCGGTCCCGGCACGCGCGAGGGCGTTGAAGCGTACGTCCGGCACTGTCAGGAACAGTGGGAATCCGCTGGGCCACTCCGCGCTTTCGGCATTCGGGTGGGAGCCGACGAGGCACTTGCAGGGACGGTCGACTTGCGGTTCGCAGGCGAGGGTTTGGCTCCCGGTCAGGTGAATGTCGCCTACGGCCTCTATCCCTCCTGGAGGGGGCGTGGCCTGGCTACCCGCGCGGTGCTCTTGGCGTCCCAGTACGCGGCGAGCGAGGGCGGGGAGGCGGCAGTGATCCAGGTGGAGCCGGGGAATCCTGCATCTGCCTCAGTCGCGCAGCGGGCAGGGTTCGCCCCCGGCAAGCAGACGCACAGCAAGGACGGCACACGGTTCGACTGGTACATCCGGGACCTACGCGTCGCCACTCAGTGACGACCAGGTGATTATGGGACAGCCCTTGGCTTGTTCTTTAACCTCAGGTTGCTGCGGAGTGCTTGCCGGTGGGGAAATTGCGGTGCGTTTCGGCACCACGCTAGGCAGACTCGCGGACATGAAGATCACCCGCATCAACCCCGAGCAGCTGCATGAGACGCCCGGCTACCACCACATCACGGTGGTAGAGGCAGGGCGTACGGCCTACCTGGCGGGACAGTGCCCGCTTGATCGGAACGGTGACCTCGTCGGTGCCGGTTCCCTCGAGACGCAGGTCGACCAAGTGGTCGCGAACGCGCTCACTGCCCTGGCCGCGGCGAGTGCCCAGCCGCAACACGTGGTGCGGTCAGTGATCTACGTGCGGAGCGACGAGAGGGACATGCTCGGAGTCGCATGGCGTCGGCTCACCGAGTCTGCCCTGGGGCCGGCGTTCACCACCGCCAGCACACTCTTGGGCGTTGCCCAGCTGGGCTTTCCCGGACAGCTCGTCGAGGTGGATCTCACCGTGGCGCTGCCTGACTGACTTCGAACGGCGTATCGATGGGTAGCCCAGCTGGGCATTCGCCGGATGCTGGGACGGCCTTCGTCTGATCATGTGCTCCGGCCAAGGTGCACGTGACCATGACGAAGGCCGTGAGGGTGAGTCTGCTGCCTGATGCTGCTGTACGGGAAGCGTTCGCGGAAGCCTCAAGCTTCCGGAACGAGTTGTACGCGTGTCTGACCGTGCGGGGCGACGAGCTGTTCGAGCTGGTGGACGCGGTGCTGTGTGCTCCGGGTGCGGTGCACTCGGCGGTGGAGCTGACGTTGCTGCCCGAGCACCGGCGTGGGCATGGCGCTATGTACGACGGCCTCAACCAGGGCCGGATCGACAGCGGCCGGCTGCGGTCGCTGCTGGCCGGCCTGCCGCTGCCCCGCTTCCCGGACGCACGCCTGGTGCCGGCGGTAGACGTCTCGCCGTGGCTGCGGTCAGACGCGCCGCGTTCGCCGGAGCGGCAGTTCTGCCACGTCTACGGCCGGGCCAGCCGTACTCATTCGTCGCGGTGCTGGAGATGGGTGCCACGTCCTGGACACAGATTCTGGACGCGGTCAGGCTTGGCCCAGCCGACGATGCCACCACGGTCAGCGCCGCCCAGCTCCGCGATGTCGTCGAACGGATCGTCGCGGCAGGCCAGTGGGCGCCGGGCGAGCCGGACATCACCATCGTGACCGACGCCGGCTACGACGTCACCCGCCTGGCCTGGGTCCTGCAGGACCTGCCTGGCGAGCTGGTCGGCCGCGTCCGCGGCGACCGTGTGATGCCGCTGCCGAAGCCGCCGCGCGTCCATGACCCGAAAGGCGGCCGGCCGCCGAAGCACGGGCCGGAGTTCCGCTTCGCCAAGCCTGAGACTTTGAAGATCCGCTAACACGCCGGAGCGTTCGACCCACCCAGGCGGGCGTACCCGACAGCGAAACCCTCCGCGCGAGACCCCGTCACACCATCTGGCACCACGCCTCAGGCCTGCATGGACGACAACCAACCTCCACCGAAAAACGACACTCCGGCCACGCGGCACTCAAGCCCGCCACGCCCACCACCAGTGAAAACCCCTAACGCACACCAGTGCACACCACACGACACCCAGCAGTCGAGGAGCCTGTGGAGAGCGACCTGCCGGAAAGGGCTGCGACGTACTGCGTAGGGGACAGATCTCCTGGATGTCACTCAACTGGCCCGCGGTACCCGAACTCGACCTCGGAACCCGAGCACGCACGTACAGGCGTACAGGCGTACAGGCATACAGGCGTCCTTCAACATCGACGCCACCCACGAACCGACCCGCCAACTACACCGTGTACGTCCACCCTTTCGATGGAGAGCGGGCGGAGTACCTCGCCCGGCAGATCGGACGGGCATCGTCGGCCCAAGCGAACACGGCTGGTGGCACAGGCCCGGGCAGGGCATCGCCTCCCGAACTGCACGGGAAGATCGGAAGCACCGATGATTCAGCGTCGGCAACACCAGGTCAAAGCGAATGCGCGTATGCGCGAGGGGGTGCGATTCCGCGCGAGATCATCTGTGTCCACCAGGGGGGCGCTGAGAGATCAGGTCGGGGCGGCAGATCTCGCAGGCTCCGCGCTGGCCCTGGACATCGCTGCGCGGGACGGATTGGACGTCATGGGTCTCGTCTCCCCTCCAGCGGGCGTACCGCTGTCCATCTTTGATTCCTTCACAGTTGGGTGTCCGGTGATATACGCTCCCGCCTTTGGTGATGTAGACCCTGCGAGGCAGTTCCGATCGTGCCGTCCGGCAGTGGTCGCACTGGGATGCGGGAAGGAGCATCACTTCGCAGAAGTCTTCGGCCATGCCTCCTATTTTCCTGCACTGGACCCTCCCTGACCATCTCTTATCGGTCAATCGCCCCTCGGTAGAGGGCTTTTGAGTGTCGCAACGAGAACAGGATCCACTCCGCCCGCATACAGGTCTGGTAAGAGAGAGCTGAGAGGTTAAGGATGTCGATCACCGACTCCGCGAGCACCAGGTGGACGCGAATTCTCGTATTCGACGGTGGATCGGATTGTCTTCACGGAACGCCGTACGAGCTGGAGACCGGGCGCCACGTCCCGGCGGACCGGGTGGGGTCGGCGTGGCTGCGCGGCGACCACCTTGTCGCCGAGCGACGCGAGGGGCTGCGGCAGTTCGCGAACGGCATCGACGCCGGCGGCCGGCGGGTGCACCGCACGTTCCTCGCCTTCGTGCGCGTCCTCCTTGAAGGCGTGGACATCGTCGGCGAGCGGGGGAGGCGTTCTGCTTCGCGGACACCCGCGGCTCCCAGGTCGAGATCTGCAGAACGTCGTCCGGGCCCTGCGCCCGAACCCCCACGGCACCCCCGAAGTCGCCCGGATCATCGTCCCGGTCTTCCGCGCCCCCGGCGAGGACCCCCAGGACATGGTTCGCTTCCGCCTCGTAGGCGCCGCTGGTCGCCGTAGGCCTGCGCTCACATGCTGAGCGCCTGGTCGAGCAGCTCGCCTCCCGAGCCCTGACCCGCCAGTCACGAGCCAAGCCACACCACCTGGTCCGCGACGCCGACGGCCGGATCAATCGCCACCAGTGCCGACAGCACGGTGACCGGCACGGGCCAGGAAGAGGGGACGCCGGGCGAGTCGGCGCTGCTGCACTTTTCCACCCCCCGGGACCCCGCGTCCGTTTACGCGTTCCTGCGCACCCGGGTCTACCGCCCGGAGTCGCCGGTGTGGCTGGAGGGCTACCAGGCCCTGCTGCGATGGCGGGAAATTCCTCCTCGGGCGGTGGGTGCACCACGGTGCACCACGGTCCCTTCGCCCGTGCCGGTCACGGCGAACAGCGCCGAGCCCACCTGCATCGCGTTGACCGTGGCTTGCCACGACTCGAGGGTGTTCGCTTCCGGTTCGGCACGCAGTGGGCCTGGAGGGCCGGGACAGCGGTGCTGAACGCGAAGTCGATCGCGTCAGCCGATTCTTCGAGACGGTCGATGCGGCGCGCCACACTTCCGCTCAACCGCGCGGCGAATTCAGCGGCTCCGGGCCCGCCCACGAGGTGGCTGGCAACCGTCACCGTCATGGAAGAGTTCCGCTGCTGATGTCGAATCGCCGGCGCGGGCGGCGGCCCGGCTCCTGCCGAGTGGGCCGCTACGCGTCAAGCGCTGCGCGCCGGCGCCGAACGGGCCGGAAGCCCGAAGGCCACCGGCGCCAAGGCCACCGCGTGCTGCAAGACCGCCGCCCACGTCCCCGGCCGCCCGAACATGGCCCGCGACGACCTGGTGAAGGCGCTGCCCCGAACACGACCCAGGCAGGTCATGACGACCACGACCCGTCCGGCCGCGACCACCTGTGTCCGCTGCGCCCTGTCCGATGCCCGCTGGCGGCCGACCGCCGCACCCCGCCTGACGCCGACCGGTATCCGGCGCACCTGCCGCTACCGCGTGCCGGCCAGCCGGTCGTGGCCTCGGTTCCCCGGCGTCTCGGCGCCAGAGCCGGACATGCGGGCCTCCGTCCGGACAGACATCGCGCGGCGATGGTTGGTCAGTACGGTGGCCAGATCGGCAGGGCGGCCAACTGCTCTCGGCGTCGGCGGTCGGCTCGCACCTCGGCGCGCCCGGTGGCGGCCGCGGGCCGCCGATTCGGACGGGCGGATCAGCGCAGCCCGGCGAAGAGATCGCTCTCGGGTACGGCCGCGCCGGTGGCGTCCTTGACACGGACGAAGGTCTCCATGCCCATCAACTCGCCGAACCTCTCCTTGCCCATCCTGAGGAAGAAGATGTTCTCGCCCTGACTGGCGTGCGCGGCCAGCGCATCGAACTTCTGACCGCTGAACGCGGTGGTGTCCACCCACGTGGTGATCTCGTCGTCGGGGAGGCCGATCTTGGCCATCGCGGCGGCCTCGGCGGGATCCGGCTCCGGCATGTCCTCATGGAACTCGCGCATGATCTCCCCGAACCGCTGCATCCCCGAGCGGGGCATCGTCGTCCAGTACACCTTCGGTGTCAGCGCGGTCATCTCCAGCGCCGCCATCGTGATGCGGTGGGCCTGGATGTGGTCGGGGTGGCCGTAGAAGCCGTTCTCGTCGTAGGTGACGACCACATCGGGCCGGTAGTGCCGCATGAGTTCCGCGAGTCGGGCGGCGCCTTCCTCCACGGGGGTCTGCCAGAAGGATCCGGGGGCGTCGTTACTCGGCCAGCCCATCATCCCGGAGTCGGCATAGTCCAGGATCTCCAGATCGCTGACCTTCAGGACGTCACAGCTCGCCTCGAGTTCTTGACGGCGCATCAAGGCGACGGTCGCCGGATCGTGCCCGGGATCGCCCGGCTTGACACCCCCCGGTCCGTCACCGCAACGGCCGTCGGTACACGTCACGAGAACCGTGCGGATGCCTTCCGCCGCGTACCGCGCGAGGACCCCTCCGGTTCCGGTGGCCTCGTCGTCGGGGTGGGCGTGCACTGCCATGAGCGTCAAGGGCCGGTCAGTCATGAAACAGTCCTCCTGCAGAAAATGCGTCTTGGTCCGAGTGCGCGGCGGGCGTGCCGCGATCCCGGGGCCCGGATCCTGGCGGGCGAACGACCTTGTGCTCTCTGTGCTCACCCCTGGATCCGGTCCCTCGGTCGATGCAACCGCGCCGACCGGCCCGGCTGTTCCCGGCCCGGCGGCTCGGCTTCCCAGGACGGGCGACTATTTCCTCCTGCGCCCCAGCCAGCCGTAGGCTGTCCGGCAGCCAGGGGGCCGCCCGCGGGTCGTCGAGAGATGCGTGGGTGGCTGGGGCGCGGGCCAGCAGAGCGTTCAGCGGTTCCCGTCCACGGCGGGAGCCGCCGGTTTCGTCAGGACGCGGGCTGGTGGAGCCAGGGTGCGCTGGTCGCCCAGAACATCACGTCCGCGCCCAGGCGCCGGCCGCCGAAGTCGACGAACTCCTCCTTGGTGTAAGGCTTGCCGGTCGAGGGGTTGGTGTACTCGAAGTCCGGTTCCTGCACCGCCATCGCCACCAGGGGGAGCCGCCCGCGGTACCGCTCGAAGAAGGGGTAGGAGTTCTCCATCTGCGCCTGGCGGTTCGGCAGGACGTCGGGTCCGCCGAGGCCCACGCCGTGGGCCTCGGCGAACTCAAAGGTCTTCTCCATGTAGCCGTGGTCGTTGTTCCACTCACCGGGCCAGAAGTTCACGTACTGGATGAACTGCGTCCGTTTGAAGACCTTGGCACCAAAGGCCATGTTGTCGAGTTCGGCCCGGAAGTACGACTCATCGGTGTAACCGCTGTGGTCCTTGCCCAGGTCCACCTGGGTAGCGGTCTCCGGGAGGTTCACCCCCGCCAGACGCCCGTCGAAGCGGTCGGCGAGAGCTTGGAGCAGGTGTTGGAAGCGCTGGCGTACCTCGGGGTTCCATTGGGCTGCGACGGCTCCGGGTTCGCCGGGCCCCAGTCCGTTCTCGTTCGTGGTCGGCGCGGCGCCGCCGGCGTACGCCGGTTCCGTGAGCAGGTAGTTCGGGAGCCGTGTGGGAGCACTGAAGAAGCGGTCCTGCACCTGGACGAACAGTTTCTTGTGGCGGGCCTGGAGGTAGGTGAGGGCTTCCTCGATCGCGGAAAAGTCGTACTGGTCCTTCTGTGGTTCCATGGCCTTCCACGGCACGACCACCTGTACACCCGCGATGTCGGGCCGGTCGGCCAAGGGCTTGACCTCGGAATCGAAGTCCCCGATCGAAGAGTAGAGGTACTGGGCCGGGGGCACTGGCCGGGCCGCGTGCCCGGGGCCGGAGCCGGCGGGAGCCGCCGCGGCCGCCGGCGCGAGGCCGGTGTGTGCGAGGGCCGCGGTAAGGAGAACGCCGAGCACGGCGGACAGTCGTCGGGTCGTCATGGCGGCGAGACTAGGAAGCGCTCCTAAGACGATCGTAAGAGCCCCTGGTGTCCTCCTGCTCGGCTCGCGTGCTGCTGGGAGGCTGGTGCCGATCGGAGACGCACGGTCAACTGTGAGGACCGCTTGCCGCTTCGCAGACGGTGGTGAGGAACCAACTCCCCTGCGTCCGTACTCAGCGGGAGCGGAGCGCGCGCGTCAACTGGCAGAGGTCGCCCTCATCGGCCGGGCCGGGAACCCGTCCGGTGGCCACCGCCGTCTGCTGTGCCCGAACCGCCGGGCGGCAGCCTGAAACTCCCTGGCCCCTCCGAGTCGTTCTTCATCCTCGACGGGACGGTGCGGCTCTTCAACGGAGCCGACCGGATCGACGCGAGTTCGCGCCGGGAGCTCCGCGCGAGGAGTACTTCGAAGACCAGCTCGCCGACGCCACCGATGAGGAACGCACGGAGTTCTTCATCAAGAACGACTCGTACTTCGTCGAGGAGGACAGCGGGCCAGCCACCGCCCGAGGACGGCCTACCCACCGCCGCGGGCCCCGCCGGCGACCACTCCCCCGGCGGGCCCCGGCCTCCGCCGTCGTGCCGACGACCGGCGATGCCCTGCCTGCCGCTTCGCGCCGCCTCGTCCACCCCAGGCCCACCCCCGCGCGGCCGCACAACGCCAAAAGGCGTGGCCCCATCGGTTTCCGGCCGGCGGGGCCGCGTCGCAGGTCGGTGGTTCTACGGCGCCGGCAGGGCGAGCCGCCACCGGGGCGCCGATGGCCTGGCCGCCCGCCATGCGCGACGACGGGCGGGACGCAGGACGGTGCGGCGCCCGATATTCGTGGCTACTTGTTGTTGAGACTGGTGTGGTTCCACCAGCCTTGGCGCCCGGCGGTGAAGGTGACCTCGCGGGTCCCGATCAGGCCCTCGTAGGGCTTGCCGTTCACCAGGGGGCTGGTCTTGACGACGCCTTTCGGGTCCTTGATGGCGGGGATGGTGACGGCGGCGGCGTGGTCGAGGTCGCTCTGCTCGAAGCCGGCGGGCTGTGTGGTGGTGATGACCTCGTCCCAGTTCGGCGAGGCGGCGAGCTGGTGTGCGAGGTGGACCTCGGAACCCTCGCCGAAGGCGAGGTAGGTGAGGTGGTCGGGGTAGCCGGTGGCGTCGAGGGGCTCGTAGTGGACGACGTCCTGCTTACGGCAGGTGGCGGTGGTCTCGTCGAGGATCTTGGTGAAGGTGCGAGCGCCGGTGCTGTCGACGGTCACCCGCTCGAGTTCCACGGGCAGCGAGTCGCGGGTACCGTCGACGATCTCCTGGAGGGGCCAGTGGCCCTCGGAGAACAGGGAGTAGTACACCCGCCGGTCCTCGTGGTTCGCGAGGTCATTGAGGTACTTCTTCCGCAGGTTCCCGTCCAGTCCGAACTTGGTGATCATCTGGAAGGCGTGGACGGCGACGTGGTAGAGCGGGAGGTGGTAGGCGAAGATCGTATCGGTGCCGATGAGCAGGAACCGGTGGCCGTGGCGGTCGGCGCCGGTGCCGGACGAGGAGGTGGTGTCGGTGGTGGTCATGCGGGCACTCCTGAGGTTGGGATCGGGTCGGGTCGGGTGTCCGGCGGGCCGTCGGCGGGAGCCGTCGGGCCGGCGGTGTGGCGGCGGCGCCAGAAGGCGTGCCGGGGCCATCGGTGTTCGAGGCCGTAGAAGGTACGCCGGTTGCGCAGGTGGACCGCGGTGATCGTGTCGAGTTCGGTGGCGTAGCGGGTGAGGGCGGTGCGGTCGCCGCCGAGGTGGTCGTGGACCGCCTGGCCGGCCCGCATGCCGGTGTACAGGGCGGTGAGGATGCCCTGCGACGACAACGGATCGAAGGCGGCGGCGGCGTCGCCGGCGGCGACCCACCCGTCGCCGTGGACGGCGTCCAGACGGGCGGTGTGGGCGGGCGCGCGCCGTACGGCGGCGGCCGGCCACGGGTGCGCGGACACCCGGGTGCCGGTGTGGCGGGTACGGGCCACATCGGTGCGCAGGCGGGTGCCGTCCGTCCCGGGGCCCGGCAGGTCCGCGTCGGTGTACCGGGCGAGCAGCCGGTGGCCGGCGGGCAGCAGCGCCGTGTACCACCAGCCGTCCGGCGCGGCTTCCACGAGGGTCGAGGCATCGGAGGCCGGCGTGGTCGAGGGGGGCAGGGTCAGGCAGAGCGCGACCAGCCGGTCGTGGACCACCCGACGGGCGCCGGCCGCGGTGGCCAGGCCCGCTCGGCGGCCGGTGGCGTCGACCAGCCAGCGGCAGCGCACGGTGCGGCGCTCGCGGGGGCCGCGCAGCTCCACGGTCCAGGTGCCGTCGCCGGAGCGGCCGGCGGGGCGGGCCGTGGCGCGTTCGGCCACGTCTGTGCCGAGGAGGCGGGCGCGCTCGCGCAGCTCCCGGTCGAAGCGTCCGCGGTCCAGGTGCCAGCCGTGGCCGTGCGGGTCGAGGATGCTCTCCTGGGTGGTGAGCTCGTCCGAGCCCCAGGCCGACAGGTTCGCGTAGCAGGGCAGGTGATGGCGCTCGTCGAGAACGTCCTGCGCGGCGAGGTCGTGGAGAAGGACCCGGGCGGCGGCCGGAAGCGCCTCGCCGACGGGCGGCGGTCCGGTGGCGGCGTCGGCGAGCAGGACGGTGCGGCCGGCGCGGCCCAGTGCCAGGGCGGCGGCGGCGCCGGCCGGGCCGCCGCCGGCGACCACCACGTCGTACGCGGGCGCGGTCGCCGGCCGGTGGCCGGTGTGGTCCACCGTCACGAAGAACCCTCGTGGCGGCCGGCGCCGTTGGCGGCGTCCTCCCCGAAGGGGTCGAGCTTGTCGATGTAGCCGACGGTGATGTTCTGGGGGGCGACGCCGACGTCCTCGGCGAGGTCGGACAGCTCCGCGTCCCGGGTGGTGTCGTCGGCGGTCTGCGGTACGTGCAGGGTGACCAGGTTCCGGTCGTCCGGCACCCCTTCGAGGGCGAATCCGGGCACGGACTCGACCTGGATGTGTGGCGGGTAGTGATTGTCGCCGACGGTGTAGCGGCGGGTCTCCACGACGCCGAAGCGGTGCCACTCCGCGACGGCCTGTTTCAGCTGCTCCTCGTACGTGCCCTTCAGGCCTCGCAGCCAGGAGGCCCGGTTGGCGAACGCCGCCGTGCGCTCGTCCTCCGAGGGTGTCAGGCCGCCCTCCTTGTTGACGATCCGGAAGTCGCGCTCGGTCAGCACGTGGTTGGGCACCGTTGCGGGCCAGAAGGTCGGCAGGTGGGGGTCGTACCGCGGGCCCAGGCCGGCGGTGGACTCGTAGCCCGAGCGGCAGCTGGCGGTGTCCGTCTGCCAGGGGATGGCCATCCACCGGGTCAGGCCGCCCGGGCCCTGCGCGTGCAGGGGGCCGTCGGGGGCCAGCGCCTTCTCGGGAGTGAGCTCCTCGCCGTAGTCGGGCTCCGCCTCTCCCTCGGGACGGTGCAGGATGCGGAACGGTTCGGCGAACATCGTCGCGTGCCGGATCGGCCAGGTCACCTCGCAGCCGGGGTGAAAGGCATCGGCGAGGCAGAAGTCGAGGGCGGCGCGGTCCAGGAGCCCGGGCTGTTCGGCGAGGGGCGCGTCCTCCAGGTGGCGCGGGGAGTCGGGACCGGAGGTTTCGACGAAGTCGCCCTTGGACCACCTGAGCAGCATGTCCATCTGGAGGGCCGACAGGGTCATGTACTGCCGCGGTGACTTGGGGCGGCTGGCCATGCCGTCGCCGTAGAACCACGGCCAGGTCATCGGCGCCACTCCGTCCCGCTCGTAGTCGCGCATGGCGGTGTACACCTGACGGCGCAGCTCGCGGTAGGTGGTACCGGGCTGGGAGAGGCGGCGCTGCAGTTCGGTGGTGGTGAAGTCCTGCGGGCCGTCGCAGCCGAAGTGGGTGGCGAAGCCCTTGTTGACCCACTGCAGGTTGCTGAAGCGCTCCAGGAGGGGCGCGATGTGGTGTTTGAAGGACACCTGCGCGGGCCGGGGCAGTTGGCCCTTGCTGACGAAGACGTCGAGGAGCAGGTCGTAGAGGGTGCGCACGGTCTTGATGTCCGGTGCGTAGTTGGGCGGTCCCACCACGACCCACGCGGGTCGGACCTCGATGGGGCGGCCGCCCAGGCTGACGGTGGCGGTGACCGGACCGTCCGAGATGTCGTCGTACCAGCCGTCGTTGTTGCCGTACGAGTGCAGTGGTTCGTTGTTCTTCGCGGCGGACCGGCCGGAGCCGCCGAGCACCACGAGCCGGCCGTCCTCGTCGGTGTGCATCCGGCCCAGCGGGACGGGGATGCCCTGGAACGTGCCGCCGGTGAACTCCACGGCCTGGCCGATGCCGGCGCGCAGGGTCTTGCGGCCGGGGTCGATGACGAGGCTGCGGCGGTCGATGCCCTTGTTGCGCCTCGGCGTGCTGTGGCCCTGCGTGTCGGGGATGTCGAGGGCGAGCCTGAACTCGTACCAGGCGGCCTTCTGGTTCGCGACGTGGACGCCCCACTCGATCGTGGCGTTGCTGTTCGTCAGCTCGCGTACGACGTTGCCGGCGCTGTCGTAGCCGTAGAGGCGGAAGCGGGCCGCCTGGCGCTTGAAGGCGCCGGTTTCGTCCTTGATGGAGCCGGCCGGCATCGGGTCCGGGTCCGGCGTCTCGGGGCCGTAGTACCAGCCGTCGTCGCGGGCGCTGTTGCCCACCCGGGCCACTCCGATCGCGGGGTGGATCTTCGCGTAGGCGATGTCGCTACTCATGGTGGTTGCGGGTTCCTTCCGAAAGGGTGAAGGTCGCAGGGTCGTCGTGCCGCGTCGGCGGGCGGCCGGGTGGCCGGGCGACGAGGCGGCGGTCCGGGCCGGAGGCGGCAGCTCGCGGGCCGGGGGTCAGCGGTTGTCGCCGAGTTCCTGGTGCATCTGCGGCTGGTCGTCCTGGTCATGTGTGAGGGCGTACTTCTCGACCTCGTTGTAGGCCTTGGAGGCCGCTCCAAGGATTTCCTTGTACGGGTTGACGCCGACCGTCTTCTTCACGCCTCCGCCCAGGAGGCCGCCGCCGATGCCGCTGATCGCCTTGTGGCCGGCGGCCAGGGGCTTGCCCGCCTCGTCGAGGAGGTTCTTGGGCAGCCCGGCCATGTCGGCGTACTTGTCGGTCAGCGCGACCCGGACCATCGCGATGTAGGCGTCGTGCATGCCCGGGGGCAGGAACTTCCTGTAGAAGTCGACGGCCTGCTTGGTCATGAAGACGCCGTCGTCGGTCTTCTTCCACTCCTTTTCGCGCTCCTGGTTCCAGACCCGTTCGACCTCGTCGGCGTCCTTGGGCAGGAGCCACTTCTCGGGGGTGCCGAGGTAGTGGTTGACGTAGTGCCAGGCACACATGAAGCCGTGCGCGTCGTCCTCGGAGACGTCGATGCCGAGGTTCTTCATGGCCTGCAGGATCTGGGTGGAGAAGACGCAGGCGGCGCCGGTGGTGTATTTCTGCGAGACCGGCTCGCCCCACTTCTCGTAGTCCCACTCGCCGCTCTTCTTGTGGAGCTGCCGTACGGAGGCGTGGACCAGGCGGACCTTGGTGACGTTCGCGGCGAGCGAGCCGTCGCGCAGGGCGTTCTTGTTGCCCATGTCGATGAACAGGCGCGAGGACTGCGACAGTCGACGGCCCGGGCCGTCGACTCCCCCGAGGCGGCCGGTGGAGCGCAGGGTGAACGCGCCGGTCGGGGAGAGGTAGGTGCCGATCAGGCCGACGGTGCCCTGGAGCATCGAGACTTCGCCGTGGTGGTGGGCGAAGAAGCCCTCGGCGGCCTTGACGTCCGCATCCGACCAGTCCGGCGGCGCTGCTGCGGCCTCCTTCAGGAACGTCGCCAGACGGGGAGGGAGCTGGGAGAGGTCCTGGTTGGGCTTGAGTGTTCCGATCGTGCGGAACAGGGCGTTGACGGAGTCGATCTCCTTGTTGGCAAGCAGATCGGCCACGAGCTCATCGGCTTGGGGATCGCCGGCCTTGCTCGCGGCTTCCATCTCTTGGGCGGCGTTCTGGACGGTCAATGGCACAGCAAGCTCCTCGTGCGGGGGTGCGGGGGTGCGGGGGTGCGGGGACGGGGGCGCAGACGTCGGCGACTCGGGTCTGGAGGCCGGAAGGGGTGCGTCTGCGCCCGGCAAGGCCACAGCGGGGTGGTGGAGGGGGACGGTCGGCCACGAAGTCCTCGGAGGCCGGACGCGGTGTTGTTTTGATCAGTCCTGATCGGGTCCTGGGCAGCGCCCAGGCAGTCCCGGTCGGTGTCAGGGTCGGTGTCAGGGTCGGTGTCAGGGTCGGTGTCGGTGTCAGGGTCGGGCAACATGTCCTTTCCGTGGCCTGCTCGTTGACCATGTAGATAGCGGGCCCCCGCCCGCCCCGATACCGCCCCGTGCCCTTGTCTAGCCCGGTCGGGTGACCCGTTCACCGGGGAAACGATCAAGCTGCACGGCCATCTGGCGAAGCGCACAACCAGGGCGCACGACAGCGGCAACCGCCCGCCCCCGCCATCGCGAAGCCGAGAGATCCAGCGGCCCCCCGAGCGTGGCCGCCGCACCCCGGACGGTGCCTCAACCCCGCCATCCACGGACTCCCCGCTCGCCATGAGACGGTTCCCGACGATGGGGTGTCCGGGCAGGGCTCGTTGCTCCCGGCACTGCAAACCCGATCCGCCCATGGCAAGAGCGCCCAGCGTCCGGTTCCCACCGCCGGGCCGCACGGCACGTAGGTGGTGGCCCCGGCCCACACCCCTCGACGCCCTCATCGCCGCCGACTTCTTCAGCAACTGCCCCTGCTCCGGCTCCGGCTCCGGCTCCGGCTCCGAGGCGGAGGAGCTGCACGACAGGGTGCCGGTGTCGGCGTCCCGTGCCGAGTGACGTTTCTCTGGTGAACGGATTACGCCGTTGGCGTGAGGCGGCCGACGCAGTAACCATTCCCCTGCAGAAGGTCAGGAAAGGATCTGTTTTGGGTAAAGCATCGCCGTGTCGCGGCGGCTTCCCATCTTTCGATGCGTCGTGAAGGAGCCTGATCATGAGTTACGGAAACACGCTGCGGGAATCGATCGCCAAGCCGGGCACGACACCGCTGATCGGCGTGTACGACATGTACTCGGCGTCGGTCGCGGCCGGGCACTACGACGGGATGTTCGTCTCCGGCTTCGGGTTCGCCGCCTCCCACTACGGGCTGCCCGACATCGGGTTCATCGCCTGGCCCGACATGATGGGCTTCGTCCAGCGCCTGCGCGGCGCCTTCCCCCGCCACCACCTCCTGGTCGACATCGACGACGGGTACGTGGATGCCGAGGTGGCCTGTCACGTCGTCGAGGGCCTCGAGCGGATGGGCGCCTCGGGCATCATCCTGGAGGACCAGAAGCGGCCCCGCCGGTGCGGGCACGCGGACGGCAAGCAGGTCCTGCCGCTGGAGGAGTACCTGGAGAAGCTCAACATGGTCCTCGCCACGCGCAAGGACCTGGTCGTGGTCGCCCGCACCGACGCCACCGAGGAGGCCGACATCCTCCGGCGGGCGGAGGCGCTGGCCGCCACCGACGCCGATGTGGTGCTGGTCGACGGGGTGCGCAGCGTGGAGTGGATCGAGCGGATCCGCCAGGTTGTCGCCGGAAAGCCGCTGCTGTTCAACCAGATCGCCGGCGGCAAGTCCCCGCGCCTTTCCCTGAGCGAACTCACCGACCTCGGCGTCGACGTCGCGATCTACAGCACGCCGTGCCTGTTCGCCGCGCACCGGGCGATGGACACCGCCCTCGCCGAGCTCCGCCTCGCCGACGGGCGCCTGCCCGCCGCCGAAGGGGGCCAGGAGATCGGTGTCACCGAGTCCACCCGCCTCGTGGCCAAGAACCTCGCCCGCCACCACGCCCTGCCCGCCGCCCGTGACAGCGCCGACGTGATCGCGTGATCCTGACCCGAGCACGGGCCGCCGCCTACCTCGCCGTCGTGGTCCTCGGTGCCACCGCCCCGCCCGCCACAGCCGGCGAAAGCCTCATAACCGTCATCGACAACTCCCACGCCGACTCCGTCCTGGAAGTCGACCGGACCGCCAACCTCCAAATCGGCAGCGGCACCGCCGGCAGCGACCACGACGGCAGCGCCGTCGACATACTCGCCACCCTCCTCAACACAGTGCACCCGCCGGACAACGGCAACTGACGAAACCGCATCCCCCGCGCCGTGGTCGGAAGCACCACCGCCGGTTTCCCCGACAGCGGACAACCGCCGCCGGGGGGACCGACGGGGCGTGATGCGGGAGCCCAGAGCCCGGCTGGCATTCGCGCGCCACCAGGGTGTGCGGCGCTCAGCGCACATGTGCCGTGACCTCGCCTATGAGCCGGCGCTCAGTTCCGACCCCACCGACGGCATGGCGGCCAATGGGGTGCACTCTCCGCCTCGGCCACATCTACCGCCCGGCTGCCGGGCACGGCTGCGATACCAGTTGCCGAGCGCCGGCCATCCGAACACCCAGGGCTTCACACGCTCGCTCACCCCATGGGAGACCGTTGTGACCGACTCTGTCGGAGGAAACCCTTCCCCCATTGAAGTGCTGACGAGCCTGCTCAGCCCGGAGAACAAGAAGTGGCTGCAGGAGATGGCCAACAGGTTCGTGAACCACGGGCCCGTGGCGGCAGGCATGGGCAACGCAGCGGACGCGACCCCATACGCCCCCCGACTTCGCCAACAAGATCGTCGAGTATGTGAAGTACGGCGCCATCCCCAGCTGACCGCAGGACCGGCTCCCGCCCCCGCGAGCTGGGCCGAGTCACCTCCCTGACCCATGACGCCCGGTCCGCCGCACCCCCGCCAGCAGCGGCAGGATTTCCGCGGCGGGACAGCCGCGGTGCGTGCGACGGAATGCAGTGCCCTCAGCCGAGGAGCACGACGACCAGTAAAAAGGCACATTGACCCACACCTAGAAGGAAAGAATGATGCGCCCATGAAATACACCGTCTCCATCGAGATCGCCCTGCCGCGGGAGCAGGTGGTCCAGCTGCTCGCCGACCCGGTACACCTGCCGAAATGGCTGCGGGGCCTGGTGCTGCACGAGCCGCTGAGTGGGGAGCACGGGCAGCTCGGCACCAAGTCGCGGGTCGTGATGCAGATGGGCCAACGAAAGATCGAGTGCACCGAGACCATCACACGCCGGGAACCGGCAGACCTGCGCGAGATCCCGAAAACGAGCGTCGTTCACTTCGACCGCGAGATCGTCGGCGAGGGCATGTGGAGCGCCGTGCGCGACCGGCTGACCGCAGCCAGCCCGGAAACGACGCTCTGGGAGAGCGAGAACGAATACCGGTTCAGCGGCCTTCTGATGAAGCTGGTGGGACTTCTGATGCCCGGCGCCTTCCGCAAGCAGTCGCGACAGCACATGCAGGACTTCAAGGCGTTCGCCGAGCAGGGAAAGGACGTCCGCGAAGCGACGGACTGATCTGCCGTAACTGGTCAGGCATCTGACGACGTGGTGTGTCGATCTTCCCTTCGTTCGTAGACGACCGCTGGGGCAAGCTCCACCGGCGCTGTCTGGAGATGATCGTTGTCGAAGGCTGCGAGGCCGCACGCGTTCAGGGATGTCGATCCGGCTGCTCCACCCTCATCGGGTGGGGGCCAGGGTCAGCGGTGGTGGCGGTTGCCCCACGACTTGGTGTCGATGGTGCGGCCGCGACGGATCTCATTGCTCGTCATCCGCTGATTGTCCCAGCGCAGCTGTGCCATCACCCTCCCGGATGGGCTGAGCTGAGGACACGCGTGGCACGCCGAGGTGGATCGCCGTGCCGCCGGAAGTTCGCCGGTCCACTTGGGCGATCTTGTCCTCGGCGCCAGCCAGGCTGACCTGAAGCCCTTCGATCTTGCCGAGCGGCCCGAATCGTCGAATCCGAGAACGAAGGTGGAGGTTGTCGCGGATCTCGACAGTCGCTGCCGCTGGACTGGATCGGGGCGGAGCATCGAGCACCGGATGCCCCGTTGACTGAACGAACCACGTTGATTGTGCAGTTCAGGACACATGTGAGGTTGTCGCCCAGTACGGTCTGCGGTCGTGATGGACGATCGTGAACCCGAGCGGGATCTGTCGAAATTGACCGCTCCTCGGTGGGGCCGACTGGTGGAGACCGGCGACCAGTACGAGCCGTACCGGCTCGTCGACGCCGACGGCGCGGCCGTGGTACCGGTCGCGGTGTTCTTCCAGGAGCTGCTCGCATCCGGGAAGGCGGCGGCGACCGTCCGCTCCTACGGCATGGACCTGCTGCGGTGGCGGCGGTTCCTGCACGCGGTTGAGGCCGGTGGGATCGAGCGACGCGCGTGGACGCTCGGGATTTCAGCTGCTGGATCCAGCTGACGGTCAAGCCGCGATCGACCGCGGCCAAGCGGCGGCCGGCCCGCACCGCCGGCGCCCCGAATCCAGTGACCGGGAAAATGAGCGCTGGGCTCGGCTATGCCCCGTCGACCGTCGCCCACAGTGAGACGGTGCTGCGCAGGTTCCACGACCTGCACCGTGATGCCGGGTCCGGGCCACTGCTCGACCCGTTCCCGCTCGACCTGGCGCGTCGCTCCGGCCGCGCGCACGCACACCGCAACCCGATGGACGCCTGGGCACCGGAGCGGACAGGCCGCTACCGGCCCACCGTTCCGCGTCGGATTCCGCGTTCGATCCCGGACGCTTGGTTCAACACGCTGTTCGCGGCGCTGCCGTCGAACCGGGACCGGGCCATGATCGCGTTTTGGATCTCCAGCGGAGTCCGGGCCTGGGAGCTGATTGGCGTCCGGCAGTGCGACGCCGATCCGGGGCAGCAGCTGATCAGCGTGGTGCGGAAGGGCTCCCGAGCACGGCAGCAGGTGCCTGCCTCGGCAGATGCGTTCGTGTGGCTGCGGCTCTACCAGCAGGAGCTGCACGGACTGGTGCCGCGAGGCCGGACACAGCCAGTGTGGTGGACGCTGCGGAGTCCGTTTCAGCCGCTGACCTACCACGGCGCCCATCGCATGTTCGAGCGGGTAGACGCCACCGTCGGTGCGGACTGGACCCTCCACGACCTTCGTCACAGCGCCGCCGCCCGCATGGTCCGCGATCCAGCGCGGACGCTGACCGACGTGCAGTGGATCCTCGGGCACGCGCACCTGACTACGACCGAGATCTGCCTCGCGCCGCGCCAGGACGAGGTCGTGGCCGAGGTGCTGGCTGCTCGCTCCTCCGGCCAGACCCGGCCCAGCGCAGCCGGTTGGAGGAGATCCGCCACAACCTCAAGGCCCGAATCGCCGAGGCCGAGCGCGAAGGCTGGCTCGGCGAGGTCGAGGGGCTTCGAGTCAGCCTGGCCGGCGCCCAAGACAAGCTCTCCCAGCTGGCCGGAAGCGCCGTGAGCGCGGCGGTCGACCTCCCGATGCCGATGCTGAGGCGTGACCGGTGAAGCACCTCATCACTCGCTCCAGAGCGGCAGGCCCCCGTGAGGCAGCCGGATCAGAACGGTACAAAGCTCGGCTCGACCGGACCAATCTCGCCGCGCTCTGCCAGTTCGTTCACGTCTTCCGGCTCAAGGAACTCCAAGAGATCAGGGTCGATTCGATTCCGTGGTGCGGGTCCACGTCGCGCAGGCGCTTGACGAAGGCGAGCACGAAGTCCGTGAACGGTCCATCGAAGACCTCGGGGTCGGCCCCGTTGATGTTCGTGACGATCTTCCAGCGGTCAGGGTTCGGGTCGCACGGCCAGAAGAAGTGCTCGTCGCCGGAGTAGTCGTATCCCCAGGAGATCAGGCCGCCCGCGGCTGGGTGAAACCGGAATGGGTACTCGTCCGGGTCACGTCGCCACGACTGGCCGAACGACTCGTGGGTCTTCCGCATCCGATCCAGCAGCGGGCTGGACCCTAGGGGGTGGAAGACCACCAGCTCTCCGCAGATCGCGCCGGTGCCATAGGCGTCCAGGAATGCCTTGAAGTCGCCTGGTAGCGCCGAGCCGAGATGGTTTTCGACCTCGGCCCAGTCGTCCGGGGATGGCTCTCGGGCCGGTGGCAGGCCGAACAGTTGCACCAGGTCGTTCAGACCCGCCATACGCCCCACCTGCTTGATCGTCGGTTGTCGGCCCAAACCTCATCAGACTCAGCTGCGGGGATCAAGGGGAGAGCGGGACCGGCAGCCACCCCCGCCGAGTCATCTCACCACGTTGACCGCTCGCGACGACGACCAACGAGGTTCACGAGCAGCGAAGTTCGGATAAGCAGGCGTGCTCGTGGATGCATGGTGTGCCGAAGGCGCGGCGCAGGTGCCCACGGAGAGTGGGCGGCGTTCGAAGTGGCTGAGGAAGTCGTCCCACTCGGCGTCAGTGGGCGTGCGGTACTCCTCGCCAGGGCACTGGGCACGGCGGCGGGTGATGAAGGCCCGGTGGGCCTCGATCGCTTCTGCGGGGTAGATGGCGTGGTAGCCCATGGTGGTGTTGATGCTGGCGTGGCCGGCGATGACCTGGGCAACGTGCGGGGGCAGGCCGCTGCGACGGAAGTCGTGGGGAGCGAACTCCAGGGGCTTTCCGGGAGCGTCGGTCAGGCCCGCGGTGGTGAGGACTTCGCGCAGGCCGCGGCGGATGAGGTTACTGGTCATCCGGCTCGGCTCGGCTCGCCGCTTCGGTTCCACTGGAACAGCAGGGGCATGGGCTGGTTCCAGAGCGTGCCGGAGGGCCAACTGCAATTCGCCCAGTCGCACCGCCCCTTGACGTCCCTTACAGCTGTCTCGGCCGCCACCACCGCAGGCTGCGCAGCGCGGCCTCAACGTCGGCGGCGGTCATGTTCGCCGCGTACACCGAGCGCCCCGCAGCTCCAAGGACCTCGCCCGCGTCGGTCACGGGACTGCTCTTGGACAGCCCTGCGGGCTGCTGCGTGCCCACGCGCAGGTGGAGGTCGCCTCTGCACGCGAGGGCCACACCCCCACGCGGGACCGGGGCTGCTGGGCCGGGACATCCTCCGCGGCCGCAAGGACCAGGTGCCACAGGCTCGGCCGGCGGCACTTGGTCCAGGCACACGGTCTCACTGTGTCCGCCCATCGGGGAACACGTCAGGGTCTCCTTTCAGCGGCTCACGGACAGCGCTGCGACACCGCGGCCGCGCGTACGGGGCCTTAACCGTTTCTGCCGCTGCGCACCAACGCGGCAATGGCGCCAGGTGCCACAACAATCGCTGCCCCGAGCGTCGCCAGCATGACCGGCGACGGCCCGTCATAGTCGATACCCACATCCGCCGAGGCGCCGAAAAGAGCTGCGACCAGCACGATCAGAACAGAGACACCCAGGACACCCCTCCCCCACGCCTTGCGGGCGGAAGGAGTCCGCATCGGGACCAGCGCGATCAGTAACCACACCACCGCGAAACCCAGCACTACGGGCAGACTGCCCATTGACCCTCCCCCAAGTCAGTGTCAAAGCAAGCTAGATGACGATGTCACGCTCCCCGGCCAACGTCACCACCTCCACCTGAAGCCGTCAGTCGCCACCTCCAGGGTCTGCACACCAGCGGCTGCGGGCCAGCCGGCAGCAGAGGGGGTGTCGCGGTGGGTTGTCTGCCTGTGCGCGGGGTGGGTCAGTCGCCGACGAAGGTGCAGGGTGTCGTCGGCCTACCAGCGGTGGCGCTCTCGTCTTCCAGCGTTCCCCGGCGCCATCCTCACGGCGGACGCCCTGGTCGTGATCGCCGCGCTTGCCTGGCTGTTGTCAACAAGAACCGCCGGCTCGCCGCGCGCCACCCTGACGAATCCGGCATCGACTCGCAGTGCGACAGCGGCGTCATCCCTCACCGGAACTCGGGCGACCCGAGCACCTCGCCCTCTGCCCCACCTGCCACCACGGCTACGACCGCCGCGGCTACGCGGGCTGACGCTCCGGGCCCCGGCTACGGGCCGGGGCCTTCGGCTGCCTTCCGTGAACACCTCAGGAACCGCTGCATCACGGCTGGCACCGCCGCCCTGGCGGGCACCGCGGCACTCCAGTCGCCGACCGTGAGTACGGCTGTCCGGTCTGTCAAGTCACGAACTATGGGGACATGTGTGGCCGGCGGCGGGGAGGGCCTACTGGAGTTGTTCCGCTTAACCGATTCCCCCCCGAAGGAGTACTTCTCATGTCTCGTTCATCTCGTAAACAGCGTTTTGCCCTGGTTGCCGTCTCGGCCGCGTTCGTCGGCGCCGGTGTACTGGTGCCCAGTAGTGCCTTTGCGTCGTCGGCGCCCTCGTCGGTCAGCGAGGTAGCCACCATTACTGCGAGTCATGTCGACCTCGCCAAGGGTGACCGTGGTGGGCACGGCGACCACCATAAGAAGGGTGACTGGAAGCACAAGAAGAACAAGAAGAAGGGCAAGAACAACAAGCCCAAGAACGTGAAGAACATGCCGGGCTGCAAGTTCTACAAGGGCAAGGTCTACTGCGAGCACAAGCCCGAGCCGGCCAAGCCCAACCCCGCCCCGGCCCCCGCCCCGGCGCCCGCACCCGCACCCGCACCCGCTCCCGGTGGGTGACCAACCCGCTACTGAGCCCCTCGCACTACCCGGGACGGTGCACCCCACCGTCCCGGACGGACGCCCCGGCGCTGATCCACTTCGCGATCAGCGCCGGGACAGTACTGCCACGAACTGCGAAACCTTCACCCTCCTCCGGGTCACAGGCGCCAGCCACGGACGATCGGAGTGCAGGTGCGGTCTGCTGGACGGGCACCGGCGGATGCACGGCGGGCCCTGCCCCCACACTTCCAGCTCACGGCCACGGCCCCGTGACCACACTCCGTGAGCACATGCCGTGACCTGCCCCCGCCTGACGCGTGGCTCGGGGGCACGGTCCCGTTACGAGGACGGAGGCTGGGCGCACCCCCGGCACCGGCCCCCTACCCACGCCGCGCCGCCCCATGACCCGCCCGTCACGGCACGCGGCGTGCGCCCGGCGGGCGTCCCTGTCGCCGTTTCCCTGGGTTCCGCGCTGCCGCCCAAGGGAGCGCCACCGCGGGATCTCCTGGTCCGCAGGCCGGATCAGGAGCCAGGTGACGCGATCCCGGCTTGATGGGCAAGACCATGTTGAGCAGCTCTTGGGGTAGCAGGCCGCGTAGACCGAGGCTGCTTGGACCGGTGGACTCGCCGCGGTCGATGGCCTGGGCACCGCCTTCGAGGCGGCTCGCCGGCTTCTCCGGTGAGGCGCAGACCATCCGGTGGGGCCGACCTGGTCACGACTTCGGGGCCCGGGGAAGATTGCGCGGTCTTCGCCGTCTCAGGTCGCGGTTGTCGGGTTCGCTGATTCGGCGGCGCGGCGGTATTCGGCGTTGATGCGCTGGGCTTCCTCGAGCTGGTCTTCGAGGATGATGATGCGGCAGGCGGCCTCGATGGGTGT
>NZ_JBICZI010000011.1:0-211163 GCF_043201855.1 Streptomyces sp. NPDC048257
CACGCCCCGGGCGGGGGTCCCCACCACGCACCCGCCGCTCACGGCCGACGTGGTCACCCACCCCCCCGGGGCGCCCCACACCCCGACCCCCGCCGGCCCCGCGGGGGGGGGGGGCCCCGGCGCCGGCCCCCACCGCCCCTGCGGCGTATCGGGACACCGCCCTGAGTGGTCATCCGGTTACGGTGTGGCCCATGCGGCCAGCGTGTCGAAGTCCGAGCGGACCAGTCCGATCCGCTCGTCGATCCGCAGCAGCAGCGCCTGCGCCGGGTGGCGCTGGCCGACGTACTCGCGGTCCATCGCCGTGATGTCGTCGTCGATCCACGCGAAGGGCCGCTGCCCCGCGTATTCGAGGATGTACTGGGTCTTCCAGAACGTGCCGCGCGGCGCTCGGCCGTGCATCACCGGCCAGTCGACGAAGGGGAGCCGGGGCAGCCCGAGGTGCGGGCCTATCCAGTCGTTGGCCTCGTCCTTCCACGTGGTGGCCCAGACCAGCTCGTAGGCCTCCGCGAGGGCGAGCAGCTCCGCCCCGTGGTCGTGATTCAGCCAGACCCGCAGCGGCCTGGCCCGCTCCGCCTCCGTCCAGCCCGTCGGGCGCATCCGGTGGGTGCTGTACCCCTCGGGGCGGCGCTGGGCCTTGGCCGCGTAGGGGTTCAGCGGTCCGTCGACGTCGATCAGCAGCAGTGGCTTCATTGCAGCAGGATTCCGTTCCGGCCACCCTCGGGCAGCCCATTTTCGCGAGGAATGAGACAGAGACGTCTCATTCGGGTTATGCTTGTCTCATGGCCATGGATCGTGACCGGGTGCTCCGCGATGCGGCCGCCCTGCTTTCCCGCAAGTCGACCGCCACGATGGACGAGGTCGCCCGCGCCGCCGGAATCGGCCGCGCGACCCTCCACCGGCACTTCGCCGGACGGGACGCCCTCGTACGGGCCCTGGAGGAACTCGGCATCCGGGAGTTCGAGGTGGCGTTCGACAACGCACGCCTCGACGAGGGCACGGCGGTGGAGGCGCTCAGACGTCTCGTCGCCGAGGCCGAGCCCAACGCCCAGCTACTGGCCTTCCTCGTCACCGAGAACCAGCTGTTCGAGGGCGACGAGGTCCACGAGGGATGGGCCCGGCTCGACGCCCGTGTGAGTGCACTGTTCCGGCGCGGCCAGGAAGAGGGCGACATCCGGATCGACCTGAGTCCCGCATGGCTCACCGAGGCCCTCTACGGCCTCGTCGGCACCTGCGCCTGGGCCGTGATGGACGGCCGGGTCGCCGCCAAGGACTTCCAGTACATGATCATCGAGCTCCTGCTCGGTGGCGCCAGACGGAGTGTGGAGAAATGAGCAGCATCCAGCAGCTGACCGGCCCGATCGGGACGGAGACCAAGAGCCGCGGCCGATGGCTCGCCCTGAGCGTGCTCGTGCTCGCCGTGCTGCTGGTCGCCGTCGACGCGACCGTCCTCGGCCTCGCCACGCCCGCACTCTCCGAAGACCTCAAGCCGTCCGGCACCCAGCTGCTGTGGATAGGCGACATCTACTCCTTCGTCATCGCCGGACTCCTGGTCTCCATGGGCAGCCTCGGTGACCGCATCGGCCGCAAGAAGCTGCTGCTCACCGGCGCCGCCGCGTTCGGCGCCGTGTCCGTGCTCAACGCCTACGCGACCAGCCCCGAGATGATGATCGTCGCCCGGGCCCTGCTGGGCGTCGCCGGCGCGACCCTGATGCCGTCCACCCTCGCGCTGATCCGCAACATCTTCCACGACCCCAAGGAGCGCAGCCTCGCGATCGGCATCTGGGGCGCCACCGCCTCGGCCGGCGCGGCCGTCGGCCCGGTCGTCGGCGGAGCGCTGCTCCAGCACTTCTGGTGGGGCTCGGTCTTCCTGATCAACCTGCCCGTCATGATCGCCCTGGTCGTCGTCGGAATCAAGCTGCTTCCCGAATCCAAGAACCCGGTCGCCGGCCCCTGGGACCTCGTCAGCGTGGGCCTCTCCCTCGTCGGCGTGATCGGCGTGGTCTACGCCGTCAAGGAAGTCGCCACCCACGGCATGACCTGGGAGGTCGCGGCCACCGCGGCCCTGGGGGCGGGTGCGCTGTACGGCTTCGTGCGCCGCCAGTTCACCCTGCCGTCCCCGCTGCTCGACATGCGGCTCTTCAAGCACCGCGGCTTCTCCGGCGCCGTCCTGGCCGACCTGCTCACCGTCTTCGGCCTTTCCGGACTGGTCTTCTTCCTCTCCCAGTTCCTGCAGCTCGTCCAGGGCCGCGACCCGCTGGAGGCCGGTCTGGCCGAACTGCCCGCCGCCATCGGCGCGGTGGTGACCGGCCTGATCGCGGGCCGGTACGCCCGCCGGTACTCGGTACGGACCATCGTGGCCGGCGGCCTCGGCGCCATCGGCCTGGCACTCGCCGTGCTGACGGCGATCCACAAGGAGAGCGGCTACCCGCTGCTCGGCGCGGCCCTGCTCGTCGTCGGTCTCGGTGCCGGCTTCTCCTTCACCGTCACTGCCGACGTCATCCTCTCCAGCGTGCCCAAGGAGCAGGCCGGTTCGGCCTCCGCCGTGTCCGAGACGGCGTACGAACTCGGCGCCGCCCTCGGCATCGCGCTGCTCGGCTCCATCGTCACCGGCGTCTACCAGAGCTTCACCGCCCCGGCCTCGGTCACGGGCCCGGTCGCCGACGCCGCACACGAATCCCTCGGCGGGGCCGTCGAGGCCGCCAAGGCGCTGGACCCCCACCTCGCCCAGGAGATGGTCGGCGCCGCCCAGGACGCCTTCGTCGACGGGCTGCGGCTCGCCTCCGGCGTCGGCGCGGCCGTGCTGCTGGCCACCGCGGTGGCCGCCTGGTTCCTGCTGAAGGGCCAGCGGCTCCAGGACGGCGTCGAGCACTGACGCACCGGCGGGTGTATCCGCTCAAGGGATGCTGTTCCGGCCAAAGTTGACAGTCCGCAGAACTGCGGGACACCATCCCGGCGATGGAGATCAACGATCTGACCCCGGCGGAACGCCGCGTCTGGGAGGCCTTCCCGCGCGGCGACGGGGTCGACTTCCGTGCCGCACCCGAGGACAGCTCCGTCGACGGAGCCGACTGGGGTCTTGAGCGCACCCTGCGCGCCGAGGTGCTGCGGGCCATCCTGCTGGGAGCCTGCCCCACCGAGGAGGGCCGGGTCCCCGGCCTCAAGGTCAAGGGCGCGAAGGTCGTGGGCAAGCTCGACCTGCGCTACGCCGTCATCGACCACCCCATCCGTCTGCGCGACTGCTGGTTCGAGCGCAAGCCCCTGATCTACGGGGCCCAGTTGCGGGCCCTGGTCCTCGGCTACTCCACGCTGCCCGGCCTGACCGCGTCCACCGTGCGCGTCGAGGTGGTCCTGCGACTCTCCTCCTGCCGGATCGCGGGCCCGGTGCGGCTGCAGGGCGCCAAGGTGTCCGGCGGGCTCTTCCTCCAGGGGGCCGTGATCGGCCCCACGACGGGCGAGGAGGCGGACGAGCCCCCGCTCCAGCTCAACCACGTCGAGATCGACACCGACATCATCGCGAACGACCTGACCGTGCACGGCCAGCTCCGCCTGACCGGAGCCACCGTCGGCGGCCAGATCCAGCTCGACCGGGCGCGGCTCCTGGCCCCCGGCGGGATCGCCCTGCACGCCGAGAACCTGACCGTCGGCACCGACCTGCGCGGGCACCGCCTGAAGGCCCGCGGCATGGTCAACCTCACCGGATCCCGCATACCGGGCCAGGCCTACTTCACCCGTGCCGACCTCGCCAACCCGGACGGGATCGCCCTGCGCGCCTCCAGCTGCTCCATCGGCGAGCTGTGGCTGCGCCGGTGCGACACGGTCCGGGGTGACGTGAACCTGCGCCGGTCGACCATCGACCTGCTCCACATCGATCCGGGAACCTGGCCGGAACAGATCCGCATCGACGGGCTCAGCTACCGCACCCTGGCCCCGCACCTGCCGGCCGAGGAGCGGCTGCCCGCCCTGGAGCGGGAGGAGTCCGGATACCTGCCCTACGCCTACGAACAGCTCGCGGCGGCCTACCGTACGGCGGGCGACGAGGCGGCCGCGCGGACCGTCCAGCTCGCGAAGCTGCGCAGACACCGCCACACCCTGCCCCGGCCCGCCCGGGTGTGGGGGCTGCTCCAGGACGCCACCGTCGGCTACGGATTCCGCCCGCTGCGCGCGGCGGGATGGCTGCTGGCGCTGTTACTGACGGGATCGATCGCGTACGGGATCGACCCGCCGCGCGCGCTGAAGACGGGAGAGGCACCGGACTTCAACGCGGTCTTCTACACGATCGACCTGATGGTGCCGATCGTCAGTTTCGGCCAGGAGGCGGCCTTCGCACCGGGAGGCTGGCACCAGTGGCTGTCGTACCTGCTGATCGTGACCGGCTGGATCCTCGCCACCACCACGGCGGCGGGCGTCAGCCGGTCACTCCAGCGTCAGTAGGCGGCCGGGCGGACTAGGCCGCCTTCGCCTTGGTGGCGTACATGTCGACGTACTCCTGGCCCGAGAGGCGCATGACCTCGGCCATCACCGAGTCGGTGACGGCGCGCAGCACGTAGCGGTCGCGGTCCATGCCCTCGTAGCGGGAGAACTCCATCGGCTCGCCGAAGCGGACGGTGACCCGGCCCGGGCGCGGCATGCCGGCGCCGCCGGGCTGGAGCTTGTCCGTGCCGATCATGGCGAAGGGCACCACGGGGGCACCGGTCATCAGGGTCAGGCGGGCGATGCCGGTGCGGCCGCGGTAGAGCCGGCCGTCGGGGGAGCGGGTGCCCTCGGGGTAGATGCCGAAGACCTTGCCCTCTTCGAGGATCCGGCGACCGGTCATCAGGGCCGCGACGCCGCCGTTCGCACCGTCACGGTCGACGGGGATCATGCCGGAGCCGGTGAAGAACCAGGCCATGGCACGGCCCTTGATCCCCTTGCCGGTCACGTACTCGTCCTTGCCGATGAAGTGGACCGTACGGTCGCACACCAGCGGAAGGATCATCGAGTCGATGAAGGTGAGGTGGTTGCCCGCCAGGATCACCGGTCCGGAGCCGGGGATGTTCTCGATGCCCTCCACGCGGGTACGGAACATCATGCGCATGACCGGTCCGACAGTGGCTTTGATGAGCTTCGTACGGAACAACGTGGGGCCCTCCGGCATCGAAAAGCGGGTCGCGCACCCACCCAGCGGCGGTAGCGCAGGTGAGGACGATACTCGCGGGTCAGCTCCGAGCGCACATCGGGTTCACGTGTCGGATACGCATTGTTGACGCATGTTTGCGCCAAGTTCCCCGGATGTGCCGTCGCCGCACCCCCGACGGTCACCCCCCTTTGCCTACCATCGGCACGCCGATCGCGGGCCGCGACACGGCGTTTCACGACGAGGAGTGGCACTCATGACACAGGGTGGGGCAGCGCGGCGCACGGTCCTGGGGGCGGCCGTCCTGGCGGCGGGGACCGGCATCACCGGACTCACGGCGGGATCCGCATCCGCCGCGTCCGCCGCGGGCGACGGCCACGGCGACGGAGGTCACCGGGACCTCCCCCACCCGACGGTCATCGGCCATCGCGGAGCGAGCGGCTACCGGCCGGAGCACACCCTCGGCTCCTACCAGCTCGCCCTCGACCTGGGCGCCGACGTCGTCGAGCAGGACCTCGTCCCGACCAAGGACGGCCACCTGGTGTGCCGCCACGAGAACGAGATCGGCGGGACCACCGACGTCGCCGAGCACCCCGGATTCGCCTCCCGGCGCACCACCAAGTCCGTCGACGGAGTCTCCGTCACCGGCTGGTTCACCGAGGACTTCACCCTGGCCGAGCTGAGGACCCTGCGCGCGAAGGAACGTATCCCCGCCGTCCGCCAGCGCAACACGCTCTACGACGGCCAGTGGGCCGTGCCCACCTTCGAAGAGGTGCTCCGCTGGGCCGACCGCGAGGGCAGGCGGCGCGGCAGGCGGGTGTGGCTGCACGTCGAGACCAAGCACCCCAGCTACTTCCGGGCGCTCGGCCTCGGCCTGGAGGAGCCCCTCGCCAAGCTGCTGCGCCGCTACGGGCGCGACGGCCGGAACGCAGCGGTCTTCCTCCAGTCCTTCGAACCCTCCAGCATCCAGCGGCTCTCCCGGCTGGTCTCCGCGCCCCGCGTGGTCCTGCTCTCCGCGGCCGGCACCCGCCCCTGGGACTTCGAACAGGCCAAGGACCCGCGCACGGTCGCGGACCTGGTGAAGCCCGAGGGCCTGAAGTGGATCGCCGGCTTCGCCCAGGGCATCGGCCCGACCATGGACCTGATCCTCCCGCGCGACGCGGCCGGCCGGCTCGGCACGCCCACCACCCTGGTGAAGGACGCCCACGCCCGCGGGCTGCTCCTGCACCCCTACACCGCGCGCAACGAGAACAGCTTCCTGCCCGCCGAGTACCGCAGGGGCACCGACCCGAACGCCTACGGGGACGCCTTCGGAGCCTTCCGGACCTACTTCGAACAGGGCATCGACGGGATCTTCACCGACAACCCGGACACCGGACTGCTCGCGGCGGAGGCCTTCCGTCCGGGCCGGCGCCCCGTCAACCGCTGAGCGCGGCTTCCCGTACGAGTGGGCCGGGCCCGGCGCGGAAACCGCACGGCCCGGCCCACTCGTCCCGCCCGGCATGGACCTGTTGAAGGCTGATTACCTCGACAAGCTCGGCCCGCTGCTCTCCGCCGAGGCGGCCGCGGAGGCCCCGGGCACCGGAGTGGACGCGGCCGACCTGGAACAAGCCGTCTGGGTCAGGCTGCTGGAGAGCGGCCGCCTCGCCCCCGATCCGGCCGAGCCCGCGGAGCCGGCGCGCTGGCTGCGCCGGGCGGTCCGGGCAGAAGCCCGCCTCGCGCGGCGCCGGGCCAGGCGGGAGGTCTCCTACGACTACCGCCGCCCCTCCGTGGACGGCCACCGCCGGCACTCCGTGGACGGGGGGCCTCCGGCCGGCACGGCCCCCGCGGCCGAACCGGAAGACGCCCTCCTGCACGGCGAGGAGAACCGCGCACTCCGATCGGCGGTCGCCCGGTTGCCCGGACGCTGTCCCGAGCTGATGAAGGCACTTCTTTCGCCCAGAGACCTCACTTACCGTGAAATCGCAGGAGAGTTGGGTATCTCACAAGGAAGTTTGGGGCCCGTGCGTTCCCGTTGCCTGGGATGTCTGCGCAGAATGCTGGCTGCAGAGGTTGCGGCTCCTGGCCTGCGGGGAAAGGAGCGGTAGACCAACGGGCTACCAGGTGAGCTGGAGGCATGCGCACATGGGCATGAGCGTGACCATTTCGGCGGCGGTTGCCGAGGACGCTGAGCAGATCTTCAAACTGCAGTACCTGGCCTTCCAGCGTGAGGCCGAGCTGTACGGCAACTACCTCATCCAGCCGCTCACCCAGTCCCTCGACTCCCTGAAGGGGGAGCTGGCGACGGGCACCGTCCTGGTGGCCCGGCTCGGCGACGAGATCGTCGGGACCGTGCGCGGCAACGTCGACGAGGACGGCACCGGCAAGATCGCCAAGCTCTGTGTGCACCCGCGCCTGCAGGGTCACGGTCTCGGAGCGCGCCTGCTGCGTGCGGTCGAGGAGGCCCTGGCGGGCCCCGGCACCACCGCCCGCTTCCGCCTGCACACCGGGCACAAGAGCGAGTCCAACCTGCGCCTCTACCGCAAGGCCGGATACGTCAAGGTCGGCGGCCGCACGGCCTCCGACGGCGTCCAGCTGGTGATCCTGGAGAAGGAAGCCAAGGACCCGACCGACTTCGCGGTCAGCGCCTAGTACGACCCCTGCGTGCCCTGCGGGCCCGTCCCGTACGTCAGCGCTTGCGCAGCCAGAGCATCCCGGTGATCGGCAGGATCACCGGGATGAACAGGTAGCCCATCCCGAACTGGGACCACACGGTCGTGTCGGGGAAGGACTCGGGTTGCAGCACCGTCCAGGTCCCGACGGCGAGCACGCCGGCCAGCTCGGCGGCGCAGCAGATCAGCGCCGCCTTGCGGGCGGTCTCCCCGCCGCGGACCAGTGAGTACGTGATGAACGCGTAGGCGAGGGCCGCCACGGCGGACAGCGAGTAGGGCAGCGGCGCCCGGCCGAACTCGGTGGAGATCTGGTAGGCCGAGCGGGAGACCGCGCCCACCACCATCACCCCGTACAGCCACACCAGCAGCAGCCCGGGCCCGGAGACCAGCCGCTTGCGCCCGGTCGGAGCGGCAGTGGTCGTGTCAGCGTCAGGCACCGGTGGTTCCCCAGATGTCGTAGAGCCGTACTTCGAGGACGGCGAGCACGACCGCACCGGCGGCCACCGTGATCGATCCCCACTTGGTCCGCTCGGTCAGCGAGAGCATCCCGGCGGCCGGCACCGCGGCGAAAGCGCCCACCAGGTAGGCCACGAAGATCACCGAGCCCTCGTCGGGCTTCTCACCCTGGGCCAGGTTCACCAGGCCGATCACCAGCTGCGCCAGGACCAGCACGGTCACGACGGCCATGCCGATGAAGTGCCAGTCCTTGGTCGGCTGGTCCCGCCATGCGGCGTGGCCGCACCAGGCGGCGAGGGCGAGTGCGGCCACGCCGATGGCGACCGTCAGGGCGTCGAGCATGCAGCGAGGGTATTACGGGCCGAAAGACCCGATGCGCGCACCCCTGTGTCGCGGCTCCCGCGCACCGGAGGCGTGCCGCGCACCGACCGTGGTCTTGACCACAGCGGCCTCGGTCGCCGCACCCCGGGCCGTGGCGGACGTAGGGGCTCCGGTGGCCGTTCCGGTGCAGGTCAGTGCCGGGGGAACGGGCGTGGGACGGATCGCCTGCGATGGCCGGCATCGTCCGGTATGTGGTCGGAATGCGTCCGCTATCCGGACGGCGTTGATCGGTCACGGGATACGTCTGCTTTACTGGGGCCCATGACCACGACGAGCAGCCGCACCCTTGCGACCGAGGCGACGATGACGCCCGGTGCTCGTTGTATGTGTCGAATGTGCGCCTTCTGAGGGCCCCTTCCTGAGCCTCGCGCCCCGAAGCGAGACCAGACGCGCCAGTGCCTCGTCACCTGATGAACAGCACGCACGGCTCGCTCCTGCCCCGCGCACGCGTCGATGCCATCGTTTTCTGACGGTTCGTCCCGTATCGCGTCCCCAGATTGTTTGCCCCGTGCCCGGCACCCCGCTGCGCCGTGCACTCGACAGCGACGGAAATCCTGTGATCACCACATCGGGCCTCACGAAGGTCTACCAGTCCCGTGGCCGCGAGGTCACCGCCCTGGACGGCGTCGATCTCCACGTCCGTGAGGGCGAGGTATACGGAGTCATCGGCCAGAGCGGCGCAGGCAAATCCTCCCTGATCCGCTGCGTCAACCTGCTCGAGCGCCCCACGACGGGCACCGTGACCGTCGACGGCGTCGACCTCACCGCCCTCGCCGGACGCGGCCGCCGCGCCGGCAAGGAGCTCCGCGAGGCCCGCAGCCGCATCGGCATGGTCTTCCAGCACTTCAACCTGCTGTCCTCGCGCACCGTCCAGTCCAACATCGAGCTGCCCCTGGAGATCCTCGGCGTCTCCGGCCGCGAGCGCTCCCGCAAGGCCCTGGAACTCCTCGACCTCGTCGGCCTCGCCGACAAGGCCAAGGCCTACCCGACCCAGCTCTCCGGCGGTCAGAAGCAGCGCGTCGGCATCGCCCGCGCCCTGGCGGGCGACCCCAAGGTGCTGCTCTCCGACGAGGCCACCAGCGCCCTGGACCCCGAGACCACCCGCTCCATCCTCCAGCTGCTGCGCGACCTCAACCAGCAGCTCGGCCTCACCGTGCTGCTCATCACGCACGAGATGGACGTGGTCAAGTCCGTCTGCGACTCGGCCGCCCTGATGAAGAACGGCCGGATCATCGAGTCCGGGACCGTCGCCGAACTGCTCGCCACCCCCGGCTCCGAGCTCGCCGGTGAACTCTTCCCGGTCACCGGCACCGCCACCGGCCCCGACCGCACGGTCGTCGACGTCACCTTCCACGGCGAAGCCGCGGTCCAGCCGGTCATCTCGCAGCTCTCGCGCACGTACAACATCGACATCTCGATCCTCGGCGCCGCGATGGACACCGTCGCGGGCCGCCAGATCGGCCGGATGCGCATCGAACTGCCCGGCGGCTACGAGGACAACGTCGTGCCGGTCGGCTTCCTGCGCGAGCAGGGCCTCCAGATCGACGTCGTCGAGGGCGCCGCTGACACCGACTCCGACACCGACACCGAATTCGCCGCGCTGGTCAAGGATGGTGCCAAGTGACCTGGTCCGAAATGCAGCCCCTGCTCACCCAGGGCACCTACGACACCCTCTACATGGTGCTGTGGTCCACCCTGGTGACCGTGCTCGGCGGCCTGCCCATCGGCATCCTGCTGGTCCTCACCGACAGGGGCGGCCTCCTGCAGAACCAGCCGCTCAACAAGGTCCTCGGCGTGATCGTGAACATAGGCCGCTCGCTGCCGTTCATCATCCTGCTGATCTTCCTGATCCCGGTCACCACCGCGGTCGTCGGCACCTTCATCGGCCCCACCGCCATGATCGTCCCGCTCGCCATCGGCGCCGTCCCCTTCTTCGCCCGGCTCGTCGAGACGGCCGTCCGCGAGGTGGACCACGGCCTGATCGAGGCCGTCGAGTCCATGGGCGGCGGCATCCCCACCCTGGTCGGCAAGGTGCTCCTCCCGCAGGCCCTGCCCTCCCTGGTCGCCGGTGTCACCACCACCGTCATCACCCTCGTCGGCTACTCGGCCATGGCCGGCGCCGTCGGCGGCGAAGGGCTCGGTTCCAAGGCCATCACCTACGGCTTCCAGCGCTTCGAGACCGGCTTCATGGTCGCCACCGTCGTGGTCCTGATCGTCCTCGTCACGGTGATCCAGCTGCTCGGCGACGGCGTGGTCCGACTCCTCGCCCGCCGCGGCCGCACCGCCTGAAAAGACTTTCCCCTCCCCTCAGAGAGCCCGCACTTGTCGTGCTTGGGCCACCACCAGCAAGTCATCGGTACTTGTTCAGCAAGAAAGGCACTCTTCGTGCGTAAGAACATCAAGCTCACCGCCCTCGCCGCCTCGGCCACCGCGCTCGCCCTCGGCCTCACCGCCTGCGGCAGCTCCTCGGACCCGTCCTCGGCCAAGTCGGACGGCGGAAAGACCGACGAGAGCAAGCCCCTCGTCATAGCGGCCTCCCCGAGCCCGCACGCCGACATCCTGAACTTCGTCAAGGACAAGCTCGCGGCCAAGGAAGGCCTCACGCTGGAGGTCAAGGAGTTCACGGACTACGTCCTGCCCAACACCGCCACCGAGCAGGGCCAGGTCGCCGGCAACTTCTTCCAGCACAAGCCGTACCTCGACGACTTCAACAAGAAGAACAACACGCACGTCGTGCCCGTCGTGAACGTGCACCTCGAGCCCCTCGGTCTCTACTCCAAGAAGATCAAGGCCATCGGTGACATCAAGGCCGGCCAGACCATCGCCGTCCCCAACGACACCACCAACGAGGGCCGCGCGCTCCAGCTGCTCGCCGCGAACAACCTGATCACCCTCAAGGAGGGTGTCGGCACCAGCGCCAAGCTGTCCGACATCACCGACAAGAAGGGCCTGGAGTTCAAGGAGCTGGAGGCCGCCACGGTCCCGCGCGCCCTGAACGACGTGGACGCCGCGATCATCAACGGCAACTACGCCCTCGAGGCCAAGCTGTCGCCCGCCAAGGACGCGCTCGTCCTGGAGAAGGCCGAGGGCAACCCCTACGCCAACTTCCTCGCGGTCAAGGACGGCAACCAGAACGACCCGCGGATCCAGAAGCTGGCCAAGCTCCTGAACTCCGACGAGGTCAAGAAGTTCATCGAGGAGAAGTACCAGGGCTCGGTCATCCCGGCCTTCGGCACCCCCGCCTCCTGAACCGGTCCGACCCGGTCCTCCCGACCGGTCCTCCTGACCGGTCCTCCCGACCCCTCCTGAACCGGTTCTTCCGCAACCGGTCATGAATCTCGGCCCCGCACGCACCTGACGGCGCGCGGGGCCGAGCTCTGCCCGCTTCCGGGCAACCCGGCCCTGCACATCACCCGGTCGATGCTGCATGCTGTGGCCTACGACCCGCACGCACGGTCCCGCACGAACGGTCCCGCACCGCGGTCGCATCGCAACACGGTCGCACCACGGTCTCAGGCATGGAGCTGCGCATGACTACCACCTTCCCGGACGTCACCATCAGCACGGACCGGCTGGTGCTGCGCCCCTTCGAGGAAGAGGACGTCACCGCGCTCGCCGAGATGATGAACGACGAGCACGTCATCGCCTGGACCGGCGCACCCCACCCCTACACCCACGCCGAAGCACACGCCTGGGCCACCCGGCACTCCCACACCGAACGCACCGAGGGCCGCGGCATCGTCCTCGCCGTCACCGAGTTCCTCACCCAGCGCCTCGTCGGCGTCGTCCACCTCCAGAACACCAACTGGCGCACCCGCGCCACCGAGGTCGGCTACGTCACCGCCCCCTGGGCCCGCGGCGAGGGATACGCCAGCGAATCCGTCCTCGCCGTCGCCCAATGGCTCTTCCGCGACCAGGGATTCGAGCGCCTCGAACTGCGCACCGCCGCCGACAACACCGCCTCGCAGCAGGTGGCCCAGAAGATCGGCTGCATCAGCGAGGGCGTCCTGCGCAACGCGTGGATAGTGCGTACGCAGACGGCCGACGGCACCTGGACCGACACCCGCACCGACCTCATCGTCTGGAGCCTCCTCCCGGAGGACCTCGACGAGGGCGACGGCTATGACGGGTACGACAGCTACGACAGCTACGACGGATACGCCCGCAGCAGCGCGTTCCCGCAGCGGGCCGACGCGAGCGGCTACCCCGTCGGCGCCGACTGGAACTGAACCGATGACCGGGTAGTCTCACCGTGCCCGCCCCCAGACGAAGCTTCGCCCGCCCCCAGACCAGGAGACACACGACGATGGCCGACCGGGTCACGGTGATCGGCTGGGACGGCTCGCCCCTGACCGCGGGCGCCCGGTCAGCGCTCTCCGCCGCCACCCTCGTGGCCGGCGCCGCACACCACCTCGCCCTCCCCGAAGTCCCGCCCACCGCCGAACGCATCCGCCTGGGCAGCCTCGGCCTCGCCGCGCGCCGCATCGCCGGCCACCGCGGCACCGCGGTGGTCCTCGCCGACGGGGACCCCGGCTTCTTCGGCGTCGTACGTACCCTGCGCGCCCCCGAGCACGGCCTGGAGGTCGAGGTCGTCCCGGCCGTCTCCTCCGTGGCTGCCGCCTTCGCCCGCGCGGGCATGCCCTGGGACGACGCCCAGGTCGTCGTGGCCCACCCCCGCACCCTGCGCCGCGCCGTCAACGTCTGCCGCGCCCACGCCAAGGTCGCCGTCCTCACCTCACCCGGCGCCGGCCCCGCCGAACTCGCCCTGCTGCTCGACGGAGTCCACCGCACCTTCGTCGTCTGCGAGGAACTCGGCACGGACCGGGAGCAGGTGAGCGTCCTCACCTCCGACAAGGCCGCCGACCACAGCTGGCGCGACCCCAACGTCGTCATCGTCATCGGCGGCGGGGGACCGGCGCCCGCCGACGCCGGCTGGCTGCTCGGACAGTCCGCCGCCCAGTCGGCCGACCGCGGCTGGGCCAGGCCCCAGCCGGACGCGGGAGAGGGGGAGTCGGCGCAACTGCGCGCGGCCCAACTCGCCCGCCTCGGCCCGCGTATCGGCGACCTGGTCTGGGACATCGGCGCCGGCTCCGGTGGCGTGGCCGTGGACGCGGCCGCCCTCGGCGCCGCCGTCATCGCGGTGGACGCCGACCCGGCCGCATGTGACCGCGTAACTGCCGCCGCCCGCAAGCGGGGTGTGCAGCTCCAGGTCCACGCCGGGCGCGCACCGCACGTACTGGAGAACCTGCCCGAGCCCGATGTCGTGCGCGTCGGGGGCGGGGGCGCCGCCGTCGTCGCGGCCGTCGCGGAACGCCGCCCCGAACGGATCGTCAGCCACGCCTCCACCCGCGACGAGGCGGAGGCGATCGGCGGGGTACTCACCGAACACGGTTACGCCGTCGAGTGCGCGCTCCTCCAGTCCGTCGCCCTGGACCCCCGAACCTGGGCCGAACAGGACCGTTCCGTGGTGTTCCTCCTGGCAGCGGAACGCCCCGTCACGCGCTGAGACGAGGGCCGGGGTAGGCTGGCCGATCGTCGTACTGCCCCGGACGATTCGGGCATCGCGGCACCGCCTGGACGCGCGACGTGGCGCAGTCCACAGAGGACCGTGACGGTTATGGCCGCCACGGTGGCCGACGGGCGCGACAATGCTTAGTGGTTGTCGTGCAGGCGTATGCGAGACGAGTCCGTCGCACCGCAACCCCGCAGGCACAACCGTTCGGCGGCCTCGTGGGCGACCGGGCGATCGAAGAGGCAACACCGATGGGCGAGGGGTAAGCATGACTGACACCGGCCAGGTCCCGGGCGAGGGTCTCCCGGACAACGCGGGCATGGTGGATCAGCAGGGCGTCCCCGCTCCGGTCCAGATCCCGGCACCGATCCCCGTTGGCTACGCCTTCCAGGACCTCATGGACAACCCGGCCGAGCCGGAGGACGAGGAACTGCTGCTGATGCCGAGCGGCCAGGGCGCGTGGAGCGACCCGCAGGTCGTGCCGCAGGCCCCCGCCTTCCCCGTCGCGCCGCAGCCCCTCGAGCCGCAGACGTACGCGGACCCGTCCTACGCCGCCGAGCCCGCCTACCCCGAGGCCCCGGCCGCGTACCCCGAGCCCGCCGCGTACACCGAGTTCCCCCCGCCCGTGTTCCCCGACGGCGGCTACAGCGCCGGTGCGCACGAGACGGGCGGCCGTGACTCCGGCGCGCTCGACCTCGGCGGCCTCGTCGTCCCGCCGCAGGCGGCCCCCGTCGCCCCCGCTGCCCCCCTCCGGCGCCCGCTGCACATGGGCCCGCCCCTGCCCGAGGCCAACGGCGGAGTCGTACGGTCCCTCGCGGACCGCGGTCCGGCCGCGGCGCCCGCCCAGGCCGCCCCGATGGCCGCCGTGAGCACCCCGGCGGCGCCCATGCCGCTGCGCCAGGCGGGGCCCCCGACCACGGGGCCGGAGTACCTGGACATCCCGCGCGCCGAGACGCCCGAGGCTCCCGCGGCCCAGCTGGGCGAGATCCCGCCGCAGGCCGGGACACCGTGGACGCCGGAGCCGGTCGCCGCGCCCGAGCCGGTGGCGGAGCCCGTCGCGGCCACCGCCGAGGCCGCGCAGCCCCCGGTGGAGCCGCAGCCGGTAGCCGTCGCCGAAGAACCGGTGCTTCCGCCCGCACAGCCCGAGGCCGCCCCGGCCGTGGAGACCGCCGCGGCAGCCGAATCCCCCGAGCCGGCGGCCGCCGAGGCGCTCCCCGCCGGACCCGAGCCGGTCGCCGCCGAGCCGGTCCAGCCGGTGGTACCGGCCGAGGCCGCACCCGAAGCCCCCGAGCCCGTCGCCGCCGCACCGGCCGAGCCGGAGCCCGTCCTGGTGCAGCCCGAGGCCGCGCCGGAGCCGGTCGAGGCGCAGCCGGAGCCGGTGCTCCCGGTTCCGGCCGTCGTGGCCGAGCCCGTTCAGCCGGAGGCCGTCCAGCCGGAGCAGCCCGAGGCCGCCCCGGAGCCGGTCGAGGCGCAGCCCGAGCCGGTGCTCCCGGTTCCGGCCGTCGTGGCCGAGCCGGTCCAGCCGCAGGCCGTCCAGCCGGAGCAGCACGAACCCCGCCTCGAGATCCACCCCGAGGCCGCCCCGGAGCCGGTCCGGGCGGAGCAGCCCGAAGCACAGCCGGACGCGCAGCCCGAGGCGCAGCCGGAGGCAGTGCCCGCCGCCCAGGCCGAGCCCGCGGTGGGCGCCCCGGCCGAGCCCGCCGCAGGCGACCCGGCCCCCGGCTACGCCGACGCCGAGCGCGAGGCCGTCCTGCGCGTCATGCGCGAGCGCCGCGACATCCGCAAGGGCTTCCGTACCGACCCGATCCCGCACGAGGTGCTGCTCCGCGTCCTGGAGGCGGCCCACACCGCGCCCAGCGTCGGCCACTCGCAGCCCTGGGACTTCGTCGTCATCCGGTCCGCCGAGACCCGCCGGACGATGCACGAGCTCGCCCAGCGCCAGCGCGAGGCCTACGCCAAGTCGCTGCCCAAGGGCCGGGCGAAGCAGTTCAAGGAACTCAAGATCGAGGCCATCCTCGACACCCCGGTGAACATCGTCGTCACCGCCGACCCCACCCGCGGCGGCCGCCACACCCTCGGCCGGCACACCCAGCCGCAGATGGCCCCGTACTCCTCGGCCCTCGCCGTCGAGAACCTCTGGCTCGCCGCGCGCGCCGAGGGCCTCGGCGTCGGCTGGGTCAGCTTCTTCGACGAGCGCGAAATGGTCCGCGAGCTCGGCCTCCCCGAGCACCTCGAAGTCGTCGCCTACCTCTGCGTCGGCTACGTCGACGAGTTCCCCGAGGAGCCCGAGCTGGCCCAGGCCGGCTGGTCGCAGCGCCGTCCGCTCTCCTGGGTGGTCCACGAGGAGACCTACGGCCGCCGCGCCCTGCCCGGCGAGGAGCCGCACGACCTGCTCTCGGAGACCGTCGCCAGCATCCGCCCGCTGGACGCGAAGGCACTCGGCGAGGCCTGGGAGCGGCAGAAGCGCATGACCAAGCCCGCCGGGGCCCTGGGCATGCTCGAGATCATCTCCGCCCAGCTCAGCGGCCTCTCCCGGGTCTGCCCGCCGCCGATCCCGGAGCCGGCCGCGGTCGCGATCTTCGCCGGTGACCACGGCGTGCACGCCCAGGGCGTCACCCCGTGGCCGCAGGAGGTCACCACCCAGATGGTGGCCAACTTCCTGGGCGGCGGAGCCGTCTGCAACGCCTTCGCCAACCAGGTGGGCGCCGAGGTCTGCGTGATCGACGTCGGCGTCGCCGGCGATCTCCCGGCCACCCCGGGCCTCCTGCCCCGCAAGATCCGCCCGGGCACGGCCGACCTCTCCACGGGCCCGGCCATGACGCGCGAAGAGGCCGTCGCCGCCATCGAGGTGGGCATCGAAACGGCCCGCGACCTCGTCGCGGCGGGCAACAAGGCCCTGCTCACCGGCGAGATGGGCATCGCGAACACCACGGTCTCCGCGGCCCTCATCTCGGTCTTCACCGGCGTGGACGCGGCCGAGGTCACCGGCCGCGGCACGGGCATCAACGACGAGACGCACGCCCGAAAGGTCGAGGTCGTCCGCCGCGCCCTGGAGCTCCACCAGCCGGACCCGGCGGACCCGATCGGTGTCCTCGCGGCGATCGGCGGCCTGGAGCACGCGGCGATCGTGGGCCTCCTCCTCGGCGGCGCCTCCCTGCGCACCCCGGTGATCCTGGACGGCGTGAGCGCCGGAGCCGCCGCCCTGGTGGCCCGCGCCATCGCCCCCGAGTCCCTCTCGGCGTGCATCGCGGGCCACCGCAGCGCGGAGCCGGGCCACGTCGCGGCGCTCAACAAGCTGGGCCTGCGCCCGCTGGTCGACCTCGACCTCCGCCTCGGCGAGGGCACGGGCGCCCTGCTCGCGCTCCCCCTGGTCCAGAGCGCGGCCCGCGCGATGCACGAGGTCGCCACCTTCGACTCGGCGGGCGTGACGGAGAAGTAGACCCCGAGCGGGCCCGAGGGGGCTTCGCGGTGGGGCGGGGCCCCTCCGGGACGTCTCCTCGGCTCGCGAACCCTGAGCCGGGTCGGCCCGCTGATCGGGGGGCGGGTTCGCTCGACCTGCGGGGACGTCCCGGAGTGTCCCCGCCCCACGGCGGGCCCGGCCCGTCAGGGGAAACCCGGCAATCCCGATCGCCGGGCAGAATCAGCCTCGCCGGCGTTTGAGGGCGCGGGGTCCGGGGCGGAGCCCCGTGCCCTGACCCGCACCCGCAGCCCCGTCCGCGCTTCGGGACGACCCGAGTCGTATGGTGGACCCGCACCAAGAAGCCGCACGTCAGCAACCCGCCGCTCCAGAGCCGCAGCGGCAAGACCGCACGCCCGCCGCACCAGGAGCCGCACCGCCATGGCCGACACCCCCGCCTACCCCGTAGGACTCCGCCTCGCCGGCCGCCGCGTCGTCGTCATCGGCGGCGGACAGGTCGCGCAGCGCCGCCTCCCCGCGCTCATCGCGGCCGGCGCCGACGTCCTGCTGATCTCGCCCTCCGCCACCCCTTCCGTGGACGCCATGGCCGAGACCGGCGAGATCCGCTGGGAGCGCCGCCGCTACCAGGACGGTGACCTCGCCGACGCCTGGTACGCACTGATCGCCACCCAGAACCGCGAGGACAACGAGCGCGCCTCCGCCGAGGCCGAGCGCGAGCGCGTCTGGTGCGTGCGCGCCGACGACGCCTCCGCCGCCACCGCCTGGACCCCCGCGACCGGCCGCATCGAAGGCGTCACCGTCGCCGTGCTGACCGGCAACGACCCCCGCCGCTCCGCCGCCGTCCGCGACGCCGTCGTGGAGGGCCTGCGCGACGGCACCCTCACCGCGCCCTCCCACCGGCACAAGGCCACCCCGGGCGTGGCCCTCGTCGGCGGCGGCCCGGGCGACCCGGACCTGATCACCGTGCGCGGCCGCCGTCTGCTGGCCGAGGCCGACGTGGTCATCGCCGACCGGCTGGGCCCCCGTGACCTGCTCGACGAGCTCCCGCCGCACGTCGAGGTCATCGACGCCGCGAAGATCCCGTACGGCCGGTTCATGGCCCAGGAGGCCATCAACAACGCCCTGATCGAGCACGCCAAGGCCGGCAAGGCCGTGGTCCGGCTCAAGGGCGGGGACCCGTACGTCTTCGGCCGCGGCATGGAGGAGCTCCTGGCCCTCGCCGAGGCCGGCATCCCCTGCACCGTCGTCCCCGGTATCTCCAGCTCCATCTCGGTGCCCGGCGCCGTCGGCATCCCGGTCACCCACCGCGGCGTGGCGCACGAGTTCACCGTGGTCAGCGGCCACGTCGGCCCCGACGACCCGCGCTCCCTCGTGGACTGGGCCTCCCTCGCCAAGCTCACCGGCACCCTGGTGATCCTGATGGGCGTCGACAAGATCGGCCTGATCGCCGAGGCGCTGGTGCGCCACGGCCGTTCCGCGGACACGCCCGTCGCGGTGATCCAGGAGGGCACCACCGCCACCCAGCGCCGGGTGGACGCCACCCTGGCCACGGTCGGCGCGACCGTGCGCGCCGAAGAGGTCCGCCCGCCGGCCGTCATCGTCATCGGCGAGGTCGTCCGCGTGAACGACCCGGGCACCCTCCCCACCACCAGCGCCTGACAGGCCGTTGGCACCGCACCCAGGACAAGGCAGTATCACCCTGTGGCTGATCTCATCACCGTCGAGGACCCCGACGACCCGCGCCTGCGCGACTACACGGGCCTGACCGACGTCGAACTCCGGCGCAGGCGCGAGCCCGCCGAAGGCCTGTTCATCGCCGAGGGCGAGAAGGTCATCAGACGCGCCAAGGACGCCGGGTACGAGATGCGCTCGATGCTGCTCTCCGCCAAGTGGGTCGACGTGATGCGCGACGTCATCGACGAACTCCCGGCACCGGTCTACGCCGTGAGCCCCGAGCTCGCCGAACGCGTCACCGGCTACCACGTGCACCGCGGGGCGCTCGCCTCCATGCAGCGCAAGCCGCTGCCGACGGCGGAGGAGCTGCTCTCCACGACCCGCCGGGTGGTCGTCATGGAGGCGGTCAACGACCACACCAACATCGGGGCCATCTTCCGCAGCGCCGCCGCCCTCGGCATGGACGCGGTACTGCTGTCGCCCGACTGTGCGGACCCGCTCTACCGCCGCTCGGTGAAGGTCTCCATGGGAGCGGTGTTCTCCGTCCCCTACGCCCGTCTGGAGGCCTGGCCCAAGAGCCTGGACTCGGTGCGCGAGGCGGGCTTCAAACTGCTCGCCCTCACCCCGCACGAGAAGGCCACGCCGATCGACGTGGCGGCGCCGCAGTCCCTGGAACGGGTCGCGCTGATGCTAGGCGCCGAGGGCGACGGCCTGTCCACGCAGGCGCTGGTCGCCGCCGACGAGTGGGTACGGATCCCCATGGCGCACGGCGTGGACTCGCTGAACGTGGGCGCGGCGGCCGCGGTCGCCTTCTACGCGGTGGCCCAGGGCCGCCCCGCGCAGTAGGAGCGCTCGGGTGGGTTCTGCGGTCGGGCCCGCGGGTCCGACCGCAGAACACCCCCTAGCCCTAGATCTTCTGGGCCGCCGCGATGCCCAGCGCCACGATCAGCGTCACCACGACGAACACGATCAGGCGCTGCCGCATCAGCTTCGGGTCCGGCCGCGAGGGCCGCCGTCCCGCGCCCGTCGTCCTGGGGGCCGGACGGCCGCCCGTACGCCCCGAGGTCGGCCGGGAGGACGGGCCGCCCGGGTTCTGCGGGTTGCGGGAGGACGAGGGCCGCGAGTGCGGTCCGCTCGGGGACCCGCCCTGGGCCCGGGGCGTGGTGGCGCCGCCCGTACGACGGTCCGTACGCCGCCCCGGGTACTCCTCGGCCCCGCCGGGGAGCTCGGCCTCGGGGAGCCGTCCCGTAGGCCGCTCGACCCGGCCCCGCTGCGCCGGCGGGCGCCCGTCGGAGAGCCCCTGCGCCTCGCGGGAAGCGATCTCCTTGAGCCGCATCGACAGCTGGAGCGTGCTGGGCCGCTCCTCGGGGTCCTTGGCCAGGCAGGCCCGCACCAGGGGCGCCAGCGCGTCCGGGACGCCCTGAAGGTGGGGCTCCTCGTGCACCACGCGGTACAGCATGACCTCGGAACTGCCGTGCCCGAAGGGCGAGTCGGCGGTGGCCGCGTAGGCCAGGGTGGCGCCGAGGGCGAAGACGTCGGTGGCCGGGGTGACCGCCGCGCCGCGCACCTGCTCGGGGGCGAGGAATCCGGGGGAGCCGACGGCCGTACCGACATGGGTGAGGGTGCTCGCCCCGGTGGCCCAGGCGATGCCGAAGTCGATGATCCGGGGGCCCTTGGGCGACAGCAGGATGTTCGAGGGCTTGAGGTCGCGGTGGACGACCCCCGCCTCGTGGACGGCGACCAGGCCCTCCGAGAGCGCGGCGCCGACGGCGGCGATCTGCGCGGCCGTCAGGGGGCCTTCCTCGGCCACCTTGTCGTGCAGCGAGGGGCCGGGTACGTACTGGGTCGCGAACCAGGGCCGCTCCGCCTCCAGGTCCGCCGCCACCAGGCGTGCGGTGCAGCCGCCCCGGATCCGCCGGGCGGCGGACACCTCGCGGGCGAACCGCGAGCGGAACTCCTGGTCCTCGGCGAGGTCCGGCCGGATGACCTTGAGCGCGACGCGCTGTCCGCGCCGGTCCGATCCCAGGTAGACCACGCCCATACCGCCGGCGCCGAGCCTGCGGTGCAGTCTGAACGAGCCGACGACACGCGGGTCCTCGCGCCGGAGCCGCATCATCGCCATGTCCACCCCGCTGACCGGTCGTCCTGTTGACCTGGCACAGCTTACGGACCATCCGGCATGCGTGCTCAGAGGCCGCGCCCTCGCCGGGGGATTCGATTGTCAGTGCGGCACAGCACACTTGAGGGGGCATCAGTGCTGCGGTCCGGGAATGCGTCCGCAGGGCTCCGTCCGCCCAAGCAGCCCTTGCGCCAAGGGGATTGAGGCCGGCGAGCGCGCCCGGGCCCACTGTGGCGCGCCCGTACGGGGTCCCCGGTCGAGTCGATCTTGCCGACGGCCGCCGGGCGGACACGTGGCAACAGGGAGTGACGGAAGTGAGCGAAGTCACTACCCTCCGGTCATCCCCTCCGGGAAGACCCCCACAACGGGGGACCGGTCTCCACCCAGGGGAGTACACGGGGGAGTCCCCGTCATCCTCCCGGAGGCCCGCCAATGGGTACGAGGGCATGAGGCCAGGGGCCGCCCGCCCGCCTAGTGTTGAAGACAAGCGGCGGGTGGCGCACTCGTCCCCCGAGGTCACAAGCCCGCCGCTGCCAAACGACAGGGAGAGGGCCATGGCGGACATCGCACGGCAGGGACGCAAGGCATTCGCGTTCAACGGCCACGAGTCCGGCACCCGCCACCCGCTGGTGGCGGCGGCGATGGTGCTCCCCCTGGCCGCCCTGCTGCTCTTCCTCTTCGGAGGCTTCGATCAGCTGGCGGCGCAGGCGTCGTCCGTAGGCCTGATGCTGGGGCGCTGAGCGGCGCCCCAGGTCCGGGAGAGCGGCCCGGACCGGGACATCGGCCTGTCGAACTCCGTGGGGACGGGGGAGCGACGGACGGACGGCAGGTGAAGGGTGCTGCCCGTACGACTGGGGAGTCGGACGGGCAGCACCCTTTTTCATGCCCGGACCGGGGAAGCGGCGGCTGCGCCCACTCGTGCGGAGGAACGCGAAAGCCCCGGCCGTGAGAACGGCCGGGGCTTTCGGTCGGTGCGCGATACTGGGATTGAACCAGTGACCTCTTCCGTGTCAGGGAAGCGCTCTCCCGCTGAGCTAATCGCGCGGGCTCCACGGCTCGAAAGCCGCAGGTCAAGCAGGTAATGCGGGGTGATGCGTGCGCGATACTGGGATTGAACCAGTGACCTCTTCCGTGTCAGGGAAGCGCTCTCCCGCTGAGCTAATCGCGCGGGGATCCTTGCGGATCAGTGGACGATACTGGGATTGAACCAGTGACCTCTTCCGTGTCAGGGAAGCGCTCTCCCGCTGAGCTAATCGTCCTTGGAGGTGGAGACGGGATTTGAACCCGTGTAGACGGCTTTGCAGGCCGTTGCCTCGCCTCTCGGCCACTCCACCATGGAGCTGCAGGGATTCTCGGGAAGATCCCCCACTTCGAGCGGACGACGAGACTCGAACTCGCGACATCCACCTTGGCAAGGTGGTGCTCTACCAACTGAGCTACGTCCGCAGGTCACCGTGTTCGCTCCGGGGGTTTTCCCCTTCGCTGCCTGGCGACGTGTTGAACTCTAGCGGATTCCCGGGCCAGCTCAAAAACGCGTTTCCGCAGCGTGCTGCCGCTCGATCACCACAGGTCACCCGCCCGTCACCGCACCGGCGCCACGTCCTCACCGGTCATAGACTCGCAGCCGTGCACGACCTGCCCCCCATGGCCCGCTTCGGCGGCCTCCTCGCGACCGACCTCCGGGACGTCACCAGCGACCCCGCCGCTCTCGACTCCGCCGGCTTCTGGGCGGTGTCCGCCGACTTCGAGGGGCGGCTCGTCTGCGCGCGCTTCGGCGACGTCCGCCACGAGCCCGTCCCCGCGCCCGTGCCCGGCGCCTGGCACGGCCCCCAGGCCGACCGGTGGACCTCCTCGCTCGACCGCGCCGCGTACGTGGCCGGCGTCCGGCGCGTCCGCGAGCACATCGCCGCCGGTGAGGTCTACCAGGCCAATCTGTGCCGCGTGATGTCCGCACCGCTGCCCCACCCGGACCGCGCCGACGTCGACGCGCTCACCGCGCTCCTCGCGCGCGGCAACCCCGCACCCTTCGCAGGAACGATTCGCCTGGCCGCGCACGGAGTCGAGATCGCCACCGCCTCCCCCGAGCTGTACCTGCGCCGGGCCGGCCGCCACGTCGAGTCCGGACCCATCAAGGGCACCGGCCGCACCGTCGACGACCTGCTCCCCAAGGACCACGCCGAGAACGTGATGATCGTGGACCTCGTACGCAACGACCTCGGCCGGGTCTGCGCCACCGGCTCCGTCGCCGTCCCCGAGCTGTGCGCCGTCGAGGAGCACCCGGGTCTGGTCCACCTCGTCTCCGTCGTCAGCGGTGAGCTCGCCGACGGCGCCGGCTGGCCCGAGCTGCTCGCCGCCACCTTCCCGCCCGGATCCGTCACGGGCGCCCCCAAATCCTCCGCCCTGCGGATCATCGACGCCCTGGAGACCGTCCCCCGCGGCCCCTACTGCGGAGGCATCGGCTGGGTCGACGCCGACCGGGGCACCGCCGAGCTCGCCGTCGGCATCCGCACCTTCTGGATCGACCGCGCGGCACCCGGCGGCCCCCGCCTGCTCTTCGGCACCGGCGCGGGCATCACCTGGGGCTCCGATCCCGACCGCGAGTGGGCGGAGACCGAACTCAAGGCCGCCCGCCTGCTGCGGGTGGCAATGGGTCACGAGGTGGACGGCACCCAGGGGACGAACGGCACGATCGGAAGGACCGCACCATGAGAATCTGGCTCGACGGAGCGCTGACCGAGGTCAACAGCGCGAAGGTGTCCGTCCTCGACCACGGCCTGACCGTGGGTGACGGCGTCTTCGAGACGCTGAAGGCGGAGCGCGGCCACGCCTTCGCCCTCACCCGCCACCTGGAACGGCTCACCCGCTCGGCCCGGGGCCTGGGCCTGCCGGACCCCGACCTGGACGAGGTCCGCCGTGCCTGCGCCGCCGTACTGGAGGCCGAACCGGTGGAGCACGGGCGGCTGCGCGTCACCTACACCGGCGGGGTCTCCCCCCTCGGCTCCGACCGCGGGGACTCCGGGACCACCCTGATCGCCGCCGTCGCGGAGTCCTCCCGCCGCCCGGACACCACCGCCGTCGTCACGGTGCCCTGGGTACGCAACGAGCGCTCCGCCGTGGCCGGGCTGAAGACCACCTCGTACGCCGAGAACGTGGTCGCCCTCGCCGCCGCGCACCGGGCCGGCGCCTCCGAGGCGCTCCTCGCCAACACCCTCGGCCGTCTCTGCGAGGGCACCGGCTCCAACGTCTTCGTCGTACTCGACGGAGAACTGCACACCCCGCCGCTGGACTCCGGCTGCCTGGCCGGCATCACCCGGGCCCTGATCATCGACTGGGCCGGCGCCAAGGAGACCGACCTGCCCTTCGAGGCGCTGGAGCGGGCCGAGGAGATCTTCCTGACCTCCTCGCTGCGCGACGCCCAGGCGGTGCTGCGGATCGACGACCGTGAGCTGGGCACCGCCCCCGGACCCGTCACGGCCGAGGTGATGCGGATCTTCGAGGTGATGTCCGGCGCGGACCTCGACCCGTAAGGGCTGTCGCGGCGGCCGCGGGAGGGGTAGAACTCGGGGGATGACCACCACCCTGCGGCCGTCCGGGCCGCTCCAGCGCACGGCGGGCGGGGCGCGGTCGCGCCCGTACGAGATCCGGGTCAACAGCAGGCCGGTCGGCGCCCTGCTGATCGCCTCCGACACCCCCTTCGGGCCGACGGTCGGGGAGATCCGCGACCTGGACGTCGAGGAGGGGGACCGGCGGCGGGGCCGGGCGACCGTGGCCGCGCTCGCCGCCGAGGAGGTACTGCGCGGCTGGGGCTGCCGCCGGGTCCGCGTCACGGTTCCGGCCGACTCGGAGGGCGGCCTGTGCATGGCTCGGGCCCTGGGGTACGCCGAGTACAGCCGCAACATGGCCAAGGACCTGCCGGCCGAGCCGCCCGTCCTCCCCGAGGGGGTGCTCGGGCGGCCCATGACGGACGCCGAGTACGAGGTCTGGCACGCCGGGGCCGTCGACGCGTACGCCGCGAACTGGAGCAGCCGCGGCATGTCCGAAGAGGCCGCCCGCGCCAAGTCCGTGGCCGACCACGAGAGCCGGCTGCCCCGGGGCCCGGCGACTCCGGGAGCCACCTTCGTCGTCCTCGAGGCGGACGGAGCGCCCGTCGGCCACGTGTGGCTCGCGCCGCGCGGGGAGGGCTCGTACGTCTACGACATCGCGGTGGGGGCCGAGCACCGGGGCCGCGGGCACGGCCGCCACCTGATGCTGCTCGCCGAGCGCTCGGCCCTCGCCGAGGGCCACCGGCTGCTGGCGCTCCAGGTCTTCACCGACAACACCCCGGCCCTGCGGCTGTACCAGTCCCTCGACTACCGTCCCACCCACTTCAACTTCGCCAAGGACCTGCTCTAGGGGGTGGCCAGCAGACGGTCCGCGATCTCCTCGATGCGGGCGCGCAGACCGTCCTGGCTCTTGCCGCCGTCGAGACGCTGTCCGTCGATCTCGTACGTCGGCGTGCCGGTCACGCCGATCGCCTTGCCCTCGGCCTGGTCGGCGTCGACGATCAGGATGTGCCGCCCGTCGATCAGGGCGGTGTCGAACTCCTCGACGTCGAGACCCAGTTCACGCGCCACGTCCAGCAGGACCGGCTCGCCGCGCTCGGCCAGCTCGGCGGTGCGCGCCAGCACGGCCTCCGCGTAGGGCCAGCCCTGACCCTGCAGAGCGGCCTCCTCGGCGGCCTGCGCCGCGGCGAAGGAGTCCTTGTGCTTCTCCAGGGGGAAGTGGCGCAGCCGGATGTCCAGCCGGTCGCCGTAGCGGGCCCGCAGGGCGCGTACGTCGTCCAGGGCGCGGTGGCAGTCCGGGCACTGCAGTTCGCACCAGACGTCGAGGATCACGGAATCGGTCATACGGACAGTCTCCCAGCCCCCGCCCGCCCCACCGACCGGGACCTGGGGAGGAGCCGCGACCCGGAGATGTCCCGGAGATCCGTACGGGTGCGCCTTCGGACCTGGCCGCTGCGGCGGTGGCCGGTGCAGGATGGACAGGGACAGATCGTCACCCCGCCGACAGTCCGGAGGACCGCATGCTTGCCGAGACCATTTGCTCCGCGGTGTCAGCGGCGGGCCTGGGCCTCGCCGCGGTGACCGCCTACCGCAAGCGCTTCCTGGCCGCCGCGCGGATCGCCGCCTACGCGCTGGTGCCGGTCGCCCTGGTGATGACGGGGTTCGTCGAGTGGGTGTCCGGGATGGTCTTCGACCCGACCGTCTGGGCCGGCTTCGGGCTGCTGGGCGTGTCCTGGCTGCTCTTCATGACCACCCGCGCCATCGAGCGCCGCAGCCTCGCCGCCTCCGGGAAGCCCGCGAAGCCCGCGAAGAAGGTCAAGGGGAGCCCGGTCACCGAGGCCGTCGCCCCGTCGGCCTCCGCGCCGTCCCTGGGCAGCGCCCGAGCCGGTTCGCAGCCCCAGCCCACCGCCCCCGCGGACGACTTCTCCGACATCGAGGCCATTCTCAAGAAGCACGGGATCTGAGTCCGGGATCCGGCCCGAGCCCCGGCTCGTCCACAAGATCGGGCGAACTCCCGCGCGGATGTTGGCGTGTTGAGGGGCGGGCGGTGGTGCCCTGCGCCATCATCGGCCCGACATGTTCGACACATCGCATGGTGAGCCGCCGGTACCCGCCCCTGTCGTCGAGGAGCCGCGAGGCTGTCTCTTCGCGCTCTCCCAACCACCCCTGATGATCTTCCTAGCGGTGATCGGCATCCTGCTGCTGCTTGCCGCCGTGCACGATCTCTTCCTGCTCTGACGCCTCCGCGTCGGCCTCCTTGCGCCGCGCCCGGTACGCCGCCACGTGCAGCCGGTTCCCGCAGGTCCGGCTGTCGCAGTAGCGCCGGGAGCGGTTGCGGGACAGGTCCACGAAGGCCCGCCGGCAGTCCGGGGCCTCGCAGCGGCGCAGCCGTTCCTGTTCGCCGGAGACCACGATGAAGGCCAGGGCCATGCCGCCGTCGGCCGCCAGGTGGTCGCCCACCGACGCGCCCGGCGCGAAGTAGTGCACGTGCCAGTCGTAGCCGTCGTGGTCGGTCAGCTGCGGCGTGGTGCCGGCCGTGGCCACGAGCTCGTTGATCAGTATGGAAGCCGCACGCGGGTTCGGCGAGGCGAAGACCTGGGCGAACTTGCTGCGCACGGTCCGCACGCCGGCCAGGTCGCGGGCGCTGAGCTCGCCGACGTCGCTGATCGAGTACTCCTGGACGAATCCGCGCAGCGCGCCGATGTCCGAGAGCCCGTCGGGCTGGTCCGTTTCGGCCGCGGTGTTCACCAGCGCGACGACGACGTCGAGCGCGCGACGGGTGTCGTGGGGGATCTGCACGGGGTCTCCCTCAGGGGCCGGGCCTGCGGCGACGGGAAAGGCGCCGCCACTGCCGCCCGACAATAGCGGGTCCCGTCGAAGCAGACCGGCGCCGTCCTCGCGGTTGGCTTCCGCGGGAACAGCGCCGGCACTGCGTATGTGGTTGTCGGCCGACCCGCACCGTCGCCCCGAGTCGGACGGTGTCGAGCGGCTGTAGGCCTGGCTCAGCTTTCGGCCAGGATGTGGGAGAGCTCCTTGTCGAGGTCGAAGTGCCGGTGCTCGGTCCCGGGTGGGACCGCGGCGTCCGTCCGCTTGAGGAACGACTCGAGTGCTCGGGCAGGTGCTTCGAGCAGTGCTTCTCCCTCCGGTGAGCTCAGGGCGATGCAGACGACGCCCTGACCGTGGCTGCGGGACGGCCATACGCGGACGTCGCCGGTACCGGTGGGCCGGTGGAGGCCCTCCGCGAGGAGGTCGCGGGCGAATACCCATTCGACCGTCTCCTCGGCGCCGGTGTGGAAGGTGGCGTGCACGGCGTAGGGGTCGGCCGTGTCATACCGCAGGCCCGCGGGAACAGGCAGTGAGGACTCGCTCGACACAACGAGGCGCAGGTGCAGCTCGCAGCTGACCGTGGTGTTCATAAGCGCCAGGGCCTTTCGCTCAGTGTGCGCTCGGGGATTCGCACGTCGGCGAAATCGACATGCCACCTACGGTGCCGTTGTAAACCCCTCTGACCGTTTTGCGGACCTCTGGGTCCCTCGGACGGCGGATCCAAACCTGCATTCACGTGTGCATCCCGCTCCGGTAGATTCGGACCCATGAATACGGGGAGTGACCGCGGAACGCATGGGTCCGCCGCTGACGAATCGGCCACGGCGTCCGCCAACGCATCCGGCGCGGAAGCCGCGGCCGAGGCAGCCGAGGAAACGCCGCACGTGTCGAAGGCCCCGGCCTTCATCAAGCGGAACCGGAGCCTGCACCTGAGCTGGCAGGTCGGCGTCTTCATCGTCGGCCTCGCGGTGATCGGCGCCGGCATCGCCATGCTCGTGCTGCCCGGCCCCGGCTGGGTCGCGATCTTCGCGGGCCTGGCGATCTGGGCCACCGAGTTCGCCTGGGCCCACCTCGTGCTGCGCTGGACCAAGCGGAAGGTCACCGAGGCCGCACAGAAGGCGCTCGACCCCAAGGTCCGCCGCCGCAACATCATCCTGACCAGCGTGGGCCTCGTCATCGCGGGCGCCCTGATCGGCTTCTACCTGTGGAAGTACGGGCTCGTCCTGCCCTGGAACCTCAAGGACCAGTGATGGTCAAGGAGCACCGCTGACATGCGGTAATGTTTGCGGTGCGTCCGGGCGATTAGCTCAGTGGGAGAGCACTTCGTTCACACCGAAGGGGTCACTGGTTCGAACCCAGTATCGCCCACCCGGACCAGAGGCCCGGAGACTTTCAAAGTCTCCGGGCCTCTGGCGTTTCCGCTACCGCAGCCGGCCGATCGCGGCCCGCAGCCGGCGGGCGTCGCGCAGGCGCCGCTCGTACGTCGCCCCCACCGCCAGCAGCAGCAGGCCCGCCAGGGCCGGCGGCACCCAGCGCGGCAGCGCCCCGGCGACCTGCACCACGTACGGGGCCAGCTCGTGCACCGCCACCGCCGCCAGCACCGCACCGCCCAGCAGGAGCGGGGCCTGCAGCCGCCGGTGGGCGCCCGTCAGGGTCACCGCCAGCGCGGCCACCCCGAGCAGCAGCGGGCGCATCCAGTCCGGGTCCCCCCAAGCCGCCAGCAGGCTCGGCAGCAGCGTCGCCGCGAGCCCAGGGCCGTACGCCGTCCAGGACGAGGCCTGCGGGTCCCTGCGGCGCCGCAGGAGGCCCACCACCAGGGCGGGCACCGTCACCGGCAGCGTGTAGGCCTCCGGCGCGGTCACCCCGGCCTCGGCCAGCCGGACCCAGGTCGCCGCCGCGAACAGCGCCCCCGCCGCCCAGCCCAGCACCCGGCGGTCCGGCCGCACCGCGGCCCCCGCGCAGATCACCCCGGCCAGCGCCAGGACCAGTGCCAGCGTTCCCGGTCGCCCGGCCGACAGGGCCACCGCCGCCGCGCCCGCCACGGCCGCCGCGATCTCGGCGGACAGCCGGACCCCGCCCAGCCGCGGCCCGAGCGCCGCCACCACGGCCGGGACCGTGAGCACCGGCAGGGACCACCAGACCACCGCCACCTCCGTCACCGCGCCCACCGCCACCAGCACGCCCGTGGCGTACCCGACCGCGCACATGGCCGCTCCGGAACGGACCGGCCGCGGAGCCGGCCCGTACGCCGCTCCCGCCCCACAGCCCGCCCCCAGCAGGCCCCACACCGCGAAGGTCGCCGCCCGGCCGTCCAGCGCACCCAGGGACACGTTCGCGGCGCCGATCAGCGCGCACGCGGCGGCCGCGATCCGGGCCCCGCGTGCCGGAGTGCGCAGGGCGAGGACCCCCGCCGCGCCCGCCACCGCGAGCTGCGCGACGAAGACCGCCGCCACCGGGAAGCCGAGCAGCACCGGGGCCGTGAACAGTCCCGACCAGGCCAGGACCACCGCCACCACCAGCGGCTCCGGCCGGGACAGCGCCCGCGACAGCCACCAGGCCGCCCCCGCCGAGATCAGCAGGGCCACCGCGGCCGCCGGACCCGGCCCGTACGGATCCAGGTCCGGGGTCGTCGGCGCCCACACCTCGGCCAGCACCCGGAGCCGGGTCACCAGGACCGGAACCACCGCGGAGCCCGCCGACAGCGCCGCGAGGGCCACCACCGCCGCCCCGCCCCGGGCCAGCCCGCGCCGGACCGCCGCCGGGAGCGCGGGAACCCGTACCGCCGCCAGCAGCGGCAGCGCCAGCAGCAGGTGCACCACCACGGTCCAGGCCGGCTCCAGGCCCGGACGGGCCACCCCGCCCAGGCCGGCCACCGCCGCCAGGGCGGCCACCAGCGCCGCGGCCGAGGCGCGCGGCTCCCGCCAGGCCACCGCCACCCCGAGGCCCGCGCCCGCCAGCAGCAGCGCCGCCGGGGCCAGGGCCTGGCCCGCCGAACCGGCCGACCACGACTGGGCGGCCCCGGTCAGCAGCGCCACCGAGCCCAGCACGGCAGCGGGGATAACCGCCCACCTGACCCGCAGGGCGAGCGCGGCGTCCAGCGCCGCCGTCGCCAGCAGAGCCCAGCCGAGTCCCAGCGGGCCCGGCTGCGCGGCCAGCGCCGCCAGCGGCACCGGGAGCTGCGCGGCCAGCACCGCCGCCGGCAGCGGGATCCGCAGGGTGCGCAGGCCCGCGCCGTACCCGGCCCACACCGCCGCCAGCACGGCGGCCGCCCCCGCCGCGTAACCGGTGCCGTCGAGGTCCGCCAGGCCGACCGCGTACAGCGCGTACGCGTCGAGCACCGTCAGCAGCAGCCCCACCGCCGCGACCGACTCCGCCGTCGACCGCAGACCGCGGCGCAGCAGGAGCACGGGCGCGCCCAGCGCCGCCGCCGTCACCGCGGCCAGCACCGCCGAGCGCCCGGCGATCCCCATGGACCCCCAGCTGACCAGCGTGAACGCGAGCGCGGCGACCGCCAGCAGCACCGCGCCCAAGGCGAGCAGCACGTTCTGCGCGCTCGGAGCCGAGGCCTCCTTGGCGGGCCCGGTGGGCGCGGCGGACGCGGCGGGCCCCCAGCGCACCGGAGCGGGCGCGGCGCCGGCCTGCTGCAGGAGCCGCAGCAGCCAGTCCCGGCGGCTCAGCAAATACAGCCGCCGGGCATCGAGTTGGGCCAGCTCGCGGTCGATGAGCGCCAGCTCTTCGGCGGGCGGCAGTGGGGTGTTCATATCCGGAGTGTGGCGCCGGTCACGCAGTCAGGACATGGGCGTGCGTACTCAGATGTGCCCTGAGTAGGTACCTGACGTGCGGACGGGGGGCCGTGCCGGGGGAAGCGGTTTGAACCAGCCCCGGGCCTTCTGTATTGTTCGGTGCGTTCCCGGGCGATTAGCTCAGCGGGAGAGCACTTCGTTCACACCGAAGGGGTCACTGGTTCGATCCCAGTATCGCCCACCGGGAGAGGCCGGTCCGTCCCAGACGGACCGGCCTTCCGCATGTTCGGGCCCCGCTTGCGGCCACGCCTACGCGGCCGTCGACAGGTCCGGCCGCAGCGGCCAGTGCGGATCCACCGCCTCCGGTGTCCCCTGACGCGCGAACCACGCCTGCAGACCGCGCGCCTGCGCCGCGTGCCACACGGCCTGCAGGGTGTGCAGCTCGGCCGGCGACAGCCGCTCCAGCCGGGCCGCGAACCGCCGGCCCACCGCCCGGACGAGCTCCAGCGAGGCCATCGCGTCCGCCGCCGCGTCGTGCGCGCCCTCCAGCTCGATCCCGTAGTGCGCGCACAGGTCCGTCAGCGTCCGGCGCCCCTTGCGGTACCGGTCCAGGTGCTTGTCCAGCACCCGCGGATCCAGCACCGTCAGCGGCCGGTTGTCCAGGTAACGCGACAGCGACGACGCCCGGTGCCGGCGCAACTCCCGGTCCAGCAGCGTCAGATCGAACGGCGCGTTCATCACCACCACCGGCCGGCCCGCCACCTGCTGCTCCCCGAGCGCCCGGGCTATCTCCTCCACCACCGGCGCCGGCCAGCGCCCGTGACGCTGCAGGTGCTCGTCGGTCAGCCCGTGCACTTCCGTGGCGCCAGGGGGCACCGGAACCCCGGGATTGACCAGCCAGCGCGTGGTGCGGACCCGGCCGCCCGCACACTCCTGGACGACGAGCGCGGCGGACACGATCCGGTCCTGCTCGACGTCCACCCCGGTGGTCTCCGTGTCGAATGCGGCCAGCGGGCCCTCGTACCAGCGTGTCATGGCGAACTCCTCGTCCCCGAGCGGCGGGTGGAGCTTCCTGAACACACCACCCCCGCCGCATCGGTGATACCCGGGCTGTTTGCCCCGTACGCCGTTTGCGGGCACTCGGGTGCGGAGACAACTTCCTTGGGGGACCGTACGCATGACCGGTCGTCACCCAGCACGCTCGCGGCAGAGCCCGCAAGGCATGGGGAGCCGGCCATGGCGCTCACACAGCCCGAACCGGGTGGGGTGCTGCACGAGGGGACAGGTCCGCGGACCGCAGCCCTGCGCGGCACACTCGCCACCACCGCCTGTATGGAGACCCTCCAGGTGGGATACCTGCACGCCGTCGCGGCCGCCGCGGGGTGCTCGCTCTCCCAGCCCTTCCCCGACAACGGCATCGACTGGCACGTCTCCCACGGGGCACCCGAACACGTCGTCGACGACGAGGTCACCATCAAGGTGCAGCTCAAGGCGACCTACCAGACACCGCCGCGGCCGGCCGGGGCCACCTTCGGCTTCACCCTCGACAACGAGCACCTGGTGAAGCTGGCCCGGACACCCGTCGCCGTCCACAAGATCCTCGTCGTGATGCTCGTACCGAGGGAGCGCGACCAGTGGCTCGCCGCCGGGCACGACCGGCTCGACCTGAGGCACTGCTGCTACTGGACCAACCTCGCCGGGCACCCCGTGACCGGCCGGCGCCGCACCACCGTACGGATCCCCACCACGCGGATCTTCGACGACCGTGCGCTGTGCGAGATCATGACCCGGGTCGGGTCGGGAGGGACACCCTGATGAACCTGCACTCACCGCACCTCGAACCGCTCCCGTCCCCGCAGTACCCGTCGGGCGGTCCCGATCCGGCGCAGGTCGACCCGCAGGTGCTGGGGGCGCTGCTGCACCGGCACGGGTGGCTGCGGCGTGGCGGCGCGGCCGGGCGGTACGGCCGCTGGACCCCGCCCGGGCGCTCGGGCACCAGCCTCCTCGTCCCCGAGAGCCGCACCTTCCCCGACTGCGCGGACCTGCTGGAGGAGGCGCTCGCCGCCCTCGCGCACGGCGGCCTGCCCTCGGCGCGCGAGGTGCTCCTCGGGCTGAGCGTGCCCAGCGACGAGATCCGCTGGGAGCGGGAGATCCCGGAGGGGCCCTACGGGATCCGGGGCGAGGCCGCCTGGCCCGTACAGGAACAGCTGCGCTCGGCCGCCCGCCGGCTCCTGCTCGCGGCGGCCCTCGCCGACCGGGCCCGCGCCGGGTACTACGGGGCCCGGCACCAGGCACAGGCCGAACGCACCCTGGACGGCGTCCTGGTGGGGCCCTCCCCGGGCGGTCGGCGGCTGACCGCGTACGTCCCCGTGGACGGCGGCCGCGGACCCGTGACCCGGCTGCACCACGCCCTGCACGCGGCCCGCGAGGCGGTGGACTACCGGCGGGCCACCGGCGGCATGGAGGCCTTCGACGCGGCGGTGGCGGCCGGGGTCAGCCGGGAACTGGCCGAGGCGCTCATCCGCCTGGTCCGGGGCTCGGAGGGCGCCCGGATCGCGCTGGCCTGGGCACCCGCGGCGGGAGTCCCGGCGGGCTGCGCGGCCCGCCCAGAGCCGGTCGAGTTCTCCCCGGGCGACCTGCCCGTCCTGCGGGAGGCCGCAGCCCGCTACACCCGCGCGGAACCCGCCGTACAGGTCCGGCTCGCGGGGGCCGTGGTGCGGATGCGGCGCAAGGCCGCCGGGGGAGGGGGCACCGTCCGGCTGCGCGTGCTGGCCGGCGCGGAGGTCCCGTACGTCCGGGCGGCGCTCGACGAGGAGGCGTACCGCATCGCGGGCCACGCCCACCTGGTGGGCCTGCCGGTCCGGGTCACCGGGCGACTGCAACGGCGGGGCGGCTTCCGGCGGCTGTCCGACGCGGCGGACGTGACGCCGGTACCGATGGACGAGGTCGAGCGGGACCGGCTGATGAAGTCCCTGGACGCGGCCTTCGACCCGGAGGACGTCCTGCCCTCCGACGACTAGTGCCGTGACCGGAAAGGTTCACCGGGTCGCGACGCCCGGCACGGCACCTCGCGGCGTTGTCGGACCACGGAAGGACGTCCAGTACGAGCCGTGGCCCTCCGCCTGGCGATGCACCGCACCGGACGCCGCGACCCGGCAAACCTTTCCGGCCACAGCACTAGCGGAAGGCGGTGGCGCGGACGGTGTTGCCGCAGAGGGCGAACCGGCCGCCGTCGGAGGGCGCCACCTGGAAGCCCATGCCCGCGATGCCGACCACCAGCGAGGGCGCGACGGCCGGAGCGGCGCCGGAGGCGCAGTACCCGTCCGCCTCGCCGAGGACCGGGGTGAAGGTCAGGACCGAGGAGGCGGTCCCGCCCTCGGACAGCAGCACCGGCCGGGCCTCGCCCCGGGGAATGACGCGCAGCGGCTGGTTCCGGTCCGGCGAGCCCTGGCCCGCGAGGGCCACCGTCGGGAATCCGCGCAGTTCGCAGGCCGGGCCGTCGTTGACCACGGTGAACCGCACCCGCGTGGAGTCCGTACGCACCGCACCGGAGGCCGAGAGCTGCTCCCCGGTGCACGCGGCGACCGGCGCCGCCACCGCGGTGGTCCCGGCGAGCAGCCCGCCCGCCGTGACGGCCGTCGCGGCGGCCAAGGCAACCGCTCTCCCCGCACCTCTCATGGGTGTCACCTCACCCCAGATCGGAAGATCCCCTTCCACCCTCCCACGGGCCGCACCCGGCGGCGCGGGCGAAGGAGGCCATGGTCAGCCCCGGCGCGGGGGAGAAGTCCGGCCCCCGAGCGAAGCCCAGACGTTCGTAGAGGGTCACCGCGGGGGCGTTGGCGGCGCCCGTCGTCACCTCGACGGGACGCCCCGGGAACAGCTCCGCCAGGACGTGGCGCAACAGCAGGGAGGCGACGCCCCGGCGAAACCGCCCCGGATCCACACACAGCCGATCGATGCAGATCCCCTCCCCCTCCACTTCCCACGCGAGGAAGCCGTCGAGTGAGCCGTCCCCCGAAAACGCTCCGAGCCAGTGCAGCGGGCGGGCCCTCATCTCCGTGAGGCTCTCGCCCAGCGCCGGGATGCCGTCGAAGCCGATCAGCTGCGCCTCCACCGCGTACGCGGCCCGCCCGATCCGGTAAACGGCATCGGCGATGGCATCGTCGGTCAGGTCCAGCGGACGTATGGGCATGCGGGTCCCTCCGGGGAGTGGGGCGGTCCGGGCCACGCTATCCGTGCCTTGCGCCGACAGGCCCTGAGTTTCCGGTGGGGTGGGGGCACACCGGGGCGTCCCCGCAGGTCGAGCGAACCCACCGCCGGGCAACGGGCCGACCCGGCGAAGGGCTCGTGAGCCGAGGAGACGCCCCCCGGGGGGCCCACCCCACGAGCCCGCCTGCGCCCGCCCGGGCCGGAGCCACGGCTTCGCGGTGGAGCGCTGCCTGAGCCGGCCCAGGCCAGGCCGGCCCAGCCCGGCCGGGTCCCGGGCCGGGTCCGGGAGGCCCCGTCGGGCGGCCCACCCGGTAACCGTTTAGCGGCGCAGCCACTCCGCTCGGTACGATTCAGGCGCGCGGCCGTTCGCCCGCGCACCCCTGAGTCAGGAGAGACCGGTGTCAGACGTCCGTGTGATCATCCAACGCGATTCCGAGCGGGACGAGCGCGTGGTGGCCACGGGCACTACGGCGGCTGAGCTCTTCGCCGGCGAGCGCACCATCGTCGCCGCGCGCATCGCAGGTGAGCTGAAGGACCTCGCGTACGAGGTGCAGGACGGCGAGACCGTCGAACCGGTGGAGATCTCCTCCGAGGACGGTCTGAACATCCTGCGCCACTCGACCGCGCACGTCATGGCGCAGGCCGTGCAGGAGCTCTTCCCCGAGGCCAAGCTGGGCATCGGCCCGCCGGTCCAGAACGGCTTCTACTACGACTTCGACGTCGCCCGCCCCTTCACCCCCGATGACCTCAAGGCCATCGAGAAGAAGATGCAGGAGATCCAGAAGCGGGGTCAGAAGTTCTCCCGCCGCGTGGTCACCGACGAGGCGGCCCGCGAGGAGCTCGCCGACGAGCCGTACAAGCTGGAGCTCATCGGCATCAAGGGCTCCGCGTCCACCGACGACGGCGCGAACGTCGAGGTGGGCGGCGGCGAGCTGACCATCTACGACAACCTGGACGCGAAGACCGGCGACCTGTGCTGGAAGGACCTCTGCCGCGGTCCCCACCTGCCCACCACCCGGAACATCCCGGCGTTCAAGCTCATGCGCAACGCGGCCGCCTACTGGCGCGGCAGCGAGAAGAACCCGATGCTCCAGCGCATCTACGGCACCGCCTGGCCGTCGAAGGAAGAGCTGAAGGCCCACCTCGACTTCCTGGCCGAGGCCGAGAAGCGCGACCACCGCAAGCTCGGCAACGAGCTGGACCTCTTCTCCATCCCGGACGAGATCGGCTCCGGCCTCGCCGTCTTCCACCCGCGCGGCGGCATCATCCGCCGGACCATGGAGGACTACTCGCGCAAGCGGCACGAGGAGGAGGGCTACGAGTTCGTCTACTCCCCGCACGCCACCAAGGGCGCCCTCTTCGAGAAGAGCGGCCACCTGGACTGGTACGCGGAGGGCATGTACCCCCCCATGCAGCTCGACGGTGGTACCGACTACTACCTCAAGCCCATGAACTGCCCGATGCACAACCTGATCTTCGACGCGCGCGGCCGCTCCTACCGCGAACTGCCGCTGCGCCTGTTCGAGTTCGGCACCGTGTACCGGTACGAGAAGTCGGGTGTCGTTCACGGCCTGACCCGCGCCCGCGGTTTCACCCAGGACGACGCGCACATCTACTGCACCCGTGAGCAGATGGCCGAGGAGCTCGACACGACCCTCACCTTCGTGCTCAACCTGCTGCGCGACTACGGTCTGACCGACTTCTACCTGGAGCTGTCCACCAAGGACCCGGAGAAGTTCGTCGGTTCGGACGAGGCCTGGGAGGAGGCGACCGCGGTCCTCGCCCAGGTCGCCGAGAAGCAGGGTCTCCCGCTGGTCCCGGACCCGGGCGGCGCGGCCTTCTACGGCCCGAAGATCTCGGTCCAGTGCAAGGACGCCATCGGCCGTACCTGGCAGATGTCGACCGTGCAGCTCGACTTCAACCTGCCGGAGCGGTTCAACCTCGAGTACACCGCGCCCGACGGCTCGCGCCAGCGTCCGGTCATGATCCACCGTGCGCTCTTCGGCTCGATCGAGCGGTTCTTCGCCGTGCTGCTGGAGCACTACGCGGGCGCCATGCCGCCGTGGCTGGCCCCGGTCCAGGCGGTCGGCATCCCGATCGGCGACGGGCACGTCGAGTACCTGCAGGAGTTCGCCGCGGCGGCGAAGAAGCAGGGCCTGCGGGTCGAGGTGGACGCCTCCTCCGACCGCATGCAGAAGAAGATCCGCAACCACCAGAAGCTCAAGGTCCCGTTCATGATCATCGTCGGTGACGAGGACATGGCCGCGGGCACCGTCTCCTTCCGCTACCGCGACGGTTCGCAGGAGAACGGCATCGCCAAGGACGAGGCGCTGGCCAAGCTCGCCAAGGTCGTCGCGGACCGCGTCCAGGTCTGATCCGTCGGTGCAAGGCCCCCGGAAGTGATCACTTTCCGGGGGCCTTCCTCGTCCGCGAAGCCAAGGTCATATGCTTGCCGCCATGACGACTCAGCCGGAGCAGCAGATCGGTGTGGGCACTCAGGACGCGTTCCAGCGTCTGTGGACGCCCCACCGGATGGCCTACATCCAGGGGGAGAACAAGCCGACCGGCCCGGAGGCCGGGGACGGCTGTCCCTTCTGCGGCATTCCGGAGATGTCCGACCAGGACGGCCTGGTCGTCGCCCGGGGCCGGCACGTGTACGCCGTGCTGAACCTCTACCCCTACAACGGCGGCCACCTGATGGTCGTCCCGTACCGGCACGTCGCCGACTACACGGAGCTCGACGGGCCGGAGACGGACGAGCTCGCCGACCTCACCAAGCGGGCGATGGTCGCGCTGCGCAAGGCCTCGGGGGCGCACGGCTTCAACATCGGCATGAACCAGGGCGCGGCCGCCGGCGCCGGCATCGCCGCGCACCTGCACCAGCACATCGTCCCCCGCTGGGGCGGCGACACGAACTTCATGCCGGTCGTGGGCCACACCAAGGTCCTGCCCCAACTCCTGGCGGACACCCGCCAGATGCTCGCCGACGCCTGGCCGGTCGGCTAGGGGGTGTCTTGTCGATCAGGCCGGATCGACAAGACGCTGCCTAGGCCCCGTCCGTGCGGGTCCTGCGCCAGGTCTCGACTTCGGCCTCCACGTCGAACTCGGTCAGGCTCAGGGGCGGGCCCGGCGGGGGCATGCGCAGGGCCGCGCCGATCTTCTCGTTGATCTCCGTGAGGATCGCCCGTACCTGGCGTTCGGAGCGGGCCGCCCGGACCCTGTCCACGGCGTCCTCGGCCTCCTTGCGCAGCGCGAGCGCCGGGGGCAGGACGGCGAAGCCCTCGCGGTGCAGCTTCCCCCTGATCCACCACAGCTCGTCGTAGGGCGCGTCCAGCGAGGCCAGCGGCTTTCCCCAGCCCGGCAGGTTCTCGAACTCGCCCCGCTCGGTGGCCTCCCGGATCTGCCGGTCCACCCAGGACTCGACGCTGACACCCGGTGGCTTGCGCTCGGTCATCGTCCCTCCTCGGCCGTCCCTCCAGCGTACTCAGGCCCGGCTGCTACGCGTCGTAGACGTCGGCCTTGCGCGGGGAGGGCTCCTGGATGAGCCCGCTCATGATCGAGGAGCGGTTGGTGAAGCGGTCGGTGTCGACGCCGTTCTCCTCGAGCACCTTGAAGGTCGCCGCGTGGATCGACCGCAGGACCGGGGCCACCGTGCGCAGGGCGTCGTCCGCCATGAACCGGTGGCGCCACATCGAGCTCGCCCAGACGTGGCGCAGGCCGAAGGGCTCGGGCAGGACCAGCTTCCCGCCGAAGAACTCCAGGAGCGGCGGGTACCAGGTCAGCGGGGCCCGCACGGCGAGGCGTACCACCTCCTGGGCGTCCACCAGCGGCAGCGGGCGCTCCACGGTCTCCCAAAAGCGGATGCTCTTGGGCACCTCGACGGTCGGCGCCTTGGACTTGCTGGTGAACAGGCCGTGTACGGGGCCCAGGGCGTGCGCGGTGACGTCCACGCGCAGCGTCTTGTAGAGCACGGTGACCGTGACCAGCATGTTGATGACCAGCTGGCCGTCCCAGAGCGGGTACTGGATGCCCAGGTAGTGCCGGTTTCCGGCGCTGAACTGCTGCTCGTTGCAGATCCGGGTGATCTCGTGCGGCTTGATGAGGAAGGCGTCCACGTTCTCGCCGGCGGGGCGGGCCACCTCGGCCGCGCCCTCGCCGATCGGGGTGACGATCCAGTGCTGGATCGCGGCCGCCGGAAAGCCGCCGGTGTGCAGGGGACCCCGCTCCAGCTTGCGGAGCTGGGCGTCGATCCCGCGTATGACGTCCCAGCTGCGGAAGGGGTGGATCTCCATGCCCTCGCTCTTGGGGGCCAGCTCCTCGGCCATCTGCCAGCTGCCCCACCGGGTGCCCATGCCGAGGATGCCCTTGGGGCCCGCGTAGAAGACCTGGTTGCTACGGTCCTCCGCGGTCAGTTTCGCGAGCTGGTGGCGCAGGTCCTCGCGCGCCTTCTCGTCGGGGTTGCCGGGCACGGCCTCGGGGACCTTGGCGCCGACCCCGCCGCCCGACAGCAGTCCGTCCCAGCGGGCGCGCAGGTCCTTGGCCGTGGCCTCGCAGGTGCGGCGGGCCAGCAGCCAGCCCAGGGCCGGGGCGATGATCATGCCGCGGGCGTACAGGCCGAGGAAACCGGTCAGCGGCAGCCGGAACATCAGGACGGCCACCACGACACCGACGCCGACGAGGAGCACGGTGCCGAGCCAGGAGGCCCTGCCCTCCCTGCCGGCCAGGCTCTTGCGGAGCTGGAACAGGCCCAGCCACAGCAGCAGGCCGGGCAGGAACAGCACACCGCAGACCAGCATGATCAGCCGGAGCCTGCGGTCGCGGTCCTTGCGGATGTGCGAGGCGGCCAGGCAGTGCTCCACCACCGTCTGCGGGTCGGCGCCGAAGGACTGGATGAGCGGCTTGCGGCCCGCGCCGAGGGTGCGGGCCTCCACGGCCCGGCAGAAGGCCTCGCCGAGGCTTGGCTCGAAGAGGGAGATCTTGGGGGGCTTGACCGTGGCCGGGTGGTGCTCGTTGTTGGCCCCGAGTATGACGTCGAGTTTGCTGTCCTTGCCGCCGTCGCGGTACGCGGCCGAGGCGAGGGCGTTGGTCGCCGCCGTCTGCCCACCGCCGCCCTGCAGCGGGACCTGCGCTCCGGGCCTGAAGTCGAATCCGTCGTCCGCCACCGCTGCCCCCATCGCTGTGCGTTCGTGCTCTTTTGGTGCGCCGACGAGCCTATCGGCGGATCCCGCCCCATGGTCATGGGACAGGGAAATGCCGCCCACCGCAAGCTGGTTGGGTGGGCGGCCGAACCGGTCCTGCGCCCATCGGCTTCCCTTTAACTTCCCTTCTCCGGCTGTGCGCGCACCTTGTCCGCGATCTGTGGCGGCATCGGCTCGTGGCGGGCGTACGCACGGGCGAAGCGGCCGGTGCCGTGCGAGACGGAGCGCAGCTCGACGGCGTAGCGGCCGATCTCGATCTCGGGGATCTCGGCGCGGACCCGGGTGCGGCCCGGCCCGGCCTGGTCGGTGCCGACGACGCGGCCGCGGCGGCCCGCGAGGTCGCTCATGACCGGGCCGACGTACTCGTCGGGGACGAGGACGGCGAGCTCGGCGACCGGTTCGAGGAGCTCGATCCGGGCCTCGGCGGCGGCCTCGCGCAGTGCCAGGGCCCCGGCCGTCTGGAAGGCGGCGTCGGAGGAGTCCACCGAGTGCGCCTTGCCGTCGAGGAGGGTGACGCGCACGTCGACCAGCGGGTACCCGGCGGCCACCCCGCGGGCGGCCTGCGTCCGTACGCCCTTCTCCACGGACGGGATGAACTGCCGGGGCACGGAGCCCCCGACCACCTTGTCGACGAACTCGATGCCGCTGCCGGGCGGGAGCGGCTCGACCTCGATCTCGCAGATGGCGAACTGGCCGTGACCACCGGACTGTTTGACGTGCCGACCGCGCCCGGAGGCCTTGGCGCCGAAGGTCTCGCGCAGGCTCACCTTGTGCGGGACGGGATCGACCTGGACGCCGTAGCGGGTGCGCAGCCGCTCCAGGGCGACGTCCTGGTGTGCCTCGCCCAGGCACCACAGGACGACCTGGTGGGTGTGCGGGTTCTGCTCCAGCCGCATGGTGGGGTCCTCGGCGACGAGCCGGGCCAGGCCCTGGGAGAGCTTGTCCTCGTCGGCCTTGCTGTGGGCCTCGATGGCGAGCGGGAGCAGCGGATCGGGCATGGTCCAGGGCTGCATGAGGAGCGGGTCGTCCTTGGCGGAGAGGGTGTCGCCCGTCTCCGCGCGGGTGAGTTTGGCGACGCAGGCGAGGTCGCCGGCGATGCACCGGGTGAGGACGCGCTGCTGTTTGCCGAAGGGGGAAGAGAGGGTGCCGACGCGCTCGTCGATGTCGTGGTCCTCGTGCCCGCGGTCGGCGAGGCCGTGCCCGCTGACGTGGACGGTCTCGTCGGCCTTCAGGGTGCCGGAGAAGACGCGTACGAGGGAGACGCGGCCGACGTAGGGGTCGGAGGAGGTCTTGACGACCTCGGCGACGAGGGAGCCGTCGGGATCGCAGGTGACGTCGGGGCGGGCGGAGCCGTCGGGGCGGGTGACGGTGACGGCGGCGCGTTCCAGGGGGGTGGGGAAGCCGCCGGTGACCAGTTCGAGGAGTTCCACGGTGCCCAGGCCCTGGCGGGCGCCGTCGGTGGCGGGGGCGGCCATCAGGACGGGGTGGAAGGTGCCGCGCGCCACCGCCCGCTCCAGGTCGTCGACGAGCGTCTTGAGGTCGATCTCCTCGCCGCCGAGGTAGCGGTCCATGAGGCTCTCGTCCTCGCTCTCGGCGATGATCCCTTCGATGAGGCGGGCGCGGGCGTCGGTGATGAGGGAGAGCTCGGCGGGGTCGGGGTCGCGCTCCACGCGCTCGCCCGAGGCGTACTCGTAGACGCGCCGGGAGAGCAGGCCGAGCAGGCCGGTGACGGGGGCGTGGCCGTCGGGTCCGGCCGGGCCGTGCAGGGGCAGGTAGAGGGGGATGACCGCGTCGGGGTCGTCGGCACCGAAGATCTCGCCGCAGACGGTGGTCATCTGCGCGTAGTCGGAGCGGGCGGCCTCCAGATGGGTCACGACGATGGCGCGGGGCATGCCGACGGCCTCGCACTCGTCCCAGACCATGCGGGTGGCGCCGTCGATCCCGTCCGAGGCGGAGACGACGAAAAGGGCCGCGTCCGCGGCGCGCAGACCGGCCCTGAGTTCCCCGACGAAGTCCGCGTATCCGGGGGTGTCCAGGATATTGATCTTGATTCCGCCCCATTCGACGGGGACGAGGGACAGCTGCACGGAACGCTGCCGGCGGTGCTCGATCTCGTCGTAGTCGGAGACGGTGGCGCCGTCCTCGACCCGACCGGCCCGGTTGACCGCCCCCGCGGTCAGGGCGAGGGCTTCGACCAGCGTGGTCTTGCCGGATCCGCTGTGGCCGACCAGCACGACGTTCCGGATGGAAGAGGGGCGGTCGGCCGCCAGTGCCCTGCCGGCGGCTCCGGCTTGGTGTGATGTGGCTCCCATGGTGCTCATGCCTCCCGGTGGTGACGGTGAGGAGGGTGGGGTGGTGGGTGGATCGGTGTCCGGATCGGTGTTCCCGGCCCTTCCCCGGAGGAGGAATGCGGGATTCTTCGAGCTTTGCACTGGTGTCACATCACGTCCATACGTCGTACCGGGGACGTGGCCGGGGCCCACCGGAGGCGGTCCGGGACGTGAAGTACGTCTTACGTGACACGAACCGGTGGGTGCGCGGCGTCCGCGCGGTGGCGCGCTGGCTACGATGGGCCAGCCGGTGGCCGTGGTGGCCGTGCGGCCCAGCGACCCTCCGGGAAGGCCATGCTGAACAAGTACGCGCGTGCATTCTTCACGCGTGTTCTCACGCCATTCGCCGCTTTTCTGCTCCGGCGGGGGGTGAGTCCGGACGCGGTCACCCTGATCGGCACGGCCGGAGTGGTGGCGGGAGCGCTGGTCTTCTTCCCCCGGGGCGAGTTCTTCTGGGGCACGATCACCATCACCCTCTTCGTCTTCTCCGACCTGGTGGACGGGAACATGGCCCGCCAGGCCGGGGTCTCCAGCCGATGGGGCGCGTTCCTCGACTCCACCCTCGACCGGGTGGCCGACGCGGCCATCTTCGGCGGACTCGCCCTCTGGTACGCGGGCGGCGGCCACGACAACGTCCTGTGCGCGGTGGCGATCTTCTGCCTGGCCAGCGGCCAGGTGGTCTCGTACACCAAGGCCCGCGGCGAGGCGATCGGGCTGCCGGTCGCCGTCAACGGGCTCATCGAGCGCGCCGAACGCCTGGTGATCTCGCTGGTCGCGGCCGGCCTGTCCGGGCTGCAGACCTTCGGGGTGCCCTCCTGGATCGGGGTGCTGCTGCCGATCGCCCTGTGGGTGGTGGCCGCGGGCTCGCTCGTCACGCTGATCCAGCGGGTGGTCACCGTACGCCGTGAATCGGCCGAGGCCGACGCCGCGGCCGCCGCCGAGGGTGGCGCGGCCTGATGGGCGCCATGCAGGACAAGCTGGTCGACGGGCTCTACGGGCTCGGCTGGGCCGGGGTCAAGAAGCTGCCCGAGCCGGCCGCCGTGGCCCTGGGCCGGCGGATCGCCGACTTGGCGTGGAAGCGGCGCGGCAAGAGCGTGCTGCGGCTGGAGTCGAATCTGGCCCGGGTCGTGCCCGACGCGGGTCCGCAGCGGCTGCGCGAGCTGTCGCAGGCGGGCATGCGCTCCTACATGCGGTACTGGATGGAGTCCTTCCGGCTGCCGACCATGGACCCGGAGCGCTTCGGCACGGATGTCGAGTTCAAGGACGAGCACCTGCTGCGCGAGGCCCTCGCCTCCGGGCGCGGGGTCGTCGTGGCGCTGCCGCACCTCGCCAACTGGGACCTCGCCGGGGCCTGGGCCATCGGCCACATCGGGGTGCCCTTCACCACGGTCGCCGAGCGGCTCAAGCCCGAGAGCCTCTACGACCGGTTCGTGGCCTACCGGGAGAGCCTGGGCATGGAGGTCCTGCCGCACAGCGGCGGAGCCGCCTTCGGCACCCTCGCCCGCCGGCTGCGCTCCGGCGGCCTGGTCTGCCTGGTCGCGGACCGGGACCTGTCGGCCTCCGGGATCGAGGTGGACTTCTTCGGCTCCACGGCGCGCATGCCGGCCGGCCCGGCGCTGCTGGCCCAGCAGACCGGTGCGGTCCTGCTCCCGGCGACCATGCACTACGGCGACACGCCGAAGATGTACGGCCGGATACACCCCGAGGTGGAGGTACCGAAGACCGGGACCCGGATCGAGAAGACCGCCGTGATGACGCAGGCGGTGGCGGACGCCTTCGCGTGGGGCATCGCCGAGCACCCGGAGGACTGGCACATGCTGCAGCGGCTGTGGCTGGACGATCTGGCCGACCAGGGGGAGCGCCCGTAGTGAAGATCGGCATCGTGTGCCCGTACTCGTGGGACGTGCCGGGTGGCGTCCAGTTCCACATCCGGGACCTGGCGGAGCACCTGATCCGGCTCGGCCACGAGGTGTCGGTGCTCGCCCCGGCGGACGACGAGACCCCGCTGCCGCCGTACGTGGTCTCGGCGGGACGGGCGGTGCCGGTCCCGTACAACGGCTCGGTGGCCCGGCTGAACTTCGGTTTCCTATCGGCGGCGCGGGTGCGCCGCTGGCTCCACGACGGCACCTTCGACGTGATCCACATCCACGAGCCGGCCTCGCCCTCGCTGGGACTGCTGTCCTGTTGGGCGGCGCAGGGGCCGATCGTGGCGACCTTCCACACCTCGAACCCCCGGTCCCGGGCGATGATCGCGGCGTACCCGATCCTGCAGCCGGCCCTGGAGAAGATCAGCGCGCGCATCGCGGTGAGCGAGTACGCGCGGCGCACGCTCGTGGAGCACCTCGGCGGCGACGCGGTCGTCATCCCCAACGGCGTCGACGTGGACTTCTTCGCCAAGGCCGAGCCCAACCCGGACTGGTCCGGGCAGACGCTGGGCTTCATCGGCCGCATCGACGAGCCGCGCAAGGGCCTGCCGGTGCTGATGGCCGCGTTCCCGAAGATCGCGGAGGCCTGCCCGGACGTACGGCTGCTCGTCGCGGGCCGCGGTGACGAGGAGGAGGCGGTGGCCACCCTCCCGGCGGAGCTGCGCTCCCGCGTCGAGTTCCTCGGCATGGTCTCGGACGAGGACAAGGCGCGGCTGCTGCGCAGCGTCGACGTGTACGTCGCGCCGAACACCGGCGGCGAGAGCTTCGGCATCATCCTGGTCGAGGCCCTGTCGGCGGGGGCGGCGGTCCTCGCGTCGGACCTGGACGCCTTCGCGCAGGTCCTGGACCAGGGCGGGGCGGGCGACCTCTTCGCGAACGAGAACGCGGACGCCCTGGCCACGGCGGCGATCACCCTGCTCCGCGACCCGGACCGCCGTGCCGAGCTCAGCACCCGCGGCTCGGCGCACGTCCGCCGCTTCGACTGGTCCACGGTCGGCGCGGACATCCTGGCCGTCTACGAAACGGTCACGGACGGCGCGGCGGCGGTGGCGACGGACGAACGCGTCCCCCTCCGCACCCGCCTGGGCTTCTCCCGCGACGCCGGGTAGTGCCGCCCCCGGACCCCAGGGGTCCCGGGGCGGACCGGCCGGGGCCGATGGGGGGCGGGGGCGCGCGGAGCGGTAGGGTCGCGCAGCGTGATCGAAACCCTTGTCTGGATCGCCCTGGCTCTCGGAGTCATCGGGGTCTACCTCAGCTGGACCGCCGGCCGGCTCGACCGGCTGCACTCGCGGATGGACGCCGCGCGGGCCGCGCTCGACGCGCAGCTCGTACGGCGGGCCTCCGTCGTGCTGGAGGTGGCCACCTCCGGGGTGCTCGACCCCGCCTCCTCCCTGGTGCTGTACGAGGCCGCGCACGGCGCCCGGCAGGCCGAGGAGGAGCACCGCGAGGTGGCCGAGAGCGAGCTCAGCCAGGCGCTGCGGGCGGTCTTCGCCGATGCCGAGCAGGTCGACGTGCTGAAGGCGGCCCCCGGCGGGGCGGAGGCCACCGAGGAGCTGGCGGCGGCCGTCCGCCGGGTGCCCATGGCGCGGCGCTTCCTCAACGACTCGGTACGGGCCGCCCGCGCGCTGCGCAGGCATCGCAAGGTCCGCTGGTTCAGACTGGCCGGGCACGCGCCCTTCCCGCTCGCCTTCGAAATGGACGACGAGCCTCCGGTGGATCTTGCGGATCGCCCGGCCTAGGGGGTGTCCAGGGCTGCCCAAGGGCCGCGAGGGACAAATCAAGGAGCCACAGGCTCCACATTGGCCCTTGTAGTGGACTGGTCTCCTGGGGTTTCCTCAGCCGAGTAGTACGAGCAGTACCCCGTCTTCCTTTCGAGTGAGGTCAATCCGTGAGCACGCTTCCCACCTCCCCCCAGTCCGCCGAGTCGGCGATCGGCACCTCGCGCGTCAAGCGCGGCATGGCCGAGCAGCTCAAGGGCGGCGTGATCATGGACGTGGTCAACGCCGAGCAGGCGAAGATCGCCGAGGACGCCGGCGCCGTGGCCGTCATGGCCCTCGAGCGGGTCCCGGCCGACATCCGCAAGGACGGCGGCGTCGCGCGCATGTCCGACCCGAACATGATCGAAGAGATCATCGAGGCCGTCTCGATCCCGGTCATGGCCAAGTCCCGCATCGGCCACTTCGTCGAGGCCCAGGTCCTGCAGTCCCTCGGTGTCGACTACATCGACGAGTCCGAGGTCCTGACCCCGGCCGACGAGGTCAACCACTCCGACAAGTGGGCGTTCACCACCCCCTTCGTCTGTGGCGCCACCAACCTGGGCGAGGCCCTGCGCCGCATCGCCGAGGGCGCGGCCATGATCCGCTCGAAGGGCGAGGCCGGTACCGGCAACGTGGTCGAGGCCGTCCGCCACCTGCGTCAGATCAAGAACGAGATCGCCCGCCTGCGCGGCTACGACAACAACGAGCTGTTCGCCGCCGCCAAGGAGCTGCGCGCCCCGTACGAGCTCGTCAAGGAAGTTGCCGAGCTCGGCAAGCTCCCGGTCGTGCTGTTCTCCGCCGGTGGCGTCGCCACCCCGGCCGACGCCGCGCTGATGCGCCAGCTCGGCGCCGAGGGCGTCTTCGTCGGCTCCGGCATCTTCAAGTCGGGCGACCCGGCCAAGCGTGCCGCCGCCATCGTGAAGGCCACCACCTTCTACGACGACCCGAAGATCATCGCGGACGCCTCCCGCAACCTGGGCGAGGCCATGGTCGGCATCAACTGCGACACCCTCCCCGAGGCCGAGCGCTACGCCAACCGCGGCTGGTAGTCGGATATGACCACACCCGTCATTGGAGTCCTGGCCCTTCAGGGCGACGTACGGGAGCACCTGATCGCCCTGGCCGCGGCGGACGCCGTGGCCAGGCCGGTCCGGCGTCCCGAGGAGCTCGCCGAGGTCGACGCCCTGGTGATCCCCGGCGGCGAGTCCACCACCATGTCGAAGCTCGCGGTGCTGTTCGGCATGCTGGAGCCGCTGCGCGAGCGCGTGGCAGCCGGCATGCCCGTGTACGGCACCTGCGCCGGCATGATCATGCTGGCGGACAAGCTCCTGGACGGCCGTGAGGACCAGGAGACCCTGGGCGGCATCGACATGATCGTCCGCCGCAACGCGTTCGGCCGCCAGAACGAGTCCTTCGAGGCGAAGATCGACTTCGCGGGCATAGCGGACGGACCGGTCGAGGGCGTCTTCATCCGCGCCCCCTGGGTCGAGTCCGTCGGCGGCGCCGCCGAGGTGCTCGCCACGTACGAGGGCCACACCGTCGCCGTGCGCCAGGGCAACGTCCTGGCGACCTCCTTCCACCCCGAGCTGACCGGAGACGACCGCGTTCACGCGTACTTCGTCGACATGGTGCGCGCAGGGCTGTAACGGCGTCCCGGTAGGATCTGAGGCGAACATTGTTGGTGACGCGAAGGAGACAGGCAGATGTCCGGCCACTCTAAATGGGCTACGACGAAGCACAAGAAGGCCGTGGTTGACGCCAAGCGCGGCAAGCTCTTCGCGAAGCTGATCAAGAACATCGAGGTCGCCGCCCGTATGGGCGGTGCCGACATCGACGGCAACCCGACGCTCTTCGACGCCATCCAGAAGGCCAAGAAGAGCTCGGTACCGAACAAGAACATCGACTCCGCGGTCAAGCGCGGCGGTGGTCTCGAGGCCGGCGGCGCCGACTACGAGACGATCATGTACGAGGGCTACGGTCCGAACGGCGTCGCGGTGCTCATCGAGTGCCTCACCGACAACCGCAACCGTGCCGCGTCCGACGTGCGCGTCGCCATGACCCGCAACGGCGGCTCGATGGCCGACCCGGGCTCGGTCTCGTACCTGTTCAACCGCAAGGGTGTCGTCCTGCTGCCCAAGGGCGAGCTCTCCGAGGACGACGTCCTGGAGACGGTGCTCGACGCCGGTGCCGAAGAGGTCAACGACCTCGGCGAGAGCTTCGAGATCATCAGTGAGGCCACCGACATGGTCGCGGTCCGCACCGCGCTCCAGGCCGCCGGTATCGACTACGACTCGGCCGACTCCAACTTCCTGCCGACCATGCAGGTAGAGCTGGACGAAGAGGGCGCGCGCAAGATCTTCAAGCTGATCGACGCGCTGGAGGACAGCGACGACGTGCAGAACGTCTTCGCCAACTTCGACGTCTCGGACGAGGTCATGGAGAAGGTCGACGCCTGATCGGGCATCAGCGGCGGGCCGGCGGGGACACACCCCGCCGGCCCGCCGCTTTGTCAGTGCCAGCGGTTAGCCTGCACGCACTGACAGGCGAAGGAGGGGTGGCGTGCGCGTACTCGGTGTGGACCCGGGCCTGACGCGGTGCGGCGTCGGCGTCGTCGAGGGTGTCGCCGGCCGCCCCCTGACCATGCTCGGCGTGGGGGTCGTACGGACGCCCGCGGACGCCGAGTTGGGCCACCGGCTCGTCGTCATCGAGCAGGGCATCGAGGAATGGCTCGACACGCACAGGCCCGAAGTCGTGGCCGTGGAGCGGGTGTTCAGCCAGCACAACGTCAGCACCGTGATGGGCACCGCCCAGGCGAGCGCCGTCGCGATGCTGTGCGCCGCCCGCCGCGGCATACCGGTCGCCCTGCACACCCCCAGCGAGGTCAAGGCCGCCGTCACCGGCAGCGGCCGGGCCGACAAGGCCCAGGTCGGCGCGATGGTGACCCGGCTGCTGAGGCTGGACGCACCGCCCAAGCCCGCGGACGCCGCCGACGCCCTCGCCCTCGCCATCTGCCACATCTGGCGGGCCCCCGCCCAGAACCGCCTCCAGCAGGCGGTCGCTCTGCACGCCTCGAAAGGCCGTACCCGATGATCGCCTTCGTCAGCGGCCCCGTCGCCGCACTCGCACCCACCCTTGCCGTGATCGAGGTCGGGGGAGTGGGCATGGCCGTGCACTGCACCCCGAACACCATCGCCGGCCTGCGCACGGGGGAACAGGCCCGGCTCGCGACCTCCCTGGTCGTACGGGAGGACTCGCTGACCCTGTACGGCTTCGCCGACGACGACGAGCGGCAGGTCTTTGAGATCCTGCAGACCGCCAGCGGGGTCGGGCCGAGGCTCGCGCAGGCCATGCTCGGGGTGCACAGCCCGGACGCGCTGCGGCTGGCGGTCTCCACGGGGGACGAGAAGGCGCTGGTGGCGGTGCCGGGCATCGGCAAGAAGGGCGCGCAGAAGCTGCTCCTCGAACTGAAGGGCAAGCTGGGGGCACCGCTGGGCAGCAGCGGCCTGGTCGGCGCCCAGCGTGCCGCGGCCGCCGGGCCCGCCCCCTGGACCGAGCAGCTGTCGGCCGCGCTGATCGGCCTCGGGTACGCCGCGCGCGACGCGGAGGACGCGGTCTCGGCCGTGACACCGCAGGCCGAGGCGGCCATCGCCGCCGGGGGCTCCGCGCCCGTGCCGCAGCTCCTGCGGGCGGCTCTGCAGTCCCTGAACCGGGCCCGCTGACCGCCCGGGCGGCGCCCCCTGCGGCGCCGCCCCCGGGGCTCGGGCCCCGGGCCCCGCGGCTCGAACGCCGACGGGGCCCGTTGAGCGCGGGACCGGGCAGCGCCCGGAGGGGCCCCGAGGGGTCCGACGAACTGCTCCACCACCGAGAAGGCAGACTGACAGCGTGAACTGGGATGACGAGAGCGACGACCGGATCGTGGCTGCCGCCGCCGACGGTGAGGACACCGCCGTCGAGGCGGCGCTGCGGCCCAAGGACCTCGGGGAGTTCGTCGGCCAGGAGAAGGTCCGCCAGCAGCTGGACCTCGTCCTCAAGGCAGCCCGCCAGCGCGGCGCCACGGCCGACCACGTCCTGCTCTCCGGCGCGCCCGGCCTCGGCAAGACCACCCTCTCCATGATCATCGCGGCCGAGATGGGCGCGCCCATCCGCATCACCTCCGGCCCCGCCATCCAGCACGCCGGCGACCTCGCCGCGATCCTCTCCTCCCTCCAGGAGGGCGAGGTCCTCTTCCTCGACGAGATCCACCGCATGTCCCGGCCCGCCGAGGAGATGCTCTACATGGCCATGGAGGACTTCCGCGTCGACGTGATCGTCGGCAAGGGGCCCGGGGCCACCGCGATCCCGCTGGAGCTGCCGCCCTTCACCCTGGTCGGCGCCACCACCCGGGCCGGTCTGCTGCCCCCGCCGCTGCGGGACCGCTTCGGCTTCACGGGGCACATGGAGTTCTACGCCCCCGAGGAGCTGGAACGCGTCATCCACCGCTCCGCCCGCCTCCTCGACGTGGAGATCGACACCGCCGGCGCCGCGGAGATCGCCGGACGCTCCCGCGGCACCCCGCGCATCGCCAACCGCCTGCTGCGCCGCGTCCGCGACTACGCCCAGGTCCGGGCGGACGGTGTGATCAACCGCGAGGTCGCCGGTACCGCCCTCCAGGTGTACGAGGTGGACGGGCGCGGCCTCGACCGACTGGATCGGGCCGTTCTCGAGGCACTGCTCAAGCTGTTCGGCGGCGGCCCGGTGGGCCTGTCCACCCTCGCCGTGGCCGTCGGTGAGGAGCGGGAGACCGTGGAGGAGGTCGCGGAGCCGTTCCTGGTCCGAGAGGGGCTGCTCGCGCGCACGCCCAGGGGGCGGGTGGCGACGCCTGCCGCATGGGCTCACCTGGGACTCGTACCGCCGCAGCACGGCGGGAATGGATCAAGCGGACAACAGGGCTTGTTCGGGGCCTGACGGCGCGGAGGTTCGACCCCTCAGGAACTGCGGTGCCATGCTGGGCGTTGTTCCATCGGTGCGGACTCGCCTAGACTCCGCCGATGCCGACCCTTCGGGTCGGTGTGCCCACCCCCGTAGAAAAGGCCGCCGTCCGCGTGCGGTCGTGCGAAGGATCTCCGTCCCGTGAATCTCGTGACACTCCTCCCGTTCATCGTGCTCATCGGGGCGATGTTCCTGATGACCCGCTCCGCGAAGAAGAAGCAGCAGGCAGCCGCGCAGATGCGCGACCAGATGACGCCCGGCACCGGGGTCCGCACCATCGGCGGCATGTACGCCACGGTGAAGGAGATCGGTGACGACACGGTCACCCTTGAGGTGGCTCCCGGCGTCCACGCGATCTTCGCGAAGAACTCCATCGGCGCCGTTCTCGAGGACGCGGAGTACAACCGCATCGTCCACGGCGTCAGCGACGACGCGACGACCGACACGCCGGTCGTCCCGGACGACGCCTCCTCGCTGACCGAGGCTCCGAAGACGGACCTCACCAAGGACGAGGACGAGGCTCCCAAGCTCGACCTGGGCAAGAAGGACGAGGACGCGCCCAAGGGCGACGACGAGCCCAAGGACGGCAAGTCCGACGGCGAGGCCGGCGCGAAGTAGCGCTCGGCGGGGGACCGTGGAGGCGCCCGACCGGCGACCGGCACGGTCCCCGTCTGTGACACTTCTGCGGGGGGCAGGGGTCCCCACCACACATTTCGTGGCCGTCCGCGCGCTGACCCGGCGCGGGACGGTTGGACAGGGAGAAACGACAAGGTGGCAGCACCGAAGAAGGGCCGGCGGCCCACGGGGGCTCAGGGGAGGCCGGGGCGTGCCCTGGCGATCATCCTGATCGCGATGGTGGCGCTCACCGCGGGGATGTTCCTCACGAAGCAGACGACTCCCAGGCTGGGCATCGACCTCGCGGGCGGCACGAGCATCACGCTCAAGGCCAAGAGCGAGCCCGGGAAGCCGGACGCGATCAACGAGACGAACATGAACACGGCGGTCGGCATCATCGAGCGCCGTGTCAACGGTCTCGGCGTGTCCGAGGCCGAGGTCCAGACGCAGGGCCGCGACCACATCATCGTGAACATCCCCAAGGGGACGAACGAGCAGCAGGCGCGCGAGCAGGTCGGTACCACCGCCCAGCTGTACTTCCGCCCGGTCATCGCCTTCGCGGACGGCGCCCCGGCCGCCCCCGAGGGCACCCCGAGCCCGAGCCCCTCCACGAGCGGCTCCGAGGCTCCCAAGGCCGGTGACGGCAAGACCAGCCCCTCGGCCGCCCCGTCGTCCAGGGCCACTTCCCAGGGCCGCGCGCTCAGTGAGGCCCTCAAGGCCCCGGCCGCCCCCACTCCCTCGCCCAAGGCGAGCGAGTCGAAGAAGGCAGACGACACCAAGGCGCCGTCGCCCTCGGCCTCCGCCTCGGCACCGCCGACCGGCGACGAGGCCGCCGCTGCGGACCTCCAGGCCAAGTTCGCGGCGCTGGACTGCAACGACGAGGCGCAGCGCGCCGCCGCCGGCAAGGGCGCCAAGCCCGAGGAGCCGATGCTCGCCTGTGGCCAGCGCGGCGAGGCCTGGGGCAAGTGGGTGCTCGGCCCGGCCCAGGTCAACGGCCAGGACGTGAAGGAAGCCAAGGGAGTCATCGACCCCCAGCGCGGCCAGTGGATCGTCACCATGCAGTTCACCGACAAGGGCGCCGACAAGTTCGCCAAGATCACCGGTGAGCTGGCCACCAAGCAGATGCCGCAGAACCAGTTCGCGATCGTGCTCGACGGCCGGGTCATCTCCGACCCGTCCGTGAGCCAGGCGCTGACCGGTGGCAACGCCGAGATCTCCGGCGGCTTCACCCAGCAGTCCGCGCAGGACCTGGGCAACATGCTCTCGTACGGCGCCCTGCCGCTCTCCTTCAGCGAGGACAGCGTCACCACCGTCACCGCCGCGCTCGGCGGGGAGCAGCTGAAGGCCGGCCTGATCGCCGGTGCCATCGGCCTGCTGCTCGTGGTGATCTACCTGCTGGTGTACTACCGGGGCCTGGCGTTCGTCGCCATCGTCAGCCTCCTGGTCTCCGCGATCCTGACCTACACGATCATGGCCTTGCTCGGAAAGGGCATCGGGTTCGCGCTGAACCTGCCCGCCGTCTGCGGTGCGATCGTGGCGATCGGTATCACGGCGGACTCGTTCATCGTGTACTTCGAGCGCATCCGGGACGAGATCCGCGAGGGCCGCACCCTGCGCCCGGCCGTCGAGCGTGCCTGGCCGCGCGCCCGCCGCACGATCCTGGTCTCCGACTTCGTGTCGTTCCTGGCCGCCGCGGTGCTGTTCATCGTCACCGTCGGCAAGGTCCAGGGCTTCGCCTTCACACTGGGTCTTACCACCCTGCTCGACGTGGTCGTGGTGTTCCTCTTCACCAAGCCGATCATGACGCTGCTGGCGCGCACGAAGTTCTTCGCCAGCGGTCACCCGTGGTCCGGGCTGGACCCGAAGCGGCTGGGCGCCAAGCCTCCGCTGCGCCGGTCCCGCCGTACCGGTCCCGCCCCCGCCCCCGTCGACGCAAAGGAGGCGTGAGAGATGTCGAAGCTGGGAGATCTCGGCGCCAAGCTGTACCGCGGTGAGGTCGGCTACGACTTCGTCGGCAAGCGCTTTCTCTGGTACGGCGTTTCCATCCTGATCACCATCACGGCGATCGTCGCCCTGGCCGTCCAGGGCCTCAACATGGGCATCGAGTTCAAGGGTGGCGCGGTCTTCACCACCCCGAAGACGGCCGTCTCGGAGCCCAGGGCCCGGGAGTTCGCGGAGAAGGCCTCCGGCCACGACGCGATCGTCCAGGAGCTCGGCACCGGCGGTCTGCGCATCCAGATCTCGGGTGTGGACACCGACGCCGCCACCGACGTGAAGAAGCAGCTCGCCACTGACCTCAAGGTCGACCAGGCCGGCATCAACGCCGACCTGGTCGGTCCCAGCTGGGGCGAGCAGATCGCCAGCAAGGCGTGGACCGGCCTCGGCGTCTTCATGGTCCTCGTGGTGATCTACCTGGCCATCGCCTTCGAGTGGCGCATGGCGATCGCGGCGCTCATCGCCCTGATCCACGACCTCACCATCACCGTCGGCGTGTACGCGCTCGTCGGCTTCGAGGTCACCCCGGGCACGGTCATCGGTCTGCTGACGATCCTCGGTTACTCCCTCTACGACACCGTCGTCGTCTTCGACGGTCTGAAGGAGGGCTCGAAGGACATCACGAAGCAGACCCGCTGGACGTACAGCGAGGTCGCCAACCGCAGCATCAACGGCACCCTGGTCCGTTCGATCAACACCACGGTCGTGGCGCTGCTCCCGGTCGGTGCCCTGCTGTTCATCGGCGGCGGTTTCCTGGGCGCGGGCATGCTCAACGACATCTCGCTGTCGCTGTTCGTCGGCCTCGCGGCCGGTGCGTACTCCTCGATCTTCATCGCGACCCCGCTGGTCGTCGACCTCAAGGAGCGCGAGCCGGCGATGAAGGCGCTCAAGAAGCGGGTGCTCGCCAAGCGGGCGGCCGCGGTGGCCAAGGGCGAGTCGCCGGACGACGGCCACGAGGCCGAGGACGAGCCGCAGGTCGTGGCGCAGGGCCGGTCGGGGCGGCGGCGTTGACCGCGCCGCTGTCCGAGGACGTACGGGACCTGCTGGTCAGCCGGATCAAGGACGTGCCGGACTACCCGAAGCCGGGCGTGATGTTCAAGGACATCACCCCGCTGCTGGCGGACCCCAAGGCGTTCGCCGCGCTGACGGACACGCTGGTGGAGCTGGCCGGGCGGTACGGCGCGACGAAGATCGTCGGGCTGGAGGCGCGCGGGTTCATCCTCGCGGCTCCGGTCGCCGTGCAGGCCGGGATCGGCTTCGTGCCGGTGCGCAAGGCCGGGAAGCTGCCGGGCGCGACGCTCGCGCAGTCGTACGAGCTGGAGTACGGCACCGCGGAGATCGAGGTCCACGCGGAGGACCTGTCGGCCGGTGACCGGGTCATGGTCATCGACGACGTGCTGGCCACCGGTGGTACCGCGGAGGCCTCGCTCTCGCTGATCCGGCGGGCCGGCGCGCAGGTCGCCGGCGTGGCGGTCCTGATGGAGCTGTCGTTCCTCCCGGGCCGGGCCAAGCTGGCGCCCGCCCTGGACGGGGCTCCGCTGGACGCGCTGATCGTGGTCTGACCTCTTCACCTGTCGAGCGGCGGGTATCCGGGACACCCCGGGTGCCCGCCGCTCTCGCGTGCGGCGCCGCTGCGGGGCCCCCCGCACCCCCGCGCCTCGAACGCCGTCGAGGCGCGGGGTCTGGGGCGGAGCCACAGGAGCGGACCCGCACCCGCAACGGTCGAGGCGCAGGCTCGGGGAACGGGGTGGCGCAACCCTCGCTACCATGGGTTGTCCGGACCGGACACGGGCACCGGATCCGCTGAGGAGCGCTCTTGCCAGACGAGGTCCAGCCAATCTCCGCCGCGCAGCCCGACCCGCAGGCCGAACCGGCCACGGCGGCCCCCGCCACGCCCCCGCCGGCCCCGCCGACCGCGCCGGTGCAGCCGGTGCCGCCGGTCAAGCCCGCGCCGGCGAAGTCCGCCGGGTCCTCCAACCGGGTGCGCGCCCGTCTCGCCCGGCTCGGCGTGCAGCGCTCGAACCCGTACAACCCGGTACTGGAGCCACTGCTCCGCATAGTGCGCAGCAACGACCCGAAGATCGAGACGTCGACGCTGCGCCAGCTCGAACAGGCCTACCAGGTGGCCGAGCGCTGGCACCGTGGCCAGAAGCGCAAGAGCGGCGACCCGTACATCACCCACCCGCTCGCGGTGACCACCATCCTCGCCGAGCTCGGCATGGATCCGGCCACCCTCATGGCCGGTCTGCTCCACGACACCGTCGAGGACACCGAGTACGGCCTCGAGGACCTGCGCCGCGACTTCGGTGACGCCGTGGCCCTGCTCGTCGACGGCGTCACCAAGCTCGACCGGGTGAAGTTCGGCGAGGCCGCCCAGGCCGAGACCGTCCGCAAGATGGTCGTGGCGATGGCCAAGGACCCGCGCGTCCTGGTGATCAAGCTCGCCGACCGGCTGCACAACATGCGCACCATGCGCTACCTCAAGCGGGAGAAGCAGGAGAAGAAGGCCCGCGAGACCCTCGAGATCTACGCCCCGCTGGCACACCGGCTGGGCATGAACACGATCAAGTGGGAACTCGAGGACCTCTCCTTCGCGATCCTCTACCCGAAGATGTACGACGAGATCGTGCGCCTGGTCGCCGAGCGTGCGCCCAAGCGCGACGAGTACCTCGCCGTCGTCACCGACGAGGTGCAGGTCGACCTCAGGGCCGCCCGCATCAAGGCCACCGTCACGGGCCGCCCGAAGCACTACTACAGCGTCTACCAGAAGATGATCGTCCGCGGCCGTGACTTCGCGGAGATCTACGACCTGGTGGGCATTCGCGTCCTCGTCGACACCGTCCGGGACTGCTACGCGGCCCTGGGCACCGTGCACGCGCGATGGAACCCGGTCCCCGGCCGGTTCAAGGACTACATCGCGATGCCCAAGTTCAACATGTACCAGTCGCTCCACACGACGGTCATCGGACCCAGCGGCAAGCCGGTCGAGCTGCAGATCCGCACCTTCGACATGCACCGCCGCGCCGAGTACGGCATCGCCGCGCACTGGAAGTACAAGCAGCAGACCGTCGCGGGCACCTCCAAGGTCCGCACCGACGTCCCGCAGGCCGCCAAGGGCAGCGCCGGCCAGGACACGGTCAACGACATGGCCTGGCTGCGCCAGCTGCTGGACTGGCAGAAGGAGACCGAGGACCCGGGCGAGTTCCTCGACTCGCTGCGCTTTGACCTCTCCCGCAACGAGGTCTTCGTCTTCACCCCCAAGGGCGACGTCATCGCGCTGCCCGCCGGTGCCACCCCCGTGGACTTCGCGTACGCCGTCCACACCGAGGTCGGCCACCGGACGATAGGGGCCAGGGTCAACGGCCGGCTCGTCCCGCTGGAGTCCACGCTCGACAACGGCGACCTGGTCGAGGTCTTCACCTCCAAGGCCGAGGGCGCGGGCCCGTCCCGCGACTGGCTCGGCTTCGTCAAGTCCCCGCGGGCCCGCAACAAGATCCGCGCCTGGTTCTCCAAGGAGCGCCGCGACGAGGCCATCGAGCACGGCAAGGACGCCATCGCGCGGGCCATGCGCAAGCAGAACCTGCCGATCCAGCGCATCCTCACCGGCGACTCGCTCGTCACCCTCGCGCACGAGATGCGCTATCCCGACATCTCCTCCCTGTACGCGGCGATCGGCGAGGGCCACGTGGCCGCGCAGGGCGTCGTACAGAAGCTGGTGGCGGCCCTCGGCGGCGAGGAGGCGGCCAACGAGGACATCGAGGAATCGATCCCGCCCGCGCGCGGCCGCAAGCGGCGCAGCAACGCCGACCCGGGTGTCGTCGTCAAGGGCGTCGACGACGTGTGGGTCAAACTGGCCCGCTGCTGCACCCCCGTGCCGGGCGACCCGATCGTCGGGTTCGTCACGCGCGGCAGCGGCGTATCGGTTCACCGCGCGGACTGCGTCAACGTGGACTCCCTCTCCCAGGAGCCCGAGCGGATGCTGGAGGTCGAGTGGGCGCCCACCCAGTCCTCGGTCTTCCTCGTCGCCATCCAGGTCGAGGCGCTGGACCGGTCCCGGCTGCTGTCGGACGTCACGCGGGTCCTCTCGGACCAGCACGTCAACATCCTGTCGGCGGCCGTTCAGACCTCCCGCGACCGGGTGGCCACCTCCCGGTTCACCTTCGAGATGGGCGACCCCAAGCACCTGGGGCACGTCCTGAAGGCCGTCCGGGGCGTCGAGGGCGTCTACGACGTCTACCGCGTCACCTCGGCCCGCAGGCCGTAACACGCACGAGGGCCCCGGTACGGAGATCCGTACCGGGGCCCTCGCACGTACCCGGCGGCCGGACTGACCGGCCGCCGAAGACCGGCCGCCGATCAGCCGCCGAACTCCTCCAGGCCCTTCAGCGCCTGGTCCAGCAGGGCCTGGCGGCCCTCCAGCTCACGCGAGAGCTTGTCGGCCTTGGCGTTGTTGCCCGCCGCGCGCGCCGCGTCGACCTGCTCGCGCAGCTTGTCGACCGCCGCCTGCAGCTGACCCGTCAGACCGGCCGCCCGGGCCCGCGCCTCCGGGTTCGTACGACGCCACTCGCCCTCCTCGGCCTCCTGGATCGCCCGCTCGACCGAGTGCATGCGGCCCTCGACCTTCGGCCGGGCGTCCCGCGGCACGTGGCCGACGGCCTCCCAGCGCTCGTTGAGGGAGCGGAACGAGGAACGGGCCGCCTTCAGGTCGGTGATCGGGACGAGCTTCTCGGCCTCGTCGGCCAGCTCCTCCTTCAGCTTCAGGTTCTCGATCTGCTCGGCGTCACGCTCCGCGAAGACCTCGCTGCGCGCCGCGAAGAACACGTCCTGGGCGCCGCGGAAACGGTTCCACAGGTCGTCCTCGGACTCGCGCTGCGCCCGGCCGGCCGCCTTCCAGTCCGCCATCAGCTCGCGGTAGCGGGCGGCCGTCGGACCCCAGTCGGTCGACTTCGACAGCGACTCGGCCTCGGCGACCAGCTTCTCCTTGACCTTGCGGGCATCCTCGCGCTGCGCGTCCAGCGAGGCGAAGTGCGCCTTGCGGCGCTTGGAGAAGGCGGAGCGGGCGTGGGAGAACCGGTGCCACAGCTCGTCGTCCGACTTGCGGTCCAGGCGCGGCAGCCCCTTCCAGATGTCCACCAGGGCGCGCAGCCGCTCACCGGCACTGCGCCACTGGTCGCTCTGCGCCAGCTGCTCGGCCTCGACGACCAGCGCGTCCTTGGCCGCACGGGCCTCGTCCGTCTGCTTGGCCTTCGCTACCTTGCGCTCCTCACGCCGGGACTCCACGGTCGTGACCAGCTTGTCCAGCCGCACGCGCAGGGCGTCAAGGTCACCCACGGCGTGGTGCTCGTCGACCTGCGTGCGCAGGTGGTCGATCGCCGTCTGGGCGTCCTTGGCGGACAGATCAGTGGTCCGCACCCGCTTTTCGAGGAGGCCGATCTCGACCACCAGGCCCTCGTACTTGCGCTCGAAATAGGCCAGGGCCTCCTCAGGGGTGCCGGCCTGCCACGATCCGACGACCTGCTCGCCCTCGGAAGTACGCACGTACACGGTGCCCGTCTCGTCGACTCGGCCCCACGGGTCGCTGCTCACAGCGCCTCCTCCACCTGATGCCTTGCGAGGGGTTCACCCCCTGGGCATCGTCCACAGTTTCCTGGGGCGGGCAGCGCCCGCCCTGCACAACGCCAACATAGGCGACCGCCGGGCCGGCTGTCCGCATCCCGCACGACGGAATATCGGCGTGCGGGCGGCGGGCCGGCCGGGCCCGGGGTCGCCGCATCACGTCAGTTCTGCGTGACCGTGCCCTTCTCGATCTTGACCTCGTTCTTCGGCGCGCCGTCCTGGCCGCCGTCGACCGTACCGGCCTTCGCGATCTCCTCCAGGACCTTCAGACCGGCCGCGTCGATCTTGCCGAACGGCGTGTACGTCGGCGTCAGCGGGCTGTCCTTGTAGACGAGGAAGAACTGGCTGCCGCCCGTGCCGGGCTGGCCCGTGTTGGCCATGGCCACCGTGCCGGCCGGGTAGACGACCTGGCCCTGCTCGTTGGCCTTGCCCAGGGCGTCCAGGTTCTCGTCCGGGATGTTGTAGCCCGGGCCGCCCTGGCCGGTGCCCTCGGGGTCGCCGCACTGGAGCACGAAGATCCCGCCGGCCGTCAGCCGGTGGCACTTGGTGTTGTCGAAGTAGCCCTTGTCGGCGAGCGACTTGAAGGAGTTCACGGTCTGCGGGGTCTTCGCAGCGTCCATCGCGAAGTTGACGTCACCCGCGCTGGTCTTCAGCGCGAAGGTGTACTTCGCCTTCTGGTCGATCGCCATCTCGGGCGACGGGGACTGCTTGGGCGCGGGCTCGCTCGCCGAGGCCGACGGGCTCGCGGACGGGTCAGCGGCCTGGTCCTTCTTGTCCTTGTCGAAGACACCGCCGACGACCAGGCCCACCAGCGTCGCGACCACCACGGCCACCGCCGCGCCGATCACGGCCGCACGCCGGCGCGACTTCTGCCGGGCCTCGGCCCGGCGCTTCTGCTGGCGCTCGTACTTCTCCTTGGCGAGCTGTCGCCGTCGCTGATCGCTCGTGACCACCGGGTCGTCTCCTTGTACGTGTCTGGTACTGCTGTCCGGGCTGGGATAGGCCGTACCGTATATGGGTTCGCTGTGTAATGAGCGGCGCCGGTAGGCTCTGAGCAGCAGGATTCCTGTCTGCAGCCTCCCGACGGACGACGATTGAGGACGAACGTGCTGATTGCCGGGTTCCCCGCAGGCGCTTGGGGCACCAACTGCTACGTGGTCGCCCCCGCCGCCGGCGAGGAGTGCGTCATCATCGACCCGGGCCATCAGGCCGCCCAGGGTGTCGAGGAGACGCTGAAGAAGCATCGGCTCAAGCCCGTCGCGGTCGTGCTGACCCATGGCCACATCGACCATGTGGCCTCGGTGGTCCCGGTGTGCGGAGCACACGACGTACCGGCCTGGATCCATCCCGAGGACCGCTACATGATGAGCGACCCGGAGAAGGCCCTCGGCCGCTCCATCGGGATGCCCCTCATGGGCGAGCTGACCGTGGGGGAGCCGGACGACGTCCGCGAGCTGACCGACGGCGCCGCCCTGAAATTGGCCGGAATGGAATTCTCCGTGGCGCACGCGCCGGGGCATACCAAGGGGTCGGTGACCTTCCGGATGCCCGAGCTGGCCGACGTCCCGCCGGTCTTCTTCTCGGGCGACCTGCTCTTCGCCGGCTCCATCGGACGCACCGACCTGCCCGGCGGCTCCCACGCCGAGATCCTCGAGTCGCTGGGCCGCGTGTGCCTGCCGCTCGACGACTCGACCGTGGTGCTGTCCGGCCACGGTCCCCAGACCACCATCGGCCGCGAGCGCGCGACCAACCCGTACCTGCGGGAGGTCGCCGCCGGGCTCGGAGACGGCACCGCCGCTCCACGACGAGGAATGTGACGAGAGTTTCGTGAGTACTTTCAAGGCCCCCAAGGGCACGTACGACCTGATCCCGCCGTACTCGGCCAAGTACCTCGCGGTCCGCGAGGCCATCTCCGGCCCGCTGCGGAAGTCCGGGTACGGATACGTCGAGACGCCCGGCTTTGAGGACGTGGACCTCTTCGCCCGCGGTGTCGGTGAGTCCACCGACATCGTGACGAAGGAGATGTACACCCTCACGACCAAGGGCGGGGCCAACCTGGCGCTGCGCCCGGAGGGCACCGCGTCCGTGCTGCGCGCGGCCCTGGAGGCCAACCTGCACAAGGCCGGCGGCCTGCCGGTCAAGCTCTGGTACTCGGGCTCGTACTACCGGTACGAGCGCCCGCAGAAGGGCCGTTACCGCCACTTCTCGCAGGTGGGAGCCGAGGCGATCGGCGCCGAGGACCCGGCGCTGGACGCCGAGCTGATCATCCTGGCCGACCAGGCCTACCGCTCGCTGGGCCTGCGCGACTTCCGGATCCTGCTGAACTCGCTGGGCGACGCGCAGTGCCGTCCGGTCTACCGCGAGGCGCTCCAGGGCTTCCTCCGCGGCCTGGACCTCGACGAGGAGACGCTGCGCCGCGCCGAAATCAATCCGCTGCGCGTCCTCGACGACAAGCGCGAGGCCGTGCAGAAGCAGCTGGTCGGCGCGCCGATGCTGAAGGACTACCTGTGCGACGCGTGCAAGGCGTACCACGCGGAGGTGCGTGAGCTGATCACGGCCGCGGGCGTGGTCTTCGAGGACGACGAGAAGCTGGTGCGCGGGCTGGACTACTACACCCGGACCACCTTCGAGTTCGTCCACGACGGTCTGGGCTCGCAGTCCGCGGTGGGCGGCGGCGGCCGCTACGACGGCCTGTCCGAGATGATCGGCGGACCGGCGCTGCCGTCGGTGGGCTGGGCACTGGGCGTGGACCGCACGGTGCTGGCACTCGAGGCCGAGGGCATCGAACTGGACATCCCGCCGACGACCAGCATCTTCGCGATCGCCATGGGCGACGAGGCCCGGAAGGTGCTCTTCGCGGCCGTCACCGAGCTGCGCAAGGCGGGCGTGGCGGCCGACTTCTCGTACGGGTCCAAGGGCCTCAAGAGCCACATGAAGAACGCCAACCGGTCCGGGGCCCCGCTCACGGTGGTCGCGGGCGAGCGCGACCTCGCCGAGGGCGTCGTCCAGCTCAAGGACATGGAGTCCGGCGAGCAGACGGCCGTGCCCGTCGCCGAGCTGGTCGACACGGTCCGGGCGCGGCTCGCCTGACGGCGGCGGCACGGGAGTGCGCAGGGCGGGGCCGGGGACATTTCCCCGGCCCCGTCCGTTCACAGGCTCATACGGCACAATGGCCCGTGCTTGATCACCTTGCAGATGTGGAGCGGGCGGTATGACGACACGAAGTGCGGACGCGGACACCGCCCGGGGCAGGACCGTCGGGGGAAGCCGGGCCCTGGCCCTGCTGCTGGTCATCACCGGAGCCGCGGGCCTGCTCGCCGCCTGGGTGATCACGATCGACAAGTTCAAGCTGCTGGAGGACCCGACCTTCAAGCCGGCCTGCAGCCTGAACCCGATCGTCTCCTGCGGCAACATCATGACGAGCGACCAGGCGTCGGCCTTCGGCTTCCCGAACCCGATGCTCGGACTCGTCGCCTACGGGATCGTGATCTGCGTCGGCATGAGCCTGCTGGCCGGAGCCTCGTTCCGCCGCTGGTACTGGCTGACGCTGAACGCGGGCACCCTCTTCGGCGTCGTCTTCTGCACCTGGCTGATGTACCAGTCGCTGTACAACATCAACTCGCTCTGCCTGTGGTGCTGCCTTGCCTGGGTCGCCACGATCTTCATGTTCTGGTACGTCACCTCGCACAACGTCCGCGAGGGGCTGCTGCCGGCCCCGGGCTGGCTCAGGTCCTTCCTCGACGAGTTCACCTGGGTCCTGCCCGTGCTGCACGTCGGGATCATCGGGATGCTGATCCTGACCCGCTGGTGGGACTTCTGGACCTCCTGACGGCGGGCGGCCCTGTCGGTGGGCTCGCTTAGGCTTCCTGTGTGGAACCAGACCTGTTCACCGCCGCTGCCGAAGACCGCCGGGAGAAGGACCCCGCGAGCTCCCCGCTCGCCGTCCGGATGCGCCCGCGCACCCTGGACGAGGTCGTCGGCCAGCAGCACCTGCTGAAGCCCGGATCACCCCTGCGACGGCTGGTCGAGGAAGGGGCGGGCGGCCCGGCCGGTGCCTCGTCGGTGATCCTCTGGGGCCCGCCGGGCATCGGAAAGACCACGCTGGCGTACGTGGTCAGCCAGGCCACGCAGAAGCGTTTCGTGGAACTGTCGGCGATCACGGCCGGCGTCAAAGAGGTACGCGCCGTCATCGAGGGCGCCAAGCGCGCGGCCGGTGGGTACGGCAAGGAGACCGTCCTCTTCCTCGACGAGATCCACCGCTTCAGCAAGGCGCAGCAGGACTCGCTGCTCCCCGCCGTCGAGAACCGCTGGGTGACGCTGATCGCGGCCACCACCGAGAACCCGTACTTCTCGATCATCTCCCCGCTGCTGTCGCGTTCGCTGCTGCTGACGCTGGAACCGCTGACCGATGAGGACCTGAGCGCGCTGATGCGGCGCGCGCTCACCGAGGAGCGGGGCCTGGGCGGGGCCGTCTCCCTCCCGGCGGACGCCGAGGCGCACCTGCTGCGGATCGCCGGCGGCGACGCCCGGCGGGCGCTGACGGCGCTGGAGGCCGGTGCCGGGTCGGCCATCGCCAAGGGCGAGGACGAGATCACCCTCCAGACGCTGGAGGAGGCGGTCGACCGTGCGGCGGTCCGGTACGACAAGGACGGCGACCAGCACTACGACGTGGCGAGCGCGCTGATCAAGTCGATCCGCGGCTCGGACGTGGACGCCGCGCTGCACTACCTGGCGCGGATGATCGAGGCCGGCGAGGACCCCCGGTTCATCGCGCGCCGCCTGATGATCTCCGCGAGCGAGGACATCGGCCTGGCGGACCCGACGGCCCTGCCGATCGCGGTGGCCGCGGCCCAGGCGGTGGCGATGATCGGCTTCCCGGAGGCGGCGCTGACCCTGTCGCACGCCACGATCGCGCTGGCGCTGGCCCCGAAGTCGAACACCGCCACGACCGCGATCGGCGCGGCCCTGGCCGACGTACGGGCGGGACTGGCGGGCTCGGTTCCGGCGCACCTGCGAGACGGGCACTACAAGGGCGCGGCGAAACTGGGGCACGCGCAGGGGTACGTGTACCCGCACGACGTGCCGGGCGGGATCGCGGCGCAGCAGTACGCGCCGGACGAGATCCAGGGCAAGCGGTACTACGAGCCGACGCGGTACGGAGCCGAGGCCCGCTACGCGGATGTGGTGGAAAAGGTCCGCGAGCGGCTCCGGGGCGGCTCCTGACCTGCGGCGCCCTGTCCGTGACGGCGCCGGAGAAGATCGCCCTCCAGGACATGCCGGCCACCTGCGCCGCCTAGTACGAGGCCCTAGTACGAGGCCGCCGAGAACAGGGAGTGCATCGCCCGGCGCAGGCCGCAGATGTCCGCGACCGGCTCCGGGAAGTCGAAGCGGGCGTCGAAGGAGCCGGCCGCGCCCCCGGTGAAGCGGACCCGCAGGCCCAGCCGGTCCAGCGAGAGCGGGACGGCGGTCATGCCGCGGGCCTCGCGGGCGCCGAGCAGCCCGCACAGCTCGCCGAGCCGGTCGCCGTGGGCGGCGTGCAGGTGCTGCAGCAGCTCCGTCTCGTGCGCGACCATCGGGTCCGGCTCCGCCGCGGCCAGGTCGTCCGGGTCCACGTGCTCGGCGCCCCACAGGTCGTCCACCGAGATCTCGCCGACCTCCAGGCGCAGCATCATCCAGGCCGGGCGGCCGGCGTGCGGGGGGTCGAGGGACTCCCGCATGCCCAGCAGCTCGCCGACCGGCTGCCGCTCCGCGAGCAGCGCGGCGCAGGCCGCGCGGTCGTCCCCGCGCACCGGTGTCAGCCACCCCGCCAGCCAGGCGCGGCCTCGGATACGATGTGGGACGGACACCGGCGCCACATCCGTGATCTCGATCACGGCCGTGATGTCGTCGTCCTGGGCGTGAGCGGCTGCCCTGGCAGCCGTGGATTCCCCGGAAACAAGGAGAATCACGTCCCCGTCCGGGGTGACGGTCCGTGCGACCGGCAGCCCTGTCCCGAACTCCTCGGCATCGTGACTGTCACGAGCACCGATCAGCGTGAGGGATACTGAGGCGTTGGACTCTACGAGGGTTCGTACGCGTTCGGCTCCGGTGAGCTGCCGAACGCCTTCCCTGGGACGCGGCTGACCTTGCTTATCGTCGTCGAAAGCAGATTCCGTTTCGTTGGAATCTGAACTTCGATGCGCACTGGGCAGGGGGATCCCATGTGGTCGAGACATTACGTCCTCCTCGCTAAGGTAAGCCTCACCTAACTTACATGGAGGTAGGTTCCCCGTGAACCAGAAGCGACCCAAGGTCAAGAAGTCGCGTGCCCTCGGCATTGCGCTGACCCCGAAGGCCGTCAAGTACTTCGAGGCCCGCCCCTACCCGCCGGGCGAGCACGGCCGTGGCCGCAAGCAGAACTCGGACTACAAGGTTCGTCTGCTGGAGAAGCAGCGTCTGCGCGCTCAGTACGACATCTCTGAGCGTCAGATGGCCCGCGCGTACGACCGCGCCAAGAAGGCCGAAGGCAAGACGGGCGAGGCGCTGGTCGTCGAGCTCGAGCGTCGCCTCGACGCCCTGGTCCTGCGTTCGGGCATCGCCCGCACCATCTACCAGGCCCGCCAGATGGTCGTTCACGGCCACATCGAGGTCAACGGTGACAAGGTCGACAAGCCGTCGTTCCGTGTCCGTCCGGACGACGTCATCACCGTGCGCGAGCGCAGCCGCGAGAAGGTTCCGTTCCAGGTTGCCCGCGAGGGTGGCTACGCAGGCGAGGGCGAGACCCCGCGCTACCTGCAGGTCAACCTGAAGGCCCTGGCCTTCCGCCTGGACCGCGACCCGAACCGCAAGGAAATCCCGGTCATCTGCGACGAGCAGCTCGTCGTCGAGTACTACGCCCGCTGATGCAGGCCTAGTCTCACCGACTGGTCAGCCCGCCGTCCCCTCCGGGGGACGGCGGGTTTTCCGTTTCCCCGGCGGCCGGGCCACCGCGCTACGGCTGGTCCGCCGCCGTGCGGGTCGACGGCACCCGCGAGGCGCGCGGCCGGCCCGCCTGCCGGGGCACCCCGCCGCCACCGCGCTCCTCGGGACTGCTCAGCGCCCGCCCGACCAGCGCCTCACGGCTCAGCTCCCGCCCCTCGGCCTCGTACGCCGCGTAGCGCTCGGCGCCCAGCAGCTCGCAGGCCCGCTCCCGGCACTTCAACCGCGGGGCGTTGAAGTACCCCGAGCCGAACAGCTGCAGCCCCACCCCGCCCCACATCGGCTCCGCCGCGCCCTGGAGCACCGCGGCCTCGGCCGCATCCCCCTCCGCGACCGTGACCAGCGCGAGCAGCTCCAGCGCGAGCACCAGCCCGACCAGGTCGTGGAAGACGTGGTTGATCGCCACGCACTCGGTCAGCAGCCGCCGCGCCTCCTCCGTACGCCCCGCGTCGAGGGCCGCGTACGCGAGGACGTACAGGGCGTACGCCTTCGTCCAGCGCTCCCCGCGCTCCTCACAGATCTCCCGCACCTCACCGCACAGCGCCAGCGCGCCCGGCAGGTCACCGAGGAAGGCCAGCGCCATCCCCAGCTCCACCTGGCACATCAGCACGCTGCTGTTCAGCTCGCCGGCCGCCCGGTACTGCTCCAGCGCGGTGCCCAGCAGCTCCCGGGCCCGCGCCATGTCGTCCGAGACCAGGGCCAGACAGCCCATCCGGTGGACCGCGTAGGCCGACGCCACCGGGTTCCCGCTCTGCGCCGCCACGTCCCGGCACTCGTACAGCGCGCTCATCGAGGCCGCCGCGTCCCCCTGCAGGGCCGCGACGTAGCCCAGCACCCACAGGGCCTTCAGCCGCGAGCTCTCGTACTCCGACGCCGCCTGGTCCAGCGGCTCCAGGGCCCGGTCCAGCCAGTGCCGGCCCTCGGTCAGGCGCCCGCAGCCCGCCCAGTAGAACCACAGGGTCCCCGCCAGGTACTGGCCCAGGTGCGCCTCGTCCGGCTCGTCCAGGCAGCACTCCAGGGCGAGCCGGAGGTTCGCCAGCTCCGTCTCCACCAGCGCCGCCACCTCCTGCTGCCGGGCGCTGAACCAGTCCAGCTCGCACCACGTCGCCAGCCCCACGTACCAGTCCCGGTGGCGCCGCCGCAGCCGTCCGGCATCACCCAGCGACTGCAGCCAGCCCGCCCCGTACACCCGTACGGTCTCCAGCATCCGCAAGCGCACCCCGGCGGGCGTCTCCTCCCGGACCAGCAGGGACTGAGCCAGGAGCTCCCCGACCAGGTCCAGGACGTCCTCCACCGGCAGGTCCGGGCCCGCGCACACGTATTCGACGGCGTCGAGGTCGAAATGCCCCGCGAACACCGACAGCCGCGCCCACAGCAGCCGCTCCGCGGGCGTGCACAGCTCATGGCTCCAGCCGATGGCCGTACGCAGCGCCCGGTGCCGGGCGAGCCCGCCGCGCGCACCGCCCGTCAGCAGCGCGAAGCGGTCCTCCAGCCGGGCCAGCACCTGCGCGGGGGGCAGCGTCCGCAGCCGCGCCGCCGCCAGCTCCAGCGCGAGCGGGATCCCGTCGAGGCGGGCGCACAGCTCGACCAGCGCCGCCCGGTTCCCGGCAGTCACGGCGAAGGCGGGGTCGGCCGCGGACGCCCGCGCCACCAGCAGGTCCAGCGCCTCCTCCGGGGCGGGCGGGGCCAGCGGGAAGGTCAGCTCCCCGTCCAGGGCCAGCGGGCGCCGGCCCGCCGCGAGCACGCGCAGGCCCGGGCAGCGGCGCAGCAGGTCCCCCACCAGGTCGGCGCACTCGTCGACCAGCTGCTCGAAGCCGTCCAGGACCAGTAGCAGCCGGCGCCCGGTCAGGTGCTCGGCCAGGACGGTCCGGGGCGGCCGGGTGGTGTGGTCCGTCAGCTCCAGCGCCTCGGCGAGGGCCAGTTCCAGCAGCGCCGGATCCCGTACGGCGGCCAGCTCGGCCAGCCAGACCCCGTCGCAGTAGCGTTCCTGCGCTCCCTCGGCGGCGGCCCGGGCCGCCGCGAGCACGAGCCGGGACTTGCCCACCCCGCCCACGCCGGTCACCGTCACCAGCCGCGAGGACTCCAGGAGCCGCTCCAGCCCGGCTAGTTCGCCACCCCGCCCGACGAACCGGCTGAGCTCCGAGGGAAGATTGCCCCAGGCGGCACTTGGAAGGGGTCTCTGTCGCATGGGACACGGAGGGTACTGGTCCGGATGCGCTGCGTTCAAGGCGGGCCCCGTCCTCCCCCAATTCCGGTACGGCCGGGGATCTCCGGCGCGATAGGGTCGGAGGGCGAATAGTCCTGCACTTCAGGAACAGACAGAGAGCGGTGTGACGTGTCCGGTGTAGAGGTGGCCGGGATCATCGTGGCCGTCTTCTGGGCCATCCTGACCTCCTTCCTGGCCGTGGCCCTGGTGAGGCTGGCCCAGGTGCTCAGGGCGACCACCAAGCTGGTGGCCGACGTGACCGACCAGGCCGTCCCGCTGCTGGCCGAGGCCTCCACCACCGTCCGCTCCGCGCGCACCCAGCTCGACCGGGTCGACGCGATCGCGAGCGACGTCCAGGAGGTCACCTCCAACGCCTCCGCACTGTCCTCCACCGTGGCCACCGCCTTCGGCGGGCCGCTGGTGAAGGTCGCGGCCTTCGGCTACGGCGTCCGCAAGGCGCTGGGCAAGGGGGATGCCGCGACGTCGGGCGGCACCCCGCCGAAGGCATCCCGACGAACCGTGATCGTTGGCCGTACGGTGCCGGCCGCCCGGCGCCGGAAGCAGAAGGGCTGAGACCGCCGATGTTCCGCCGAGCCTTCTGGTTCACCGCAGGCGCAGCCGCCGGCGTGTGGGCCACCACCAAGGTCAACCGCCAGCTCAAGAAGCTGACGCCGGAGAGTCTCGCCGCCCAGGCGGCCGACAAGGCCGTGGAGGCGGGACACCGCCTCAAGGACTTCGCCCTCGACGTCAAAGCGGGAATGACGCAGCGCGAGGACGAGCTGAACGACGCACTGGGGCTCCACCAGGACCCCGACCGGCCCGACAACGTCACCGCCCTGCCCGGGCCGCGGCGGCTGCGGGCCATCGAGAACACCAAGACCACCTACCGCCCCAAGTTTTCGTACGACCGGAATGAGGACCACTGATGGAGTCGGCTGAAATTCGCCGCCGCTGGCTGAGCTTCTTCGAGGAGCGCGGTCACGCCGTTGTCCCTTCGGCGTCGCTCATCGCGGACGACCCGACTCTGCTGCTGGTCAACGCGGGCATGGTCCCCTTCAAGCCGTACTTCCTCGGCGAGACCAAGCCCCCGGCCCCCCGCGCCACCAGCGTGCAGAAGTGCGTCCGTACGCCGGACATCGAAGAGGTCGGCAAGACCACCCGCCACGGCACGTTCTTCCAGATGTGCGGCAACTTCTCCTTCGGGGACTACTTCAAGGAAGGCGCCATCACGTACGCCTGGGAGCTGCTCACCAGCTCCGTGGCGGACGGCGGCTACGGCCTCGAGCCGGAGAAGCTCTGGATCACCGTCTACCTCGACGACGACGAGGCCGAGCAGATCTGGCGCGAGAAGATCGGCGTCCCGGCCGAGCGCATCCAGCGCCTGGGCAAGAAGGACAACTTCTGGTCCATGGGCGTCCCGGGTCCCTGCGGCCCGTGCTCGGAGATCAACTACGACCGCGGCCCGGAGTTCGGCGTCGAGGGCGGCCCGGCCGTCAACGACGAGCGCTACGTGGAGATCTGGAACCTGGTCTTCATGCAGTACGAGCGCGGCGCCGGCGACGGGAAGGAAGACTTCCCGATCCTCGGCGACCTGCCGTCGAAGAACATCGACACCGGTCTCGGCCTCGAACGCCTCGCGATGATCCTGCAGGGCGTGCAGAACATGTACGAGACCGACACCCTGCGCGTGGTCATGGACAAGGCCACCGAGCTGACCGGCGTGCAGTACGGCGCCGCCCAGGGCACCGACGTGTCGATGCGCGTGGTCGCCGACCACATCCGCACCTCCGTGATGCTCATCGGCGACGGCGTGACCCCCGGCAACGAGGGCCGCGGCTACGTGCTGCGCCGCATCATGCGCCGCGCCATCCGCAACATGCGCCTCATGGGCGCGACCGGTCCCGTCGTCCAGGACCTCGTCGACGTCGTGATCAACACGATGGGCCGGCAGTACCCGGAGCTCGCCACCGACCGCAAGCGCATCGAGACCGTCGCGCTCGCCGAGGAGGCCGCCTTCCTCAAGGCCGTCAAGGGCGGCACCAACATCCTCGACACCGCCGTGACGGAGACCAAGGCCGCCGGCGGCACGGTCCTCTCCGGCGACAAGGCCTTCCTGCTCCACGACACCTGGGGCTTCCCGATCGACCTCACCCTCGAGATGGCCGCCGAGCAGGGCCTCTCCGTGGACGAGCCGGGTTTCCGCCGCCTGATGCAGGAGCAGCGAGACCGGGCCAAGGCCGACGCCAAGGCCAAGAAGACCGGCCACGCGGACATGTCCGCCTACCGGGAGATCGCCGACGGCTCCGGCGCCACCGAGTTCACCGGCTACGCCACCACCCAGGGCGAGTCCACCATCGTCGGCCTGCTGGTCAACGGCGTCTCCGCGCCCGCCGCCTCCGAGGGCGACGAGGTCGAGGTCGTCCTCGACCGCACCCCCTTCTACGCCGAGGGCGGCGGCCAGCTCGCCGACCAGGGCCGCATCAAGCTCGATTCGGGCGCCGTCATCGTCGTCCGCGACGTGCAGCAGCCCGTCCCGGGCGTCTCCGTGCACAAGGGCTCCGTCCAGGTCGGCGAGGTGACGGTGGGCGCCTCCGCGTACGCCGCCATCGACATCCACCGCCGCCGGGCCATCGCCCGCGCCCACTCGGCCACGCACCTGACCCACCAGGCGCTGCGCGACGCCCTCGGCCCGACGGCCGCCCAGGCCGGCTCCGAGAACAGCCCCGGCCGCTTCCGCTTCGACTTCGGTTCCCCGAACGCCGTCCCCGGCACGGTCCTCACCGACGTCGAGCAGAAGATCAACGACGTGCTCTCCCGCGAGCTCGACGTCACCGCCGAGATCATGAGCATCGACGAGGCGAAGAAGCAGGGCGCCATCGCCGAGTTCGGCGAGAAGTACGGCGAGCGCGTCCGTGTCGTCACCATCGGCGACTTCTCCAAGGAGCTGTGCGGCGGTACGCACGTCGGCAACACCTCCCAGCTGGGTCTGGTGAAGCTGCTCGGCGAGTCCTCCATCGGCTCCGGCGTGCGCCGTGTCGAGGCCCTGGTGGGTGTGGACGCGTACAACTTCCTCGCCAAGGAGCACACGGTCGTCGCCCAGCTCCAGGAGCTGGTCAAGGGCCGTCCGGAGGAGCTGCCGGAGAAGATCGCCTCCATGCTCGGCAAGCTGAAGGACGCCGAGAAGGAGATCGAGAAGTTCCGCGCGGAGAAGGTCCTCCAGGCCGCCGCCGGTCTTGCCGAGAACGCCCAGGACATCCGTGGCGTCGCCCTCGTCGTCGGCCAGGTGCCGGACGGTACCGGCGCCGACGACCTGCGCAAGCTGGTCCTGGACGTCCGCGGCCGCATCCAGGGTGACCGCCCGGTCGTCGTGGCCCTGTTCACCGTGGCCGGTGGCCGCCCGCTGACCGTCATCGCCACCAACGAGGCCGCCCGCGAGCGCGGCCTCAAGGCCGGCGACCTGGTCCGCGCCGCCGCCAAGACCCTCGGTGGCGGCGGTGGCGGAAAGCCGGACGTGGCCCAGGGCGGAGGCCAGAACGCGGCCGCCGTCCCGGAGGCCATCAGCGCCGTCGAGCGCCTCGTCGTCGAGACGGTCTGACGATGACTCTGCGCCGTGGCCGCCGGCTCGCCATCGACGTCGGTGACGCCCGTATCGGGGTCGCCTCGTGCGACCCCGACGGGGTGCTGGCCACACCGGTGGAAACCGTTCCGGGCCGGGACATCCCCTTCGCCCACCGGCGGCTGCGGCAGCTCGTCGAGGAGTACGAGCCCCTCGAAGTCGTGGTCGGCCTCCCCCGCTCGCTCAGCGGGCGGGAGGGGCCGGCCGCGGCCAAGGTGCGCGTCTTCGCGAACGAACTGGCGAAGGGCATCAAGCCGGTGACGGTCCGTCTGGTGGACGAGCGGATGACCACGGTCACCGCCGCCCAGGGACTGCGGGCCTCCGGAAAGAACGCGAAGAAGGGCCGGTCGGTCATCGACCAGGCAGCCGCTGTGGTGATCCTTCAGAACGCTCTTGAGACCGAACGGGTATCAGGTAATCCGCCCGGTGAGTGCGTCGAAGTGGTTGTCTGATCGCGATACGGTAACGTTCCGCGCGATGAGACGGCATTCGAACAGCCGTCGCCCACCGTCAAAGAGACGGACCCGGGTGCCACGGATGACGGAGTCCGTGGCCTCCGTCTCGCGGCTCTAGGGGACCGATGACTGAGTACGGCCGGGGCCAGGGCCCCGAACCCTGGCACCCCGAGGACCCCCTCTACGGGGACCAGGGGTGGACCGGGCACCAGACCCAGCAGGGTCAGGTGCCTTACGCCGGTGCCCCGCAACAGGAGTACCCGCAGGAGCCGCAGTACCAGCAGCAGTACCCCCAGCATCCGCAGTACCAGGAGTACCCGGAGTACCAGCAGCAGGCGTACGCGCCGCAGCAGTACCCGCAGGGGCAGTACCCGCAGCAGCAGGAGCCGCAGCACCAGCAGCAGTACGCGCCGCAGCAGTACGCCGAGCAGCAGCAGGGCTATGCCCCGCAGCAGCAGGCGCAGCAGCCCCAGCAGCCCCAGCAACCCCAGCCCCAGCAGCCGGTGTACGACAGCCAGGGCTGGGACACCGGACAGGGCCAGTACGCGGGCGCCGTGCAGACCGACCCGTACGCGGGCGTGGACCCCTACACCCGGCAGCCCGTGGCGGGCTACCCCGGCGAGGCCCCCGACCTCTACAGCACGGAAGACGCCTACGCGCCGCCGCAGCCCCCGGGCCGGCGTCACCTGGAGCCGGAACCCGTGGAGGAGGAGCCGGAGAGCGGCCTTCCCACCGCGGGCGGTGGCCGTGACGGTGACGACGACGGCGACGGCGACGAGCCCGGTGACGGCCGCCGGGGCGGCCGCTCCAAGGGCGGCAAGCCCAAGAAGCGCAGCGGCATGGCCTGCCTGATCGCCGCGGTCGTCATCCTCGGCGTGGTCGGCGGTGGAGGCTACTACGGCTACAACTACATCAAGGCCAGGTTCAGCTCGGCCGAGGACTTCGCGGGCGAGGGCACCGGCGACATCGTCGAGGTCGAGATCCCCAAGGGCTCGGGCCTCCTGCAGATGGGCCTGATCCTCAAGAAGGCGGGCGTCGTCGCCAGCGGGCAGGCGTTCGCCGACGCCGCGGCCAAGCTCCCTCCGGGCAAGGCCATCCAGGCCGGTGTCTACCCGCTCAGGAAGAAGATGTCGGCCGCGTCCGCGGTCGAGGTGATGAGCGATCCCTCGAAGCTGAACGTCATCACCGTCACCGAAGGCATGCGCAACACCGCGGTGTACGCGGCGATCGACAAGAAGCTGGGCCAGCAGGAGGGCACCACCGCGGACCTCGCCAAGCGAGAGGCCAAGAACCTCGGCCTGCCGGCCTGGGCGAACAACAACCCGAAGCTCATCGACCCGCTCGAGGGCTTCCTGTACCCGGCGCGCTACGACCTCAGCAAGGACAGCACCCCCGACTCCCTGCTCAAGCAGATGGTCAAGAACGCGACCGACAAGTACGCGGAGCTGGGCATCGAGGGCAAGGCCAAGGAACTGGGCCTGGAGAATCCGCTCCAGGTGGTCACGGTCGCCAGCCTCGTCAACGCCGAGGGCAAGAACCACGACGACTTCCGGAAGATGGCCGAGGTGGTCTACAACCGCCTCAAGAAGACCAACGACGTCACGAACCAGAAGCTCCAGTTCGACTCGACGTACAACTACGTCAAGAACCAGAGCGAGATCAACTTCAACCTGAAGGAAGCCCAGGCCTTCGACAACCCCTACAACACGCACTTCGTCAGGGGACTCCCCACCGGTCCGATCAACAACCCGGGCCTGGACGCGCTGACCGCTACGCTCAACCCGGACCACGGCGGCTGGATGTTCTTCGTGTCGGTCGACGGCAACACGACGACCTTCACCAAGACCTACGAAGAGCACACGAAGCTGGCCAACGAGTTCCAGGAACGGCAGAAGCAGAAGAACGGCGGATAGCAGTACATGTCACGCACAAGGGCCGCGGTGTTGGGTTCGCCCATCGAGCACTCCCTCTCACCGGTGCTGCACCGCGCCGCCTATCGGGAGCTCGGCCTCGACGACTGGTCGTACGACCGCTTCGAGATCGACGAGGCCGCGCTCCCGGGGTTCGTGGCAGGCCTCGGCCCCGAGTGGGCCGGGCTGTCGCTGACCATGCCGCTGAAGCGGGCGATCATCCCGCTGCTGGACGGCATCAGTGACACGGCCGCCTCCGTCGAGGCGGTCAACACGGTCGTCCTCACCGCGGACGGCCGTCGCCTCGGCGACAACACCGACATCCCCGGCATCGTCGCCGCGCTCCACGAGCGCGGCATCGAGAAGGTGCCGTCCGCCGCCATCCTGGGCGCCGGCGCCACCGCCTCCTCGGCGCTCGCCGCGCTCTCGCGGATCTGCACCGGGGAGGTCACGGCGTACGTCCGCTCGCGGGTCCGCGCCGACGAGATGCGGCAGTGGGGCGAGCGGCTCGGCGTCGCCGTCCGCACGGCCGACTGGTCCGAGGCGGCCGGGGCGCTGGCCGCGCCGCTGGTGATCGCCACGACGCCCGCGGGTACGACCGACGCCCTGGCCGCGTCCGTACCCGAGGGTGCGGGCACCCTCTTCGACGTCCTCTACGACCCTTGGCCGACGGCGCTGGCCGCGTCCTGGTCCCGGCAGGGCGGCACGGTCATCGGCGGCCTGGACCTCCTGGTCCACCAGGCCGTGCTCCAGGTCGAACAGATGACGGGGCGTCCGAACGCGCCGCTCGCCGTGATGCGGCAGGCGGGCCTCGCGGCCCTCTCGTCGGCCCACTGAGCTAGCCGCGCCCTCGTCCCGCCCGGATGGATCTTGCGGCATGTCAGGGGCCCGTCCCTGCTGAATTCGGCCGGGTACTTGACAGAACCGCCGTCCGACAGCTGGACCGGGAGTGGTGCACCGGCCCGGACGTGGGAGGATCGGGGCAGGCGGGTCAGGGCCGCGCACCCGATCGCGCCGTCGCTGTAGCAGGCGCGAGCATGAGGAGCATCGTTGAGCAGGTTGCGTTGGCTGACCGCCGGGGAGTCCCACGGACCGGCACTGGTGGCGACGCTGGAGGGACTTCCCGCCGGCGTTCCGGTCACCACCGAGCTGGTGGCCGACCACTTGGCCCGGCGCCGGCTCGGCTACGGCCGCGGTGCCCGGATGAAGTTCGAGCAGGACGAGATCACCTTCCTGGGAGGCGTGCGGCACGGACTGTCGCTGGGTTCCCCCGTGGCCGTCATGGTCGGCAACAGCGAGTGGCCCAAGTGGGAGACGGTCATGTCGGCCGACCCCGTCGACCCCTCGCTGCTCAAGGACACCGGCCGCAACGCGCCGCTGACCCGTCCGCGGCCCGGCCACGCCGACCTCGCCGGCATGCAGAAGTACGGCTTCGACGAGGCCCGGCCGATCCTGGAGCGCGCCAGCGCCCGGGAGACGGCCGCCCGCGTCGCCCTCGGCGCGATCGCCCGGTCCTTCCTCAAGGAGGTCGCCGGCATCGAGATCGTCTCGCACGTGGTGGAACTGGCCGCGGCCAAGGCCCCGTACGGCGTCTACCCGACCCCCGCCGACGTCGACAAGCTCGACGCCGACCCGGTGCGCTGCCTCGACGCCGATGCGTCGAAGGCGATGGTCGCCGAGATCGACCAGGCCCACAAGGACGGCGACACCCTCGGCGGCGTCGTCGAGGTGCTGGCGTACGGGGTCCCGGTCGGCCTCGGCTCGCACGTCCACTGGGACCGTCGTCTCGACGCCCGCCTCGCCGCCGCCCTCATGGGCATCCAGGCCATCAAGGGGGTCGAGGTCGGCGACGGCTTCGAGCTCGCCCGCGTGCCCGGCTCGAAGGCGCACGACGAGATCGTGTCCACCCCCGAGGGCCTCAAGCGCACCTCCGGCCGCGCCGGTGGCACCGAGGGCGGTCTGACCACCGGCGAACTGCTGCGCGTACGGGCCGCGATGAAGCCCATCGCGACCGTCCCGCGCGCGCTCGCCACCGTCGACGTGGCCACCGGTGAGGCGACGGTGGCCCACCACCAGCGCTCCGACGTGTGCGCCGTGCCGGCCGCCGGCATCGTCGCCGAGGCCATGGTCGCCCTCGTACTGGCCGACGCGGTCGTCGAGAAGTTCGGCGGTGACTCCGTCCCGGAGACCCGCCGCAACGTGCGGTCCTACCTCGACAACCTGCAGATCCGGTGACGGCCGGACCACTGGTCGTCCTCGTCGGCCCCATGGGATCCGGCAAGTCCACGGTGGGGGCGCTGCTCGCCGAGCGGCTCGGCGTCCCCTACCGGGACACGGACGCGGACATCGTCGCGGCCCAGGGCCGCGAGATCTCCGACATCTTCGTCGACGAGGGCGAGCCGTACTTCCGTGACCTGGAGCGGCAGGCGGTCGCCGCCGCCGTCGCCGGGCACACCGGAGTCCTCGCCCTCGGCGGCGGCGCCGTCCTCGACGAGGGCACCCGCGCCCTGCTGGCCGGCCTGCCCGTCGCCTACCTGTCGATGGACGTCGAGGAAGCCGTACGGCGCGTGGGCCTCGGCGCCGCGCGTCCGCTGCTCGCCGTCAACCCGCGCCGCCAGTGGCGCGAGCTGATGGACGCCCGGCGCCCCCTGTACACCGAAGTCGCGCGCGTCGTGGTGGCCACCGACGACCGCACCCCCGAAGAGGTCGCCCAGGCGGTCCTCGACGCTCTGGAGTTGAAGGACGTATGACAGACCAGGTGACGCGGATCCACGTCGGCGCGAGCGCCGGACACGACGCGTACGACGTGCTGGTCGGGCGGCAGCTGCTCGGCGAGCTCGGCTCCCTGATCGGTACGAGGGCCCAGCGGGTCGCCGTGATCCACCCCGAGGCGCTGGCCTCGACCGGTGAGGCGCTGCGCGACGACCTGGCCGCGCAGGGCTACGAGGCGGTCGCCATCCAGGTGCCGAACGCCGAGGAGGCCAAGACGGTCGAGGTGGCCGCCTACTGCTGGAAGGCCCTCGGCCAGTCCGGATTCACCCGCACCGACGTGATCGTCGGCGTCGGCGGCGGAGCCACCACCGACCTCGCGGGTTTCGTCGCGGCCAGCTGGCTGCGCGGGGTGCGCTGGGTCGCCGTACCGACCACCGTCCTCGCGATGGTGGACGCGGCGGTCGGCGGCAAGACCGGCATCAACACCGCCGAGGGCAAGAACCTCGTGGGCGCCTTCCACCCGCCGGCCGGTGTGCTGTGCGACCTGGCTGCGCTGGACTCGCTGCCGGTCAACGACTACGTCAGCGGCCTCGCCGAGATCATCAAGGCCGGTTTCATCGCCGACCCGGTGATCCTCGACCTGATCGAGGCGGACCCGGCGGCGGCCCGTACGCCCGAGGGCCCGCACACCGCCGAGCTCATCGTGCGCTCCATCCAGGTCAAGGCCGACGTGGTCTCCAGCGACCTCAAGGAGTCGGGACTCCGCGAGATCCTCAACTACGGCCACACCCTCGCGCACGCCATCGAGAAGAACGAGCGCTACAAGTGGCGGCACGGCGCGGCCGTGTCCGTCGGCATGGTCTTCGCCGCCGAGCTCGGCCGGCTCGCGGGCCGCCTCGACGACGCGACGGCCGACCGGCACCGGGAGGTCCTGGCCGCAGTCGGCCTGCCGCTGACCTACCGCGGCGACCAGTGGCCCAAGCTGCTCCAGACCATGCAGCTCGACAAGAAGTCCCGCGGCAACCTGCTGCGCTTCATCGTCCTCGACGGACTGGCCAAGCCGACCGTCCTGGAGGGTCCCGACCCGGCGCACCTGATCGCCGCCTACGGCGAGGTCTCGGCGTGAGCCGCCCCGTCCTCGTGCTGAACGGCCCGAACCTGGGCCGGCTCGGCTCGCGCGAGCCCGACGTGTACGGGGCCACCTCGTACACGGGCCTGGTGGAGAGCTGCCGTTCGCTGGGGGAGGAGCTCGGCTTCGACGTCGAGGTCCGCGAGACCAACGACGAAGGCGAGCTGATCCGCTGGCTGCACGAGGCGGCGGACGGGAAGATCCCCGTGGTCATCAACCCGGGAGCCTTCACCCACTACTCGTACGGCATGCGGGACGCGGCCGCGCAGCGCACGGCGCCGCTGATCGAGGTGCACATCTCGAACCCGTACGCCCGCGAGGAGTTCCGCCACACCTCCGTCATCGCCGCCGTGGCGACCGGGACGGTGGCGGGCTTCGGCATCGGTTCGTACCGGCTGGCACTGCGCGCACTGGCGGACGAGATCTCCGCCTGACACGCTGCCTGACGGTGCTGGTGGACGGCCGGGCCCCGGCAGTCATATAACGTTCTCGCATCAGTCGCCGGAACGAGACGGAGTGGCAGCGGATGCAGCACGGAGTGGGGGGTGGGGGCGCGGGCTGGGGGCAGCCGGGGCCGCGTCCGGAGGCGCCCCCGCAGCCGCCGATACCCCCGGCGCAGGGCTGGCCGGGTTCGCCCCCGGCACAGTCTCAGCAGCAGCCACCCCACCAGTCCCACCAGCAGCATCAGTCGTATCCGGTGCCGGCCGTGCCGGAGGCCACCGGGCACATCCCGCTGCCGCCCGCCGTACCGGGCACCGGCGGGGCCGTCCTCGCCGTGCTGCTCATCGGTCCGGCCGGCGCCGGGAAGACCACGGTCGCCCGGCACTGGGCCAGCACCCGGCCCGTAGCGACCGCCCACGTGAGCCTGGACGACGTCCGCGAGTGGGTCTGCTCCGGCTTCGCGGACCCGCAGGCGGGCTGGAACGAGCACTCCGAGGCCCAGTACCGGCTCGCCCGCCGCACCTGCGGCTTCGCCGCCCGCAACTACCTGGCGAACGGCATCTCCTGCATCCTGGACGACGCCGTCTTCCCCGACCGGCCCGTGGTCGGTCTGGGCGGCTGGAAGCGGCACGTGGGCCCCACCCTCCTGCCGGTGGTCCTCCTGCCCGGCCTGGAGATCGTCCTGGAGCGCAACGCGGCCCGCTCCGGCAACCGCCGGCTCTCCGACGAGGAAGTCGCGCGGATCCACGGCCGGATGGCCGGCTGGTACGGCTCCGGCCTGCCGATCATCGACAACTCCCACCTCGACGTCGAAGGCACCGCCCGCGCCCTCGACGAGGCCCTGGCCCGCGCCCTGGCCGCCCCCGGCGGCTGGTAGGAGCCCGAGGCCGGTGCCCGCCGCCCTGGGCGGTGCCCGCCGGGCCAGGCCCGTCCGGACGCGCTCGCCGGGCCGGATCCGCGGGGCGCTCGTACGCTCGAAGACATGTCAGACGTGTACGCCGCCCGCCGGGGCCTGCTTCGCGACCGATGCGCCGCCGCGGGGAACGCCGCCGCACTGATCACGCGTCCGGCGAACGTCCGCTACCTCTCCGGGGCGTCCCCGCTCGGCGCGGTGCTGCTCGTCGGCCCCACCGAGGACATGCTGTTCTGCGTCGGCGCGCCCACCGGCGAGGCCGACGAGGGCCGCCTCGACGAGCACCTGGACTTCTCCGTCCTGGGCAGCCCCGGCGGGGACCCGGCCGTCGCGGCCGCCGACCTGGCCGCCTCCGTACGGGCCGACTCGCTCGCCGTGGAGGAACACCACCTCACCGTCGCCCGGCACCGGGCCCTGCGCTCCGTGGCGCCCAAGCTGCGCCTCGCCGACCTCGGCACCGCCGTGGAACAGCAGCGCCTCGTCAAGGACGAGGAAGAGATCGCCTGCCTGCGGATCGCCGCCGAGATCGCCGACCAGGCCCTCGGCGAGCTGCTGGAGTCCATCCTCGTCGGGCGTACCGAGCGGCACCTCGCCCTGGAGCTGGAGCGGCGGCTCGTCGACCACGGGGCGGACGGCCCCGCCTTCCCGACCTCGGTCGGCACCGGCCCCCACTCCGGCCACTCCCGGCACCGGCCCTCCGACCGCAGGGTCGAGGAGGGTGACTTCCTCACGGTCTGCCTGGGCGCCAACTACCGCGGCTACCGGTGCGAGATCGGCCGGACCTTCGTGATCGGGACCAGCCCGGCCGACTGGCAGATCGAGCTGTACGACCTGGTCTTCACCGCCCAGCGGGCCGGGCGCGAGGCCTTGTTGCCCGGAGCCGCGTACCGGGACGTGGATCATGCCGCACGTTCCGTCCTGGACTCCGCAGGGCACGCGGAGGCCCTCGCTCCGTGGACCGGACACGGTGTGGGGCTCGAAATCGACGAGGACCCGCAGCTTGCACCTACGGCAATGGGTAAACTGGACGCTTGCGTGCCGGTCACCGTCGAACCGGGGGTTCACCTCCCGGGCCGGGGAGGTGTCCGGATCGATGACACGCTCGTCGTACGCCCCGAGGCGGACGGCGGTCCCGAGCTACTCACCATTACGACCAAGGAGCTGCTCGCGCTCTAGCCCGCACTTGCCGGGCTGTGCGCGCACCCGTGGTCTTCCAGTGCAGGAGATTCCGCAACCGTGGCTTCCACGAACGACCTCAAGAACGGCATGGTGCTGAAGCTCGACGGGGGCCAGCTCTGGTCCGTCGTCGAGTTCCAGCACGTCAAGCCCGGCAAGGGCCCGGCCTTCGTGCGTACCAAGCTGAAGAGCGTGATGTCCGGCAAGGTCGTCGACAAGACGTTCAACGCCGGCACGAAGGTCGAGACGGCCACCATCGACCGCCGTGACATGCAGTTCTCGTACATGGACGGCGAGTACTTCGTCTTCATGGACATGAGCACCTTCGAGCAGCTGATGGTGGACAAGAAGGCTGTCGGCGACGCCGCCAACTTCCTGATCGAGGGCTTCACCGCCTCCGTCGCCCAGCACGAGGGCGAGGTGCTCTACGTCGAGCTCCCGGCCGCGGTCGAGCTCAAGATCGAGCACACCGACCCGGGCGTCCAGGGCGACCGCTCCACCGGTGGCACCAAGCCCGCCACCCTGGAGACCGGCTACGAGATCCAGGTCCCGCTCTTCGTCACCACCGGCGAGACGGTCAAGGTCGACACCCGCACCAGCGACTACCTCGGCCGGAAGAGCAACTAACCCGTGGCTGCTCGGAGCAATGCGCGCAAGCGCGCCTTCCAGATCCTTTTCGAGGCCGACCAGCGCGGGGTGCCCGTGCGCGAGGTCCTCGCGGACTGGATCCGCCACGCGCGGTCGGACGACCGGCAGCCGCCGGTCAGCGCCTTCACGATGGATCTCGTCGAGGGTTACGCCGACAAGGTGGACCGCATCGACGACCTGATCGTCACCTACGCCGTGGACTGGGAGCTCGACCGCATGCCGGTCGTCGACCGGAACATCCTGCGGCTCGGTGCCTACGAGCTGATCTGGGTGGACGACACCCCGGACGCCGTGGCCATCGACGAGGCCGTCCAGCTGGCCAAGGAGTTCTCGACGGACGAGTCGCCCTCGTTCGTGAACGGGCTGCTGGCCCGCTTCAAGGACCTGAAGCCGAACCTGCGGCGCAGCGAGAGCTGACCGCACGGCCCGGCGCCGGCGCCGCCCCTACGGAAGGGCCCGCAACGTACGCGTTGCGGGCCCTTCCGTACGTGCGCGCACGGCACCGGGGCGCGGGGACGAAAAAAACCGGTGGGTGCCGGACCCTTGCGGGGTCCGGCACCCACCGGTAAACGTTTCTGCTGGTCTGGAACCCGAGACTCAGAGTTCCTCGTGCGCCACCGCGCGACGGGCGTCCGCGTCCAGCACGCCCCAGCTGATCAGCTGCTCGGTCAGCACCGAGGGGGACTGGTCGTAGATGACCGCCAGGGTGCGCAGGTCGTCCTGGCGGATCGACAGCACCTTGCCGTTGTAGTCGCCGCGCTGGCTCTGGATCGTCGCCGCGTAGCGCTGCAGCGGACCGGCCTTCTCGGCGGGGACGCCCGCCAGGCGCTCCAGGTCGAGACGCAGCTTCGGCGGCGGCTCGGCCGCTCCACCGGGAGTCGTGCCCGGCAGCAGTTCCTGCACCGGAACCCCGTAGAAGTCCGCCAGCTCGGCGAGACGCTGGACGGTCACGGCGCGGTCCCCGCGCTCGTACGAACCGACCACTACGGCCTTCCACCGGCCCTGGGACTTCTCCTCGACACCGTGGAGGGAAAGGCCCTGCTGGGTGCGGATGGCGCGGAGCTTGGCCCCGAGCTGTTTGGCGTATTCGCTGGACATAACGCTCCCGGACGCTGTGACGCTGTGACTGTGGACACTGCGACTACATAACTACGTGCGGCTCCGCCGCGCGGGCTGGTAACTCACTGTGAGGTTACGCAGCGTTACTTGGATGCGTCAAGCCGAATGGTCTTCGTCGCCCCCCGGGGGGCCACTCCCAGGAGGCCTCTGAGAGCCCATCCGTACCGGCCCGGTCCGAGCCACCGGCCGCTGCCTGGTACCGTGTGAGGCGTACATCAGACGTCCTTTAAGGTCCGTCCCGTGAGGCGGAGAAGGAGGTCCTTTTCATGGACACCCAGCAGAACGGCGATTCCACGCGCCCCGTGCTCGAGGCGCAGGACATCGCGCGGGTACTGACCCGCATCGCCCACGAGATCGTCGAACGCGCCAAGGGCGCCGACGACGTGGTGCTCCTCGGCATTCCCACCCGCGGTGTCTACCTCGCCCGCCGGCTGGCCGCCAAGCTCGAAGAGATCACCGGTACGAAGATCCCGGTCGGCTCCCTCGACATCACCATGTACCGCGACGACCTGCGGATGAAGCCCGCCCGCGCGATCGGGCGCACCGAAATCCCCGGTGACGACCTCGACGGCCGCCTCGTCGTCCTCGTCGACGACGTGCTCTTCTCCGGCCGCACCATCCGCGCCGCCCTCGACGCACTCGGCGACCTCGGCCGCCCCCGCGCCGTGCAGCTCGCGGTCCTCGTCGACCGGGGCCACCGCGAACTGCCGATCCGCGCCGACTACGTCGGCAAGAACCTCCCCACGTCGCTGCGGGAGACCGTCAAGGTCCAGCTCCAGGAGGAGGACGGCCGTGACGCCGTACTGCTCGGCCAGCGGACCGCCCAGGCAGCAGGGCAGTAGCCCATACGAGTGACGGGCCCCGATCGGGCCCGCGCCGAGGCCTGCCCTGCCCGCTCGCACCTCCGCCCGTCAGTCCGCCTGCCCTCCCGACCTACGGAGCCATCCAGATGAAGCGCCACCTCATCTCGGCCGCCGACCTCACGCGCGACGACGCCGTCCTGATCCTCGACACCGCCGAGGAGATGGCCCGCGTCGCGGACCGGCCGATCAAGAAGCTGCCCACCCTGCGCGGCCTCACCGTCGTCAACCTCTTCTTCGAGGACTCGACCCGCACCCGGATCTCCTTCGAGGCGGCCGCCAAGCGGCTCTCGGCCGACGTCATCAACTTCTCCGCAAAGGGTTCGTCCGTTTCCAAGGGCGAATCCCTGAAGGACACCGCGCTGACCCTGGAGGCCATGGGCGCCGACGCGGTCGTCATCCGCCACCACGCCTCCGGCGCCCCCTACCGGCTCGCGACCTCCGGCTGGATCGACTCCGCCGTCGTCAACGCCGGCGACGGCACCCACGAGCACCCCACCCAGGCCCTGCTGGACGCCTTCACCATGCGCCGCCGCCTGGTCGGCCGCGACGCCGGCCTCGGCAAGGACCTGAACGGCCGCCGGATCACCATCGTCGGCGACATCCTGCACAGCCGCGTGGCCCGCTCCAACGTCCACCTGCTGCACACCCTCGGCGCCCAGGTCACCCTGGTGGCACCGCCCACGCTCGTCCCGATCGGCGTCGAGTCCTGGCCGTGCGAGGTCTCGTACAGCCTCGACGACGTGCTGCCGAAGTCCGATGCGGTGATGATGCTGCGTGTGCAGCGCGAACGCATGAACGCCGCCTTCTTCCCGACCGAGCGCGAGTACTCCCGCCGGTACGGGCTCGACGGCGACCGCATGGCGAAGATGCCCGAGCACGCCATCGTGATGCACCCCGGCCCGATGAACCGCGGCATGGAGATCACCGCCCAGGTCGCCGACTCCGACCGCTGCACGGCCGTCGAGCAGGTCGCCAACGGCGTCTCCACCCGGATGGCCGTCCTGTACCTGCTGCTCGGAGGCTCCGAGCCCGCCGTCACCACCGCCCGTACCGAGGAGAGCAAGTAACCATGAGCAAGATCCTTATCCGTGGCGCGAAGGTACTCGGCGGCGAGGCGCAGGACGTCCTGATCGACGGCGAGACCATCGCGGAGGTCGGCCGGAACCTCTCCGCCGAGGGCGCGACCGTCATCGAGGCCGAGGGCCAGATCCTCCTCCCCGGCCTCGTCGACCTGCACACCCACCTGCGCGAGCCCGGCCGCGAGGACTCCGAGACCGTCCTCACCGGCACCCGCGCCGCCGCCTCCGGTGGCTACACCGCAGTCTTCGCCATGGCGAACACCTTCCCGGTCGCCGACACCGCCGGCGTCGTCGAGCAGGTCTGGCGCCTGGGCAAGGAGTCCGGCTACTGCGACGTGCAGCCCATCGGCGCCGTCACCGTCGGCCTGGAGGGCAAGCAGCTCTCCGAGCTGGGCGCCATGCACGAGTCCGCCGCCCGCGTCACCGTCTTCTCCGACGACGGCAAGTGCGTGGACGACGCCGTGATCATGCGCCGCGCCCTGGAGTACGTGAAGGCCTTCGGCGGCGTCGTCGCCCAGCACGCCCAGGAGCCCCGCCTCACCGAGGGCGCCCAGATGAACGAGGGCGTCGTCTCCGCGGAGCTCGGTCTCGGCGGCTGGCCGGCCGTCGCCGAGGAGTCGATCATCGCCCGCGACGTCCTGCTCGCCGAGCACGTCGGCTCCCGCGTCCACATCTGCCACCTCTCCACCGCCGGCTCCGTCGAGATCGTCCGCTGGGCCAAGTCCCGCGGCATCGACGTCACCGCCGAGGTCACCCCGCACCACCTCCTCCTCACCGAGGAGCTCGTGCGCTCGTACAACGCGGTCTACAAGGTGAACCCGCCGCTGCGCACCGAGCGCGACGTGCTGGCCCTGCGCGAGGCGCTCGCCGACGGCACGATCGACATCGTCGCCACCGACCACGCCCCGCACCCGCACGAGGACAAGGACTGCGAGTGGGCCGCCGCCGCCATGGGCATGGTCGGCCTGGAGACCGCACTCTCCGTCGTCCAGCAGACGATGGTCGAGACCGGACTGCTCGACTGGGCCGGCGTCGCCGAGCGGATGTCCTTCGCCCCGGCGCGCATCGGCAGCCTGGAGAACCACGGCCGTCCCGTCTCGGCAGGTGAACCCGCGAACCTGACCTTGGTCGATACCTCGTACCGTGGTGTCGTGGACCCCGCACACTTCGCCTCCCGCAGCCGCAACACGCCTTACGAGGGCCGTGAGCTGCCGGGGCGCGTCACTCATACCTTCCTGCGGGGCCGGGCAACGGTCGTGGACGGGAAACTGGCGTGACACCTGCAGTAATCCAACTGGCCGCCGAGGCCGCCGAACGACAGTCGGCGGAGGTGACCAGCTTCGGCGCCCGCATCGCATGGGTGATCGGCCTGGCCGTCTTCATCGCGTTCGTGTACTGGCTGATGCGGCAGGGCTGGAAATGGCGCGGCGCCCTGCAGAACGACCTGCCGGAGCTGCCCGCCGCCCCCGACGGTCTGCCCGCCCACCGGCTGGCCCTGACCGGCCGGTACCACGGGTCCACCACGGCCGGGCAGTGGCTCGACCGGATCGTCGCCCACGGTCTGGGCGTCCGCAGCCGGGTCGAGCTCACGCTCACCGACGTGGGCCTCGACGTGGTCCGACCGGGGGCCACCGATTTCTTCGTACCGGCCGACCAGCTGCGCGGCGCCCGCCTCGACAAGGGAATCGCGGGCAAGGTACTCACCGAGGGCGGTCTGCTCGTCGTCACATGGGCGCACGGCGACAAGCTGATCGACTCCGGATTCCGCTCCGACCGCGCGGCCGAACACGCCGCCTGGGTCGAGGGCATCAGCACGCTGACAACACAGAACTCATCCATCACGACGGAAGGCGCCGAACGATGACGACCTCCACCAGGGGAGCAGCCAAAGCTCCCGCCGTACTCGTCCTGGAGGACGGTCGGATCTTCCGCGGCCGCGCCTACGGCGCTGTGGGGGAGACCTTCGGCGAGGCCGTGTTCTCCACCGGCATGACCGGCTACCAGGAGACCCTCACCGACCCGTCGTACCACCGGCAGGTCGTCGTGATGACCGCCCCGCACGTGGGCAACACCGGCGTCAACGACGAGGACCCCGAATCCTCCCGCATCTGGGTGGCCGGCTACGTCGTACGCGACCCCGCCCGCGTCCCCTCCAACTGGCGCTCCCGGCGCTCGCTGGACGAGGAGCTGGTCAAGCAGGGCGTCGTCGGGATCTCCGGCATCGACACCCGCGCCCTGACCCGCCACCTGCGCGAGCGCGGCGCCATGCGCGTCGGCATCTTCTCGGGCGAGGCCTGGGTGGGCATCCGCGACGAGGCGCTGCTGGCCAAGGTCCAGTCGCAGCCGCAGATGAAGGGCGCGAACCTCTCCGCCGAGGTCGCAACCAAGGAGGCGTACGTCGTCCCCGCGATCGGCGAGAAGCGCTTCACCGTCGCCGCCGTCGACCTCGGCATCAAGGGCATGACCCCGCACCGGATGGCCGAGCGCGGCATCGAGGTCCACGTGCTGCCCGCGACCGCCACCGTCGAGGACGTGTACGCCGTCAACCCGGACGGCGTGTTCTTCTCCAACGGCCCGGGCGACCCGGCCACCGCCGACCACGCGGTCTCCGTCATGCAGGGCGTGCTCGCCCGCAAGACCCCGCTCTTCGGCATCTGCTTCGGCAACCAGATCCTGGGCCGCGCGCTCGGCTTCGGCACCTACAAGCTGAAGTACGGCCACCGCGGCATCAACCAGCCGGTGCAGGACCGCACCACCGGCAAGGTCGAGATCACCGCGCACAACCACGGCTTCGCCGTCGATGCGCCCCTCGACAAGGTCTCCGACACGGCCTACGGCCGCGCCGAGGTCTCCCACGTCTGCCTGAACGACCAGGTCGTCGAAGGCCTCCAGCTGCTCGACCAGCCGGCCTTCAGCGTCCAGTACCACCCCGAGGCGGCTGCCGGCCCGCACGACGCCGCGTACCTCTTCGACCGCTTCACGTCTTTGATGGAAACCGCCCTGATGGAGGCCGAGCGTGCCTAAGCGCACCGATATCCAGTCCGTCCTGGTCATCGGCTCCGGCCCGATCGTCATCGGACAGGCCGCCGAGTTCGACTACTCCGGCACCCAGGCCTGCCGCATCCTCAAGGCCGAGGGCCTGCGGGTCATCCTGGTCAACTCCAACCCCGCGACGATCATGACCGACCCGGAGATCGCCGACGCCACGTACGTCGAGCCGATCACCCCCGAGTTCGTCGAGAAGATCATCGCGAAGGAGCGCCCCGACGCGCTCCTGCCGACCCTCGGCGGCCAGACCGCGCTCAACACCGCCATCTCCATGCACGAGCAGGGTGTGCTGGAGAAGTACGGCGTCGAGCTCATCGGCGCCAACGTCGAGGCCATCAACAAGGGCGAGGACCGCGAGCTCTTCAAGGGCGTCGTCGAAGCCGTCAAGGCCAAGATCGGCTACGGCGAGTCCGCCCGCTCGGTCATCTGCCACTCGATGGACGACGTCATCAAGGGCGTCGACACCCTCGGCGGCTACCCCGTCGTCGTGCGCCCCTCCTTCACCATGGGCGGCGCCGGCTCCGGCTTCGCCCACGACGAGGACGAGCTGCGCCGCATCGCCGGCCAGGGCCTCACGCTCTCCCCGACCACCGAGGTGCTCCTGGAGGAGTCCATCCTCGGCTGGAAGGAGTACGAGCTGGAGCTGATGCGCGACACCAAGGACAACGTGGTCGTCGTCTGCTCCATCGAGAACTTCGACCCGATGGGCGTCCACACCGGTGACTCGATCACCGTCGCCCCGGCGATGACGCTCACCGACCGCGAGTACCAGCGGCTGCGCGACATCGGCATCGCGATCATCCGCGAGGTCGGCGTCGACACCGGCGGCTGCAACATCCAGTTCGCGATCGACCCGGTCGACGGCCGCGTCATCGTCATCGAGATGAACCCGCGCGTCTCGCGCTCCTCGGCGCTCGCGTCGAAGGCCACCGGCTTCCCGATCGCCAAGATCGCCGCCAAGCTGGCCATCGGCTACACGCTCGACGAGGTCCCCAACGACATCACCGAGAAGACCCCGGCCTCCTTCGAGCCGTCCCTCGACTACGTCGTCGTCAAGGCCCCGCGCTTCGCCTTCGAGAAGTTCCCGCTGGCCGACGCCACCCTCACCACCACCATGAAGTCGGTCGGCGAGGCCATGGCCATCGGCCGCAACTTCACCGAGGCCCTCCAGAAGGCCCTGCGCTCCCTGGAGAAGAAGGGCTCGCAGTTCACCTTCGTCGGCCCCACCGGCGACAAGGACGAGCTGCTGCGCACCGCGGTCCGCCCGACCGACGGCCGCATCAACACCGTCATGCAAGCCATCCGCGCCGGCGCCACCCAGGAAGAGGTCTTCGAGTCCACGAAGATCGACCCCTGGTTCGTCGACCAGCTCTTCCTCATCAAGGAGATCGCGGACGACCTGGCAGCCGCCGAGAAGCTCCAGCCCGAGCTGCTCGCCGAGGCCAAGCGCCACGGCTTCTCCGACGCCCAGATCGCCGAGATCCGCGGCCTGCGCGAGGACGTCGTCCGCGAGGTCCGCCACGCCCTCGGCGTCCGCCCGGTCTACAAGACGGTCGACACCTGCGCCGCCGAGTTCGCCGCGAAGACCCCGTACTTCTACTCCTCGTACGACGAGGAGTCCGAGGTCGCGCCCCGCACCAAGCCCGCGGTGATCATCCTGGGCTCCGGCCCGAACCGCATCGGCCAGGGCATCGAGTTCGACTACTCCTGCGTCCACGCCTCCTTCGCCCTCAGCGACGCCGGCTACGAGACCGTGATGGTCAACTGCAACCCGGAGACCGTCTCCACCGACTACGACACCTCCGACCGCCTGTACTTCGAGCCGCTGACGCTCGAGGACGTGCTGGAGATCGTCCACGCGGAGTCGCTGGCCGGCCCCATCGCCGGTGTCATCGTCCAGCTCGGCGGCCAGACCCCCCTCGGTCTCGCCCAGGCGCTCAAGGACAACGGCGTGCCGGTCGTCGGCACCTCCCCGGAGGCCATCCACGCCGCCGAGGACCGCGGCGCCTTCGGCCAGGTCCTCGCCGAGGCGGGCCTCCCGGCCCCCAAGCACGGCACCGCCACCACCTTCACGGGTGCGAAGGCCATCGCCGACGAGATCGGCTACCCGGTCCTGGTGCGCCCGTCCTACGTGCTCGGCGGCCGCGGCATGGAGATCGTCTACGACGAGGCCCGCCTCGAGTCGTACATCGCCGAGTCCACCGAGATCTCCCCGACCCGCCCCGTGCTGGTCGACCGCTTCCTCGACGACGCCATCGAGATCGACGTGGACGCCCTCTACGACGGCCACGAGCTCTACCTCGGCGGCGTCATGGAGCACATCGAGGAGGCCGGCATCCACTCCGGCGACTCGGCCTGCGCCCTGCCCCCGATCACCCTCGGCGGCTACGACATCAAGCGCCTGCGCGCCTCCACCGAGGCCATCGCCAAGGGCGTAGGCGTCCGCGGCCTGATCAACATCCAGTTCGCGATGGCCGGGGACATCCTCTACGTCCTGGAGGCCAACCCGCGCGCCTCCCGGACCGTCCCCTTCACCTCGAAGGCCACCGCCGTCCCGCTCGCCAAGGCCGCCGCCCGCATCTCGCTCGGCACCACCATCGCCGAGCTCCGTGCCGAGGGCCTGCTGCCGAAGACCGGCGACGGCGGCACCCTGCCGATCGACGCGCCGATCTCCGTCAAGGAGGCCGTCATGCCGTGGTCGCGCTTCCGCGACATCCACGGCCGCGGCGTGGACACCGTCCTCGGCCCCGAGATGCGCTCCACCGGCGAGGTCATGGGCATCGACGCCGTCTTCGGCACGGCCTACGCCAAGTCGCAGGCCGGCGCCTACGGACCGCTGCCCACCAAGGGACGCGCCTTCATCTCCGTGGCCAACCGCGACAAGCGCTCGATGATCTTCCCGGCGCGCGAGCTCGTCGCGCACGGCTTCGAGCTGATGGCCACCTCCGGCACCGCCGAGGTGCTGCGCCGCAACGGCATCAACGCCACCGTGGTGCGCAAGCTCAGCGAGGGCGAGGGCCCGAACGGCGAGAAGACCATCGTCCAGCTGATCCACGACGGCCAGGTCGACCTGATCGTCAACACCCCGTACGGCACCGGCGGCCGCCTCGACGGCTACGAGATCCGCACGGCGGCCGTGGCCCGCAGCGTCCCCTGCCTCACCACGGTCCAGGCGCTGGCCGCCGCCGTCCAGGGCATCGACGCGCTCAACCGCGGCGACGTGGGCGTGCGCTCCCTCCAGGAGCACGCGGAGCACCTGACCGCAGCCCGCGCCTGACGCAGGCCCGTACAGCCCGGACACGGGGAGGGGGACACCGGTTTCACGACGGGTGTCCCCCTCTTCACGAGCGCAGAGGGATTTTCCGACGATGTACAAAACCTTCTTCAACCTGGTCTTCAAGCGGATGGACCCGGAGCAGGCCCACTACCTGGCCTTCCGCTGGATCCGCCTCGCCGCCCGCACGCCCGTGCTGCGCACCTTCGTCGCGGCCGCCCTGGCCCCGCGCCACGAGGAGCTCCGCACCGAGGCCCTCGGCCTGCGCATGCACGGCCCCTTCGGCCTCGCGGCGGGCTTCGACAAGAACGCCGTCGCCATCGACGGCATGTCGATGCTCGGCTTCGACCACATCGAGATCGGCACGGTCACGGCCGAGCCGCAGCCCGGCAACCCGAAGAAGCGGCTCTTCCGCCTCGTGCCGGACCGCGCGCTGATCAACCGGATGGGCTTCAACAACGAGGGCTCGGCGGCCGTGGCGGCCCGCCTGGCGGCCCGTGAGGCCGTCTTCCGGACCGTGGTCGGCGTCAACATCGGCAAGACGAAGGTCGTGCCCGAGGAGGAGGCCGTGGGGGACTACGTCGCCTCCACCGAGCGCCTGGCCCGGCACGCCGACTACCTGGTCGTGAACGTCTCCTCCCCGAACACCCCCGGCCTGCGCAACCTCCAGGCCACCGAGTCGCTGCGCCCGCTGCTGACGGCCGTACGCGAGGCCGCGGACCGCACGGTGACCGACCGCCGCGTACCGCTGCTCGTCAAGATCGCCCCCGACCTCGCGGACGAGGACGTCGACGCGGTCGCCGACCTGGCCCTGGAGCTCGGCCTCGACGGCATCATCGCGACGAACACCACCATCGCCCGCGAGGGGCTGGGCCTGAAGTCCTCCCCGTCGCTGGTGAAGGAGACCGGCGGGCTCTCCGGCGCCCCCGTCAAGGAGCGCTCGCTGGAGGTCCTGCGCCGCCTGTACGCCCGTGTGGGGGACCGCCTGGTCCTGGTCGGGGTCGGCGGCATCGAGAACGCCGAGGACGCCTGGCAGCGGATCCTGGCCGGCGCCACGCTGGTCCAGGGCTACAGCGCCTTCATCTACGAGGGCCCGTTCTACGCCCGCGCCATCCACAAGGGCCTTGCCGCGCGCCTGGCCAACAGCCCGTACGCGACGCTCGCCGACGCGGTGGGCGCCGAGACCCGAAAGGCCACCAAGTGACTGTGACCCCGTTCGGCACCCGCCTGCGCGCGGCGATGGACTCCCGGGGCCCGCTGTGCGTGGGCATCGACCCGCACGCCGCCCTGCTGGCGCAGTGGGGCCTGCAGGACGACATCGCGGGCCTGGAGCGGTTCTCCCGTACGGTCGTCGAGGCGCTCGCCGAGTCGGTGGCGGTCTTCAAGCCGCAGGCGGCCTTCTTCGAGCGGTTCGGCTCCAAGGGCGTGGCCGTCCTGGAGCGGACCGTCGCGGACGCCCGCGCGGCCGGGACCCTGGTCGTCATGGACGCCAAGCGCGGCGACATCGGCTCGACGATGGCGGCGTACGCCTCGGCCTTCCTGGACCCGGCCTCGCCGCTGTTCTCGGACGCGCTCACCGTCTCCCCGTACCTGGGCTACGGCTCGCTGAAGCCGGCCGTGGACCTGGCCCGGGAGTCGGGCGCGGGCCTGTTCGTCCTGGCGCTGACCTCCAACCCGGAGGGCGCGGAGGTCCAGCGGGCGGTCCGGGAGGACGGCCGGACGATCGGCGCGACGATGCTGGCGCACCTCGCGGCGGAGAACGCGGGCGCCGCCCCGATGGGCTCCTTCGGCGCGGTGGTCGGCGCCACCCTGGGCGATCTGTCCACCTTCGACCTGGACATCAACGGGCCGCTGCTGGCCCCCGGCATCGGCGCGCAGGGCGCGACGGCAGCGGACCTGCCGGGCGTGTTCGGCAAGGCCGTGCGCAACGTGGTCCCGAACGTGTCGCGGGGCGTCCTGAAGCACGGTCCGGACGTGAGTGCCCTGCGCGACTCGGCGCGGCGGTTCGCCGACGAGATCCACGAGGCCGTTTCCGCGTAATCGGTCACCTGGGAGAGGCCGGCCGCACTTCCGCGGTGCGGCCTCTCGCGCTTCTTGGCGAAACTCGAACGCTCTTCATCGGACAAAACCGGGGTATTTTGTCCGTGATGTACGGTTCAGTGGAGGCTGACCAGGACTTTTCGTCCGTTCTCGCTGACTGGAGCGGTGATGGCCGCTAGTCTCCGACCAGAGTGAACGTGCAGCGAACGAGTTCCATCGCTGTTCGGGAGCTCGCGAGGTGTGTTGCCTTTGGGTTGCCCACCGGTCCGTATCCGACAGTTCGACATCCGAGGTGACGTAGGCGTGGCTCTTCCGCCCCTTACCCCTGAACAGCGCGCAGCCGCGCTCGAAAAGGCCGCCGCGGCTCGCCGGGAGCGGGCCGAGGTGAAGAATCGACTCAAGCACTCCGGCGCCTCGCTCCAAGAGGTCATCAAGACGGGCCAGGAGAACGACGTCATCGGCAAGATGAAGGTCTCCGCCCTGCTGGAGTCTCTGCCTGGCGTGGGCAAGGTGCGCGCCAAGCAGATCATGGAGCGTCTCGGCATCTCCGAGTCCCGGCGTGTCCGAGGTCTCGGTTCCAACCAGATCGCCTCTCTGGAGCGCGAGTTCGGCAGCACCGGCGCCTGAGGCGTCGACTGAAGTTCTCCCGGCGTTCTCAGGCAGTCCCGAGAACCTGGATAATCGCTCTATGGCAGCAGAGGTTCGTCCGCGGCTGACCGTGCTCTCCGGCCCTTCTGGGGTCGGCAAGAGCACGGTCGTCGCGCATATGCGCAAGGTTCACCCCGAGGTATGGCTCTCGGTGTCGGCCACCACCCGCAAGCCGCGGCCCGGTGAGCGACACGGAGTCCACTACTTCTTCGTCAATGACGACGAGTTCGACAAGCTGATCGCCAACGGCGAGCTGCTGGAGTGGGCCGAGTTCGCGGGCAACCGCTACGGCACTCCCCGCGGCGCGGTGCTGGAACGCCTGGACAACGGCGAGCCGGTACTGCTGGAGATCGATCTCCAGGGCGCGCGACTCGTCCGCGAGTCCAAGCCCGACGCCCAGCTGGTCTTCCTGGCCCCACCGAGCTGGGACGAGCTGGTCCGCCGGCTGACCGGCCGGGGCACCGAATCGGCGGAGGTCATCGAGCGCAGGCTCGCCGCCGCCAAGATCGAGCTCGCTGCCGAGTCCGAGTTCGACACCACCCTGGTCAACACCTCCGTCGAGGACGTGGCTCGTGAGCTGCTAGCCTTGATGGCAGTTGTCTGATCGTTGATCGATGTTTTCCCGTCGTTCGATTCCAGGACGGCCCCATCTTTCACCCATCTTCGGAAGGTAGAGCGTGTCCTCTTCCATCACTGCGCCCGAGGGCATCATCAACCCGCCGATCGACGAGCTGCTCGAGGCTACTGACTCGAAGTACAGCCTCGTGATCTACGCGGCCAAGCGCGCGCGTCAGATCAACGCGTACTACTCGCAGCTCGGTGAGGGCCTGCTCGAGTACGTCGGCCCGCTGGTGGACACCCACGTCCACGAGAAGCCGCTTTCGATCGCGCTGCGCGAGATCAACGCGGGTCTGCTGACCTCCGAGGCCATCGAGGCCCCGGCCCAGTAAGGCTCCGAGAAGTCCTTTCACCACAGGCCCGGCAGAACATCTGCCGGGCCTGTGGTGTGTCATGGGTGGGTACGACGACGAGCAGAGCCGAAGGCGTCGGCCGCGTCGGACACGTCGGCCGCGTCGGACACGTCGCGCAAGCAAAAGGGGTGTGTGTGGATGGGTAAGCCGAAGGTCGTACTGGGAGTCAGTGGCGGGATCGCCGCCTACAAGGCGTGCGAGCTGCTGCGCCGGCTGACCGAGTCCGGCCACGACGTGCGGGTGGTGCCCACCGCGGCCTCCCTGAACTTCGTGGGGGAAGCCACCTGGTCCGCCCTCTCCGGGAACCCCGCCTCCACCGAGGTGTGGGAATCCGTCCACGAGGTGCCGCACGTGCGCATCGGCCAGTCCGCCGACCTCGTCGTCGTCGCCCCGGCCACCGCCGACATGCTGGCCAAGGCCGCCCACGGACTCGCCGACGACCTCCTCACGAACACCCTGCTCACCGCCCGCTGCCCGGTGGTCTTCGCCCCCGCCATGCACACCGAGATGTGGGAGCACCCCGCCACCCGGGAGAACGTGGCCACGCTGCGCCGGCGCGGCGCCCTTGTCATCGAGCCCGCCGTCGGCCGGCTGACCGGCAAGGACACCGGCAAGGGGCGGCTGCCCGACCCCGAGGAGATCTTCGAGGTCTGCCGCCGGGTCCTGGCCCGCGGGGTGGCCGAGCCGGACCTCACCGGGCGGCACGTGGTGATCAGTGCCGGCGGCACCCGGGAGCCCCTGGACCCGGTCCGCTTCCTCGGCAACCGTTCCTCCGGCAAGCAGGGCTACGCCCTCGCCCGGACCGCCGTCGCCCGCGGGGCCCGGGTCACCCTGGTCTCGGCCAACACCGCGCTGGCCGACCCGGCCGGGGTGGACGTCGTACGCGTCGGGACGGCCGTGCAGCTGCGGGAGGCCGTGCTCAAGGCGGCCGCGGACGCCGACGCCGTGGTGATGGCTGCGGCCGTGGCCGATTTCCGGCCCGCCGAGTACGCGGGCGGAAAGATCAAGAAGAAGGACGGGCAGGACCCGGCGCCGGTCGCGCTCGTACGCAATCCGGACGTTCTCGCGGAGATCTCGGCCGACCGGGCCAGGGCCGGGCAGGTGGTGGTGGGATTCGCCGCGGAGACCGACGACGTCCTCGCGAACGGCCGGGCCAAGCTTGCCCGCAAGGGGTGTGATCTTCTCGTCGTGAACGAGGTCGGGGAGGCGCGAACCTTCGGTTCCGAGGAGAACGAGGCGGTCATCCTTTCCTCCGACGGATCCGAGACTCCTGTTCCCTATGGTCCCAAGGAAGCCTTGGCCGAAGTCATCTGGGACCAGGTGGCGGCCCGTCTGTAGCGCGACGCGCCTGGGCCGATTCCCCTTCTCCTGATCACGTCCGTGCGTAAGAATGGGAGTGCCGCAGGTCACACGGCTCCCATAAGGCGAGACGGGTGGTCCCGGAAACGGTGGCGACCGATAAACTGCATCCGGAACGTGATCGGGCGCAGCCTCCGATGTGGTTCCGCCAAATGATCAGCCAGCAGCCGCTGCAACCCCAGGGAGCGTTGTGTCCCGTCGTCTGTTCACCTCGGAGTCCGTCACCGAGGGCCACCCCGACAAGATCGCTGACCAGATCAGCGACACGATCCTCGACGCGCTCCTCTCCGAGGACCCGACCTCGCGCGTCGCCGTGGAGACCCTGATCACCACGGGTCTCGTGCACATCGCGGGAGAGGTGACGACGAAGGCCTACGCGCCGATCGCGCAGCTCGTCCGGGACAAGATCCTCGAAATCGGCTACGACTCCTCGAAGAAGGGCTTCGACGGCGCCTCCTGTGGCGTCTCGGTGTCCATCGGCGCCCAGTCCCCGGACATCGCGCAGGGCGTCGACACCGCCTACGAGAAGCGCGTCGAGGGCGACGAGGACGAGCTCGACAAGCAGGGCGCCGGCGACCAGGGCCTGATGTTCGGCTACGCCTGCGACGAGACCCCCGAACTGATGCCGCTGCCGATCCACATCGCGCACCGGCTCTCCCGCCGGCTCTCCGAGGTCCGCAAGAACGGCACCATCCCGTACCTGCGCCCCGACGGCAAGACCCAGGTCACCATCGAGTACGACGGCGACAAGGCCGTGCGCCTGGACACCGTCGTCGTGTCCTCGCAGCACGCCTCGGACATCGACCTGGACTCGCTGCTCGCCCCGGACATCCGCGAGTTCGTCGTCGAGCACGTCCTGGCCCAGCTCGTCGAGGACGGCATCAAGCTCGACACCGAGGGCTACCGCCTCCTGGTGAACCCGACCGGCCGCTTCGAGATCGGCGGCCCGATGGGCGACGCCGGCCTCACCGGCCGCAAGATCATCATCGACACCTACGGCGGCATGGCCCGACACGGCGGCGGCGCCTTCTCCGGCAAGGACCCCTCCAAGGTCGACCGCTCCGCCGCCTACGCCATGCGCTGGGTCGCCAAGAACGTGGTCGCCGCCGGCCTCGCCTCGCGCTGCGAGGTCCAGGTCGCGTACGCCATCGGCAAGGCCGAGCCCGTCGGTCTCTTCGTCGAGACCTTCGGCACCGCCAAGGTGGACGTCCAGAAGATCGAGGACGCGATCGGCGAGGTCTTCGACCTCCGCCCGGCCGCCATCATCCGCGACCTCGACCTGCTGCGCCCGATCTACGCCCAGACCGCCGCCTACGGCCACTTCGGCCGCGAGCTGCCGGACTTCACCTGGGAGCGCACCGACCGCGTGGACGCGCTGCGCGCGGCCGCCGGCCTGTAGGACCCCCCGTCCCCGGACGGACGCCGTACGGCCCCGGACCTTCTGGTCCGGGGCCGTACGCATGCCGTGACTGTCAGCGGACTTTGGTAAGAATGCTGATGTGAGCAGCGCGAATGAGTCCCCGCCGGAGCAGCTCGCACTGATCCGGGAAATGGTCGCCGAGGCGAAGGCCAAGGCGCCCAAGGCGAAGCCACGCACCTGGCGCGGGGCCGCGCTCGCCGCCGAGCTGCCCGTCGCCCGGATCCTCGTCAACAAGGGTGTGCTCCACCTCGACCAGCTCTGGGACTACGCCGTCCCGGAGGAGCTCTCCGAGGCCGCCCAGCCCGGCGTCCGCGTCCGCGTCCGCTTCGGGGCCGGCTCCCACCAGGTGCACGGAGGCCGCCGAGAGGGCGGCGGCCTCATCGACGGGTTCATCGTCGAGCGCCGCGCCGAGTCCGACTACAACGGGGCACTGGCCGCCCTCGCCCACGTGGTCTCGCCCGAGGTCGTCCTCAGCCCCCGCATGCTCGCCCTCGCCCGGGCCGTGGCCGACCGGTACGCCGGCAGCCTCGCCGACGTGCTCCAGCTCGCCCTGCCCCCGCGCAATGCCCGTGCCGAGGCCAAGCCCTCGCCCGAGCCCCTGCCCCCGCCCGCCGCCCCCGAGCCCGGCGGCTGGGAGCGGTACGGCGCCGGCCCCGGCTTCCTGCGCGCCCTCGCCACCGGCGGCACCCCGCGCGCCGTGTGGACCGCCCTGCCCGGCCCCGGCTGGGCCGACGAACTCGCCCGGGCCATGGCCGCCACCCTGGCCTCCGGCCGCGGCGCCCTCGCCGTGCTCCCGGACGGCCGGACCGCAGCCCGCGTCGACGCGGCCCTGACCGCCCTGCTCGGCGAAGGACGGCATGCCCTGCTGACCGCCGAGTCGGGACCCGAGAAGCGCTACCGCCAGTGGCTCGCCGTGCACCGCGGCGCGGTGCGAGCCGTCATCGGCACCCGGGCCGCGATGTTCGCCCCCGTACGGGACCTCGGGCTGGTCGCGATCTGGGACGACGGCGACTCCAGCCACAGCGACGACCACGCCCCCTTCCCGCACGTGCGGGAGGTACTGGAGCTGCGCGCCGTCAGCGACGGCTGCGGCTTCCTCGCGGGCAGTACGAGCTGCACCGTTGAGGCCGCCCAGCTGGTCGAGACCGGCTGGGCGCGGCCCCTGGTCGCCGACCGCGAGACCGTACGGGCCTGCGCGCCCCGGATCCGGACCGTCGGCGACGAACTGCTGGCCCGCGACGAGGCGGCCCGGGCCGCGCGCCTGCCGAGCCTGGCCTGGGAGACCGTACGGGAAGGGCTGAAGACGGGCCCCGTACTGGTCCAGGTGCCGCGGCGGGGCTATGTGCCCCGGCTGGCGTGCGAGCGGTGCCGCACCCCCGCCCGCTGCACGGTCTGCGCGGGACCGCTGGAGGCCCCCGACGAGCGGGACCTGCGGTGCGGGTGGTGCGGGAGGGACGAACCGTCCTGGCACTGCGAGGAGTGCGGGTCGTTCCGGCTGCGGGCCCAGGTGGTCGGCGCGCGGCGCACCGCCGAGGAACTGGGGCGGGCCTTCCCGGCCGTACCCGTCCGGACCTCCGGGCGCGACCACGTCCTGGACGAGGTGCCGGACCGGCCGGCGCTGGTGGTGTGCACCCCGGGCGCCGAACCGGTGGCCGCGGGCGCCGGGTACGCGGCCGCCCTGCTGCTCGACGGCTGGGCCATGCTCACCCGGCCCGACCTGCGGGCGGGGGAGGACGCGCTGCGCCGCTGGATCGCGGCCGCCTCCCTGGTCCGCGGCGACGGGCAGGTCGTGGTGGTCGCCGAGCCGACGCTGCGGCCGGTCCAGGCGCTCGTGCGGTGGGACCCGGTGGGCCACGCGGTGCGGGAGCTCGCGGAGCGGGCCCAGCTCGGCTTCCCGCCGGTGTCCCGGATGGCGGCGGTGGCCGGGCGGGGCGAGGCGGTGGAGACCTTCCTGACCGGAGCCGGGCTGCCACCGGACGCGGAGATCCTGGGGCCGGTACCGCTCCCCGGGCGGCGCGGGGAACCGTCCCCCGGGGAGCGGGCGCTGGTGCGGGTCCCGCCGGGCAGCGGCGCGGCCCTGGCCGCCGCCCTGAAGTCGGCGCAGGCGGCCCGTATGGCCCGTGGGGCTCCGGCGGCGGAGGCGGTCCGGGTGCGGATCGACCCGCCGGACATCGGCTGACCCGGACCCCGAGGGGGCGACGCCGTCGCCGGACGCTTCGCCGGACGCTTCGCCGGACGAGGAAACCCCCGGTGGGACGACCCGTACGGTCGTCCCACCGGGGGCGGAATCAGGCGCGGCGCGCCGGGCCGGCCGGCCGTCGGGTGTCGGCGTCCCGGCGGCAGGACACCCCTCAGCCGTTGCGGGGGCCGGGGAAGGCGGGGGAGCGGGGAGCCTCTCCCAGAGCCCGTCCGGGAGCGCCCCCGGCAGCGGCCTGGGCCTCCTCGCGCACCGGCTGCGGCGGCATCGAGCGGGCGGCCGGGACGGTCGGCAGCGGCCCCATCGTCCGGGTGGCCGTCCCCTCGGTCAGCGGCTCCGCGGATTCCGCGGACTGCGCCCGCCGGGCCCCGTAGCGGCGGTGCACGGCCTGCTTGGTGACACCGAGCGCCGAGCCGACCGCGTCCCACGAGAAACCGAGCGAACGGTCGAAGTCCACCGCGGCGGTGACCAGCGTCTCGACGCTGTCCCGAAGCTCCTGCGCGAGGCGGACGGTCGGCGCGGGCGCCCGGCCGTAGACGACGAAGCCCGTGGAGGGACCCGATCGGCGCGGGCGGTACACGTTGCCGAGCTGGGCGGTGAGCGTACGCAGGGCATCCACCTGCCGGCGAACCCGCTCGATGTCCCGTACCAGGAGGTGCAGGCTGGCCCGGGCTTGAGCGTCGTGGGTGGCGTGGTCGGCCATGAAGAAGCCTCTCGAACCGGTGCTGAAGGGCGGATCGGGCCGCTGACACCGTTCACACGCGGCCCGTTTTGGTCAATCTCTCTTGACCAACGCGCCACCGGTCGCCCAGGTCACGCTATGGGGGCGTGTCGGCATATGCGAGAGGCGCGCGCGTGTGCGTACGCCCCCTCAACACCACAGGTGGGCGGCCCGACCGGCGCCCCATAGACTGGTGCGCTGCTGACAGCCGAGATAGCGAGGTAGTCCCCAGTGAAGCTCGTCTTCGCAGGCACCCCCGAGGTCGCCGTACCCGCCCTGGACGCCCTGATCGCCTCCGGGCGGCACGAGGTCGCCGCCGTCGTCACCCGGCCCGACGCACCGGCCGGCCGCGGCCGCCGGCTCCTCGCCAGCCCCGTCGCCGAGCGCGCCGAGGAGGCCGGCATCGAGGTGCTCAAGCCCGCCCGGCCCCGCGACCCCGACTTCCAGGCCCGGCTGCGCGAGATCGCCCCGGACTGCTGCCCGGTCGTCGCCTACGGCGCCCTGATCCCCAAGACCGCCCTCGACATCCCCCGGCACGGCTGGGTCAACCTGCACTTCTCGCTGCTGCCCGCCTGGCGAGGAGCCGCGCCCGTCCAGCAGTCGATCATGGCGGGGGACCAGGTCACCGGCGCCTCCACCTTCCGGATCGAGGAGGGCCTGGACACCGGCCCCGTCTACGGCATCCTCACCGAGGAGATCCGGCCGACCGACACCAGCGGCGACCTGCTCACCCGGCTCGCCTTCGCCGGCTCCGGACTGCTCGCCGCCACCATGGACGGCATCGAGGACGGCACCCTGCGCGCCGTCGAGCAGCCCCACGACGGCGTCTCCCACGCACCCAAGATCACCGTGGACGACGCCCGGATCGACTGGACCGCCCCCGCCATGCGCGCCGACCGGGTGGTGCGCGGCTGCACGCCGGCGCCGGGCGCGTGGACCGTCTTCCGCGGGGAGCGGCTCAAGCTGATCTCGCTGGGCCTGGTGCCCGACCGTACGGACCTGGAGCCGGGTGCACTGGCCGCGGCCAAGAACAACGTCTACGCCGGCACCGGCTCGCACGCCGTCGAGCTGCTCTGGGTGCAGCCGCAGGGCAAGAAGCCGATGCGGGCCGCCGACTGGGCGCGCGGGGTGCGGATCGCTCTCGGCGAGCGGCTCGGCGGAGCCGACGTAGGCTGATCGGTGGGACGTCCCGGCGCGGACGCCCCGGCGAACCACCCGTAGGACGCGCAGCATCCGCAGCACCCGCAGCACCCGCAGCATCCGCAGCACCCGCAGAAGTCGTAGCACTCGTAGAACTCGTAAACCCGGAGCACCTTTCACGTGAGCGAACAGCCCCGTCAGCCCCGTCGCAAGCCTGCCCCCGCAGGCGCGGGTGGCAAGCAGGCCAGGCCGCACCGCCGGCCCCAGAAGGACCCCGTCCGGATGCTGGCCTTCCAGGTGCTGCGGGCGGTGGACGAGCGCGACGCCTACGCCAACCTCGTCCTGCCGCCGCTGCTGAAGAAGGCCCGCCAGGACGAGAAGTTCGAAGCGCGTGACGCGGCGCTGGCCACCGAGCTGGTGTACGGGACGCTGCGCCGCCAGGGCACCTACGACGCCGTCATCAAGGCGTGCATCGACCGGCCGCTGCGCGAAGTGGACCCGCCGGTGCTGGACGTGCTCTCGCTCGGTGCCCATCAGCTGTTGGGCACCCGCATCCCCACGCACGCGGCGGTGTCCGCGAGCGTGGAGCTGGCCCGCGTGGTGCTCGGGGACGGGCGCGCGAAGTTCGTGAACGCCGTCCTGCGGAAGATCGCCGCACACGACATGGACGGCTGGCTGGAGCGGGTCGCCCCGCCCTACGAGGACGACGCCGAGGAACACCTCGCGGTGTACCACTCGCACCCCAGGTGGGTCGTCACCGCCCTGTGGGACGCGCTGGGCGGCGGCCGCGCGGGCATCGAGGACCTGCTGGAGGCCGACAACGAGCGGCCCGAGGTGACCCTGGTCGCCCGCCCGGGGCGCTCCACCCCGGAGGAACTGCTCGAGGCGGTCGGCGAGGACTCGGCGCTGCCGGGCCGCTGGTCCCCCTACGCCGTCCGGATGGCCGAGGGCGGCGAACCGGGCGCGCTGGCGGCGGTCCGCGAGGGCCGCGCGGGCGTGCAGGACGAGGGAAGCCAGCTGGTGGCCATGGCCCTCGCGGCCGCGCCCGTCGAGGGCCGCGACGAGCGGTGGCTCGACGGCTGCGCGGGCCCGGGCGGCAAGGCGGCGCTGCTCGCGGCGCTCGCGGCGCAGCGGGGGGCGTTCCTGCTGGCCTCGGAGAAGCAGCCGCACCGCGCACGGCTCGTGGAGCGCTCCCTCGCGGGCAACCCGGGCCCGTACCAGGTCATCGTGGCCGACGGCACCCGCCCGGCATGGCTGCCGGGCTCCTTCGACCGCGTCCTGATGGACGTCCCGTGCTCGGGGCTCGGCGCACTCCGCCGCCGCCCGGAGTCCCGCTGGCGCCGCCGCCCGGAGGACCTGGAGGGCTTCGGGCCGCTCCAGCGCGGGCTGCTGCGCGAGGCGCTGTCGGCGGTGCGGGTGGGAGGCGTCGTGGGCTACGCGACGTGCTCGCCGCACCTGGCGGAGACCCGGGTCGTCGTGGACGACGTCCTGAAGGGCCGCGGCGTCGGCAACTCGCCGGTGTCCGCCGAACTCATCGACGCCCGGCCGTTCATGGCGGGCGTCCCCGGTCTGGGCGACGGCCCGGACGTCCAGCTGTGGCCGCACCTGCACGGCACGGACGCGATGTACCTGGCCCTGCTGCGCCGCACGGCCTGACCCACGGCCTGGCCCACGGCCCGACGCCCCCCGCGATGACATCCACCGCGGGGGGTGCCCCGTACCCGCGGGCTGTCGCGGGCCTGTCTGTCAGGGGGCGGCGGCACACTGACGCCGTGAACCCCTCTGCGCCCACCGCTGCCCATGCGTCCCACAGCCCCACCGTCTGGACGGAGTCGATGGGCGGCCCTCTGATCGTCGCCCCCGAGCCGGCGTTGGCCGCGTGGTACGGGTACACGGAGTCCGGGGTCATGGCGGGGGACGCCACCACTCCCATCGATCATGATCGTGTGACGAGCTCTACAGCACTCTGCGACTTGTGGAGACGGCCTTCAGGAAGCGCGCGTCTGCTGGACGTCAGCGCCGGCGTCCGCGCCGCGGGGAGCACTTTCGTCCCCGCCCCACTGCGGCGCGTCCGGCTTGCGCTTTGGGATGAGGAAGGTCGCTAGCATGCCGAGCACCAGCAGCGCGGCGCAGGTGTAGCCGTTGATCTGGACGCCGTGGGACATGGCGTCCCGGGCTGCGTCGGCGGCCGCGGCCGTCTTGGGATTCTGGCTCAGCCCGGGGATCATGGCGCCCGCGCTGTCGGAGACCGCCCAAGAGAGCTTGTCGCCCCCGGGGAATCCCTGCTGGGCGAGCCGCTCGGACAGGTCGGAGTTCAGGGCGGTGAAGAACGTCGAGGTCAGGATCGCGATGCCGAGCGCGGACCCGAGCTGGCGCGCGGCGCTCTGGATTCCGGAACCCTGGCCGGCCTGCCCCGCCGGTACGTCCGCCAGGACGACGTTGGTGACCTGCGCGGTGGCGAAGCCGACCCCCATGCCGTACAGGAAGAGGGCCATGGCGATGACCCACCACGAGGAGTCACTGCTCGCCAGCAGACCGAACATCAGCAGACCGAGCGCTTCGAGCACCAGGCCGATGCGGACCAGGCCGACCGGGCCCGTCTTCTCGGCCATGCCGAAGCCGGCACCGCTCGCGAAGAAGCTGCCGACCGCGACGACGAAGACCATCAGACCGGTCTGGAGCGCGGAGTAGCCCAGGGTGTACTGGAGCCACAGCGGCAGTACGGCCAGGATGCCGAACTCGGCAAGGGCGATGATCAGCGTCGCGAGGTTGCCCGTGCTGAAGGACTTGATGCCGAACAGCGAGGTGTCCATCAGCGGCGCCGTGCCGTTCTTCCGCGTGCGCCGGACCTGCAGCTGGAGGAAGAGGACCAGGCTCACCACGGAGATGACCAGGGTGACTGGGACGACGGAGAGGTTTACCCCGTCACCGAAGGGCCCGAGGTCCTTGCGGGGCTCCCACCAACCGTAGTTGCGTCCTTCGATCAGGCCGAAGGCGAGGAGCCCGAGACCCACCACCGACAGCACTCCTCCTGCAACGTCGATCCTGCCCGACTGCCGGGGGGACCGCTGGAGGAACTTCAAGACACCCGCGAGGATCAGCGCCACGACGAAGATGTTGATGCCGAAGGCCCACCGCCAGGAGAACTCGGCGAGCCAACCGCCCAGCAGCGGTCCGACCGCGGCGGCAGCACCGATCGTGGATCCCCAGATGGCGAAGGCCTTGCCACGGTTGGGGCCTCGGAAGGTCATGTTGAGCAGCGCCAGGGACGTCGGCATGACGATCGCGCCACCGATGCCCTGCGCAGACCGGCTGATGGTCAGGAACTCCCCGTTCGGCGACGCCGCCGCGGCGATGCTCGCCAGCCCGAAGGTCACAGTACCGATGATGAACAGGCGTCGTGCTCCCACGATGTCCGAAAGACGCCCCATCAGCAGGAGGAGGGCGGCCAGGATGATCGCATAGGACTCCTGGACCCACTGGGCACCGACCGCGGAGATCTTCAGGTCGTCGATGATCGGCGGCATCACCACGTTGACAATGGTGAAGTCCACGACCACCAACGCCACACCGAGGGAAATCGCGACCAAACCCAGCCAAGCGTCCCGAGGGGCCGATGAGGAACGAGTTGGATGTTCAGACACTGCGTTCTTCCGATCTTCTCGATGCAACGCACCCGGTGACATGCCGAGGGCGAGTACTGGAGCAGGGGGACGTGTGCCCCCCGAAGCAGAGGCACCATCGCAGGAGAAGAGGACGCGTGCTGACCTCTACTGACCTCAATCCGAAGGGAAAAGCGTGATCGCCAACCGCACACTGGAACTCCTCAGCCTGCTGCAGGCACAGAAGGAGTGGACCGGCGACGGGCTGGCCGAGCGCCTGGGGGTCTCGCCGCGAACCGTCCGCCGGGACATCAACCGGCTGCGGGAACTGGGCTATCCCGTCACGGCGACGAAGGGGCCCTCCGGCTCCTACCGGCTGTCCCGCGGGGCGCGTCTGCCTCCGCTGATAGTCGATGACGAGCAGGCCGTCGCCATCGCGCTGTCCCTCCAGACGGCGCCCGCCTCCGTGGCGGGCATGGGTGACGCCACGAAGCGTGCGCTGAACTCCATCAGGGAACTCCTGCCGCCCCACCTGGCGCGCCGACTCGCGACCTTTTCCATCGAACAGATGGAGAACGCATGGGAGTTGGCCCCGCCACAGGTCGATCCCGGCCTGGTGGCGCGCCTGAGCGCCGCCGTGCAGGAACGGGAACTCGTGCGCTTCACCTACCGGTCCATCGAGGTCGATGAGGAGGACACCAGGGACGTGCTCGCCGAACCCCACCGGCTCGTCGTCTGGTCGGGGCGCTGGTACATGGTGGCCTACGACCAGCAAGGGAACTCCTGGCGCACCTACCGGCTCGACCGGATCGGGCGCATCGCCCCCACAGGGTGGCGCTTCAGCCGGCGGGACCTTCCCGACGGGGACATCACCCGCTTCGTCCAGAGCCAACCCGACCGCGGCGACACCCCGGACGCCTGGCCCTGCTGGGGCACCGTCCTGATGGAGTGCCCCGCGGCACTGGTTGCGAAGTGGGCCCCGATCACGGCGAGTTTCGAAGCGGTCGACGAGCGGATGACCCGGATACGGATGGGGGCCTGGTCGTGGACCGCACTCATCGGCTTCCTGGTCACCTTCAGCTGCCGGTTCACCGTCGAGAGCCCGCCCGAACTCGCGGAGGCGGCCCGGCGCGTGATGGGCCGCCTCGACGTCGAGATCCTGCGGGCCGACGAGCGCACGGTGCCCCCGGCCGCCGCATCCATCCGGCGGGGCAACCCGGTCCTGTGACGGCGCCGGGGTGAGGGATGAGCGGTCGGGCACTGACCTCTACTGCTCCTGGCCCGGCTCATCCAGCTGGGGGTTCCCGGACATCCTTGACGGGCTGGGGCCGGACGTCACAGACGCGGCGCTCGGCTAGTGGGCGGAGGCTCGGTGGGCAAGGAAGTCAGTGAGATCAGGAGCCTGCCCCTGCACGGCTATCGTGAACTGCGCGGAACGGATTTCGACGGCCGGCCGACGGGCGACATCGACGACGTCATCTACGACGCGTTCGAAAGTCGCCGTCGCCTGAACGGCGTTCCCGGCCTCGTCGCGTTGATCAACGATCCCGGCATGCCCGAGATCGAGCGCTTCCGGGCGTGCGCGACGCTGACGACCTGGGGCGAGGCGGCCGGACACGAGGCAGTGATCCGTGCCGCCGTAGATCCCAAGAGGGCCCCCTGGTACGACTTCTCGATCGACCGGAAGTACTCCATGAGCAGCACGTTCGCGCAGCTCGCGCATGCTGTCGCGGAGCGGGATCTGGCGGGGGAGAAGGGAACCGAGGCCCCTCGTCTGGACGCGGCCCGTGGGTTGGTGCGGCTCGCCGACAGCGAGCACTTCGAGGACAGGCTGGGCGAGGCGGCGCTGGAACGGCTGCTGAGGCACCTGCGCGGGGCGCCTCCGGCCTAGGGGGTGCTTACGGGCGGGGCGGGGGGCGGGAAGGTGCGGCGGGGGCTTCGGGGGGCCGGTGTGCGTGTTGAGCGGCATCAGGGATGTGTATGGGGGTTTCCCGTCAGTCTCATCGTCTCTCCGGTTCGGGCCGGTCCCTCAAGGGCGCTCCTTCGTCGCGTCGCTTCGCGATGTCGCTGCGCTCCACCCTTGACCGACCGTCCCGCCCCGGAAAGTCGAAGACTGTCGGGAAGCCCCCAAAAGAACGAGCCGGGTGCTTCTTTTCAGGGACGGGGCGGTCGGAAATGCCCGACCCGGTCGGGCGCAAGGGGCACGACAGACAGGCGGGGCCCATGGCCGACATCGGCCGGGTCGGTGGGGCGCGCCACATCGCTACGCGCTCCCCACGTCTCAGCGTCCGACGACCGTCTGTGGCTGGACATAGGCCGCCCATAGCCCCAGCACTCCCTCTTTGACTGCGACCGGCCGCCGTCAGGGGCCGGTGAGAGGGATGGTCGGCTGATTCCTCGCCTCAGCCGAGGTGGGGGCGGGTCAGCGTGAGGACGGCACCACAAACTTACGCATAAACAAGGGCAATTGGGTCAAACGGTCAGCCTTCTGAGCCGCCCGCACTCGCTGACCCGAGCTCACCTCGACATAACCGCCGTCAGACGCTCCTCCACCCCCCGACAGCCGTCAGACGCCTCCCATGAGGAGCACCCGAGGGGGCTGGCGGCCTGCGCCCAGCCCAAGACGGTCGCCGGACGCATGGCGAGCGCCGAACCGCGGTCGTGGGCGGCTTATGCCCAGCCCAAGACGGTCGCCGGACGCATGTCGAGCGCCGAACCGCGGTCGTGGGCGGCTTGCGCCCAGCCGCAGACGGTCGTCGGACGCATAGCGAGCACCGGACCGAGGTCGTGGGCGGCCTGTGTCCAGCCCAAGACGGTCGTCGGACGCTGAGAGGTGAGGAGCGCGTAGCGATTGGACGCGCTCACCGACGCGGGCTCCGGTCTGGATGGGCCCCGTCTGTCGGAGGTGCCCCTTGCGCCCGGCCGGGTCGGGCAGCTCCGACCGCCCCGTCCCCCAAGGCTCCGCCCGGCTCGTTCTTTTGGGGGCTTCCCGACAGTCTTCGACTTTCCGGGGCGGGACGGTCGGTCAAGGGTGGAGCGCAGCGACATCGCGTAGCGACGCGACGACGAGGAACGAGGAGGAGCGCCCTTGACGGGCCGGCACGACACGGAGAGACGATGGGACTGACGGGAAACCCCCAGAACATCCCAGATGCCGCTCAACACGGACCCCGCCCACACACCGCCGCCGCGCCTTCCGGCTCCGTCCCGGCGGCTTCCGACCCCGCGAGGCATCCCCGCGCCTTCTGCTCCTGGGCGGGTGGCTTTCGCCTCGCGAAGTCGCCCCCGCGCCTTGCCCCCGCCCGGGCGGCTCGCGCTCGCGGAGCCATCCCTGCGCCTCCGATCCCGGCCCTCAGGCCGTCGTCCCGCTGCACATGATTGCGCCAGGGGGAGCGGGTGGCGGGTGGCGGAGGGGCGGTGGGTGTTCCCGGGGCGTGTGCGCGTCGTCCGGACCGTCCGGGGGCGGCGCTCCGGGCGTCGGCGCGGGGAGGGTGTCATGGACAGAACCGCACCGAAGGCGATCTGTAAGAGCCAGTTAAATGTCCTTCGTAGTCGGTTAAGGATTGCTGCGCGGATCCTGACTTCCGGGGTCGTGGCCGGAACCGGCCCCAGGCATGGCAGGCTTGGGGGCATGGCCGCTCAGATTTATCCCAGCATCCTGTCCGCCGACTTCGCCCGACTCGCCGAGGAGGCGAAGGCCGTCGAGGGGGCCGACTGGCTGCATGTCGACGTCATGGACAACCACTTCGTCCCGAATCTCACCCTCGGCATGCCGATCGTGGAGTCCCTGAGCAGGGCCACGGACATCCCGCTGGACCTTCACCTGATGATCGAGAACCCGGACCGCTGGGCCCCGCAGTACGTGGAGGCCGGTGCGGGCTCGGTCACCTTCCACGCCGAGGCCGCCGCCGCGCCCGTGCGGCTCGCGCGGGAGATCAGGGCCAAGGGCGCGCGCGCCTCGATGGCGCTCAAGCCGGCCACGCCGATCGAGCAGTACGAGGACCTCCTCCCCGAGCTCGACATGCTGTTGATCATGACGGTCGAGCCGGGCTTCGGCGGCCAGCCCTTTCTCGACATCATGCTTCCGAAGATCCGCCGTACCCGGGAGCTGATCGCCAAGCACGGCCTGGAGCTGTGGCTCCAGGTCGACGGCGGGGTCTCGGCCTCGACCATCGAACGCTGTGCCGAGGCCGGCGCGGACGTTTTCGTGGCGGGCAGCGCGGTCTACGGGGCGGTCGATCCGGCGGCCGCCGTCCGCACGCTGCGTGATCAGGCGGGCGCGGCGATCGCGGCGGCGCCGTGGGCTTGCGACCACTGAGCCAAGCGTTGGTGAACAGCTCGGTGAACGGGAGCTGTCCAGGCTGATCAACGGCCGTCGGATCTGACAGGATGAACGGCGAGTCGAGAGTGTGAACACGAGAGTGTGAACAGCAGTGAGGAGAACGCGGTGTCTGCAATGTCGGCGGGACGGTCAGCCCTGCGGATGGGACCCGCGGAGCTGGTGCAGGCGGCGGCCATGGCGCGCCGCTTCTACCTGGAGGGCAAGTCCAAGATCCAGATCGCCGAGGAGTTCGGCGTGAGCCGCTTCAAGGTGGCCCGGGTCCTGGAGACCGCCCTCGAGCGTGACCTCGTACGGATCGAGATCCGGGTACCGGCCGAACTCGACGCCGAGCGGTCGGACGCGCTCCGGGCCCGGTACGGGCTCCGGCACGCCGTCGTCGTGGAGTCGCCCGCCGACGCCACCGAGGACGCGCCCGACCCGGAGAACCTGGGCGCGGTCGCCGCCGATCTGCTGGGCGAACTGGTCAACGAGGGCGACGTACTGGGCCTGGCGTGGGGGCGGTCGACCATTCACATGGCCGCCTCCCTGCACCGGCTGCCGCAGTGCACCGTGGTGCAGCTGACCGGCGTGTACGACGCGGGGACCGCCGAGCGCGGATCGGTCGAGGCCGTCCGCCGGGCCGCCCAGGTCTCGGGAGGCGACGCGCACCCGATCTACGCGCCGATGCTGCTGCCCGATCCGGCGACCGCGGCCGCGCTGCGCAGCCAGACGGGGATCGCACGCGCCTTCGAGTACTTCGACAAGGTGACGGTCGCGGCCGTCTCCATCGGCTCGTGGGAGCCGGGCATCTCGACCGTCCACGACATGCTGACCGACGAGGAGCGGGCCCACTACGCCTCGCTGGGTGTCGCGGCCGAGATGTCGGCCCACCTCTTCGACGCGGAGGGCCGGCGGGTGGGCCGGGACCTCGGCGAGCGGTGCATCACGGTCGAGGCGGACCGGCTGCGGCGTATCCCCGAGGTCGTGGCGATCGCGGGCGGGCTGCGGAAGGCCTCCGCGATCGGCGCCGTGCTGAGGTCGGGGCTGGTGACCAGCCTCGTCACCGACACGGCGGTAGCCGACTACCTGCTCACCGAGTCGGCCCCGGGCCTGCGGCCGGCCCTGGACCGGGCCGACCCGGACGACTGACGCGGCCTGACCGGGCAAGACGGGCTCCGGCGGCCTCTGACTGTCGCCGCCGGTGCGGATGGTGCTGGAATTGAGATCCGAACGGCGGACCGCGCGGCGGCCTCCGGGGCGCATACTGGTTCCAATGACAAAGTCAGCAGTACCTCGCCGCCATTTGCCGTCCAGCCCGTTCAAGGCGCCCGTGGAACAGCCCATCCGGCAGTTCAACGTCGGCGACCGGGTTACTCACGATGAGCACGGTCTCGGCCGTGTCGTCGGAATCGAGGAGGGGATCGCTGTTCTCGTCGACTTCGGTTCGGTCCAGAAGCGAATCTTGAGTCCGTACACCAAGATGGCCGCTCTCTGAGGTCATCGGGCGATTCGCGAGCGAATCGGATATTTGGCACGATCGGTGCATGATCTTTTGGAGCGTGCCCCGATCGTTGCTGCGTTTGCTGGGGGCCCTGTTCCTCTGTGCCGCGCTGGTCGGAGCGGTGGGCTGTGGCGGGCAGAAGCCCGCGCCCGCGCCTACCGCCGCCAGTGCGAGTGGCGGCGTGAGTTCCGGCGCCGTGCCCGGGTGGGCGAAGGGGATGGCCACCGTACGGGCCGACGGGCTGCCGCAGCAGGCCCGTGACGTGCTCGCGCTCATCGACAAGGGCGGGCCGTACCCCTACCGGCAGGACGGCACGGTCTTCGGGAACTTCGAGAAGGCCCTGCCCGAGCAGAAACGTGGCTACTACCACGAGTACACCGTGCGGACGCCGGGGGAGCGGGATCGCGGAGCCCGGCGGATCGTGACGGGCGAGGGTGGGGAGTTCTTCTACACGGACGACCACTACGACACCTTCAAGGCGGTTCTCCGATGAGCCTGGACCCGCAGCCGCTCGCCCCTGCGCTCGCGGCGGCCGATGCCGCCGGCTGGACGACCGTACGGCTGGACCTGGACGGCGTACGGGGCAAGGCGGAGCTTCTTCGGCGCTGCGGGGACGCCTTGCGGCTGCCGGAGTGGGTCGGCGGGAACTGGGACGCGCTGGCCGATGCGATGCGGGATCTGTCGTGGTTGCCGGGGGCCGCGGGGCGGCTGGTCGCGGTGACCTCGTGGCGTGGGTACGCTGCCGCGCGGCCCGGCGAGTGGGAGACGTTGGTGGAGGTGCTGGAGGAGGCGGTCGACTTCTGGCGGGCACGGGGTGGCGGCGCGCCGGAGCTGGTGGTGCTGCTGGCCGACGCCGGGCCCGGGCCGGATGCCGGGGCCCCGCCCCGGACCCCGCGCCTCAAACGCCGGCGGGGCTGAAGAGCGGGGCTCGGCCCCGGGCCCCGCGCCTCAAACGCCGGCGGGGCTGAAAGAGCGCCTCAAACGCCGGCGGGGCTGAAAGAGCGCCTCAAACGTCGGCGGGGCTGAAAGAGCGCCTCAAACATCGGCGGGGCTGAAAGAGCGCCTCAAGCGCCGGCGGGGCTGAGAGGGCGGGGGTTCGGGGCCTTGTCGGTCAGTCCGTCTTCGGGATCCACGGCGGGGTTTGGCCCCAGGACCAGATCGGGATCTTGGCCGCGTCGACCGGGGGCGGGTTGGGGCCCGAGTAGATCAGGGCCATGCGCGTGCCCCACTCGATGTAGTAGGCGAACACGCCGCGGAATTCGGGGTCCGTCGGGAGGCCGACCTCGTCGGCCGTGTCCATCAGCAGGTCCACCCAGCGGCGGCGCTGCTGTTCGGTGATTCCCCGGCCCAGGTGCTTGGTGGCCATGTGCTGGTGGCCGCCGTGGTGGTCGGTGTACTCCGAGGGGCCGCCGAAGACCTCCGCCAGCCAGACCGCGACGTGCTGCGGGTGTCCCGAGTCCATGCCGGCGAAGACCGGGGCGAGGATCTCGTCCCGCAGGGCGTGGGCGTAGAAGGCGTCCGTGAGGCGGTTCATCGCCTCCGCTCCGCCCATCCACTCGTAGATGGTGGGTGTGGTGCTCATCGTTATCCGGCGGCCTTTCCCGTGCCCGCGACGCCCGTCACGAGGTAGTGCTGCATCTCCTCGATGGCCGTCACGTACGGACGGATCGCGCTGAAGAACGCCGGGAAGTGCTCGCCCTTGCGGAACCCGGCCAGGTGGTCCTCGATCGAGGTCCAGCGGATCCGGAGGATGTAGCGCTCCTTCTCCTCGTCGCAGCGGGCCAGTTCGTAGTCGATGCACTCGGGCGAGGCGGCCAGGGACTCGGCGGCCCGGGCGTACGCGTCTTCGAAGGCCGGCTGGTCGTCCAATGCGATCCGGTAGCGGATGTATTCGACGGTGGTGGTCATGGGTGCGTGCCTCTCCCTGGGTGTAGGTCGTCGCCAGCCTTACGCGATCACGCGCCGCCGTGGGGCGGATTCGTCATTCGGACGCGGACTTCCTGGAGTCGGTGTCCCCCGAGACGTCCGGTCCCTGGGCGCGGACCCGGCGGACCTTGTCCAGGGAGTCGCGCAGCTCCGTCAGCCACTCGTCCGTGTTGCGCCCGACGAGGCGGACGCACCAGGCGAGGGCGTCGGCCCGGCTGCGGGCCACGCCGCCGGCGACCAGGGTGTCGAGGACCTGGCGTTCGGACTGGCGCAGGCGGGTCATCACCGGGACGGCGAGGTGGGTGAAGAGCGTCGTCTCCTCACCCACGCGCACGCCCCAGGCGACCTTCCGGCGGTAGAGGGACTCGGCCTCGCGGGCCACTTCGATGCGCTGTTCGCGGGTGCGTTCGCGGAACTCCTTGACCGATTCGGTCGCCGGTATGACGCCGACGACCGTGATCTCCTCGCGGTCGGCGGTGACCGAGTCGAGGGACTCGTAGACGTCGACCGGCAGGCGCTCGGCGAACCACGCGCGGAGCTGTTCGCTCTGTTCGGCTGTAATCATGTAATCAACGTTGCATCCGTGGGTGCCTTGATCGCAAGGCTCGCGGCGTTCGCTCTCAGCCCATCGAGCGGTAGCGGTGGATCAGCGAGACGGCCATCGCGCCCTCGCCGACACCCGAGGCGACCCGCTTCACCGAGTGGGCGCGGACGTCGCCCGCCGCGAAGACGCCGGGGACGCTCGTCTCCAGGGGGTACGGGGCGCGCTCGAGGCTCCACTCGGCCGGGAGCTCGCTTCTCCGTGTCGGAGCCCCGGGTCCTCGCCGACGGCGACGTCCTCTTCCGGGACGGTGAGGAGGCGGGCGGATTCCACGTCCTGCTCTCCGGCGGGCTCGTCGTCACCAAGGTCGTCGACGGCCGGGAGGAGGTCCTCACCCGGCACTCCACCGAGGAGGAGAGCGCCGCAGCCGAGGAGCACGACGGCAAGCCGTCCGCCGCCCACCGGTTCACCGGCGAACTGCCCCTGCTGACCGACGGCTCCTACGTGGCCACCGCGGCCGCCAGCGGCCCGTCGACCACCGTCGTCGCCTACCCGAAGCCGGTCTTCTTCGAGATGCTGACCCGCTGCCACGGGGTGGCCGCCGTACTGATCCCCGTCCTGGCCTGGCGCATCAAGTCCTCCGAGGTGCAGGCCCGCAAGCGGGCCACCGTGGAGGCCCTCGGCACCCTGGCCGCCGGGCTCGCCCACGAGCTGAACAACCCGGCGGCGGCCGTGGCCCGGGCGGCGCAGGAACTGGCCCCCGCCCTGGACCGGCTCACCCGTACCGCCCAGGCCTGGGGCGCGGCCGCCTCGGGGGCCGAGCGCGCCGTGCTCGACCGGCTCACCGACGAACTGGACAAGCTGCCGCCGCCGGCGACCACCGATCCGTTCGCCCAGGCCGACGCCGAGGAGGAGATCGCCGACTGGGCCGAGGAGACGGGTACCGAACGGCCCGGCCTGCTCGGCTCCGGGGTCGCCGACCTCGGACTGGAGCTGGGCTGGCTGCTGGAGCGGCTCGAGGGCGTGGGGGAGCCGGCCCTCGCCTGCGTCCTGGACCACCTGGCGGCGCTGCTGGAGATCCGCTCGCTCGCGGCGGAGCTCCGGGCGGCGGGTCCCAGGATCTCCCAACTCGTCTCCGCCACCCGGGATTACGCCAACCTGGACCGGGCGCCCGAACAGCGCTTCCGGGTGACCGAGGGACTGGAGAACACGCTGGTCGTACTGTGTGCCAAGCTCGCCGGCCTCAGTATCGTGCGTGAGTACGAGCCCGGCCTGCCCGAACTGACGGGCTATCCGAGCGAGTTGAACCAGGTGTGGACCAACCTGGTCGACAATGCGGCCGAAGCCATGGAGGGCTCCGGCGTGCTGACCCTGCGCGCCCGCGCCGAGGGCGTCTGCATGGTCGTGGAGATCGCCGACACCGGCCGCGGCATCCCGGCGCAATCCCTCCCGAGGATCTTCGAACCCTTCTACACCACCAAGGACGTGGGCAAGGGGACGGGCCTGGGGCTGCACCTCAGCTACCGCATCGTGACCCAGCGCCACCACGGGTCGATCACCGCCCGCTCGCGCCCCGGCGAGACCCGGATGGTCGTCCGGCTGCCCTTCGCCGGCAGCGCCCGGTCCTGCGCCTCACCTGCGACGACACCCGACACGGCACTCGAGGCGGCGCCCATCGAGGGCGCCGCTCCCCATTGAAACGGAGTCGACATGGCCACGTACGACATCTCGAAACTGCACCCGGTGTTCGTCCGCCAGATGGAGGCGCTGGCCGCCCTGGACATCGAGGCGGTGATGAAGAACTACACCGACGACGCGGTGCTGCTGCGCTTCGAGGGGGTGTCGGTGGGGATCGAAGCCGTTCGCGAGACGTTCACCGGCTATCTCACCGTGAAGCCCACGCTCGTGGAACTCCAGGAGTACATCGAGACCGAAGACACCACCTTCTACCGGGCGATCATGAACTTGAACGGGGAACCGGAGCACGCGTTCGGGACGCTTGTCGTCCGCGATGGCCGAATCTGGCGCCAGACGGCGGGATTCGGCGGCTGACGGCCGAAATCTGGGTAGCGTGTGCGGGGGGGGCGGGGGAACGCCCTCCCCGTATGTGTGGCACGGCGCGTGCGCGGGCCGCTCATATTCAAGAAGCGGCAAAGGGGAGGCAATGGAAAACGAAACCGGGCGGATCGAGGCATTCAGTGACGGTGTATTCGCCGTCATCATCACGATCCTCGTTCTGGAATTAAAGGTTCCGGAAGAAACCGGGTCGGAGTTCTGGCACGGCGTCCGGGAACAGTGGCCCCATTACGCCGCCTACGTGGTGAGTTTCCTCATCATCGGCGTGATGTGGGTGAACCACCACACCATCTTCAGTCATCTCAAAAGGGTCGACCGCCCCTTGTTGTTCCTGAATCTCCTGGTGCTGATGGTGGTATCGGTGGTCCCGTACACCACCAATGTCCTCGCCGAACACCTCATGGAGGAGGGCGGCTCCGCCAACGCGGCCGCGGTCCTCTACAGCGCCGTCACCGTGGCCTACGCCATGGCCTTCCTGGCCTTCTGGTGGTACGTCACCCGGGTCGGCCACCTCTTCCACGAACAGGTGGACAAGGAAGGCGCACGAGCCACCCGGGTGCGCTTCGGTCTCGGTGCCATCGCCTACCCCCTCACCGTCCTGCTGGCCTTCTATTCCGCACCGCTCACTCTTGTCGCCCACTTCCTGATCGCGATCTACTATGCGGCGAACCAGATCCCCATCCCTCTCGTGGTAGAGGAAGCGCGGCTCGAATCTGCCAGCGACCTCAGGAATTAGCCGCCGGGGCCTACGGCCGTTCTGCGCGGTCAAGTAGGGTATTGGATCTAGCTGGTCGCGGGGGAGGCCCAGATGGCTCGCGTAGTCCTGCCGGAGGATTCCACGCAGGAAATCTCCGAATTGATCGACGTCCTGATCTCTCTTCTCTTCGAGTCCTTACCCCGGCGGGACCAGCGAAACTGGGCCCGCGTTTATCTGAACGGCCTGGTGCGGACCACCGGGAAGAAAACAATTCGTAACATCGCCGGAACAGGGGCCAGTTCCGTCGAGCAGAGCCTCCAGCAGTTCATCAGCAAGTCCCCCTGGGACTGGACCCCCGTCCGACGCTCCCTCGCCCAGCACCTCGAGCGCACCGCACAGCGCCCCCTGGCCTGGGTGCTCCAGCCGATGGTCGTCGAGAAGGCCGGAGACCGCTCCGTCGGCGTCGGCCGGCAGTTCGTCCCCCAGCTCGGCCGCACCGCCAACTGCCAGCAGGCGAGCGGCATCTGGCTCGCCTCCAGCGAAGCCAGCTTCCCGGTCGAATGGACCCTCACCCTCCCCGGGCCCTGGACCAGCGAACTCCCGCGCCGCCGCCGCGCCGGCATCCCCGACACCGCACGCTCCCTCACCCCCGCCCAGGACGCCGTACACGCCGTCCGGCGGATGGCCGCCACCTGGCAACTCCAGCGCCGGCCCGTGGTGATGGAGGTCGCCAACGGCGATCTGCCGCAGAGCATCGAGTCCTTCACCCTCCAGGACATCCCCTTCGTCTTCAAGGTCGACGGCTCCCTGCCCGTCTCCTTCGGCGGCACCGGCCGGCACAAACCCGGGCCGCACACCGCCCCCGCCCGCGAGCTCATCGACTCCCTGCGCTCCCAGCGCCGCGTCGTCGAATGGACCCGGCACGGCCGGGCCGAGGGCGCCGTGACCCTGCTGACCGCGGCCTCGATCTTCGCGACCCCCTGCGAGGACCGCCCCGCGCCCGCGCCGCACACCCCGCTGCTGCTGGTCGGAGCCTGGACCGAAGCCGCCCTGCTCCCCTCCGAGTTCTGGATCACCAACATCGGCGACCGGCCGCTCGCCCAGCTCTTCCTGCTCGCCAAACTCACCGACCGCGTCTCCCTCGACTTCGCCGGGACCTGCGAACCCGTGGGCATCCGGGACTTCGAGGGCCGCTCCTTCCGCGGCTGGCACCACCACGCCACCCTCGCCAGCGTGGCCCACGCCGCGAAACTGCTCGGCGCCCGCCCGCGGCTACCCGACGGATACCCCGGCCCCACCCGCTCGGCCGCCGCCACGGCACGGCCACCCGCACCCCGGCCGGCCACCCCGGCCGTACTGCCGCCGCGCCCGCACCTGCCCGGACAGACCCCGCGCCGCGAATTCATCCGCTGATGCTCGACATAGCCGACGAGCTACGCGCGTGGTGCGCAGCGCGAGCCGTGCACGAGCTGTGCCTGGACGCCATCGCCTCGGGCCGAAGGCGGCCTGCACCTCTTCGGCTACAGCGCCGACGACGCCTTCGCCGTGGGCCTGACCTGCGGCGGAGCCCTCGACGTCCTGGTCACCCCGGTGCGCGGGCTCGACCCGGTCCGCCCCGTGCTCGGCTCGGTGCTCGCCGCCGCCACCGGCGGCGCCCGCGCCGCGCTCGCCCGGGTGGTCTCCGGCCCGCCGGCCCAGCTCGGCCGGGCCCTCGCCGTCCACGCCGACGGCTCCTACGAGGGCGGGCTCGCCGGCGGCCCCGACCTGGACCGCGCCGCCGCCCGGCAGGTACGGGCCCTGCTGCTGGCCGGGCGCACCGGAACCGCCGAGCTCGGCACCGCCGACGGGCTCTGCGGGCAGCCGCTGACCCTGTTCGTCGAATCGGCCGCCGAGCCGCCCCGGCTCCTCGTCTACGGGGCCATCGACTTCGCCGCGGCCCTCGCGCGGATCGGCGCCTTCCTCGGACACCGGGTCACCGTGTGCGACGCCCGGCCCGTCTTCGCGACCCCGGCCCGCTTCCCCGACGCCGACGAGGTCGTCGTCGACTGGCCGCACCGGCACCTGGCCGCGCAATGGGCCGCGGGCCGCCTGGACTCCCGTACCGCGGTCTGCGTCCTCACCCACGACGCCAAATTCGACGTACCGCTGCTGGAACTGGCCCTGCGACTGCCCCTGGGCTACGTGGGCGCCATGGGATCGCGGCGCACCCACGCCGCATGGGAGGACCGGCTGCGCGCGCAGGGCGTCACCGACGCGGACCTCGCCCGGCTGCGCTCACCCATCGGTCTCGACCTCGGCGGCGCCACCCCGGAGGAGACGGCCCTGGCCATCGCCGCCGAGTTCACGGCGGTCCGGCACGGCGGATCGGTGCTCCCGCTGGCCCGCCGCCGCGGCCCGGTCCACCGCCGGAGCCGGCCGGCCGGCCGGGACCAAGGTCCCGTAGGAACCGACCACCCGGACGGGTGTGTCCTGGACGATCAGCCCGGGCGGCGTGAACGCCAGGTCGTGGGAGAATGAAGTACGTGCGTTTCCTCGGCTGTCCTGCCGGGGCGTAGACGGATCCTTCGATCGACTGGGATGTTCAGCACGTGCGTTTCCTCAATGACCTGAAGCCGCCGTACGACCTGACGTACGACGATGTGTTCATGGTGCCGAGCCGCTCCGCGGTCGGTTCCCGTCAGGGTGTCGACCTGTCCTCGCCCGACGGAACCGGCACCACCATTCCCCTCGTCGTGGCCAACATGACCGCGATCGCGGGCCGCCGGATGGCCGAGACGGTCGCCCGCCGCGGCGGCATCGTCGTCATCCCGCAGGACATCCCCATCGAGATCGTCACCGACGTCATCTCCTGGGTGAAGACCCGCCACCACGTGCTCGACACCCCGATCACACTGGCGCCCACCCAGACGGTCGCGGACGCGCTGTCCCTGCTGCCCAAGCGCGCCCACGGCGCCGGCGTCGTCGTCGACGGCGAGGGCCGCCCGGTCGGCGTCGTCACCGAACACGACCTGACCGGCGTCGACCGCTTCACCCAGCTCTCCGAGGTCATGTCGAAGGAGCTGCTGCTCATCGACGCCGACATCGACCCCCGCGAGGCCTTCAACCAGCTCGACGCCGGCCACCGCAAGCTGGCCCCGGCCGTCGACAAGGACGGCCGCCTCGTCGGCATCCTCACCCGCAAGGGCGCGCTGCGCGCGACGCTCTACACCCCGGCCACCGACGCCGACGGCAAGCTGCGCATCGCGGCCGCCGTCGGCATCAACGGCGACTTCGTGGCCAAGGCCAAGCAGCTGCTCGACGCGGGCGTCGACACGATCGTCATCGACACGGCGCACGGCCACCAGGAGTCGATGATCAACGCGATCAAGGCCATCCGCGCCCTGGACCCGCAGGTCCCGATCGTGGCGGGCAACATCGTCGCCGCCGAGGGCGTCAAGGACCTCATCGACGCCGGCGCGGACATCATCAAGGTCGGTGTGGGCCCCGGCGCCATGTGCACCACCCGCATGATGACCGGCGTGGGCCGCCCGCAGTTCTCCGCGGTGCTGGAGTGCGCGGCCGAGGCCAAGAAGTACGGCAAGCACGTGTGGGCCGACGGCGGCGTCCGTCACCCGCGCGACGTGGCGATGGCGCTGGCCGCCGGCGCGTCCAACGTGATGATCGGCTCCTGGTTCGCCGGTACGTACGAGTCCCCGGGCGACCTCCAGCAGTCCGCCGACGGCCGCCTCTACAAGGAGTCCTTCGGCATGGCCTCCGCCCGCGCGGTGCAGAACCGCACGAGCGAGGAGTCGGCCTACGACCGTGCCCGCAAGGGCCTGTTCGAGGAGGGCATCTCCACCTCGCGCATGTTCCTCGACCCGGCCCGCCCGGGCGTCGAGGACCTGATCGACTCGATCATCGCGGGCGTCCGCTCCTCGTGCACCTACGCCGGTGCCGGCTCCCTCGCGGAGTTCGAGGAGAAGGCCGTGGTCGGCATCCAGTCCGCCGCCGGCTACGCCGAGGGCAAGCCGCTGCACGCCAGCTGGAACTGAATCCCCGGAGCTAAATCCCGCGTCCCGTGGCCCCGCCCGACCCCTCGCGGTCGGCCGGGGCCACGGCCGTCGGTGAACTGTGTACGCCCGCACGGTATTTGGGGATGCGGACGGTGATCTTCATGCCGGCCCCGACGCCCGTCTCCATCACCGGGCCGTACTCGTCCCCGTACACCTGCCGGATCCGCTCGTCGACATTGGGCAGCCCGATCCCGGAGGAACCGCCGCGCTCCCCGGCCAGGATCCGGCGCAGCAGGGCCGGATCCATCCCGACCCCGTTGTCCTCCACCGTGATCACCGCCTCCGCGCCCGCGTCCTGCGCCGTGATCGTGATCCGGCACTCCTGCGTGGAGTCCTCCAGCCCGTGCTTGACGGCGTTCTCCACCAGCGGCTGCAGGCACAGGAAGGGCAGCGCCACCGGCAGCACCTCCGGCGCCACCTGCAAGGTCACCTTCAGCCGGTCGCCGAACCGGGCCCCGGCCAGCGCCAGATACTGCTGGATGGAGCGCAACTCGTCGGCGAGCGTGGTGAAGTCGCCGTGCCGCCGGAAGGAGTACCGGGTGAAGTCCGCGAACTCCAGCAGCAGCTCCCGGGCCCGCTCCGGATCGGTCCGCACGAACGAGGCGATCGCGGCAAGGGAGTTGAAGATGAAGTGCGGGGAGATCTGCGCCCGCAGCGCCTTGATCTCCGCCTCCATCAGCCGGGTCCGCGAACGGTCCAGCTCGGACAGCTCCAGCTGCACGGACACCCACCGCGCGACTTCCGTCGCGGCCCGCACCAGCACCGCCGACTCCCGCGACCCGTACGCCACCAGCGCGCCCAGCACCCCGTCCTCACCGGTGAGCGGGGCCACCACCGCCCACTTCAGCGGACAGTCCGGCCGCTGGCACTCGGTCCGCACGCTCTGGCTGCGCCCCGACGCCAGCATCACCGCCACCCGGACCATCGCGCGGCGCTGGTGGTGGTCCGCGCCCGGGCCGTCCCAGGCCAGCACCGACTCCCGGTCGGTGAGGCACAGCGCGTCCGTGCCCAGCAGAGACCGCAGCCGCCGCGCCGCCTTGCGGGCGGCGTCCTCGGTCAGCCCGGCCCGCAGCGGGGGAGCGGCCAGCGAAGCCGTGTGCAGGGTGTGGAACGTGGCCCGCTCCACCGGGGTCCCCAGGTCCATCCCGGCAGCCCGCTCCCCGTGGCGGGCATGCCAGCGGCCCGCCGCCCAGCCCGCGCCCAGCAGCAGGACCGCGCCCGCCACCGCCAGCACGGCCAGCACCGCCGGAGTCACCCCGCTCACCGCGGTCCCGCCCGGTCCCCGGCCACTATCTCCGGCAGGTGCAGCCGGGCCAGCGTCGCCGCCGTCCCGGCCGGGATCCTCGACCGCGTCGCCAGCGACACCACGACCATCGTCAGGAACCCGAGGGGCACCGACCACGCCGCCGGCCACGCCAGCAACGTGTGCGTCCAGCCCGGCGGGGCCAGATCCGCCCGCGTCGCCAGCACCGCACCCAGCGCCGCCCCGCCACCGGTGACCAGCCCGGCCACCGCACCCGGCGGGGTCAGCCCGCGCCACCAGATGCCCAGCACCAGCAGCGGGCAGAACGAGGACGCCGACACGGCGAAGGCCAGGCCCACCGCGTCCGCCACCGGCACCTGCGTCGCCGCCACGCTCCCGGCCAGCGGCACCGCGATCGCCACGACCGCCGCCGAGCGGAAACTGCGCACCCCGCGCGCCGGCAGCACGTCCTGGTGCAGCACCCCCGCCACCGCCATGGTCAGCCCCGAAGCCGTCGACAGGAACGCCGCGAAGGCACCCCCGGCCAGCAGCGCACCCAGCAGCTCCCCGAGCAGCCCGCCGAGCATCCGCTCGGGCAGCACCAGCACCGCCGCGTCCGCGTCACCGGTGAGGGCGAGCTCGGGAGCGTAGATCCGGCCCAGCGCCCCGTACACCGGCGGCAGCAGGTAGAAGGCGCCGACCAGCGCGAGCACGACCAGTGTGGTGCGCCGCGCGGTCCGCCCGTCGGGGCTGGTGTAGAACCGCACCGCGACGTGCGGCAGGCCCATCGTGCCCAGGAAAGTGGCCAGGATCAGCCCGTACGTGGCGTACAGCCGGTACTCGCGCAGCCCGCCGGACATCGGCACCGACCAGGTCGACACCCCCGGCCGCGCCTGCGCCCGGGTGTCCGGAACGGGCGTGTCCGGGGCGAACTCCAGCCGCGCGTGGGCCCGTACGGCATGCTCGCCGGCGGCCAGGGTCAGCGGCGCCGCCACATAGCCCCGCCCGTCCACCTGTCCGGTCACCGTCACCGTCAACGGGTCCGCCACGGACAGCCGCACGTCCTCCGCGACCGTCACCGAGGTGTGCTCCCGGAAGACGGCCGGGGCGTCGAAGGAGGCCCGGGGCGCGCCGTCCCCGGCCCAGGCCGCGAGCAGGAAGAAGGCCGGCACCAGCAGGGCCGTGAGCTTCAGCCAGTACTGGAAGGCCTGGACGAAGGTGACGGACCGCATCCCGCCGGCCGCCACCGCCACCGTCACCACGAACGCGACGACCAGCCCGCCGACCCAGTGCGGGGCCCCCGTCAGGATCTCCAGGGTCAGCCCGGCCCCCTGCAACTGCGGCAGCAGGTACAGCCAGCCCACCCCGACCACGAACAGCACCGCGATCCGGCGCACCACCAGCGACTCCAGCCGCGCCTCGGCGAAGTCGGGCAACGTGTACGCGCCGGAGCGGCGCAGCGGGGCCGCCACCAGCACGAGCAGCACCACGTACCCGGCGGTGTAGCCCACCGGGTACCAGAGCATTTCGGGCCCCTGGAGCAAGACCAGCCCCGCCACCCCGAGGAACGACGCCGCCGACAGGTACTCCCCGCTGATGGCCGCCGCGTTCAGGCGGGGCCCCACCGTGCGCGAGGCGACGTAGAAGTCGGAGGTGGTACGGGACATCCGCAGGCCCAGCGCGCCGACCAGGATCGTGACCAGGACGACGACGGCGACCGCGGTCAGCGCGTACGTCTGGTTCACCGGTCGTCCTTCGGCTGGGGAGGGTCTCCGGAGTCTACGCACGCCCCCTGACCGGGCGACAGGCTCGATTCGGACCCACCCCGGACCCGCCAAGGACCCACCCGGACCCGCCCAGGACCCGCACCGGCTCCAGCGCAGCCGGAGCGTCCGGCGGGAGTCAGACGGCCGGGTCGCGGTGCTCCGCGCAGTCGCGCAGGGCGATCTCCAGCTCCACGTACGACTCCTCCGCACGCCGGAACGCCAGCGTCAGGGCCGCCTCCGCGCGCGGCGGCACCTGATCGCGGACCCCCTCGCGGGCCTCGTACAGGACGTCGGCCCAGCGGGCGGCCGCACTGCGCAGCCGGGCCAGCAGCACCTCGGCCTCGGCCGGCCCCGCGGGCCGGGCGCGGGGCAGTCCGCTCAGGGTCTCGACCAGCGCCTGGATCTCGGACATCGCACTCCTCCCGCGCCGGAAGATCCACGATACGCACGGGCGAGGGCCCCGGAGGGCCGAACGGAGCGACGGTGCGGCCGACGGCTCGGCCGGATCGCCGTACGCCCCTCCCGGCGCGACGAACGGCGTCCCCGCGCGCCGGACGGTCGGGCACGAGCGGGCCGGCGCGCCCAGGGGGCTCGCGCTCAGCCCGTCGCCTGCCGCATCAGAAGGTCCCGCAGCTCCCGCGCGTGCCGGCGGCTCACCTGGAGCTCCGCCGAACCCACCCGGACGCTCGTGGACCCGGCCTCCAGCCGCAGCTCGTCGATCCGGGCCAGCGCCACCAGATGACGGCGGTGGATCCGGACGAACCCGCGCGCCGCCCACCGCTCCTCCAGCGTGGACACCGGGATCCGGACCAGATGGCTGCCCTCGTCGGTGTGCAGGCGGGCGTAGTCGCCCTGCGCCTCGACGTAGGAGATGTCCGCGATCGCCACGAAGCGGGTGACCCCGCCCAGTTCGACGGCGATCTGCTCCGGGGCGCGGTCGGCGACCGTGACCTCGGCGACCGGGCGGCGACGCGCCCCCGCCATCGGGCCCGCGCCCTCGCCGGCCACCGGCGCCACCGCGCCCTCCTCGGACCGGCCCAGCTGCTCGCTGGCCCGCCGGACGGCCTCGGCCAGCCGCTCCGGCCGCACGGGCTTCAGTACGTAGTCCACGGCCTTGAGGTCGAAGGCCTGTACGGCGAACCCCTCGTGGGCGGTGACGAACACGATCAGCGGCGGCCGCGCGAACCCGGCCAGCAGCCGGGCGATGTCCAGCCCGGTCAGCCCGGCCATGTGGATGTCCAGGAAGACCACGTCGATGCCGTCGGCCCCGTCCGGGCCGGACTCCAGGGCCCGGGTGACCCGGCGCAGGGCCTCGGTGGCGTCCGAGGCACCCTCCGCGCTGCGCACCCGGGGGTCCGAGCGCAGTAGGTAGAGGAGTTCCTCCAGGAGCGGCTTCTCGTCGTCGACGGCCAGTACGCGCAGCATGCGGCCGAGTCTAGAGAGGACTTCGCCGGGGCGGAACGGCGAAAAGGGGCGCGGCCCCCGCCCAGGGGGGATGTGGGCGGGGGCCGCGCGCATGGGGGTGGGGGGAGGGAGGGGCGGGGATTACTGGACGGTGATGAGCTTGCCCTCGGGGGACACGGCGTACCACGTGCCGCCCACGCCCTGGCCGTTGACGTCGCCGGGCTTCTTGTCACCGGTGAAGGTGTAGACGGGCCAGCAGTCGACGCTCTGCTGCTTCTGGCCGTCCGGGCGGTTGAGCACCGTGTAGTTCTTCTCGACGATCCCCTTGTCCTTGGCCTTCTCCACCGGCGCGACGACCGGCCACTTGGCCAGGCAGTCGCCCACGCACTTGGAGGTCATCGGCCACTGGGTGTCCGGCTTGAACCGGTAGACGGTCATGCCCTTGCCGTCGACGATGTGGTCGCCCAGCTTGGGGTCCTTGGCCACCGACAGCTTCCCGTCGGCCTCGGCGGCGCCGCCCTCGGCCGGGGCCGGGGCCGCCGCCTTCGCGGCCTTCTTGCCGTCCGGCGCGAGCGCGAACCACACCCCGCCGACGCCCTGGCCGTTGACGTCGCCCGCCTTGGCGTCCTTGCTGTAGCGGTACGCGGGCCAGCCGGCCACCGTCAGCTGCTTGCTGCCGTCGGTGCGCACCACCTCGCCCAGCAGCGCCGGGTCCATGCCGGCTGCGGCGGTGGCGTCGCCCGCGGCGACCACCGGCCAGGTCTTCTCGCAGTCCCCGTCGCAGTTCGACTTCGGCGGCTTGGCCGTGTCCTTGTCGAAGCGGTAGAGGGTGAGGCCGGCGCTGTCGGTGAGGACCTGGCCGAGTTGGTCGTTGGGGGCGGCGGCCAGCTGCCCGGCCGGCTTGGCGCCCGCGGCGCCGTCGGCGGCGGCGGCCGGGGCCTGCCCGTAGTCCGGGGCAGCAGCGGCGGCACCCACCGGCTTGGTCGTGTCTGCGGCCTTGTCGTCCGTCGGGCCGCAGGCCGTCGCCGCGAGGACGACGACGATCGCGGCCGCGGCCAGGGTGGTTCCGCGCTTGATGCCCATCTTGATCTCTCCCACGTGTGGTGTCCTTCGTGTCCGCCACCGTGGTGGCGTCAACTCTGCCCAGGACACGCCGCGGTGGGCGAGATCTGTTCAACCCGGCCGGTGTGGGCTGTTTCACTCACCCCGCGCCGAACCCGGCGCGCCGCAGAGCCGTGGCCACAGCGAGGCCGAGCACCTGGTGTCCGCTGTCGTTGGGGTGCAGCCCGTCCGCGAGGTGCTCCGGACCGAGCAGGTCCCGGCCCGGGAGCACGGCCAGCCGGTCGTCCCCGGCGGCGATCCGGTCCCGGGTGGCGCGCTCCATCGCGTCCCGCAGGGCGCCGAGGGTGGCGCCGAGCTTGTTCGGAGTGCGCTCGGCGTCGGGCCGCAGGACGGGGGAGACCAGCAGGAGCGGGGTCCGCGGGTGCCCCTGCCGGACCAGTTCGAGGAAGGCGCGCGTGGTCTCGTAGATGAGGGGGGCCGAGAAGGGCACCCGGGACCAGCAGTTGGTGCCGAAAGCGAGGGTGAGGACGTCGGCGGGCAGGCCCGCGAGCTGTTCGGCGGTGGCCAGTTCACCGCGGGCGGCCCCCGCGTAGCCGAGGTTGACGGTGTCCCAGCCCAGCGCCCGGCCGGTGACGGCGGGCCAGCCGTGCGCGGGGCGGGTGGACCACCAGCCCTCGGTGATGGAGTCGCCGTGCACCACCCAGCGAGGGGCGGGCGGCGCCGGGGTGAGCGGCCCGCCGATCCCGCGCAGACCGAGGATCAGCGGGGACTGGGTCTCGGGCGGGTGGATGGTGAACGGGCCGCTCCCACCGCCCAGTTCGATGCGTACCACGGCCTCCGTGGCCGGTTCGGTGAACACCTCGCCGACCACCCCGTGCCGGTCCCACAGTGCGAAGCCGTGCGCGAGGTCGCGCAGGGCGTCGGTGGGGCCGGGCACGGTCGCCCGGTAGCGGACCTCCACCGCCCGCGCGGTCTCGGTGGTGAACTCCAGCCGGACCCCGATGGGCAGGGTGGCGCGCTCGCCGGTGTCCCAGGGCAGCCGCATGGTGTCACCCGGGTCGGCCCGTACCGGCCGGCCCTTGTCCAGCCAGGCGACCCCGCGCAGGAAGGGCAGCGCGTCCTGCCACGACGAGGGCGCGTCGGGGCCGCCCGCCGGCCCCGCCAGTCGCAGCGGTCCCGCCGGTCGTCCCGGTCCTTCGAACCCCGCCGGTCCTTCGAACCCCGCCGGTCCTTCGAACCCCGCCGGTCCTCCGAGCCCCGCCGGTCCTGGTGGTATCACTGGTCGCCTCCGATCGTCGGGTACGGGAACTTCACGCCGACCCCGCCATCCACCACGAGCGTCTGCCCCGTCACGTACGAGGACAGCGGCGAGGCGAGGAAATACAGGGCGGCCGCGATGTCCGCGGTCTCGGCGACCCGGCCCAGCGGGGCGTTCTCCGCGTTGCGCCGCCGCCCCTCGGTACCCAGCAGCGCGGCGACCCGCGGGGTCCACACCACCCCCGGTGCCACCGCGTTCACCCGTACCCCGCGCGGGCCCATTTCCACCGCCGCGGAGCGCACCAATGCCATCAGGGCGGCCTTGGCCGCCCCGTACGCGGCGTGCAGCGGGGCGGCGGTCAGCCCGGAGACGGAGGCCACGAAGACCAGCGGGCCGCCCCCGGCCGCGGCGACGGCCTCCCCGCCGTACTGGACGGCGAGCCAGGCGTGCCGCAGGACGACGTCGAAGTGCCAGTCCCAGCCGGCGTCGTCCAGCTCGGGCAGCCCCGCGTACCGGGCCATGCCGACGACGTCGACCACCCCGCCCAGCGGGCCGCCGAGCAGCCCCGGCGCCTCCGCGAACAGCTCGCGTACGGCCGCTCGGCCGGTCACGTCGCAGCGGTACGGGACGCCCCCGGTCTCGGCGGCGACGGCCGCGGCCCGGTCCCCGTCGACGTCCACGCACAGCACGCGGGCGCCGCCCGCGGCCAGTGCGTGGGCGCTCTGGCGCCCGATGCCGTTGCCGGCGCCGAGCAGGACCAGGCGCCGGCCGTCGAGACGGTGCAGGGCCGCGTAGTCCGGCACGGGCGAGGTGTCGAGCGGTTCGGCGCTCACCCGCGGGCCGCCCGGGGCTCGTCCCGGGGCACGTACCGGGCCAGCTCCGGAATGACTTCCTTGCCGAGGATCTCGATCGTCCGCAGGATCTCCCGGTGCTCCAGGTACCCCCACTGCACGTAGCAGATCAACTGGTCCACGCCGAGGTCCGCGTACCGCTTGGCCTTCGTGACGATCGTCTCGGCGTCCCCGATCAGGATCATGTCCCCCTCGCTGAACTCCCGTACGGGGACGTCCCCTTCGAGGATCGGGGTGAGCAGGGGGAAGGCCCGCTCGCGCTCCTCGGTCGCCAGGTGCGGGAGTTCCCACTCCAGCGTGAACCGCGCCAGGTTCGAGTACCACCAGGCCACCGAGTCCCACACCCGGGCGCCCGGCCGCGCGCCCGGCTCGGTGGCGTGGACGAGCGTGTAGGCGCTGACCCGGTCGGTCGTCACACCGGTGAGCGGGCGCGGGTCGCGGGCGGCCGCCCGGTACGCCGCCACCTGCCGGGCCATCGCCTCCAGCGGCTGCATGATCGAGAACGAGAGCAGCCCGAGCCCGGCGGCCCCCGCCACCTCCGCGGAGCCGGGGGAGGTGGCCGCCATCCAGGCGGGCGGATGCGGGTCCTGCACGGGCTTGGGGGTGACCATCCGGCGCGGGAAGCGGAACCGCTCGGAGGCGTACTCGAAGTACTCCTCGCGCCACATGCCGGTCACGATCCCGATGGCCTCGCGCCAGTCCTCCCGGGACCGCTCCCGGTCCACCCCGAAGGCCGCCTGCTCCATGGGCGTGGAGCGCCCGGTGCCCCACTCCACCCGGCCCCCGGACAGCACGTCCACGGTGGCGACCTTCTCCGCGATGCGCTGCGGCGGGGTGAAGCCGAAGGGGGTCAGGGTCACGCCGAAGCCGAGCCGGATCCGCTCGGTCAGGGCGGCGAGGTGCCCGAGGAGCACCTCGGGGGCCGGGCAGTGCGAGCGGCCCTCGCGGAAGTGGTGCTCGACCGCCCAGACCGTACGGAATCCCATCCGGTCGGCGAGCCGGATCTGCTCGACGGCCTCCCGGTAGGCCCGCTGCTCGGCGGTGCGCTGGCCGTGCGGATGGGCCCCGGGCCAGGGCCTCGGCACGTCGATCTCGTAGAGCACGTCCAGGTCCATGGCGGCACGCTGCGGCAGATCTGACGAAGTGTCAAGAAACGCGTTCGGAGGGGCCTGCGCAGTGATCGATCGTCTCTGCGCAACAAAGGACTGTCAGTGACGGATCCGCGCAACGATCGTGCGCCAATGTGCAAGGATGGTGCATTACGGGCGGTATCACTCAGCTCGTAGGCTCACTCGCTGTACGTGGAGTGGCGCGGACCGCCTGCTCGGCGGTCCCCCATGCCCAGGCTGGCTCCTGCCCGCCTGTCTGCTCCGGACCGCTGCGGTCGATGCCTTATCCCCACCCGCAGTGTCAAAGGAGTCATCCGTGCTCGAAACCGGCCAGGCGCCACCGCTCACGTCCGAGCCCAGTAGGCCCGTCCACCCGCTGATGCGCCGCAAGCCCGTCGAGCAGCTCGTCGCCGAGGGCGGCCAGGGCGAGGGCGGCTCGCTGCGCCGCTCGCTCACCATGTGGCAGCTGACGATGATCAGCATCGGCGCCACCCTGGGCACCGGAATCTTCGTCGTCCTCGGCACCGCGGCCCCCAAGGCCGGCCCCGCCGTGACGATCTCCTTCGTCATCGCGGGCCTGACCGCCCTGTTCTCGGCGCTCTCCTACGCGGAGCTGGCCGGCTCGGTCCCGGTCTCCGGGTCCTCGTACTCGTACTCCTACGCCACCATGGGCGAGCTCGTCGCCTGGATCTGCGGCTGGTGCCTGGTCCTCGAGTACGGCGTGTCCGTGGCGGCGGTCGCCGTCGGCTGGGGCGAGTACCTCAACGAACTGCTCGACGGGACGATAGGCGTCACCATCCCCGAAGGGGTCTCCGCACCCCTCGGCGACGGCGGCTTCATCAACCTGCCCGCACTGGTCGTGGTCCTGCTCGCGATGGTCTTCCTGATGCGCGGCGCCAAGGAGAGCGCCCGGGTCAACTCGATCATGGTCGGCGTGAAGATCGTCACCCTGCTGCTCTTCATCGGCATCGGCTTCATGGGCATCAAGGCCGGCAATTACGCCCCGCTCGCCCCGCTCGGCGTCACCGGCATCAGCGCCGCCGCCTCCACGCTCTTCTTCTCGTACATCGGCTTCGACGCCGCCTCCACCGCCGGTGAAGAGGCCAAGAACCCCAAGCGCGACCTGCCCCGCGCGATCATGCTCTCGCTGCTGATCGTCACCGTGCTGTACGTCCTCGTCGCCTTCGTCGCCGTCGGCGCCATGCCGTGGCAGGACTTCGAGGGCACCGAGGCCGCGCTCGCGCAGATCATGACCGACGTCTCCGGCCACACCTTCTGGGGCGTCGTTCTCGCCGCCGGTGCCGTCGTCGCCATCGCCTCCGTCGTCTTCGCCGTGCTCTACGGCCAGACCCGCATCCTCTTCGCCATGTCCCGCGACGGCCTCGTCCCCAAGGTCTTCGCCAAGGTCAACCCGAAGACCGGCGCCCCCCGCGCCAATGTGGTGATCGTCTCCCTCTTCTGCGGAGCCCTCGCCGCCTTCATCCCGCTCGGCAAGCTGGCCGACGCCACCAGCATCGGCACCCTCTTCGCCTTCGGCCTGGTCAACGTCGCCGTCATCATCCTGCGCAGGACCCGCCCGGACATGCCGCGCACCTTCAAGGTGGCGCTCTTCCCGATCACCCCGATCCTCGGCGTGATCGCCTGCGGCTACATGATGTTCAGCCTCGATACCGCCACGTGGATCGTTTTCGGTGGCTGGATGGCCGCTGGCCTCGTGTTCTACTTCCTGTACGGCATCCGCCGCTCCCGACTGGCCACAGCAGAGAAGTGATCCACCCGCAGTGCGACTGAACGATCTCGACGAACGCATCGTGCACGCCCTCGCCGAGGATGCCCGCCGTTCCTACGCGGACATCGGCTCCGAGGTCGGCCTCTCCGCCCCCGCCGTGAAGCGGCGCGTGGACCGGCTGCGCGCCGAAGGCGCCATCACCGGCTTCACCGTCCGGGTGGACCCGGCCGCCATGGGCTGGGAGACCGAGGGCTTCATCGAGATCTACTGCCGCCACAACACCTCGCCGGACGACATCCGGCGAGGGTTGGAGCGGTACCCCGAGGTGGTGGCCGCGTCGACCGTCACGGGCGACGCGGACGCCCTCGTCCAGATCTTCGCCTCCGACATGCGCCACTTCGAGCGGGTCCTGGAGCGCATCGCGGGCGAGCCCTTCGTGGAACGCACCAAGTCGGTGCTCGTCCTCTCCCCGCTGCTCCGCCGCTTCACCTCCGGCGCGCCTGCCTAAGGAGTGCTTGCCTAGGGGGTGCCCTGCCGGTCAGGCCGGGCTCGCGGTGCCTGATCCGGCCCGACCGACAAGACGCCCCGAGGGGGTGTCCCGCCGCGTTCCCGCCCGGCGGTCACGGCGCCCGGGGGTGCGCAGGCCCAGGAAGAGGGGGCTGCGGCGGAGGGTGAAGCCCATCGACCCGTAGAGCCGCACGGCCCCGGTGTTGGAGGCCGCCGCGTGCAGGAACGGGCTGTCCCCGCGCTCGCGGGCCGCCGCCGCGACCGCACGGACCAGCCGGCCGGCCAGGCCCCGGCCCCGGTGGTCCGGGTGCGTGCACACGGCGCTGATCTCCGACCAGCCCGCCGGCCGCATCCGCTCCCCGGCCATCGCGACCAGCCGGCCCCCGTGGCGGATCCCGAGGTACGTGCCCAGCTCGACGGTCCGGTCCAGGAACGGGCCCGGACGGGTCAGCCCCACCAGCTCCAGCATCTGGGCCACGTCGTCGCGGCCCAGCGCGACCGCCTCCGGCGCGGCCTCGGCCCGTACCGCCCGGCCGTCCAGCTGCACACCCGCAAGCTTCACCAGCGTCCGCCACCCCGGCGGCGGCGTCGGCAGCCCCGTCAGCCAGACCTCCTGCCCCGGCCCGGCCAGCGCGGCCAGATCCGCCCACGCCCGCGGGTCCTCGGCATCGGCGAGCGCCGAGAAGGGGGCCGCGTCCACGGCGTAGCGGGCCGCCAGACCCGCGGGCCCGAACTCGGCGAAACCGCCGTGCGGCCCGGTCAGCGCGGCCCAGACCGGATTGTCGAGTACTTCACTGCCGGACAGCGTGCCGGTCTCGGGGGACATGGGTGCGGGACTCCTTCCACGAGGCGACGGTGCCCGGTCGCGACCGCCTTCTTGACGGCCCCGGGCGCCGCCACGAGACTGCGGGGGACGGCCACGACGGACCGTGCCCGCCGCCGGAAGCCTAACCAGCTGCGGGCGCGGCGGACGAGGAGAGGATCGGGGGTGGGTGCGGTGGACACGGCCAGGACGGCGGACACGGACACGCAGGCCCAGACCCTCCGGCGCTGGTGGCTCACCCGGCGCCTGCACATCGACCTCCTGCGGGTGTGCAGCGCATTCGGCCCGCGCGGCTGACCCCTCTCACAGACGAGTGACCCGGACCGGGCGTGCGCACCGCGCCGCCCGGGGCCCACCGTGTTGTCCTCCACCCCAGGAGAGTCATGTCGCACACCGTCCTGCCCCGCACCGTCCTGCCCCGCACCGGCCCGGCCCCCGCCCCGCGCGGCCGCATCGGAACCGGCTTCTCACCCGTCCCGCACCGCTACCACCTCTACCTCTGCGCCGGCTGTCCCCGGTCCCTGCGGGTGACCGCCGCCCTCGACGAGCTGGGCCTGGCGCACTCGATCACCGCCACCGTCCTCGGTACGGACCTCCACGCGGCCGAGTACACCGCCCTGCGCCTGGCCTACGAGGCCACCGGCCACCACTTCGACGGAGCCCTGACCGTCCCGGCCCTCGTCGACACCTGGAGCGGCCGCGTCGTCTCCGACCACACCCCCGACATCATCGACGACCTGGGCTTCCTGGCCGCCCACCCGGCCTTCCGCACGGAGGCGCAGCAGGCCTCGCGGCAAGCCTCGTAGCAGGACGCGCAGGAGGGATCGGGGGAGGGTCCGGCAGGGGTCCGGCAGGGGTCCGGCAGGGGTCCGTGCAGGGTGAAGGAGGGGTCCGGAGGCGCCCGCGCAACGAATCGCCGCGCCGATAGTGGAACACGCAACGAATCGATGCGCGGAGCGCAACGCTCACGGCTTGTCCGGATCGAACGCGCAAACGTACCGTCTAATGACCCCCACCCCGTCTGTCACAGAGGTAGCCCATGCCCCCGCTGCGCACCGCCCTCCTCCAGAGCTCCGGCGTTCTCGGCGACACCGCCGAGAACCTCAAGGCGCTCGACGAGGCAGCGGCGCGCGCCGCACAGGGCGGGGCCGGGCTCCTCGTGACCTCGGAGATGTTCCTGACCGGCTACGCCCTGGACCTCCAGGACATCCCCGGCCTCGCCGAACCGGCCGACGGCGCCTGCGCCCGCGCCATCGGCGAGATCGCCCGCCGCCACGGGATCGCCGTCCTGTACGGCTACCCGGAGAGCGCGGACGGCGTCGTCTACAACGCCGCCCAGCTCATCGGCCCCGACGGTGCGGCGCTGGCGAACTACCGCAAGACCCACCTCTTCGGCTGCTTCGAACAGGACGCCTTCACCCCCGGCGACAACCCCGTCGTCCAGGCGGACCTCAACGGCCTCCGCATCGGCATCATGATCTGCTACGACGTGGAGTTCCCCGAGAACGTCCGGGCGCACGCGCTCGCCGGCACCGACCTCCTCCTGGTGCCGACCGCGCAGATGCACCCGTTCCAGTTCGTCGCCGAACAGCTGGTCCCCGTACGGGCCTTCGAGAACCAGATGTACATCGCGTACGTCAACCGCACCGGCCCGGAAGGCGAGTTCGAGTTCGTCGGACTCAGCTGCCTGGCGAGCCCCGACGGGGTCACCCGGACCCGGGCCGGACGCGGCGAGGAGCTGGTGTTCGGCGAGGCCGATCCCGAGCTGCTGTCGGCCTCGCGCGAGAACAACCCGTACCTGCGCGACCGCCGACCCGGGCTCTACGCCTCCCTCGTCTAAGCCCTCTCTTCCCCCAGCCCTGCCGCAAGGAGACGTACCCCCATGACGTCCACGGTGCCCACCACCGCCGTCCCGCACAGCGACGGACAGCCGCCGATCACCATGTTCGGTCCGGACTTCCCGTACGCGTACGACGACTTCCTCGCCCACCCGGCGGGCCTCGGCCAGATACCGGCGACCGAGCTCGGCACCGAGGTCGCCGTCATCGGCGGCGGGCTGTCCGGCATCATCTCCGCGTACGAGCTGATGAAGATGGGCCTCAAGCCCGTCGTCTACGAGGCCGACCAGATCGGCGGCCGCCTGCGCACCGTCGGCTTCGAGGGTGCCGGCACCGAGGAGCTCACCGCGGAGATGGGCGCCATGCGCTTCCCGCCGTCCTCCACGGCCCTGCAGCACTACATCGACCTCGTCGGTCTGGTCACGGAGCCCTTCCCGAACCCGCTGTCCGAGGCCACCCCCTCGACGGTCGTCGACCTCAAGGGCGAGACGCACTACGCCGAGACCATCGCCGACCTCCCGCAGGTCTACCGCGACGTCGCCGCCGCGTGGAACGCCTGCCTCGACGAGGGCGCCGACTTCTCCGACATGAACACCGCGATGCGCGAGCGGGACGTCCCGCGCATCCGCGAGATCTGGGCGAAGCTCGTCGAGAAGCTCGACGACGAGACCTTCTACGGGTTCCTCTGCAAGTCCGAGGCCTTCAAGTCCTTCCGCAAGCGCGAGATCTTCGGCCAGGTCGGCTTCGGCACGGGCGGCTGGGACACCGACTTCCCGAACTCCATCCTGGAGATCCTGCGCGTCGTCTACACCGAGGCCGACGACCACCACCGTGGCATCGTGGGCGGCTCGCAGCAGCTGCCGCTGCGCCTGTGGGAGCGCGAGCCGGAGAAGATCGTGCACTGGGCCCAGGGCACCTCCCTGTCCTCCCTGCACGACGGCACCCCGCGCCCGGCGGTCACCCGCCTGCACCGCACGGCCGGCAACCGCATCACGGTCACCGACTCCTCCGGCGACATCCGTACGTACCGGGCCGCGATCTTCACGGCCCAGTCCTGGATGCTGCTGTCGCAGATCGAGTGCGACGACACGCTCTTCCCGATCGACCACTGGACGGCGATCGAGCGCACCCACTACATGGAGTCGTCCAAGCTGTTCGTCCCCGTCGACCGGCCGTTCTGGCTCGACAAGGACGAGGAGACCGGCCGCGACGTCATGTCGATGACGCTGACCGACCGGATGACCCGCGGCACCTACCTGCTGGACAACGGTCCGGACAAGCCCGCCGTCATCTGCCTCTCGTACACCTGGTGCGACGACAGCCTCAAGTGGCTGCCGCTGTCCGCGAACGAGCGGATGGAGGTCATGCTGAAGTCCCTCGGCGAGATCTACCCCAAGGTCGACATCCGCCGCCACGTCATCGGCAACCCGGTCACCGTGTCCTGGGAGAACGAGCCCTACTTCATGGGCGCGTTCAAGGCCAACCTCCCGGGCCACTACCGCTACCAGCGCCGCCTGTTCACCCACTTCATGCAGGACCGCCTCCCCGAGGACAAGCGCGGCATCTTCCTCGCGGGCGACGACATCTCCTGGACGGCCGGCTGGGCCGAGGGCGCGGTCCAGACCGCCCTCAACGCCGTCTGGGGCGTCATGCACCACCTGGGCGGCTCCACGGACGCCACCAACCCGGGCCCGGGCGACCGCTACGACGACATCGCCCCGGTCGAACTCCCCGAGGACTGACCCTCCGGGCCCCACGGCCACGGGCCGTCCCCGCGCGGGCAGCGCGGGGACGGCCCGTTTTCCATGCCCGGCCCGACCGGAAAGACACCCCTGGGGGTGTCAGCCCCGCGGGGTCAGCAGGCAGCGGCCCACCAGGCCGACGCCCGAGTCGAGGGACGCGCGGAACTCCTCCGCCAGGTCGGGGGAGCGGCGCAGGGTCCACAGCAGGCGGGCCGCCGCCCAGGCGCCGGTGCGGGCGCGTTCCAGGCTCCACGAGCCGATCAGGTGGGTCAGCGGGTCGGCGATCTCCAGGAGGTCGGGACCCGGCATCAGGTCCTCCCGAATGTGCTCCTCCAGGGCGACCAGGGTGTCGCCGACCCGGTCGAAGTCGGCCTCGAGGGCGGCCGGTTCGCATTCCAGGGCCCGGCAGGTGGACACCACCGCGACCGCCAGGTCATGGCCGATGTGCGCGTTGATCCCGGCCAGCGCGTGCTGGAGAGGACGGACACCGGGGTGGCGGCGGTACTGCAGCAGCGGCCGCCAGCAGGCCGGGGCCCGGTCCGCCTCCACCGCCGTCAGGTACCGCTCCGCGAACCGCACGCTGAGGGTCTGCGCCCGGCGGGGCGCCGGGAACGCCCCGTGCTCGATCCGCCGGTGCAGGGTCTCCGTCACCGTCAGGTAGACCCGGTTGAAGACGGCGACGCCGTCCTGCGGCGGGAGCCGCTCCTCCAGGGCGCGCATCCGCGCCAGCACCGCTTCCATGGGGGCAGAGTCGCAGGCGCCGGCGCGGATCCGGGGAACTTGGCCGTACGCTTCCCCGGTTCGGGCGAAACCCCGTCAACGGGGCTTGTCCTCAGCCTCCCCGGAGCCGTCGCCGTCGTAGGCGGAGGTGCCGGCGTCGAGCAGGGGCTCCTGCTTGAGGTGCGCGGGCGCGAGGAACCGCAGCGCGTGGTAGCCGGTGATCACCACGATCGTGCCCAGCGCGATGCCGCCCAGCTCGAATGTGTCGGTGATCTGCAGCGTCACACCGCCGATGCCGATGATGATGCCCGCCGCGGCCGGCACCAGGTTCAGCGGATTGCGCAGGTCCACCCGGCCGGTGATCCAGATCTGGGCGCCGAGCAGGCCGATCATGCCGTAGAGGATGACGGTGATGCCGCCGAGCACCCCGCCCGGGATCGCGGCGACGATCGCGCCGAACTTGGGGCACAGCCCGAAGAGCAGCGCGAAGCCCGCGGCCGCCCAGTAGGCCGCCGTGGAGTAGACCCGGGTGGCCGCCATGACACCGATGTTCTCGGAGTAGGTGGTGTTCGGCGGGCCGCCGACCGCCGTGGAGAGCATGGACGCGGCGCCGTCCGCCGCGATGGCCGTACCCAGCTTGTCGTCGAGCGGATCGCCCGTCATCTCGCCCACGGCCTTGATGTGCCCCGCGTTCTCCGCGATCAGCGCGATCACCACGGGCAGGGCGATCAGGATCGCCGACCACTCGAAGGCCGGCGCATGGAAGGACGGAAGCCCGATCCAGTCCGCCTTGCCGACACCGGAGAGGTCCAGACGCCAGTGGTCGACGGCCTCCGGGCCGCCCGCCGGGGAGTGGATCATCCCGAAGACGAGGTCGAAGATCCAGGAGATCCCGTACCCGAAGAGCAGCCCCAGGAAGATCGCGATCCTCGACCAGAAGCCCCGGAAACAGACCACGGCCGTGCCGGTGAAAGCCATCGTCAGCAGCGCCGTCCACTGGTCCTGCGGCCAGTACGTCGAAGCCGTCACCGGCGCCAGGTTGAAGCCGATCAGCATCACCACCGCGCCCGTCACCACCGGCGGCATCGCCGCGTGGATGATGCGCGCGCCGAAGCGCTGCACGGCCAGACCGGCCAGGAACAGCGCCACGCCGACGACGAAGACCGCGCCCGTGACCACCGCGCTGTCCCCGCCCGAGGCCCGGATCGCCGCCGCGACACCCACGAAGGACAGCGAGCAGCCCAGGTACGAGGGGACGCGGCCGCGCGTCGCGAGGAGGAAGATCACCGTCGCGACGCCGGACATCATGATGGCCAGGTTCGGGTCCAGCCCCATCAGGACCGGGGCGACGAAGCTCGCGCCGAACATCGCAACGACGTGCTGGGCGCCCAGCCCGGCGGTTCGCGGCCACGACAGCCGCTCCTCCGGCCGGACCACCGCGCCGGGGGCGGGAGTCCGCCCGTCTCCGTGCAGGGTCCAGCCCACGCCGAGGCCCATGTTCCACTCCTCTACTCCGGATGTCGCAGCTCTCTTTTCGGCTGCTCACACGTCGAGGCCGCAGCGCACGGGATCCGTGCCGCTGCGGCCGGTCGACATATTACGGCCGGGTTTGGGCAGCTTCGTCGAGTCCGGCGGGACCGCTCTTCGCGTTGCCCCCGCCGGGACCGCCCCCAGCCTGCCCCACCGGCGTACCCCGGCGCAGTACCGAGGCACCCGCGATCAGTGCGGACGCCAGCAGGGTGACCAGCCCGAAGGACACCACCAGCGAGGTCGCATCCGCCACCGCGCCGATCGCCGACGGCGCGATCAGCCCCGAGGTGTACGTGATCGTCGCGACACCGGCGATGGCCTGCGCCGGGGCCGGCCCGCTGCGCCCCGCCGCCGCGAAGGCCAGCGGAACCACCACCGCGATACCAAGCCCGATCAGCCCGAATCCGGCCAGCGCACCGGCCGGATGCCGGACCCCGACCACGAGCAGCCCGCCCACCGTGGCCAGTACCCCGCCCGCCCGGACCGTGCGCACCGCGCCGAAGCGGTCCACCACCCGGTCCCCGACCAGCCGGGCCACGGCCATGGTCAGCGCGAAGGCGGTGGTCGAGGCGGCCGCCAGACCGGCGTCGGTGTTCAGCACGTCCCGGAGGTAGACCGCCGACCAGTCCAGGCTCGCGCCCTCGGCGAAGACCGCGCAGAACCCGACGGCCCCGATCAGCAGCGCCGACTTCGGAGGCAGCGCGAAGTGTGGCGGAGCCTCCGCCTCCTGATCGCTCCTCAGGTCCAGCACACCCTGTACGGCGATCAGCCCGGCCGCCGTGAGCACCAGCGCGGCGACCAGGTGGTGCAGCCGGGCGTCGACCCCGGTGTGCGCGGCGACGGTGCCCGCGGCCGAACCGACCAGGGCGCCCACGCTCCACATGCCGTGCAGCGAGGACATGACGGAGCGGCCCAGCCGGTTCTCCGTCTCCACGCCCAGCGCGTTCATCGCCACGTCCGACATGCCGGCGGTGGCTCCGTAGACGAAGAGCACGCAGCAGAGGGCGGGCAGGTTCGGGGCGAGGCTCGGCAGGATCAGCGAGAGGGTCCACAGCGAGAGCAGCACCCGCAGCGCGGTGCGGGCGCCGAGCCAGTGGTTGATCCGGCCGGCCAGTGGCATCGCGAGGGCCGCGCCCAAGGCGGGGGCGGCCAGGGCCAGACCCAGGGTGCCCGCGCTGAGCTGGGCGTGCTCCTGGATCCAGGGGATCCGGGTCGCGAAGGAACCGGTGACGGCGCCGTGGACGCAGAACACGGCGGCGATGGCGTAGCGGGCATGGCGCAGGCGCGCCGGGCTGAGGTCGGTGTCCCCGGTCATGACATTAAACTATCAGGGACCCTGCCTGATAGATAATGGTCCCGACTCCTAGGATGGGCGCCGTGACTCCTGCCCGCACCCCGGTACCGTCCCCCGCCTCGCCCAGCACGGCCCGGGCCATCAACGACCGCCTCGCCCTGCAACTCCTTCAGGAATCCGGGCCACTGACGGCCACCCAGCTCAAAACCATGACCGGCCTCTCCCGCCCCTCGGTCGCCGACCTCGTCGACCGGCTCACCGAAGCCGGGCTCGTCGAGGTCGCCGGCGAATCCGGCGAACAGCGCCGCGGCCCCAACGCCAAGCTCTACGGGATCGTCGCCGACCGCGCCCACCTGGCCGCCCTCGACGTGCGCACCGACCGGGTCACCGCCGTCGTCACCGACCTCCTCGGCCGCCCCCTCGCCGAAGCCGCCCTGCCCGTCGGCGCCCCCGAGGACGCGGTGGCGGCCCTGCTGCGCACCGGCCACGAGGCAGGAGCCGCCGCGCTGCACACCGTCGTCATAGGCGCCCCGGGCCTGGTCGCCCCGGCCACCGGCGAACTCCGCGACACCAGCGGCCTGCCGGCCTGGCACCGGGACCTGGTCAGTGCCCTGCAGCGGAGCCTGCCCGCCGTGGTCGTGGTGGAGAACGAGACCAACCTGGCCGCTCTCGCCGAGCAGCGCCTGGGCGTGGCCCGCGACCTGGACTCCTTCGTCCTGCTGTGGCTCGGCGCGGGCGTGGGCGCGGCCGTGGTCCTGGACGGCCGGCTGCGCCGGGGGGCCTCCGGCGGAGCCGGCGAGATCGGCTTCCTCCCGGTGCCGGGCACCGGCGGCCTGCCATCGGCCGCGGACTGCGGGGGCGGGTTCCATGCCTTGGCGGGCCGCGAGGCCGTGACCGCGCTGGCGCGCGCACACGGCTTCACGGGCCCCGCCGAGGAGGCGGTGGCCGGGGCCGCGGGGGAGGCGTTCCTCGAGGCCCTGGCCGAACGGCTCGCGCTGGGCGCGGCGGCGGCCGCGGCCATCCTGGACCCGGGCTGCGTGGTGCTGGCGGGCGAACTGGGCCGCGCAGGCGGCCCCGCCCTGGCGGCCAGGGTCGCCCACCGACTGGCGAAACTGACCCCGGTCCCGACGGAGATCCGCGCAACGACCCTGGGCGACCCGGCGGTCCTGGCGGGAGCGAAGCTGGCGGCGCGGGAGGCAGCGCAGGCGGCGCTGTTCGGGGGGTAGGGCGGGCTCCGGGGGTGGGGGCGGCGGGAGCGGGCCGGTCGGGGCGGTGACGTGGGGCGGGGGCTCCGGTGGGCGGGAGTTGCTCGGGCGGGGGCGGGCGGCGCGGCGGCGCGGCGGGGGTCCGGGGCGGCGGGAGCCGGGGGGGGGGGGGGGGGGGGGGGGGGGGGGGGGGGGGGCGGCGCGGGGGCCCCCCCCCCCCCCCCCGCCCCCCCCCGGGCGCGGCGGGGGGGGGGGGGGGGGGGGGGGGGGGGGGGGGGCGGCCCCCCCCCCGCCCCCCCCCCACCCCCCCCCCCCCCCCCCCCCCCCCCCCCCCCCCCCCCCCCCGCCCCCGCCCCCGCCCCCGACCGCCCCGGCCCCGGCCTCACCGCCCCCGACCCGCCGCGAATTCCTCGAACGTGATGCGGCCCACCGCGTGGGACGGGGTCAGGTTGCCGCCCCGTTTGAAGGCCGCGTAGGCCTTGCCCGCCAAGGGGAAGGCAAGCACCCGGCGGGGGCGGCCCGTTGCCGCCAGGTAGGTGCGGGCCAGGTCCGGCAGGGTGTGGATCTCCGGGCCGCCCATGTCCGTGACCCGCCCCGACGGGGTCGGGACCGCCAGCTGGGCCAGGCGGTCGGCGACCTCCGCGACGGCGATCGGCTGCACCCGCACCCCGCCGGGCACCGGCACCGGTACGAGCGGCAGCTTCGCCACCACGTCCACCAGCTGCGCCACCAGGTCGTGGAACTGCGTCGTGCGCAGGATGGTCACGCCCAGCCCGGACGCCTCCAGCAGCCGCTCCACCTGGAGCTTCTTCCGGTAGTAGCCGAACGGCACCACGTCCACCCCGACGATCGAGATGTAGACGATGTTGGTGACGGTCCCCGCCCGCCGGGCCGCGTCGATGAGGTTCCGGGTGGTGAGGTCGTCGTCCTTGCCTCCTCCCCGCGTGTTGCTCGCGCAGTGCACGACGACCTCCGCGCCCGCCATCGCCGCGTCCAGCCCGCTGCCGTCCTTCAGGTCGACCGGGTAGTCCGGGGCGTGCCGGCTCAGTGCGCGGACCTCGTGGCCCGCGTTCCGCCGCAGCCGTTCGACGACCTGCACGCCGAGGGTGCCGGTGCCTCCGGTGACGAGGATGGTGCTCATGGGGTCCGCCTTTCGCCGATGTGGTTCCTTCAGCAGCGGAGACCGGACAGCTCTCAGGAATGTGACAGCTGGCGCTGGAGGTATTCCAGCTTCTCCGGGTTGAGTACCGTGCTGAGGCCGCTGACCAGCCCGTTCTCGAATTCCACCAGAAGAACGGCCTCCTCGCCGAACAGCAAGGCGGGCGATCCGTTGATCTCCGCGAAGCTGACCGCCAGGTCCCCGGCGTACTTCTTGAGCAACCCGATCGTGAACCGGGCCACCTTGTCCCGCCCCAGGACCGGCCGCAGCGCCGCCCTGACCACGCCGCCGCCGTCCGACACGAAGCGGACGTCGGCTGTCAGCAGTCCCTCCAGCCGGGCCAGGTCCCCGCCGCGCGCCGCCGTCATGAAGGTTTCCACGAGGCTCTGCCACCGTTCGGGGTCCGGCGGGAGGCGCCGCTCGGGCTCGGCCGCCCGTTCGGCGGCCACCCGGCCCGCCGCGCGCCGGTAGAGCTGCCGGCAGTTCGCCTCGGTGAGGTCCAGCACTGCGGCGATCTCCCGGTGGCTGTAGGCGAAGGCCTCGCGCAGGACGTAGACGGCCCGCTCGACCGGGGTGAGCTGCTCCAGCAGCACCAGCAGGGCCATGGACACGCTGTCCCGCTGCTCCGCGGACTCCAGCGGGCCGAGTGCGCCGTCCCCGGTGAGGACGGGTTCCGGGAGCCAGGGGCCGACGTACTCCTCGCGCCGGACCCGCGCCGAGGTGAGGGTGTTGAGACACAGGTTCGTGACGACCTTGGCGAGCCAGGCTCCCGGGTGCTCGATGTCCTCGCGGTCCGCGGACACCCAGCGCAGGTACGCGTCCTGCACGGTGTCCTCGGCCTCCGCGGCGCTGCCGAGCATGCGGTAGGCGATGCCGAACATCCGGGCACGGTTTTCCTCGAAGTCCGCGTCGGACGCGGTGACGTGTGTGATCACCTCAGCAGCGTACGAGGCCGGGTGCGCGCGGACGTGCGAGGACCCGGTGGCCGCCGGGCCACCGGGTCCTCACGCCCACTCAGGGATCAGGGATCAGGTCAGGGATCAGGGATTTCGGGGCGCAGGGGGTCAGCAGGCGCCCTCGTCCTTCCAGACGCCCCAGTCACCGGTGGTGCCGGGCTCTTCGTTCTGCGTCCACCACTGGGCCTTCCAGTTGCGGCCCTTGTGCGAGACGAGGTTGCCGCTGTTGTAGACGGTGCCCGCCGCGTACGCCGGGTTGGTGCAGGTCCCGCCCGGGGGCGTGGTCGGCGGGGTCGTGGGGGGAGTGGTGGGCGGGGTGGTCGGGGGAGCGGTGGGGGGCTGGGTGCCGCCGCCGGGCTGGACGGGCGTGGTGCCGCGGGCCAGGTCCCCGGCGAGGGCGTAGGTGGTGCCGGAGATGTTCACCGTCCAGTTGGAGGGGGTGGACACCGGCAGGTAGTAGTTGAACGCCAGGTCGACGGAGGCGCCGGGGGCCAGGGTCTGCCAGGCCGGGAGCTTCAGGGAGACCCGCTGGAAGTCGCCCTTCAGGCCGCCGACGTTGGTGCCGGTGTGGCCGCTGCTGATCACCGTCGTGCCGAAGCCGGACTGGTCGGAGGCGTTGTTCGGGGCCGAGGTGCCGTAGTCGAACCGGAACTCGGTGCCGCCGGGCAGGGTGGCGTTCGTGTTGTTGGTGATCTTCAGCTTCGGGGTGAGGGGGTAGTTGGAGTCGCCCAGCTTGAACTCGGTGAACTCCGTCCTGATGTCCACGGCCTGGGTCGGCAGCGCGGTCGCGCCCGCCTTCTTCGCGCCGTAGGGGGAGGCCGACTTGAACTTCTGGTACATCGTGTCGGTGAGCGTGTCGCCCATCTCGTACTGGCCCTTGGCCGCGTTGTACGAGTAGTCGCCCGCGAGCTCCCAGACCATCGTGCCGCCGATGCCCTTGTTCACCACGTAGTCGGCCTTGGCGGCCACCGACTGCTCGTCCTCGGTGGAGAGGAAGACCTTCTTCTGCGCGTTCCACAGCCACGGCGCCACCAGGGTGGAGTCGTACTTGCGGACGTAGGTGCCGGTCAGCGTGGTGTTCGCCGGGAAGCCGTACGTGGTGACGTAGTCGCCGACCACGCCCTTCTCCAGGTTCTTGGCGTGCCACATCGGGTTGGAGCCCGCCGGGGACTCGACCCCGTTGGTGTCCTTGTCGTGCCACAGGTTGTCGATGCCGACCGCGCCGTCGCCGCACTTGGTCAGGCCCGCGCCGGCCGGGCAGGTGGTGGCGGGAGCCTTGCCCCACAGGCCGTCGGTGCCGCCCTGCACGTTCTTGAAGCCGCGGGTGTAGTAGGGCAGGCCGATGTTGATGCGGCCGCCCGGCATGGAGCCGCGGAAGTAGTGGTAGGCCCAGTCGGTGTTGAGGTAGCCGATGCCGCCGTACTGGGAGGTGGAGTAGACGCCGGCGGCGGCGAGTTCGCCGTCCTTGCCGTCGTCGAAGAGCGAGGCGTTGGGGCCGACGTACTCGTTCCAGGCGCCGTGCAGGTCGTAGGACATGATGTTGACGTAGTCCAGGTACTTCTGGACCTGGAACGTCTCCATGCCCCGCAGCAGGTAGCCGGAGGAGGGGGCGGCGACGGAGAGCAGGTAGTGCTTGCCGTCGGCGGCGCCCGCGCGGTCGAGCTTCTCGCGCAGGGACTTCATCAGGGCCGCGTAGCCCTGGACCAGGCCGGCGCGGCGGGCGTTGGCCAGCTGCCAGTCCAGCGGGTTGCCGGCGTCCTTCATGGTGGTCGGGTACTCGTAGTCGATGTCGACGCCGTTGAACCCGTACTTGCGGATGAACTCGACCGAGGAGTCGGCGAAGGTGTCGATGCCGGCCTGGTTGACGGAGCCGTCCGCGTTGGTGGCCATCGAGTAGAAGCCGCCGGAGGCGACCCGGTTGCCGTCGTCGCCGAAGTGGCCGCCGGTCTCCGCCCAGCCGCCGACCGAGATCAGCGTCTTGACGCCCGGGTACTGCTTCTTGAACTTCGTCAGCTGGTTGAAGTGGCCCTTGTAGGGGAGGGCCGGGTCCATCTCGGCGCCCGCGACGCCGGGCCAGGTCATCCCGGTGGCGGCGTTGTTCACGTTGTCCGAGCCGACGGAGATCTTGTTGTCGGCGCCCACGTGGGCGAAGGCGTAGTTCAGGTGGGTGACCTTGGCCCACGGGATGTTGTTGGCGAGGTAGGCGGGGGTGCCGTCCTTGCCGGTGCGCCAGCCGGTGAAATATCCGATGACGCGGCGCTGGTGGTCGGCGCCCATCTTCTCGCGGCCTTCGGAGTCGTAGACCGAGCAGTACGGGACGTCGACACCGGCGGTCTTGTACAGCCCGTCGGGGCGACAGCTCTCGTTGTCGGCCGCGTGCGAGACGCCCGCCGAGAGCCCGCCCACCAGGAGTCCGGCGATTGCGGCGCCGGATGCCAGGAGCAGTGCTCTCGTACGTGTGGGGGACGGCATTGTGCCTCCTGGGGAGGGGAGGATGCAGGACACAACTGGACACAACATCAGGCAACAGGAGTGGTGCAGAAGCGTGTTGGCCCGTGACGTGCGCACATCTGACGGGCTGTTCCCGGGGAGATGAAGGGAACGTTAAGAGGACTAGACCACCCCGTCAATAGGTCTGGACCAACGTCGTCCCACTTGACAAAGTCCGCACCGGTACCGACCCTCCTGTGAGCCAGGCCACACCGCATCGCCTGCATGGCGGCGGATCACCCGTGGCAAACTGGCTGGAGTACCAGTAGCAGCGCACTCCGGGGTCGGTGTAATTCCGAACCGGCGGTTATAGTCCGCGACCCGTCCGCAGCCAGCGGCCGGTTGACCAGGTGAGATTCCTGGACCGACGGTTAAAGTCCGGATGGGAGGCAGTGCGCGGCGGGCCAGTCACCGGTACGCCGCCGTCGGCGGTTCGTCGGCATATCCCTGCGGATATGCCCGTTCGAACCGTTTTTCCGGCCTCGGCGTCCCCGCGTGCTGTACCGCTTCATCTGTCGTATCCCGACAGGCCCCGGAGTCCGTGCCCGATGAGGCAGGAGGACCCGGTGGCGACACACGCCGCGCACGCAGCACCCGACGCGGACACCCGTGCCATGCGCCGAGCCGTCGAGCTCGCCGCGCGCGGACTCGGCTCCACCAGCCCCAACCCGGTCGTCGGCTGCGTCATCACCGACGCCTCGGGCGCGATCGTCGGCGAGGGCTGGCACGAGCGGGCCGGCGGCCCGCACGCCGAGGTCCACGCCCTGCGCGCGGCAGGCGGGGCCGCCCGCGGCGGCACCGCCTACGTCACCCTCGAGCCCTGCAACCACACCGGCCGTACGGGGCCCTGCGCCCGCGCCCTCGCCGAAGCCGGGATCGCCCGCGTGCACTACGCCGTCTCCGACCCGAACCCGCAGGCCAGCGGTGGCGGCGCCACCCTGCGCGCCGCCGGGATCCCCGCCACGGCCGGGCTGCTCGCGGACGAGGCCGAGGCGGGCAACGCCGCCTGGCTGACCTCCGTACGCCTCGGCCGGCCGCACGTCACCTGGAAGTACGCCGCCACCCTCGACGGCCGCAGCGCCGCCGCGGACGGCAGCAGCCGCTGGATCAGCTCCGCCGAGTCCCGGGCCGACGTCCACCGGCTGCGCGCCGAGAGCGACGCCGTCCTGGTCGGCGGCGGCACCCTGCGCGCCGACGATCCGCACCTCGCCGTGCGCGGCGTCGACGGCGCGACGCAGCCGCTGCGGATCGCCCTCGACACCCGCGCCACCATCCTGCCGACCGCCCGCATCCTCGACGACGCCGCGCCCACCCTGCTCGTCGTCGGCGAGGACGCCGACACCCGGCACCTGACCGGCGCCGAACTGCTCCGGCTGCCCCTGCACGACGGCCGCATCGGCCTTCACGACCTCCTCACCCACCTGCACCTGCGCGGCGTGCGCTCCGTCCTGCTGGAAGGCGGGCCCACGCTGGCCGGCGCCCTCCTCGAAGCCGGCGCCGTCGACCGCGTCATCGGCTACATCGCCCCGGCCCTCCTCGGCGCCGGCCCCGCGGCCCTCGCCGACGCCGGGATCAAGAACATCTCCGGTGCGCTGCGCCTCGACATCACCGAGGCCGTTCGCATCGGCCCCGATCTCCGCATCACCGCAGTTCCCGCCCCAGGCAACGCCCCCACCCACACCCCCGCCACCAAGGAGCACTGAGTGTTCACCGGAATCGTCGAAGAACTGGGCGAGGTCACCGCTGTCGAGCAGCTCGAGGAAGCCTCCCGCTTCCGGCTGCGCGGCCCCCTCGTCACCGAGGGCGCCAAGCACGGAGACTCCATCGCGGTCAACGGCGTCTGCCTGACCGTCGTCGAGACCGCGGACGGCGAGTTCACCGCCGACGTCATGCAGGAGACCCTCAACCGCTCCAGCCTCGGCGCCCTGACCAAGGGCTCCCGGGTCAACCTGGAGCGCCCGATGGCCCTCGGCGGACGGCTCGGCGGCCACCTGGTCCAGGGTCACGTGGACGGCACCGGCGAGATCCTCTCCCGGACCCCCTCGGAACACTGGGAGATCGTCAAGGTCGCCCTCCCCGAGAACCTCTCCCGCTACGTCGTCGAGAAGGGCTCCATCACCGTCGACGGCGTCAGCCTCACCGTGGTCGAGGCCGCAGCGGACTGGTTCACCATCAGCCTCATCCCCACCACCCTCGCGCTGACGACGCTCGGTACCAAGAAGAGCGGCGACCCGGTCAACCTCGAGGTCGACGTCCTCGCGAAGTACGTCGAGCGCCTGCTGGCCGCCGGCGTGAACCCGCTGCACGCGACGGGAGACGACCGGTGAACGCCCTGACCTGGCTCAACGCGGAGGCCTTCACCGTCTTCGGCCAGAAGGTCATCTGGTCCGACATGATCGGCAACCTGATGGGCCTGGCCGCGCTCGCCCTCGGCTGGCGCCGCTCCATATGGACCTGGCCCGCCCAGCTCCTCTCCGGCCTGATCCTCATCGCCGCCTACGCCTCCGCGCACCTCGCCGGCGGCGTCGGCAAGCAGCTCCTCGTCATCGGCGTGGCCGTCTTCGGCTGGCGCGCCTGGCAGCTCGGCCGCCAGAAGGCCCAGGACGGCTCGATCGCCGTGCGGACCGCCGGCTGGAAGGAGCGCGCGCTGCTCCTGGGCGGCGCCGCGCTCGGCACCCTCGCGGTCGGCGGCCTCTTCACCCTCTACCCGGACCTGTCGTGGAGCCCGTGGGCCGACGCGTACATCTTCGTCGGCACCATCGTCGCGATGGTCGCCCAGGCCCGCGGCCTCGTCGAGTTCTGGTTCGCCTGGCTCCTCGTCGACCTGGTCGGCGTCCCCCTCGCCTTCAACGGAGGCCTGGTCTTCTCCGGCCTCGTCTACGTCGTGTACTTCGCCCTCGTGCTGTGGGGCGCGTACGACTGGTACCAGCGCTCCCGCACCACCCCCGCCCCGGCCCTGGAAGGAGCAACGGCATGACCAGCCTCAAGCCCGTGCCCGACATCCCCGAAGAGACCTTCCGCCTCGACCCCGTCGAGCAGGCCATCCGCGACATCGCGGCGGGCCGCCCCATCGTCGTCGTCGACGACGAGGACCGCGAGAACGAGGGCGACCTCGTCATCGCCGCCGAGAAGGCCACCCCCGAGATCATCGCCTTCATGATGAGCGAGTGCCGCGGCCTGATCTGCGCCCCCATGGAGGGCCCGGAGCTGGACCGGCTCGAACTCCCCCAGATGGTCCAGAACAACACCGAGTCGATGAAGACCGCCTTCACCGTCTCCGTCGACGCGAGCGCCGCCCACGGCGTCTCCACCGGCATCTCGGCCGCCGACCGCGCCACCACCCTGCGGCTGCTCGCCGACGGGGTCTCCGAGCCCGGCGACTTCGTCCGCCCCGGCCACGTCTTCCCCCTGCGTGCCAAGCCCGGCGGCGTCCTGGTCCGCAACGGCCACACCGAGGCCGCCGTCGACCTCGCCCGCCTCGCGGGCCTGCGCCCGGCCGGCGCCATCGTGGAGATCGCCGGCGAGGACGGCGTCATGCTGCGCCTGCCCGAGCTGATCCCCTTCGCCCGCAAGCACGGCCTGACGATCATCTCCATCGAGGACCTGATCGCCTACCGCCGCTCCGCCGAGCCCACCGTGCGCCGCGAGGCCGAGGTCAGCCTGCCGACCTCCTTCGGTGACTTCACCGCGTACGGCTACCGCTCCACCGTCGACGGCGTCGAGCACGTCGCCCTCGTCCACGGCGAGATCGGCGACGGCGCCGACATCCTGGTCCGCATGCACTCCGAGTGCCTGACCGGCGACATCTTCGCCTCCCAGCGCTGCGACTGCGGCCCCCAGCTGCACGCCTCCATGGAACGCATCAAGACCGAGGGCCGCGGCATCGTCGTCTACCTGCGCGGCCACGAGGGCCGAGGCATCGGACTCCTGTCCAAGCTGCGCGCGTACGAGCTCCAGGAGCGCGGCCGCGACACCCTCGACGCCAACCTGGAACTCGGCCTGCCCGCCGACGCCCGCGACTACGGCGCCGGGGCCCAGATCCTCGCCGACCTCGGCGTGCACAGCGTCCGGCTGATGACCAACAACCCCGAGAAGTCCGACGCCCTCGTCCGCCACGGCATCACGGTCACCAGCCGGGAGCCGATGCCGATGGAGGCCGGCGAGCACAATCTGCGGTACCTGCGCACCAAGCGGGACCGGATGGGCCACGACCTGCCCTGGCTGGACGGGCCCGTGACCACCTCCGCCTGCGGCAACCAGTAGGCACGCACCACCACCCGTACGTAGATCCACCCTTACGAACCACTACGAACCATCACGAACCACCGAGGAGCAGAGCTGTGAGCGGCAAGGGCGCACCCGAACTGAGCGTGAAGAACTGCGGAGACCTCCGAGTCGCCGTGATCGCGGCCCAGTGGCACGAGAAGGTCATGGACGGGCTGGTCGACGGAGCCCTGCGGGCCCTGCACGAGCTGGGCATCGACGAGCCCACCCTGCTCCGCGTCCCCGGCAGCTTCGAGCTCCCGGTCGTGGCGAAGGTACTGGCCGGTCGCGGATACGATGCCATCGTCGCCCTCGGAGTGGTCATCCGCGGCGGCACCCCGCACTTCGACTACGTCTGCCAGGGCGTCACCCAGGGCCTGGTACAGGTGTCGATCGACACCGGAGTCCCCGTCGGCTTCGGAGTACTGACCTGCGACAACGACGAGCAGGCGCTGGACCGCGCCGGACTCGAGGGGTCGAACGAGGACAAGGGGCACGAAGCGGTCACCGCCGCCGTCTCCACGGCCATGACCCTGCGGACCGTCAGCGAACCCTGGCGCTGAGTGGCGACGGGATACCCCGTATTCTGAGGACCATCATGGCGAACACACCCTCCAAGAGCTTCGAAGAACTCTTCGCCGAGCTCCAGCTCAAGGCCGCCAACGGCGACCCCAGCACCTCCCGCACCGCCGAGCTCGTCCACAAGGGCGTCCATGCCATCGGCAAGAAGGTCGTCGAGGAGGCCGCAGAGGTCTGGATGGCCGCCGAGTACGAGGGCAAGGAAGCCGCCGCCGAGGAGATCTCCCAGCTGCTCTACCACGTCCAGGTGATGATGGTGGCGCGCGGGATCTCCCTCGACGACGTCTACGCGCACCTCTGAGCCCCGGCACGCACACCCGCCCGTCACCCGTAATCCACGCACCAAAGGAAGCCCCATGCTGCGCATCGCCGTCCCCAACAAGGGTTCACTCTCCGGACCGGCGTCGGCGATGCTCCATGAGGCCGGCTACCGGATGCGCAAGGAGTCCAAGGAGCTCGTGGTCGTCGACCCCGAGAACGAGGTGGAGTTCTTCTACCTCCGCCCCAAGGACATCGCGATCTACGTCTCCTCGGGCAAGCTCGACATCGGCATCACCGGCCGCGACCTGCTGCTCGACTCCGGCGCCAGCGCCGAGGAGATCCTGCCGCTGAACTTCGGCCGCTCCACCTTCCGCTACGCCACCACCCCCGGCACGGCGAAGGGCCCCGAGGACTTCAACGGCATGACGATCGCGACCTCTTACGAGGGAATCGTCGCCAAGCACCTCGCCGAGAAGGGCATCGACGCCTCCGTCGTACACCTCGACGGCGCGGTCGAGACCGCCATCCAGCTCGGCGTCGCCCAGATCATCGCGGACGTCGTCGAGACCGGCACCAGCCTGCGCAACGCCGGCCTCGAGGTCATCGGCGAGCCGATCCTCACCTCCGAGGCCGTCGTCGTCCGCGGCAACGGCGCCGACGCCGACGACCCGCAGGTCCAGCAGTTCCTGCGCCGCCTGCAGGGCGTCCTGGTGGCCCGCAGCTACGTGATGATGGACTACGACTGCCGCGCCGAGCACCTCGAGCGCGCGGTCGCCCTCACCCCGGGCCTCGAGTCGCCGACCGTCTCCCCGCTGCACAACGAGGGCTGGGTCGCGGTCCGCGCGATGGTCCCCGCCAAGGAAGCCCAGCGGATCATGGACGACCTGTACGAGCTCGGCGCGCGCGCGATCCTCACCACCTCGATCCACGCCTGCCGTCTCTGAGGGGCCTTCCGGCGAGCCGTCCCGGCCCGCCCGCCCCCGATCCCCACGCCACCTCCAGAAGGCAACGCACCATGGCCGAGTCCGCCGCCCAGCCCGTCACACCCACCCTGCCGGTCACATTCCGGCCGACCCGCACCCGGGTCGTCCTGCTGGGCGTCGGTCTCGCCATGTTCGCCACCATCACGGGGATCGCCCTGCTGCTGGAGAACCTCAGCCCCGGCGAGCGGATCAGCTTCGTCTTCACCGCCGTCCTGCTCAGCTCCGTACTCGTCCTGCTCAGCCGCCCCAAGGTCGTCGCGGACGAGACCGGCGTCACGGTCGTCAACCTGACCACCACCCGGCGCCTGGCATGGGCCCAGATCCTGAGGGTCAACCTCCGCCCCGGCGACCCGTGGGTGTTCCTCGACCTCAGCGACGGCACCAGCCTGCCCGCCCTCGGCATCCAGCCGGGCGTGGCCAGGCAGCAGGCGATCGGCGACGCGCGCGCCCTGCGCGCCCTGGCCGAAGCCCGCGGAACGGGTGCCGGCGACCACTGAGTCGGCCGATCCTCGTGGCCGCCTACCGTTGCGGCCGGGATCTCAATGACTACCCTGGTGGCGGGGCGCAGCCGTGCGCCCTCCCACCGGCCCCGGGACCTCGTGGCCCGTGGGCACCTGCGACTCGAGGAGTGACTCCCTCCAGCAATGGACGGATCGTCCGGTAGTACCCGCGCCGCCCTCCCCCCGGAGGCGGCGGCATGACCATCCCGCTACTTCTTCTCGCGGCGGCCTTCGCCCTCATCCTCGCCAACGGTTTCTTCGTGGCCGCCGAATTCGGCCTCGTCACCGTCGAGCGACCCGAGGCCGAACGCGCCGCAGCCGACGGTGACCGCCGTGCCCGCACGGTGGTCAAGGCCCTGCGGGAGCTGTCCTTCCAGCTCTCCGGCACCCAGCTCGGCATCACCATCACCTCCCTCGTGGTCGGCATGCTCGCCGAGCCCGCCCTCGCCGCACTGCTGGCCGGGCCGCTCGCCGCGACCGGCCTGCCGCAGGGAGCCGTCTCCGGCGTCGCCGTCGTCATCGGCATGCTGCTCGCCTCCGCCGTCCAGATGGTCGTCGGCGAGCTCGTACCGAAGAACTGGGCGGTCTCCCGGCCGCTCCAGGTGGCCCGCTTCGTCGCCGGCCCCCAGCACGCCTTCTCCCGGGCCTTCCGGCCCGTCATCGCCGGCCTCAACGCCGTGGCCAACCGCCTCGTGCGGGCGCTCGGCGTGGAACCGACCGAGGAGATGGCCTCCGCCCGGACCCCCGGCGAACTGCTCTCCCTGGTCCGCCATTCGGCCCAGGCCGGCGCCCTCGAACAGGACACCGCCGACCTCTTCGTACGCACCCTCTCGCTGGGCGAGCTCACGGCCCAGCACGTCATGACCCCCCGGGTGAGGGTCAGCGCCCTGATGCACACGGCCACCGCGGCCGACGTGCTCAACCTGACCCGCGCCACGGGCCTGTCCCGCTTCCCGGTCTACCGCGACCGCATCGACGAGATCGCCGGCGTGGTCCACCTCAAGGACGCCCTCGCCGTGCCCGAGTCCGAACGCGACCGCACCTGCGTGAGCCGGATCTGCGTCGCCCCGCTGCTGGTGCCCGGCTCCCTGCCGGTGCAGCCGCTGCTGGAGCGGCTGCGCAGCGAGCAGCCGATGGCCGTGGTCGTCGACGAGTACGGCGGCACGGCCGGCGTCGTCACGCTCGAGGACATCGTGGAGGAGCTCGTCGGAGAGGTCCGCGACGAGCACGACTTCGCCGAGGACGAGACCCCCGAACTGGCCGCGGTACCGGCCGAGGACGGCCGCCCCTCCTGGGAGGCCGACGGAAGCTGCCGGGTGCAGACCCTGCGCCGGATAGGCCTGGAAGTACCCGAAGGCCCGTACGAGACCGTCGCCGGCCTCGTCGCCGACCTGCTCGGCCGGATCCCCGCCCCCGGGGACCGTGCGGAGCTCCCCGGCTGGAAGCTGTCCGTCCGCCGCGTAGGCCGCAACCGCGCCGAGCGGGTCCGGCTGGTCCGGCAGGCGGCGGTGCCCGCCGCCGGTACCTACCGGCCCACCGCCGGGGCCGACGGCACGGCCGCGTACGAACCCGAGCGGGCCGAGCTCGAAGGCGCCGCCCGATGAACGCGCTCCAGCTCCTCTTCGCCCTGCTCCTGGTCCTTGCCAACGGCTTCTTCGTCGGCGCCGAGTTCGCGCTCGTCTCCGTACGGCGCAGCCAGATCGAGCCCCTCGCGGCCGAGTCCAAGCGGGCCCGCCAGGTGCTCCACGGCCTGGAGAACCTGCCCCGCATGATGGCCGCGGCGCAGTTCGGCATCACCATGTGCTCGCTCACCCTCGGCGCGGTCGCCGAGCCCACCGTGGCCCGGCTGCTGGAACCCGTCTTCCACGCCGTCCACGTACCGCAGGGCCTGATCCACCCCCTGGGTTACGCCTTCGCGCTCAGTGCCGTGGTCTTCCTGCACCTGGTCATCGGCGAGATGGTGCCGAAGAACCTGGCCATGGCCGCACCGGAGAGGACCGCGCTGTGGTTCAGCCCCGGCCTGGTCGCCTTCGCCCGCCTGTGCGGGCCGGTCACCACCGCGCTCGGGGCCTGCGCCAAGCTCGTCCTGAAGCTCTTCAAGGTGGAGCCCAAGGACGAGGTCGAGGCCGTCTACACCTCCGCCCAGCTGGGCCGGCTCCTCAAGGACTCCCGGCAGGCCGGGCTCCTGGAGCCGGTCGAGCAGGAGCGGCTGGAGGACGCACTGGAACTGGGCAGCCGCCCCGTCGCCGACGTCCTCCTCGGCCCGGACCGGCTGGTCACGGTCGGCCCGGACGTGACCCCGCGCCAGATCGAGCAGCTGACGGTGCGCACCGGCTACTCCCGCTTCCCCGTCCGTGCCGACAGCGGCGCCTTCATGGGCTACCTGCACGTCAAGGACGTACTGGACCTGGAGGACCGGGAGCGGGCGGTGCCCCAGCGGGTGTGGCGGCGGATGACCACGCTGTGCTCCACCGTCCCGCTGGACGACGCCCTCGGCGTCATGCGCCGGGACGCCACCCACCTGGCGCAGGTCGCGGACCCGGGGGGCCGGGTCCTCGGCCTGGTCGCCCTGGAGGACGTCCTGGAGATGCTGGTCGGCGAGGTCCGCGACCCGGCCCACCGCGCGTACGTCCGGGGCGCGTAGCCACCGCCCTGCGGACCCGCTGCCGGGGCTCCGCCCCGCGCACCCCGCGCCCCGAACGCCGGCGAAGCCGGATCTTCCAGCCCGTCCGGCGTTCGGGGCCCGGGTCCGGGCCCCGGCCGGGGGGAACACCCCGCGCGGCGCCCTGCCCGGCCCCTACAACGGCGGCGGATCCGGCCGTTCCTGCGGGCCGCGGCCCGACAGGACCTCCCCGTACGCCTGCATCAGGTCCGGCAGCCGCAGCGTCGCCAGGTCGTCCCGCGACGGCTCACCCGGAAAGCCCGCCAGCCGCAGGTCCCGGTACGCGCAGCTCTTCTCGTACAGGGTCCGCAGGAAGCGCCCGTTGCCCAGCTCGTCGATCCAGCCCTGCTCCACCACGTGCCCGCTGATGCTGCGCAGCTCCTCCAGCGCCTCCTCGTCCCAGTGGTCCCCGTTCGCGTCCGCCAGCACCCCGCCGATCGCGGTCAGTTCCAGCGGCCGGTAGCTGGGGAAGTCCACCCGGGTCGTGAAGCGCGAGGACAGCCCCGGATTGGCGGCCAGCAGCCGGTCCATCCCGGCCGGGTAGCCCGCCAGGATCACCACCAGGTGGTCCCGGTTGTCCTCGGCCCGCTTCAGCAGCACCTGCAGGGCCTCGTCGCCGTACGCGTCGCCCTTGCTGTAGCCCGAGTTCGACAGCGAGTACGCCTCGTCCACGAACAGCACCCCGCCGATCGCCGAATCGATCAGCTCGTTCGCCTTCACCGCGGTCTGCCCGAGGAACTCGCCCACGAGGTCGGCCCGCTGGGCCTCCACCAGATGGTCGCCGCCGAGCAGGCCCAGCGCGTAGAAGACCCGGCCCAGGATCCTGGCCACCGTCGTCTTCCCGGTACCGGACGGCCCCGAGAACACGAAATGCCGTTTCGGCGGCTGCACGGGCAGCCCCTGACCCGCCCTCAGCCGCGCCATGTGCAGCTGTGCGGAGAGCGCCTTCACCTGCCGCTTCACCGGCTCCAGGCCCACCATCCGCTCCAGCTCCGCCAGCGCCTCCGCGAGCGCCGCCGGGTCCGCCGGCCCGGTCGGCAGCCCCCCGGGCGTGCCCTGCGGCGGGACGGACACCTTGCGCCGCACGCCGCCCTCCACCCGCTCCGCCGGGGGAGGGGGCGGAGCCGGCGGATCGGGCTCCACCTGACCGTCCGCCGCGATGTCCTGGACGGGCCCGCCGCCCAGCGCGACCGCCGCGAAGTCCCCTCCCGCCGGGGACGGGCCGTGCCCGGCGTAGCCCCCGTACCCGGCGTACCCGGCGAGCCCCGCCAGATCGGCCATGCCGTCCGTGTCGTCGCCGTCCTCGATGGCCGTCAACCGGGCCGCGGTGTCCATGAACGAGGGATCCACCCGGTGCACCGCCCGGTACAGCGGCAGCGCCGCCGCAGTGCGCCCGGTGCCCTCCCGCGCCCGCGCCAGCCAGTACCGCAGCTCCTTGCGCTGGGGCTGCTCACTGCGACAGCGCATCAGCGCCGCCGCCAGCATCGGCTCCGCCTGCCCGTACATCTCCAGCCGGACCCGCGCCATCCCGCCGAACAGCCCGGCCTCGATGCCCAGCAGCGGATCGTTCACCAGTGGCTCGGTGTGCCGGACCAGCTGCTCCCAGTCCTTGACCAGATAGGCCCGGCAGGCGTGCAGGAACCGAACCTGCGCATCGGTGTCCACCGGTGGCAGCGCGGCCAGCGCCTGGTCCAGCTCGGGCACGTGGCGGCCGTCCAGCCAGTGCGAGGCATGGGCGAGGAGCAGGTCCCGCGGGCTCTCCAGCACCGGTTGCACCCACCAGCCCAGCCAGTACCAGGAGTTCAGCGTCCGGCGGTGCCGGGCGCGCTGCTCGCCGAACCGGTCCCGGTGGGCGTACATGCGAAGTAACGCGTTGCCGGTGTCGATCCGGAGCGCGTGCAGGCCCAGCCATGCGTCGGCCATGGAGGGATCGAGTCGTACGGCCGCCCGGAACTCCTCCTCGGCCTGCGGATAGGCGCCCATGGTGCAGGCGTCGACCCCGCGCAGCCAGGCGAGTTCGGCCGGGGCGTGCATGCTGCCCGGCGTGCCGAAATCCATCACGTCCCCCACAAGCCCGCCCCCGTGGTGCGCGGCAACCCCCGTGACGAGCACATGAGTTGCCCACTGCGCCGATGAAATCAGGGCTGCATCGTACCCGCGGTCACGCACCTTACGTAGGGCGCGACAGACCCGGTTCCGGAGTGCGCCCCTGGGGTGTGTGGTGACGCTGGGTGAAGGATCCGGGTGGATCGGCCTCGCGTGACACCACCGGGGAGGGGGTTCGCGGGCAGAACGAAGCCCCCGATCACGGGGGAACAATCGGGGGCTTCGTGTCCGCGTCGGCCTGTAAGGGCCTCGCATTGAGAACGTAAGGCCGGTGCGTGTCCCAGGTCAAGCGGGTCGGTCGAGGCCCGGCGGAGCCGGCGTACGGGGTCGCTCAGGCCCGGGGGAGGTCGTCACTCTTCGTGACGGAAGTGGAGGTTCCCGCCGTCGCACGGGCCCCGGAAGACCACTCGTATCCCGTACCGCTCTGGCGTACCAGGGTGTCGGCGAAGGGGCGCGAAGGGTCGTTGGAGAAGTGCGCGCGCTCCGCGCACTCCCATCCGTCCCAGAAGTCGGAAAGTTCACGCCCGTCCCGGTTTCGCCCCCGCTGCCAGGACTCCTCGCGCGGCGTCTCCACCCACAGCAGCCGCGCCAGACACGGGCGCAACGCCTGCCGCCCGGCTCCGACCCCCTCCACCAGCAGCACCGGCGCCGGCTCCAGCACCCGCTCCGGCCCGAACCGGCGCGCCACCCAGTCGTACGGGGCCCAGTGCGCGGGCCGCCCGGCGGCCAGCGGCTCCAGCACCTGTGCGCGCAGTCGCTCCTCCCAGCCGAACGGCTCCTCATGGGTGGCCACGTCGTCCAGGTGCAGCACGGGCGCGCCCAGCAGCTCGGCGAGCCGTCCCGCCAAGGTGCTCTTCCCGGATCCGGCATGCCCGTCGATCCCGATCAGGCGCACCGCGCCGAGGGAGGGCGGAAGGGCCGCGAGCTCCCGGGCGAGTGACTCAAGTGACTGCTGTGGCTCCACCCGACCAGCGTAGACAAGCCCGACACGACCCGTGGCTTCGGGCCGCCGCCGCCGGGAAATGGAAGGGTGAAGCCACTGAGTCCACCGAGTCCACCGAGTGCCACGAGTGCCACCGAGTGTCACCGAAGTGCCGACCCACCCTGGGGGAACCACGCGATGACCGAAGCCACGCCGCGCAGGTCCGTACTCGTCGCCGCGCTCGCGGTCGCCACCGCGGCCGCCGCCGCCACCGTCCCCGGCGGCGGCGCCTCGGCGGCCGCCACCCTTCCGGCCCCGCGCACGCCGGGCCCCACCGTCGACAACCGCTTCTGGTACTCCTACGGCCACTGGCTCGCCGGCACCCACCAGGGCACCACCGCCGTCGGCGGCTCCCGCCCCGGCCTGGAGATCGCGGCGGCAGTCGGCCGCACCGAGTACGCCGACCCGCACACCGGCCGCAAGAGCACCTGGGAGTACGCCACCTGGACCTCCCCTGTGCACCGCTCCACCGTGCCCGCCACCGAGGCCATCGCCTCCTGGAACGCCCGTACCCCGGCCGGCACCTGGATCCAGGCCGAACTGCGCGGCACCTACTCCGACGGCACCGCCACCCCCTGGTACGTGATGGGCCGCTGGGCCTCGGGCGACGGCGACATCCGCCGCACCTCGGTGGACGGCCAGACCGACGGAAGGTCCACCGTGTGGACCGACACGCTGGCCCTGGACACCCCGGCCGTGACCGCCGGTCTGCGGATCGCGGCCTGGCAGCTGCGGCTGACCCTCCACCGCAGGCCGGGCGCCGGAAGCGGTCCCACCGTGTGGCTCGCCGGCGCCATGGTCTCGGACGTCCCGGACCGCTTCACCGTCCCCGCCTCCACCCCCTCCGGTACCGCCCACGAGCTGAAGGTCCCGCGTTACTCGCAGGAGATCCACGTCGGCCAGTACCCGGAGTACGACAACGGCGGCGAGGCCTGGTGCAGCCCCACCTCCTCCCAGATGATCATCGAGTACTGGGGCGGCAGGGCCGCCGCCTCCTCCCTGACCTGGGTGAACCCCAAGTACGCCGACCCGCAGATCTGCCACGCGGCCCGCTCCACCTACGACGCCGCCTACAAGGGCTGCGGCAACTGGCCCTTCAACGCCGCGTACGCCGCCACCTACCGCGGGCTCGCCGGAGTCGTCACCCGCCTCACCTCCCTGACCGACCTGGAGACCCTGGTCGGGGCCGGCATCCCCGTCATCACCTCCCAGTCCTTCCGTCCGGACGAGCTCACGGGCGCCGGCTACGGCACCGCCGGCCACCTGATGACCGTCATCGGCTTCACCGCCGCCGGCGACGTGATCGCCAACGACCCCAACTCGCCCGACAACCCCGCCGTGCGCCGCGTCTACAAGCGCGCCGAGTGGGAGAATATCTGGCTGCGGACCAAGCGCACGGGAGTCTCCGGCAAGGTCACCTCGGGATCCGGAGGCATCTGCTACCTCTACGCCCCGGCCCTCCCGAACCGGGTGCAGGTCCGTGCGTTGCGGGCGGTGGGCGTGTTGTGAGGAGGCCGCGAATTTCCCCGTTGACCGAGCGCACGGGTAAGCGGAATATAGTGGGGTAAATGGCACATAAAGGCTTCTCAATAGGAGGCGGCCCGCCATGACCACCCACCCCAGCATCGAGCACCACCCCGACCTCGCCGAGATGCGCACCCGGTTCGAGCGGGTGACCAGCACACCGGCCGCGCAGGCCGTCGAAGCACTGGCCCTGATCACGGGCCTGTACCTGGCGGCCTCGCCGTGGATCGCGGGATTCAGCGACCTCACCCCGCTGGCCATCAACAACCTGATCGCCGGCCTGGCATTCTGCCTGTGCATGGGCGGTCTGGGTTCCGCCTACGAGCGCACCCACGCGATGGCGTGGACGGCGGTCGCCCTCGGTGCGTGGACGATCATCGCCCCGTGGGTCATCGCCGGTGAGATGGACACGACGCGAACGGTGGTCAGCAACGTGATCGCCGGATGCGTCGCACTGTGCCTCGGCCTCGCGATGGCCGGCATGGCGGGCCGCAACCGCGAGTCCCGCGTCTGACCCGGGCACCGGAGGAAGCGCCGGAGCGAGACGCCGGGCGCCGGATGGACGAGCGCGCCGGGCCCCGACCGAGGAGGCCGGGGCCCGGCCTCCTGCTGCCGGGCCTGGGCTGTCCGACTCTGCCTGCTTCTGTCTGCGTTTGCGTGACGCATGCCACCCAGGGCGTCTCTACCGCGAAAGCCGCGAACGCTGGCACATTGGGCGGCATGACTGCCGACAGCGCCGCCCCGATCGCCGCCCCGAAGGACCTCGTCCGCACCGGAGGCCCCCAGGACGACTCCTCCTGGCTGGAACACGTACTCGGCTGGACCCTCGTGGTCGTCGTCGCCATGTTCGTCACCCAGGTCGGCTGGCTCTAGCCCCCCGGGATCACGAGGCCGCCAGCCGTGGCCCGTCGGTGTGGCCCGTCGGTGTGGCCCTCGGTGACGATCACGTCCGACGCCACGAGCGCCTGCTCGGCACTCACCCGGGTCACGAAGACGAGCGGCGGGAGACGCGCTCTCCATGGACGACATCGCCAAACAGGCGGGCGTCGCCAAGGGGTTGATCTACTACTACTTCGCCAGCAAGCGCGGCTACTACCTCGCCATCGTCGAGGACTCCGTGGCCGAACTCGTCGCCCGCGCCGGCGGCGACACCGACCTCCCCGACGCGGAACGCGTCCGCCGCACCATCGACGGCTACCTGTACTACGCCGAGCACCACCACGCCGCCTACCGCACCATCGTCACCGGCGGCGTCGGATCCGACGCCGAGGTGCTCGCCATCCGCGACACCGTCCGCGAGGAACTCGTCGCCACCATCGCCGAAGGCGCGTACGGACGCCGCACCCTCCCGCCGCTCGCCCGGCTCGCCCTCGTCGGCTGGCTGTCCGGCGTCGAAGGGACCACCCTGGACTGGATCGGCGGGCTGAGCGCCCCGGACCAGCCCGACCGCGCCGAGCTCGCCGGCCTGCTGGTGCGCCAGCTGCGCGCGACACTGACGGTGATCGAGGAGTTCGTCCCGGAGTGTCCGGCACCTCCCGCCCCCGAAGAGCCGTCCGACCCCATAGGTGATCTTGCCCCGGTGACGGGAAGCCACTGATCGGGCATACTCAAGCCGCCGCAGCCGCTGACAGCCCCTTCCGTGATCCGGGAGGGCAACATCGGCTGTGAGAGATCCGAGACCCGGCGGCGCGTCCCACACCTCACGCGTCGCCGCCGTGCCCGACCAGGGAGGAGAGCGCCGCCATGACTGACCGCGCCCCGCAGCCGGTGGACCGACAGCTGCCCACCGAGGAGTCCCGGGACCTCCTCGCCCTCGTACGCGAGATCGCGCAGCGGGAGATCCGCCCCAAGGCGGCCGACGAGGAGGACTCCGGCCGCTTCCCGCGGGAGGTCTTCACCCTGCTCTCCGAGGCCGGTCTGCTCGGCCTGCCCTACCCCGGGGAATTCGGCGGCGGTGAGCAGCCGTACGAGGTCTACCTCCAGGTCCTCGAAGAGCTCGCCGCGGCCCGCCTCACCGTCGGGCTCGGCGTCAGCGTGCACTCCCTGGCCTGCCACGGCCTCGCCGGCTACGGCACCAAGGAGCAGCAGGGCGCCCACCTGCCCGCGATGCTCGGCGGCGGCCTGCTGGGTGCCTACTGCCTCTCCGAACCGGCCGCCGGCTCCGACGCGGCCTCGCTCACCACCAAGGCGGTGCGCGACGGCGACGACTGGATCATCACCGGCACCAAGGCCTGGATCACCCACGGCGGAGTCGCCGACTTCTACACCGTCCTCGCGCGCACCGGCGCCCAGGGACCCAAGGGCATCACGGCCTTCCTCGTCCCCGGAGACGCGGAGGGCCTGACCGCCGCCGTGCCCGAGAAGAAGATGGGCATGAAGGGCTCGCCCACCGCCCAGCTGCACTTCGACGGCGTACGGGTCCCCGACGCCCGCCGCATCGGCGAGGAGGGCCAGGGCTTCACCATCGCCCTGGCCGCGCTGGACGCGGGGCGCCTGGGCATCGCCGCCTGCGCCATCGGCGTGGCCCAGGCCGCGCTGGACGAGGCACTGACGTACGCCCTGGACCGCAAGCAGTTCGGGCACCCCATCGCGGACTTCCAGGGGCTGCGCTTCATGCTGGCCGACATGGCCACCAAGATCGAGGCGGGCCGCGCGCTGTACCTCGCGGCGGCGCGGCTGCGGGACGCGGGCAAGCCGTTCTCCCGCCAGGCGGCCATGGCCAAGCTGTTCTGCACCGACGCGGCGATGTCCGTCACCACCGACGCGGTGCAGGTCCTCGGCGGATACGGCTACACGGCGGACTTCCCCGTCGAGCGGCTGATGCGCGAGGCGAAGGTGCTCCAGATCGTGGAGGGCACCAACCAGATCCAGCGCATGGTCATCGCCCGCCACCTGGCGGGCCCGGAGACGCGCTGACCGCGGTCAGTACAGCCCGCTGCTCGTGGTGGGCCACACCGGGGAGGACGTGAGCCGCGACCACTCCGGGTCACGCCGGCCGGGCAGGGTCCGCCCGGCGTCGGCCCACCGTGCCAGCAGGTCGCGGTAGATCGGCGGATCGGGCGCTTGCTGCGGCTGCTCACGCGGACGCTGAACCGATTCTTCGAAACCCGGCGGCACCGGGCGACGCCTTCGGCCCGTTGAAGACTGAAGCATGGTCATACCCGGCCAACGCGGAACCGAAGGGCCGGGTAATCGCCCCCGGGGTGCGGCTATCCGTTCGAGGTGTCGCCGGGGGGCGGGGTCGGGGGCGGGGCGCTGTGCCGGGGGCGGGGGCTTCGGGTGTGCGGGGGCTACTCAGCCGGGGCCGGGGCGGCGCGGCGGGGGTCCGGGGCGGCGGGAGCCGGCCGGGTCGGGGTGGTGACGTGGGGCGGGGCTTCGGGTGTGCGGGAGCCCCTCGGCCGGGGCACGGGCGGCGCGGCGGGGTCCGGGGCGGCGGGAGCCGGCCGGTCGGGATGGAGACGTGGGGCGGTGGCTTCGGGCGTGCGGGAGCCCCTCGGCCGGGGCCGGGGCGGCGCGGCGGGGTCCGGGGCGGGGGGAGCCGGCCGGTCGGGATGGTGAGGTGGGGCGGGGGCTTCGGGTAGGCGGAAGCCACTCGGCCGGAGCCGGAACGGCGCGACGGAGACCCGGGGCAGCCAAAGCAGAACGACCGGGAGCGCGACACTGGACGAAGGCTCCGGATAGACGGAAGCCACTCGGCCGGCATCAGGGATGCGTATGGGGGTTTCCCGTCAGTCTCATCGTCTCTCCGGTTCGGGCCGGTCCCTCAAGGGCGCTCCTTCGTCGCGTCGCTTCGCGATGGCCTTCGGCCACCCTTGACCGACCGTCCCGCCCCGGAAAGTCGAAGACTGTCGGGAAGCCCCCAAAAGAACGAGCCGGGCCAAGGACAAAGGGACGGCCTCGTCGGAGATGCCGCGGCCCGGTCGGGCGCAAGGGGCACGTCCGACAGGCGGGGCCCATCACAGCCATCGGCCGGGTCGGTGAGCGCGTCCAATCGCTACGCGCTCCTCACGTCCCAGCGTCCGACGACCGTCTGTGGCTGGACATAGGCCGCCCACTGCCTGGGCGTTTCCCACTCCCCGCGTCCGACGATCGTCTGTGGCTGGTCATAGGCGGCCCACAGCCTCAGCACTCCCTCTTTGACTGCGACCGGCCGCCGTCAGGGGCCGGTGAGGGGGCTGACGGCTGATTCCTCGCCTCAGCCGAGGTGGGGGCGGGTCAGCGCGAGGACGGCACCACAAACTCACGCACAAACAAGGGTAATTAGGGCAAGTGGTCAACCGTCCGTGCCGCCCGCACTCGCTGACCCGAGCTCACCTCGACATAGCCGCCGTCAGACGCTCCTCCACCCCCCCCGGCAGCCGTCAGACGCCTCTCATGAGGAGCGCCCGAGGGGGCTGGCGGCTTATGCCCAACCACAGACGGTCGCCGGACGCATAGCGGGCACCGAACCGAGACCGTGGGCGGCCTATGTCCAGCCACAGGCGGTCGTCGGACGCTGAGAGGTGAGGAGCGCGTAGCGATGTGGCGCGCCCCACCGACCCGGCCGATGGCAGCCATGGGCCCCGCCTGTCCGTCGTGCCTCTTGCGCCCGACCGGGTCGGGCATCTCTGATCGCCCTGATGGTCTCTTGCCGCCCGGCTCGTTCTTTTGGGGGTTTCCCGGCTGTCTTCGACTTTCCGGGGCGGGACGGTCGGTCAAGGGTGGAGCGCAGCGACATCGCGTAGCGACGCGAGGAACGAGCGCCCTTGAGGGACCGGCCCGAACCGGAGAGACGATGAGACTGACGGGAAACCCCCATACGCATCCCCGATGCCGGCCGAGTGGCTTCCGTCTATCCGGAGCCTTCGTCCAGTGTCGCGCTCCCGGTCGCTCTGCTTTCGCTGCCCCGGGCTTCCGTCGCGCCGTTCCGCTCCGGCCGAGTGGCTTCCGCCTGCCCGGAGCCTCCGTCCAGTGTCGCGCTCCCGGTCGCTCTGCTTCCGCTGCCCCGGGTCTGCGCCGCGCCGTCCCGGCCCCGGCCGAGCGGCTCCCGCGCCCCGCCGCCGCGCTGCCTGACCCCGCCCGCCCGGCTCCTGCCGACCCCGCCCTACACCCGGCACAGCGCGTCGCTCTGTCACACCGTGCCAGAAGGCTGGTCCCCGGACCGGTTTCTGACGTACCGTCATATCCGCCTGAGTCGCCCCCGAAGCCAGGCCGAAGCCAGCCCGAAGCCGTCCGTCCAGGAGGTCCGCCATGCCCGCCGACCGGCCCGTCGCCCTCGACGAATACCCCGTCCACCAGGCCCCCTTGTCGATGAAGCACCTCGTCAGCGGTGACCGGAACGCCTACGACCGCTGCATCTTCCACGTCTTCGACCACGCCGGTCGCGCCGTCCTGATACTCGGCCTCGGCGTCTACCCCAACGCCGGGGTCATCGACGCCTACGCCACCCTCCGCCTCGGCGACGAGCTCCTGGCCGTCCGGGCCTCCGACGCCCTCACCGACGACCGGATGAACCTCTCGGTGGGACCCCTGTCCATCACCGTCGACGTGCCGCTCAAGCAGCTCACGCTGCGCTGCGCTCCCGATCCGGCCGACCCGCACGGGCTCTCGTACGACATCACCTGGACCGCCGAGTTCCCCGCGGTCTGGGAGCCGCACCACATCCAGCGGCGCGGTGACCGCCTCATGCTCGAAGGCCGCCGCTTCGTCCAGGCCGGCCAGGTCACCGGCACCGTCCGGGCCAAGGGCGAGGAGTTCGCCCTCACGCCGGGGGAGTGGACCGGCACCCGCGACCGGAGCTGGGGCGTGCGGCCGATTCCCGGTGAGGAGGGCGGCCGCGCGGCCGAGGAGCACCGCCCCGAGGGATTCCACTGGCTGTGGATCCCGGTCCGCTTCGAGGACCGCTTCGTCATGGTCATCGCCCAGGAGGACGCCGACGGCCACCGCACCCTGAACGAAGCCGTGCAGGTATTCCCCGAGGGCAGCGGACGGCGCGACGTCCAGCTCGGCTGGCCCCAGACCGAGATCCGCTACCGGCCCGGCAGCCGGCACCCCGAGCGGGCCGTCGTCCACCTCACCGACCCCTCCCGCAAGCCCCTCGAGCTGGGCGTGGAGATCCTCAACTCCTCCCCGCTCGCCGTCGGCGCCGGCTATCCGCCCGCCGCCGACTGGCAGCACGGCACCTGGCAGGGCCGCGGCTGGAGCGACCGCCGCGTGTACGACCTCTCCGACCCCGCCGCCCACCCGATGGCCGCCTTCGGGGTGACCGACCACTCGGCCCGCTTCACCCTCGACGGGCAGACCGGCTACGGCATCTTCGAGCACGGCAGCTTCGGGCGACACGACCCGAGCGGTTTCGCCGACTACTCCTCCGTCGCCCAGTAGAACCGGTCAGCACCGGTCAGCACCGGTCAGCACCGGTCAGCACCGGTCAGCACCCGCCAGGACCGCGAGGACCAGCAGGAAAGGGGCTCATCCATGGCCACCGCACCACGTCCGCGCACCTCCACCCGGGAGCCCGAGGAGCTCGGCCGCCGCCTCGCCGTCTGGCTGGACGCCAGGCTCCCCGGCGCCGAGGTCACCAACGTCTCCGTCCCCGGCTCCAACGGGATGTCCAGCGAGACCCTGCTCTTCGACATCGAGCACCCCGGCACCCCGCTCCGCGCCTGCGCGCTGCGCCTCGCCGCCGACCCGGCCGCCTACACCGTCTTCCCGACGTACGACATGCCGCGCCAGCACCGTGTGATGAGCCTGGTCGCGGAGCACACGGACGTGCCCGTCCCGCGCGTGCAGTGGCTGGAGGCGGATCCGGGGCCGTTGGGGGCGCCGTTCTTCGTCATGGCCCGTGCGGAGGGCCGCGTCCCGCCCGACGTGATGCCCTACACCTACGAGGGCAACTGGCTGCACGCCGCCACCGACGCCGAGCGCGCCGACCTCCAGGAGGCGAGCATCTCGCTGCTGGCCCGCCTGCACGACCAGTTCCCGTCCAAGGAGGCCGAGTTCCTCCTCCCCGACGGCGAGGGCACGCCCCTGCGCCGGCACGTGGACGCCCAACGCGCCTACTACTCCTGGGTGGTGGGCGGGCTCGCCCCGTCCCCGCTCATCGAGCGGGCGTTCGCCCGCCTGGAGGAGCTGTGGCCGCAGGACGAGGGTCCCGCCGTCCTCAACTGGGGGGACGCCCGCATCGGCAACGTCATCTACGACGGTTTCACGCCGGTGGCCGTGCTGGACTGGGAGATGGCGGCGTACGCCCCGCGCGAGGTGGACCTCGGCTGGACCGTGTACCTGCACCGGTTCTTCCAGGACCTCACCGTCGGTTTCGGTCAGCCCGGTCTGCCGGACTTCCTGCGCCGCGAGGACCTGGAGCGAAGGTACGCCGAACTCACCGGGCACACCCCGCGGGACATGGAGTTCCACACCCTCTACGCGGCCCTGCGCCACGGGATCGTGATGCTGCGCATCGCCTACCGGCAGGCCCACTTCGGCGAGGTCGAGGTCCCGGCGGATCCGGACAGCCTGATCCTGCACCACGCGAGCCTGGCCGCCATGGTGCAGGGAACGTACTGGTAAGGGAGAGGGGCGGCCGTCAGGCCGCCTGGGCGTGCTGCTGCCGCGTCTGCGGCCGCGGCAGCACGGGGCTCACCACACGCACCGGACGCGAGCCCGGACCGCCGACGTGCGAGAAGGGCTGCGTCCGCCAGTCCAGCCCCTGGGGCAGGGCCGAGAGGATGACGGACGCCGGCTCCGGCGCCTCCACCGGCTGGATCATGCCGACGGTGGGCAGCGCGTCGGTGGCGGGCCGCCCGGTGCCCGCGCACACGGTGAGGCCGAAGGGGTTCCACGGGGTCAGGCAGAGCGCGTGCTGCGGCAGGTACTCCTCGTCCGCGACGAGGGCGATCGACTGGCCGCAGTCGGGGCAGATCGCGTGGTGGATCTCGAATCCCTCGATGTCGTCGAGGTAATCGCCGTCCCCGCCGTCGTCCGGGTACGCGCCGTCCGCGGAATCGAGCAGTTCCAGGGGCTCCGGTTCGGTGCGACCGGTGCGCTTGGTGTTCAGCATGGATGTACTCCCCCTTGGGTGGGCCGGGCGGGCAGGTTCTTCGGCCTCGGCCACAGCAACCAATTCCCGTCGAGCGTCACGAGTAACCACAACAGACAGGCCTCCACCTGCATACCCCTGTGGCCTTGGTCACATGCCTGCCGCAGATGCCTCCAGTGGGCGGACAGCACTGGGCCTGGAGCGCTCTTGGGCCGTAAGTTGAGCGGCTATGAGCGCAATGGAGGAGCTGGACCGCCAGATCGTGGATCTGCTCGTGCGGGACGGGCGGATGAGCTACACGGATCTGGGCAAGGCCACGGGACTGTCCACGTCGGCAGTCCATCAGCGAGTACGTCGTCTGGAGCAGCGCGGGGTGATCCGCGGCTATGCGGCCGTGGTCGACCCGGAGGCCGTCGGCCTGCCGCTGACCGCGTTCATCTCGGTCAAGCCCTTCGACCCGAGCGCCCCGGACGACATCGCCGACCGGCTGGCCGGCGTCCCCGAGATCGAGGCCTGCCACAGCGTCGCGGGCGACGAGAACTACATCCTGAAGGTGCGCGTCGCCACCCCCCTGGAGCTGGAAGACCTCCTGGGCCGCCTGCGCGCCCTCGCCCACGTAGCGACACGCACGACGGTCGTCCTGTCCACCCCCTACGAGGCCCGCCCGCCCCGCGTCTGAGCGGGGACCCGGTGGTCGGGCCGGGGTGGGCGACGCGGGACACTGGTCGGCATGACTGACCGCACCGCCCACTCCGCCGACGCCGCCGGAGCACCGACCAGGACCGTCCTCCTCCGCGGGGGCGAGGTACACAGCCCCGCCGACCCCTTCGCCACCGCGATGGTCGTCGAGCGCGGCCGTATCGCCTGGGTCGGTTCCGAGGGTGCCGCCGACGCCTTCGCGCAGGGCGTGGACGAGGTCGTCGACCTCGGCGGCGCGCTCGTCACGCCCGCCTTCACCGACGCCCACGTGCACACCACCTCCACGGGCCTCGCCCTCACCGGGCTGGACCTGAGCGGAGCGCGCTCCCTGTCCGCCGCGCTGGACCTCGTACGGGCGTACGCCGCGGGCCGTCCGGCCGACCGGGTGCTCCTCGGGCACGGCTGGGACGCCGCCCGCTGGCCCGAGCGCCGGGCGCCGCACCGCGCCGAGCTCGACGAGGCCACCGGCGGCCGCCCGCTCTACCTCAGCCGCGTCGACGTGCACTCGGCCGTGGTCACCACGGCCCTGCTCGCCCTCGTCCCGGGGGTGGGGACCGCCGGTGACCGGCCGCTGACCGGTGACGACCACCACGCCGTACGGCGGGCCGCGCTGGCGGCCGTCACCCCCGCCCAGCGCGCCGAGGCCCAGCGGGCCGCTCTCGACCGGGCCGCCTCCCTCGGAATCGGCTCCGTCCACGAGTGCGGCGGGCCCGAGATCTCCTCCGCCGAGGACTTCACCGCTCTGCTGGCCCTGGCCGCCGGGCGGCCCGGGCCGCGCGTCTTCGGGTACTGGGCCGACCGGGACCTCGAACTGGCCCGGGAGCTCGGGGCCGTCGGAGCCGCCGGCGACCTGTTCGTGGACGGCGCCCTGGGCTCGCACACCGCCTGCCTGCACGACCCCTACGCGGACGCCGCGCACACCGGCACCGAATACCTCGACGTGCACGCCGTCACCGAACACGTGGCCGCCTGCACCGAGGAGGGGCTCCAGGCCGGTTTCCACGCCATCGGCGACGCCGCCGTCACCGCAGTCGTCGAGGGCGTCCGGGCGGCCGCCGAGAAGGTCGGTCTGGCGCGCGTCCGCGCCGCCCGGCACCGGGTGGAGCACGCGGAGATGATGACCCCGGCCACCATCGCCGCGTTCGCGGAGCTGGGCCTCACCGCCTCCGTGCAGCCCGCCTTCGACGCGGCCTGGGGCGGTGAGGACGGCATGTACGCCGACCGGCTCGGCGCCGAGCGCGCCCGCACCCTCAACCCGTACGCGGCCATGCTCAAGGCCGGTGTCCCGCTGGCCTTCGGCTCGGACGCGCCGGTCACCCCGCTCGACCCGTGGGGCACCGTCCGCGCGGCCGCCTTCCACCGGACCCCCGAGCACCGGATTTCCGTACGGGCCGCCTTCACCGCCCACACCCGGGGCGGCTGGCGGGCGCTGGGCCGCGACGACGCGGGCACCCTCGTCCCCGGCGCGCCCGCCGACTACGCGGTCTGGCAGACGGGCGACCTGGTGGTCCAGGCCCCCGACGACCGGGTCGCCCGCTGGTCCACCGACCCCCGCTCGGGCACCCCCGGACTGCCCGACCTGACCCCCGGTTCCGAACTGCCGGTGTGCCTCGCCACCGTCGTCGGCGGGCGGGAGGTATTCGTACGCCCACAGGGGTGATCCGGCGGGCCTCGGTTCGGTACCGGCGGCCGGACCCGGATAGGTTCGGCCGGGTCCACCAAGCAGGAAGTCCGTGCCGGACGACTCCGTCTGCGCAGCGCGCCCGCGCCTCGGGGGCGAGGGAAGGTTTCGCCGGGCGGCGGGTGGCCCCAGGTCGGGGCCCGGCGGTCCAGTAGACAACGGTCACGGCGGCCCGCAGCCAGCGGGCGTCTGACCGGCCCGAAGGACCGCGGGCCCCGATCCCTGTTCTAAAGTCATCCTCTGCGACCAGTCGTACAGGACGTGCAAGAGCACAAAGGGGACTCAGTGAGCGACGGCGGACAGCGGACCTACGGGCCGCTCGGCACAGCCTTGGTGATCATTCCGACCTACAACGAGGCGGAGAACATCGGGCTGATCGTCGGGCGCGTGCGCGCGGCGGTGCCCGAGGCCCACATCCTCGTCGCGGACGACAACAGCCCGGACGGCACCGGCAAGCTCGCCGACGAGCTCGCGATCGGTGACGACCACGTGCACGTCCTGCACCGCAAGGGCAAGGAGGGGCTGGGCGCCGCCTACCTGGCGGGCTTCCTCTGGGCCCTGGAGCACGGCTACGGAGTGATCGTCGAAATGGACGCCGACGGCTCCCACCAGCCCGAGGAGCTGCCCCGCCTGCTGACCGCGCTGGCCGGCGCCGACCTGGTGCTGGGCTCGCGCTGGGTGCCCGGCGGCCGCGTCGTGAACTGGCCCAAGAGCCGGGAGTTCATCTCGCGCGGTGGTTCGACCTACTCGCGGCTGATGCTGAACCTTCCGATGCGCGACGTGACCGGCGGCTACCGCGCCTTCCGCCGCGAGACCCTGGAGGGCCTGGGCCTGGACGAGGTGGCCTCCGCGGGCTACTGCTTCCAGGTCGACCTGGCCCGCAGGGCCGTGCAGAAGGGCTTCCGCGTGGTGGAGGTGCCCATCACCTTCGTCGAGCGAGAGTTCGGCGACAGCAAGATGAGCAAGGACATCCTGGTCGAGGCCCTGTGGCGGGTCACCCAGTGGGGCATCAAGGCCCAGGCGTCCAGGCTGCTGGGCAGGGACGGCGGCAAGGGGACCGGCAAGCCGGGCGGCGGGGCCTGACCGGCACGACGCCCCCTAGGGGATGCCCGGTACCTCCGGCTGAGCTCGCTCTTACGCGTCCCCAGGCACACTGGAGGGCATGACGACCGGCACCCCCACGGCCCCCCGGCGGCGTTCGCCCGCCCGTACGTTCCTCCCCCTGGCGGTCGCCGCCTGGCTGATCCTGGAGATCTGGCTGCTCACCGTGGTGGCGGACGTGGCCGGCGGGCCGGCCTTGGCCGCGCTGCTCGCGGGCGGCATCGTCCTCGGTGCGGTGGTCATCAAGCGGGCCGGGCGGCGTGCCTTCAAGAACCTGGCGAACACCTTCCAGCAGGCCCAGCAGGGGCAGCAGCCCACCCCGCAGCAGCCCGGCCAGGGCAATGGCCTCACCATGCTGGCGGGCCTGCTCCTGATGCTGCCGGGGCTGCTCTCCGACGTGGCGGGCCTGGTCCTGCTGCTGCCGCCCGTCCGGGCCTGGATCGGCCGCAGGGCGGCCCGCTCGCTGGAGCGGAAGATGGCCTCGGCCCCGGCCGGCAGTTTCGGTGACGCCTTCCAGCAGGCCCGTATCCACCAGCCCGACGGCAAGGTCGTCCAGGGCGAGGTCATCCGCGAGGACCGGCCGGGGCAGCAGGACGGCCCCGACCCGGCGTACCGCCCGCCGCTGGCACCCTAGGCCCTGGCCGGGCGAGCTTCGGGGGGCCGCGAAGATCGCCCGGACCAGGGCCCAGGAGGCCAGGGGGATTCGTGGCACGTGAATAGCCGAGGGGCCCCGCCACACAGTGTGTGGCGGGGCCCCTCGGCTTGTGTATCCGTCCGGCTGTCAGGCGGACTTGCGGCTGTCCCGCGGATGCACGGCAATGTTCATGGCGCCGGAACGCAGGACTGCAAGCCTTTCGGCCAGCACTTCCTCCAGCTCCTCGCGGGTGCGTCGCTCCATGAGCATGTCCCAGTGCGTTCGCGCAGGCTTGCCCTTCTTCTCTTCGGGCCCATCCCCGTCCACCAGGAGTGCCATGGCGCCGCACGCCTTGCACTCCCACTCCGGCGGAATTTCTGCCTCAACCGAGAACGGCATCTCAAATCGATGTCCGTTCTGGCATGCGTACTCCACCGCCTGGCGCGGGGCCAGATCGATGCCGCGGTCCGTCTCGTAGCTGGTAACCACGAGGCGCGTACCGCGGAGAGCTCGCTCACTCATGAATCGTGCCTCCCGGGCTTGTCGCCCACAGGACAGGTGTCGCTGTCGTCGTCATCCGGTCAACGTCCGGTCGGCGGTATAGATTCCCGCTCCGGGTCGTGCGTCGCCCGTCGTGCCGCCCCTTGTTGTACCCACCAGTGCCCGTTTTGTCACATCTGGCAGCAGATGTCACCCAACGTCCACGCTTCTTGAGCGCGCAGTAACGGTCCGCCTGGCAGGCCAAAGGCGTACACTACCGGCCCTTTGCTTGAACGTCTAAATTCGTTCGGAATTCGTTCGTGGATCCGGGCGGGGCGCACTCGCGGACCCGCGTTCAGATCCGCTCCGGTACAGGATTGCCTGCCGCCTCCACCGCGCGCCGCACCGGCACTCGCGCCAGGAGCACGAATCCCAGTGCGAAGAAGACCACCAGCGAGATGATCGCGTCCCGGTAGCTGCCCGTGAGCTGGTAGGTCAGGCCGAACACGAGCGGCCCCACCCAGCTCAGCCCGCGGTCGCTCATCTCGTACGCGGAGAAGTACTCCGCCTCCTTGCCCGCCGGCACCAGGTGCGAGAACAGCGAGCGCGACAGCGCCTGGCTCCCGCCCAGCACCAGTCCGATCATCGCCGCGAGTGCGTAGAACCACACCGGAGTCCGGGCCGGCAGGAAGTATCCCGCCGCCAGCGTCACCGCCCAGGCGGCCAGGGAGCCCAGGATCGTCCGCTTGGCCCCGTAGACGCGGGCGAGGCGGCCCATGCCCAGGGCGCCGGCCACGGCCAGGATCTGGACCAGCAGCACCGCCCCGATCAGCGTGGACTGCTCCAGCTGGAGCTCCTCCTTGCCGTAGATGGAGGCCTGAGAGATCACCGTCTGCACGCCGTCGTTGTAGATCAGGTACGCGAGCAGGAACGACAGGGTCAGCGGGTAGCGCCGCATGTCCTTCAGGGTGGCGATGAGCTGCTTCCACCCGCTGACGGCGGGAGCGGCCCCCGGATCCCGGACCACGGCCCGGTCCCGCAGCCGGCGCAGCGGGATCAGCGCGAAGGCCCCCCACCACAGGCCCGCCGAGGCCAGGCAGATCCGTACCGCGTCGCTCTTCGTGAGGCCGAAGGAGTCGTGGCCCAGGAAGAGGACCAGGTTCACCACCAGCATCAGGGAGCCGGCGGTGTAGCCGAAGGCCCAGCCCCGTGAGGAGACGGCGTCGCGCTCGTCGGGTGTGGAGATCTGCGGCAGGTAGGCGTTGTAGAGCACCATCGAGACGGACAGCGAGGCGTTCGCCACGACGAGCAGCAGGCCGCCCAGCAGGTAGCGGTCGCCGCTCAGGAAGAACATCCCGGTCGTCGCCGTGGCGCCGACGTACGCGGCGGCCGCCAGCAGCGGCTTCTTGCGCCCCGTCCGGTCGGCGACGGCTCCCACCATCGGCATCAGCAGGACGGCCAGGATCACCGAGGCCGAGACCGAGTAGGCGAAGAAGGAACCGGCCCGCACCGGGATTCCCAGCGGGTGGACGAAGCCCTCGGGGTCCGCGGCGCTCTTGGCCAGCTCGGTCAGGTAGGGGCCGAGGAAGACGGTCAGCACGCTCGCCGAGTAGACCGAGACGGCGAAGTCGTAGAAGTACCAGCCGCGCTGCTCGCGCTTGCGCTCGGCGGTCGCGACTGTCGCCGCGGTGGCGGCCGCCGTTCTCCCGTCCTCCGCCCCGGGTTCCGCTTCCTCGGTCCTGCTGCTGTCTTCCGCAGTCATGCGGTGTCCCCCTCGCTGGTCCCGTACCGCAGCGGCCGCCGGGCCCGCGCGAGGGGTGAAGGGCGAGTCAGGCCCAGGCCCCGCGCCGGTCCAGCACCGTGCGCAAGATGTCGATCCGGTCGGTCATGATGCCATCGACACCCAGGTCGAGGAGAGCCTCCATGCGTTCCGGTTCGTTCACGGTCCAGACGTGTACCTGGAGTCCCCGTTCGTGCGCGGTGCGTACGAACCGGCGGTCGACCACGCGGATGCCGGACTGGATCTCCGGAACCTGCGCCGCCACCGCACCCACCCGCAGCGCCGCGGGAATGGCGTACGAGCGCAGCCGCAGGCCGACCACCCCGCGCACGCCGTAGGAGGTCGCCAGCCGGGGGCCGGCGATCTTCTGGGCGCGGGCCACCCGGCTCTCCGAGAAGGACCCCACGCAGACCCGGTCCCAGATCCCGGTCCGCGCGATCAGGTTGACCAGCGGGTGCAGCGCCGACTCGGCCTTGACGTCGATGTTCCAGCGGGCGTCCGGGAACTCCTCCAGCAGTTCCTCGAAGAGCGGCAGCGGCTCGGTGCCCGCCACCCGGGCCTCGCGGACCTGCTTCCAGGGCAGCTCGGCGATCCGGCCCCGGCCGTCGGTGACCCGGTCCAGCGTCGAGTCGTGGAAGGCGACGAGCTTGCCGTCGGCCGTGGCGTGCACATCGGTCTCGAAGTACCGGTAGCCCGCTTCGGATGCCCGGCGGAAGGCGGCGGCGGTGTTCTCCAGCCCGTCCGCGGCACCGCCCCGGTGCGCGAAGGGGATCGGAGCCGGGTGGTCCAGATACGGATGGCGAAGGCGTACGTGCGTCACGGCGGCAGTATGCCCCCTGTGACCCGTGGGGCGGGTGCGGCCGGATGGCTGCGTGGTGAACGGGCGCGCCGTCTCGGCCGCACGGCCCCCCGCTGTCGCGCCGTCCCGTACCCCCCGCCACTGGTCCCGGTGGACCCCGACGTGACAGGGTGTGGGGGCGGAAGCAATCCAATGCGGGCCGCGCCCGCCCGCAGGCGAGGCCAATTCGACGAAGGTGGACCGGACAGCATGGCCGAATGGACCTCAGCGGTCGGTGCCGCACAGCTCGCCCGCCTCATCACCTCGCAGCAGGAGCGGCCCAGCGTCCCCGGGGCGCGGAAGCTGCCCGCCTACCGGACCCTCGCCGACGGCATCCGCCTCCTTGTCCTCGAAGGCCGCGTCCCGGTCGCCGCCCGGCTGCCCGCCGAGCGGGAGCTGGCCGTCGCCCTCTCCCTCAGCCGCACCACCGTCGCCGCGGCGTACGAGGCCCTGCGCGGCGAGGGGTTCCTGGAGTCCCGCCGGGGCGCCGGCAGCTGGACCTCCGTCCCGGCCGGGAACCCGCTGCCCGCCCGTGGCCTGGAGCCGCTGCCGCCCGAGTCCCTCGGTTCGATGATCGACCTCGGCTGCGCCGCCCTCCCCGCCCCCGAGCCGTGGCTCACCAAGGCCGTCCAGGGCGCCCTGGAGGAGCTGCCGCCGTACGCACACACCCACGGCGACTACCCGGCGGGCCTGCCGGCGCTGCGCCGGATGCTTGCCGACCGCTATACGGAGCAGGGCATTCCGACGATGCCCGAGCAGATCATGGTCACCACCGGCGCGATGGGCGCCATCGACGCCATCTGCAGCCTCTTCGCCGGGCGCGGGGAGCGGATCGCCGTCGAGTCCCCCTCCTACGCCAACATCCTCCAGCTCATGCGCGCCGCCGGGGTCCGGCTCGTCCCCGTGGCCATGGCCGGCGGCCTCGGCGGCTGGGACATGGACGTCTGGCGGCAGGTGCTGCGCGATTCGGCCCCCCGTCTCGCCTACGTGGTCGCCGACTTCCACAACCCCACCGGGGCCCTGGCCTCCGAGGACCAGCGCCGCGCCATGGTGGAGGCCGCCCGGTCGGCCGGCACCGTCCTGGTGGCCGACGAGACGATGGTGGAGCTCCAGCTGGACCCGGACCTGGAGATGCCTCGCCCGGTGTGTTCCTTCGACCCGGCCGGCAGCACGGTGATCACCGTGGGTTCCGCGAGCAAGGCCTTCTGGGCGGGCATGCGGATCGGCTGGGTCCGCGCCGCCCCCGACGTGATCCGCAGCCTGGTCGCCGCCCGCGCCTACGCCGACCTGGGCACGCCGGTGCTGGAACAGCTCGCGGTGAACTGGCTGATGCGCACCGGGGGCTGGCAGGAGGCGGTCGGGATCCGCCGCCGGCAGGCCCGGGAGAACCGCGACGCGCTGGTCGCGGCGGTGCGCCGGGAACTGCCGGACTGGGAGTTCGACGTCCCCCGGGGCGGGCTGACCCTGTGGGCCCGTGCGGGCGGGCTCTCCGGCTCCCGGCTGGCCGAGGTGGGGGAGCGGGTCGGCGTACGGGTGCCCTCGGGGCCGCGGTTCGGCGTCGACGGCGCCTTCGAGGGCTATGTCCGGCTGCCGTTCACCGTGGGCGGGCCGGTGGCCGAGGAGGCCGCCTCCCGGCTGGCGGCGGCGGCCCGGCTGGTCGGCACGGGTGCGGGCGGCAGCGGGGCGGAGCCGCCGCGCACGTTCGTGGCGTAGCGGAGCCGACGGCCCCCGCCGCGGGTCAGGGCGCCTCGGCGGCGACCTGGCCCCCGCCGCGGGTCAGGGCGCCTCGGCGGCGACCTCCGGGGCCTCCGCGGCCTCCGGGATCCCCGCCGCGTCGGCGGCCGGGCCCTGCCCCTGGGCCGGCGGCAGCCCCTGGAGCGGCTTGGTGAGCGCCGTGGGGTCCTGGCCGCCGGCGCCCGGGCCGCCCTGCTGCCGCTCCGGCAGCAGCTCGAGCACGGCCTGGCGGTACGCCGGGTGGGTGGCTTCGTCGTACGGGTCCGGGGTGGCGGGCACCTGCAGCCGGTGTACGGGCCCGGTGCCGAGCCGGGCGTACCCGCGCCCCGGCGGTACCTGCGCCGTCGGGGTGGTGTGCGGCGGCAGCCCCAGGACGTCGGCGATCTGCTGGATGGCGGCGGGCCCGAGCACGACGCGGGCGCGGGTGTGCTGCCAGACGGCGTCGTTCAGCAGTTCCAGGTGCCCGAACTGCTCGGCCACCACCACCGTGACGTGCGCGGGCCGGCCGTGCCGCAGCGGCACCTGCAGCTGGGCCAGCGGGTCGGGGCCGCCCTCGGCGACGGCGAGGTGGGCCAGCACGCTCGGCTGGTCCAGCAGGATCCACAGGGGCCGCCGGGTGTCCTCGGGCGCGGGCCGTCCGACCTCGCGTGCCCGGTGGGTGGCGATGAGCCGCCGTTCGGTCTCCCGTGCGGCCCATTCCAGGGTGGCCAGCGCCCCGGTCGGCCCGCACTCCACGGCGAGGACGCCGCTGCGGCCGGACAGGCAGGAGTACTCGCCGCTGCCGCCGCCGTCCACGATCATTACGTGGCCCCCGTGCCGCAGGGCCTGCAGGGCGACGGAGCGCAGCAGGGTGGAGGTGCCGCTGCCGGGCTGGCCGACGGCGAGCAGGTGGGGCTCGGTGGAGCGGGGCCCGGTGCGCCAGATGACCGGTGGCACGTCCCGCGGCTCGTCGCCCTCCAGGACGGGCAGGGTGCGCTGGACACTGCCGGCGTCGGTGAAGCCGAGGACGGTCTCGCCGGGGGAGGTGACGAACTGCTGGGCGGCGATGCCCGTCGGCAGCGCCGCCAGCACCCTCAGGTCGAGCTGGTTGCCCTCCTCGTCCCAGTCGAAGAGATACTCCCGTCCGCGCCCGGACTTGGCGTGCAGCAGTGCCTCGATCCGGGCCCGTGAGGTGGCCTCGCCGTCGGTGAAATAGGCCGGGTAGCGGATGTGGAGCCGGGTGATGCGGCCCGCCTCGTCGAACTCGTAGCCGCTGAAGGCCGTGTCCCAGTCCCCGCCGTGGGCGAAGAGCGGACTTGGGTCCTCCGGAACGGAGAAGTACGGCACGAGGGCTTCGTAGAGGGAGCCGAGCCGTTCGGTCTCGGCATCGCTGGGTCCGGTCTTCGCCGGGGTGCGGTCGCGTCCGTGCCAGGCCGCCGCCGCCATGAGGGTGAACAGGGCGAGGAGCGGGCCGTAGGGCACGAGTGCGACCACCAGGACGCAGGCGGCTCCCAGGAACAGCGCGGGACCACGCTTGTCCTTGGGGGTCTGCGACCACCGGCGCCGCCCGGACGCGGCCAGGATGCGCAGGCCGCGTCCGATGACGAGGAGCGGATGGAGGACGTCCGTGGCACTGTCGGCGGCCGTGCGAGCGAGGTCGCGGCCCCGGGTCAGCGACGCGGTGCCGCTGCTGAGGATGCGGGGAAGTGGGCGCCGGACCACGGGCGTCTCCTGGAGTTGTGGGTGTGACGGTGTTTCGGGTGCCGCTGGTGTCGCTGGGTGATGGCCGGGCTAGAGCTTGATCCCGCCCAGCAGGCTCGCGAGGCTCGCCGTGCTCGCCGTGATGCTGGGGGCGATGGCGGAGCCGGCGAGGAAGAAACCGAAGAGCGCGCAGACGAACGCGTGCGACAGCTTCATCCCGTCCTTCTTGAAGAAGAGGAAGCAGATGATGCCGAGCAGGACCACGCCTGAGATGGACAGGACCATGAGGTTTTCTCCTGGTTGGTGGGGACAGTCGCCATCAGTTCTTCCAGGCTCACAGGAAGTATCAATGCGACAAAAGGTGCATACGGGTGAATCCAGGAGTTTTTCACTTGACCGGCTCAGCCCGGCTGGCGTGCCCGGCCCGCCCGGCGAGCCGGAGGGCCGAGGGTGATCATTGCCTCGGCCCGGCCCGGACATGTGCAGGCCAGGGCGCTACTCTGGCGATTCACCCGTACGGACGCAGCGCCGTGCACCCCCCTGCCCGCTCGGCCCCGAGCGGGACTCGGTGGCGTGACGGCGGGTGGACCATGTCGGCAACGAGTGAAATTCGAGTGAAAGGCGGTTACGAACGATGAGCGAGCACGCCGCAGAGGGCTCCGGCTCCGGTTCCCAGGACGTCCCCGACGAGGACGTCATCGAGCTGGCCACCAAGATCTTCGACCTCGCGCGCCAGGGTGAGACCGAGACGCTCACCGCCTACCTGGACGCCGGTGTCCCCGCGAACCTCACCAACGACCGCGGTGACACCCTGGTCATGCTCGCCGCCTACCACGGCCACGCCGACGCGGTCTCGGCCCTGCTGGCCCGCGGCGCCGAGGCCGACCGCGCCAACGACCGCGGCCAGACCCCGCTCGCCGGTGCGGTCTTCAAGGGCGAGGAGGCCGTCATCCGTGCCCTGCTCGCCGGAGGGGCCGATCCGGAGGCCGGAACCCCGTCCGCCGTGGACACGGCGCGGATGTTCGCCAAGGCAGACCTGCTGGAACTTTTCGGAGCCAAGTAGTCCGGTTTTGCCTGGGATCCGGACCGGCCCGGGCACATCCCGACCTCACAGGTTGGTCACGGCAGCCATAAATGTGGTCGCGGCGCACAAACCGGCTGGGTCATCATGGCGTCGGATTCGATTCGCGAGCACGGGGGACGGGCAGAAGCGGGCGAGACACGAAGGGTGTACCGGCCGGCCCGGCCTCCATGGTCACGAAGCACCGACGAGAGTGAGAAGGCAATGGTCTACATCGAGCGGAACATGACGGCGGACGTCCTCACATGCTGTTACGCGGCCCTGTGAATCCCGATTCCCGGTTGCGTCCCCAGCTTGATTTGAGGCCATTCCCATGTTCGAACCAGTCATAGCGCCGAGCGGTACCCTGCTCGGGCTCCTTCAGCGGGGCCGCGGCGACGGCACGCTGCACGCACTCGCGGCACCCAGGGCGGAGGCCCTCGAGGCCCTCAACCAGTGCGTGCTCCGCGATCCGCGCCAGGACTGGCAGGTCGAGAACCGCTCCTTGTACTACGCCCGGCTGTACCTGGACCTCAGCGGTCCCCTGGGCGAGATCGAGGCCCACCTCTTCAGCGCCGACGACCTCGTCGACGAGGAGGACCACCGCACGGGCCTCGCCCTGTCCGTCCTGGGCCACCTGGCCTCGTACGGCCGCGACGACGCGCTCATGCTGCTGCGCCGCTACGCGGCCTCCGGGGCGAACTGGGCCTGGGCACTCGACGAGCTGGCACTGCGCGACGACGACGAAGGCCTGCGGTCCCTGGCCGCGGCCGTCCTCGCCCGCTTTCCCGCCACGGCGGAGGGCGAGGCGCGGCTGGCCGCCGCCGTCCGCGATGCCTACGAGCCCCGCCCGTGGTGCCTGTGGGAGGAGACCCCGCAGTACGGGGAGCGCCTGCGCGCCGCCCGTCAGCAGGGCTCCTTCGACCGCTGGCAGCGGCAGATGACCCCGAGCGGGCCCCGGCCCGGCTGGGGAGTCCAGGCCGTCTTCGACTGGGCCGCCGACGGACTGCGCCGCGGCACCCCGCTGCACGTCCCCGCAGCCCGCTGCCTGGCCGCAGTGGCCCAGCCCGAGGACCGCTCCGCCATCCTCGCGGCCGCCGCCGGCGCCGACGGCGAGGCCGCCCGGGCCACCGCCCTGCACCACCTGGTCGTTGCCGAACCGGACAACCCGGCCGTCCTCGACCTCATCGAAATCGCCGCCGACGAGCCCGCCGTGGCCGCCTTCGAGCGCATGTGCGGACCCGGGGCCGTCGAACGGGCCCGGAGCTGGGTCCACCGCCCCGACGCGCTGGGCGAGGCCGCCGCGGCCACCCTGGCCGCCCGCGGCGGGGCCGAGGACGCGAGCCTGGTCCTGGGCGCCCTTCGTTCCACGGTCCGCGGCTCCGGCCCGGACACCCGGCGCCTGTTCACCCTGGTGGACGGGGCCGGCCGCCTCGCCATCGGCTGCGCGGCCCCCGTGCTGCGCCACATCTACCGCGAGACGGCCTCGTCCCACCTGCGCGGCCGGACCGCACGGGCCCTGGCCAGCACCGACCCCTCCTTCGCGGCGGGCTTCGCCGTCGAGTGCCTGTGGGACTGCGAGGAGACCACCCGCGAGGTGGCGGCCCGCCACGCCGAGACGGCCGACGCCCGCGTCGCGCCCAGACTGCGCCGCCTGGCCACCGATCCGGCGGAGGAGGAGGACGTCCAGTCGGCCGTCCGCAGCCGCATCGCCCCGGAGTCCGCGGTGTAGCCGACGGGCCGCCGTACGGTCCACGCACGCACGGGCGACGCCCGTGGCCGAAGCGGCACGGGCGCCCCCTGCGCCCCACGGCCACGGGCGTCGTTTCTGCTTGACGCACGGGCGCCCCGGCCCTGAGGGGGCCGGGGCGGAGGTGCGGGACCTACTGGGACGGCGGAGCGGGCGGCGCCCCGTCACCGGCGAAGTAGTCGATCTCGCAGGGCGTGACCTTCGAGGTCTCCTTCACGCCGTACCCGACGCCGGGGCCCGACGCACGCGCCCACTTCGTGAACACGAGGGTGTATCCCGGCGGGACCGTCTTCGAGTTGATCCTCAGCGGTCCCTCGGGCCGCCTGCCGCTGATCTCGGCCTCGGGATCGGCCTGGGGGCCGCGGTACCCGCCACCCTCGTGCGTGCACTCCGACTTGGGCTTCTTCTCGGTCACCATGACGCTGACCCCCTGCGCCTGGAGCGTTCTGACCACCTCGGGCAGTTCGGCAGCCGTGGGCACGGGGACCTCGACGGTCGGGCCCGGGTCCTTGCTCGCGGCCCCCGATCTCAGCAGTTCCTCCAGCCCCTCGGAGTAGTCGATCGAGCAGGACGGCACCTTGGAGGACTCGACCACGCCGAAGCCGAACCCCTGCTCACCCAGCGGGTAGTAGTCCGACCACCGGATCGTGAGCGTGTGGCCCGGCGGGACCGTCTTCGCATTCACCTTCAAGACGAACTCGTCGTCGTTGTGCTGGAGGACCTCGGCCTCGCGGTCGGCCTGCGGACCGCGGTACCCGCCGCCGAGCTCGGAGCACTGCGAGCGCGGACGCATCGGGACCAGCGCGACGGAGACCCCCCGGGCCTTCAGCTGGTCCACCAGCGACGGGATCTGGTCGTGCTCGGGCATTTTGAAGCGCAGGGAACCGTCCGGGTCCTTCTTGATCTCCGGCTCGTTCGCCGGCCGCTTCGTCGGGCCGTCCGCGGGCCGGGAGCCGTGGTGGGTGCTGCCCGGCAGGGCCATCACGGCGACCACCACGGCCGTGGCGATGCCCACGGCGAGCGGGATGCCGTACCGGCGGGCACGCGTGGGGGCGGGGGCCGGTGTCACTTCCGGGAGGCGGGCCAGGAGCGCGGCCTTGAGCCGGTTCTCGAACCCGCTGGGCCTGGTGCTCATCGGGCTGCCTCCACATGCGGTTCGGTAACGGCGGCGGGCCCGGCTCCGCGCAGCGCGCGGCGGGCCCGGTGCAGGCGGACGCGTATCGTCGCCTGGGTGACGCCGAGCGCCTGCGCGGCCTCGGCCGGGGTGAGCTCGTCGACCACGACCAGGTCGAGCGCCGCCCGCAGCGGTTCGGACAGCGCGGCATGACGCTCGGCCAGGTCCCTGAAGGCCCGCTGGGCGTCGATCCGCTCCTCCAGCGCGGCCACGTCCTCGTCGTCGAGGAGCCGGCGCCCGCTGAGGCGCGCCAGCGCGCCGCTCTCCCGGGCCCGCCCGCGGGCGTGGCCGGCGAGGACGTTCCGGGCGATCCCGAACAGCCAGGCGACCGGCACTCCCCTGTGCTGCCGGTAGCCCTTGGCCGATCCCATCGCCGCGAGGAAGATGTCCGCCGTCAGATCCGCCGCCAGGTGCGGATCGGCGACCCGGCGGGTGACGAAGCCGAGCACGGCGTCGACGTGTTCCTCGTAGAACGCGCCGAATCCCTCGGGCGTGGTGAGATCCGGCGGACCGGTCTCCTGTCGTGGGCTGCGCACCCGGTTCCTCCCCTGAGGCGGGGACCCGGGCGGCCCCCTCACCCCGTACTTGGCCGAAGCCGCCCCGAACGTTTCATCCGGCCCTCACGAACCTCACCGGAACCCCCGGCCGGGCCTGCGCCGCCGCGTCCAGGGCCGGGCCCGGCGGGACCACGCCCACCACCGGGTAGCCGCCCGTCACCGGGTGATCCGCCAGGAACACCACCGGCAGCCCGTCCGGCGGCACCTGGACCGCGCCCAGCACCATGCCCTCGCTCGGCAGTTCGCCCACCCGGGCGCGGACCAGCGCGGAGCCCGCCTCCGTGCGCAGCCCGATCCGGTTCGACTCCGCCGACACCCGGAACGCCGCCCGCCACAGCCCGGCCAGCGAAGCCTCCGTGAACCAGTCCGCCCGCGGCCCCGGCCGCAGCGGGAGCACCAGCTCCGAAGGCGCCCCGGGCAGGCCGCAGGCGTCCGCCCCGAGGGCCGGGTACGGCTCCGGACCGGCGGGAGCCAGCGGCAGCAGCATCCCGGCCGACAGGACCGGCGGCCCGAGCCCCGACAGCAGGTCCGTCGAGCGACTGCCCAGGACCGGCGGAACGCCCAGGCCTCCCCGCACCGCGACGTAGCTGCGCACTCCCGACTCCGCCCGGCCCACCTCCAGCTCCGCCCCGGCCGGGAGCCGGACCGGCGCTCCCCAGGCCACCGGGCGACCGGAGATCCGTACCTCACAGGGCGCGCCCGTGACCGCCACGCCGGTCGCAGCCAGGGCCCGCAGCCCGACCCCGTCCAGGGTCGTCTCCAGCGCCGCCGCGCCCGGCGGGTTGCCCAGCAGCCGGTTGGCCAGCGCGTACGCCGCCGTGTCGAGCGCTCCCGAGCGCGGGACCCCCAGGTGCGCGTATCCCGGGCGCCCCCGGTCCTGGACCGTGGTCAGCGCCCCCGGCCGCACCACCAGCAGCTCAGTCACGGCCGTCCTCCGTGAACCGCACCCGGACCCCGGGCGCGAAGAGCGCCGCCGGTTCCCGCTGCGCGTCCCAGAGCACCGCGTCCGTGGAGCCGATCAGCTGCCAGCCGCCGGGGGAGGAGCGCGGGTACACCCCCGCGTACTCCCCGGCCAGGGCCAGCGAGCCCGCCGGGACCGTCGTACGGGGCGTTTCGCGGCGGGGGAGGTGGAACCGCTCCGGCAGCCCCGTCAGGTAGCCGAAGCCCGGTGCGAACCCGCAGAAGGCCACCCGGAAGACGGTCGCCCCGACGATCTCCGGGACCTCCCGGGCGGTGACCCCCCACAGCCGGGCCACCTCCGCCAGGTCCGGGCCGTCGTACCGCACCGGGACGGTGACCTGCGGCCCCTCCGTCCGCGCGAGCGGCGGCACCTCCCACCGTGCGATCCGGGCACCGAGGGCGGCCGGGTCCTGTACGCCGTCCAGCAGGACGGTCCGCGCGGCCGGTACGAGGTCCCGTACGCGCCCCAGCTCGCCCGTGTCCCGGCGGCGCAGCAGCTCGGCGTGGAGCGCGGCCACCTCCTCCGCCGAGTCCAGCTCGAGCAGCAGCCCGTCACCGCCCACCACGAGCGCCCTCACGCGAAGGCCTCCACCCGGACCCCGGCCGCGGCCAGCGCCTCCCGGACCCGGCGGGCGATCCCGGCCGCGCCCGGGGTGTCCCCGTGCAGGCACAGGGAGCGCGCGGCCACGGGGACCGCGGCCCCGTCGGCGGCCGTCACCGCCCCCTCGGCCGCCATCCGGACGGCCCGCGCCACCACCACGTCCGGGTCGTGCAGCACCGCACCCGGCTCGCCGCGCGGGACCAGCGTCCCGGCGGGCGTGTAGGCGCGGTCGGCGAAGGCCTCCGGTACGGGGGTCAGCCCGGCCTCCTCGGCCGCCGCCAGCAGCAGGGACCCGGGCAGCCCGAGCACGGGCAGGCCCCCGGTGGCACCGGATCCGGCGGCCAGCCGGACGCCCGCGACCACGGCGGCGGCCTGGCCGGCGTCGTGCACGGTGCGGTTGTAGAGCGCGCCGTGCGGTTTCACGTAGGACACCCGGGAGCCGGCCGCCCGCGCGAACACCTCCAGCGCCCCGATCTGGTAGGCCACCTCGTCGGCGAGCTCACCGGGCGGCACGTCCATGGAGCGCCGGCCGAAGCCGGCCAGATCGCGGTAGGACACCTGCGCGCCGATCCGTACGCCACGCTCCACTGCCAGCTCGCAGACCCGGCGCATGATGGACGGGTCCCCGGCGTGGAAGCCGCAGGCCACATTGGCGCTCGTCACGACGGAGAGCAGGGCCTCGTCGTCGGTGAGCGTCCAGCGCCCGAAGCCCTCGCCGAGGTCGGCGTTGAGGTCGATCACCGGAGTGGATGCGATCATGGAATCCATGCGCTGAGCGTAGAGCAGCGGGCCGGCGGAGCCACCGGGTCCGGGCCGGGTGCGCCTCGGGGTCCGGGTCGGGGACGATCCGGCCGAACCATGCCGTTTGGGATGTTGTCAGCAACAGGACCTAGTCTTTGTCCGTGACTCTCCCCGCCCCGGCGAAGACCCTTCCCTCCCCGGCGCCGGGCCCGGCCGCCGACGAGGGCCTGGCCCGGCGGCTGCGCGCCCTCGCCTGCACCGCCCCGCTGCACGACCTCGACGTACGCAAGGCCAATCTGGCGGGCGAGTACGGGGTCTACGCGATGGCGGAGGTCGCGCTGGCCGCGATCGACCTGGTCACACTCAACATGGACTTCGACACGGGCGCCGACCACGAACAGATAGTGGCCAGGCTGCTGCCGCGCGTCGCGGCCCAGGCCCCGTCCCGCCCGGCGGCCGAGCACGAGCGGGTGGCCCGCTGGGTGCTGGAGAACCTGATCAACGTCGGCAGCGTGGACCGCGGCTTCCGCGCGATCTACGGCACCTTCGGCCCCGACGGCGTCTACGTGCGCCGGGACTACGACTTCAAGCTGATCGAAGAGGTCCCCGGCTACGGCGGCGCGGTCTACCTGCGCACCACCGACGAGGCCGTCAACGTCCTGGTCGGCGCGCTCGACACCGACGTCACCAGCGCCCAGATCGCCGCCGAGGTGAAGCTGGAGGTGCTGATCAGCCGCGGGCGGCTGGCGGACGCCCAGCTCGCCGCCGAGCAGGCCCGCTACCGGACCGTCCAGTACGCCGAGACCCTGCGCCGCACGCTGGACGCGACGCGCCGCAACGTCCGGGCGGTGGACTGGCTCCAGGCCGTGCCCGACATGATCGCCGAGGCGCTGGACCACGTCGCCGACCGCTACCGGCACGAGAACGCGATCCTCACCAACATCCGCAAGGCGCGCGACGAGGCGGAGGAGCCGGAGAACAAGCGGCGTGCGGCCGAGCTCGTCGACATCGTCAAGGACTGCATCCGCCGCCACACCCAGCTCCAGTCCAGGCTGCTGGACGCCGGCCCGCTGTTCCGCGCCGAACAGGACCGCCAGGCCTTCGCGGCCCCCGCCCCGCGCTCCGGCATCGACCTGTACGGACAGCTCGTCGCCCCGCTCCTGCCGCTCCCCGTGGCGCAGGCGAGCCGGGTGACCACCGCTTTCTTCGCCTCCGGCGCGGGGCTGCGCACGCCCGTCTCGGTGCGGGTCGCGGACCTGGTCGAGATCCTGCTGACCCCGCCGGTGGAGCGCGAGCACCTCGGCGCGGAGATGCCGGAGCCGGACCTCATCGCCACGCCGGACGACAGCCGCTTCAGCGAGGAGCAGCTCGCCGCCGCGATGGGGCTCCTGGACCTCCCGCACGACGCACCGCGCCGGCTGTCCGGCCTCCTGGCGGAGGCCCGCCGCAGCGATCCGGACCTGCCGTACCTGGTGGCCCTGCTGGCCGTCCACGCGGCGAGCCCGGCCGTCGGGACGGCCTACCGGCAGGGGGAGGAGCGGCTGCTGTTCGCGGTCGACGACGGTACCCAGCTCGAGGACCCCGAGTTCGGCGGCGCGGACCTCATCGTCGGCACCGCCCTCCTGGACGCCGCCGGCATGGCGGCGGACCGCGCGGAGGCGTCGTGACCGGCGTCGCCTCGGCCTGGCGCGGGATGCGCGCGCACGCGGCTGCGCTGCCGCACCGGGCCATTTCAGCCCCGCCGGCTCCGGATTCAGCCCCGCCGGCGTTTGGGGCGCGGGGTCTGGGGCGGCGCCCCGGGAAACCCGGCTCCGCCGGGCACCGGGCTCTGCCCGGACCCGCGCCTCAAACGCCGGCGGGGCTGAATCGGGCGGACCCGACCAGCGCCGCCGCCGCAGCGCGCCGCAGCCGACCCGTCGACCCCACCCGCACCGCCGGCACCGTCCGCACCGCCGACCCCGCCCGCACCGCTGGCACCGCCGGCACCGTCCGCACCGCCGACCCCGCCCGCACCGCTGGCACCGCCCGTCGTACCCGTACCGCCGAGGAGACCCACCCGTGAGCGACCACCACGCCGAGCCCCCCGCGTGGAGCGAGCCCGCGGCTCCCGCCTCCCTCACCACCGCCCCCGTCGCGGCCGCGAGCCCGGCGGTGACCCCCGCCGACGCCGCCGACGCGGCCCGGCTCGTCGCCTTCGGGCTGCAGCCCAAGCTGCTCCCCGCCCGGGACGCCGAGTACACGGAGCTGCTCCGCCGCTACCGCGAGGACCCCGCCTTCGGCCGCCTCGCCGATGCCGTCGCCACCGGCCTCGGCCTCGTCGTCCTGGAGGTGTCCCCGCGCGCCGGCATGGCCGTGGCCGCCGGCGAGGACTCCGTCTTCGCCGTCCGTATGGGCGACTACGCCCGCCGCACCGCCGCCGACTCCGCCGACCGCTTCCTGCACGGCCTCGCCCACCTCGCCGTCGCCGCCCTGGCCTTTCCGCGCCCCGAGGACCTCGCCGACGACGGCTACATCGGCCGCATCACCGTCAACGGCGTCGACGCCTTCGTCCGGCAGACCTGCCGCCGCCTGGAGGAGCGCGCCGAGGAGCTCGGCGAGAACACCGACCCGGCCTCCGACGCCCCCGGCCTGGAAGCCGCCTGGCGCGTCTACGCCCGCCGCAGCGCGACCGGCGCCACCAAGGACGCCCGCCGCCTCGCAGGCTCCACCACCGGCATCGTCGGAAAGGCGGCCGCCTTCCTCACCGACTCCGGTTTCCTCCAGCGCACCGGGGACGAGGCCGGCGGCACCTACCGCACCACCCCCCGCTACCAGCTCCAGGTCCGTGACATGGCGGGCAGCGCGGCCATGGGCGAGCTCCTGGAGCTCGGCGTGGTCCCCGTCGGCGACGGCTGCGCCACCCTGCTGCCGCCGCCCGAGGGCGACGACCTGGACCTGGCCGCCGACGCCGGGCTCCCGTTCCACGCCTGAGCCCCGAGCCCGAGCCCCCGTCCCCGTACGCCCTGCCTCACCCAGACACCACGAGAGTCCGCCGCCATGTACGAGCTGTCCCGGATCCGCCTCTACTCCATCGGGCCCGCCGGTGCGCGCTACGCCGACACCGTGCTCGACCTGCGCGGAGTCGGCGAGCCGGTGCCCCACCCGGCGCCGGCCCAGGCGGAGTTCTTCGAGGACGAGCCCACCGGTCCGCCGCGCCGCCCCGCGCCCGCCGGTGTGCTCTTCCTGGAGAACGGCGGCGGCAAGTCCGTCCTCCTCAAGCTGATCTTCTCGGTGATGCTCCCGGGCCACCGCAACACCCTCGGCGGCGCCAGCTCCGGCGTCCTGCGCAAGTTCCTGCTCGCCGACGACTGCGGCCACGTCGCCCTGGAGTGGCAGCACACCCAGACCGGCGAGTGCGTGGTCGTCGGCAAGGTCAGCGAATGGCGCGGCCGCCAGGTCTCCAACGACCCGCGCAAGTTCGCCGAGGCCTGGTACTCCTTCCGCCCCGGCCCGGGACTGAGCCTCGACAGCCTGCCCGTCGCCGAGGCCACCTCCGTACGGCCGCCCGTCGAAGGCGTCTCCGGCGCCCAGGGCCGCCGCCGCACGATGAAGGGCTTCCGCGACGCCCTCACCGAGGCGGGCAAGGCGTACCCGCACCTCGAGGTGTACTTCGAGGAGATCCACGACCGCTGGAACGAGCACCTCACCGAGCTCGGCCTCGACCCCGAACTCTTCCGCTACCAGCGCGAGATGAACGCCGACGAGGGCGAGGCCGCGGGCCTCTTCGCGGTCAAGAAGGACTCCGACTTCACCGACCTCCTGCTGCGCGCCGTCACCGACACCCGCGACACGGACGGCCTCGCCGACCTCGTCCACGGCTTCGGCAACAAGCTCGGCCGCCGCGCCGAGCTGATGGCCGAACGGGACTTCACCGCTGGCTCGGTGGACCTGCTCACCCGCATCGTCGAGGCCGCCCAGGCCCGCGCCCGGCTGCGCGACGTCCACGCGGGCGCCGAGCGCCGTACGCGCACCCTCGCCCGGCGGCTGTCCGCCCGCGCCGCCGAGGAGCGCGGCCGGGCCGCCGACCTCGCCCAGCAGGTCACCGGCGCCGCCCACCAGGTCACCGCCGCGGAGTCCGCGCGCGCCCGCAGCGCCGCCGTCTCCGCCGAACTCGCCTACCGGCACGCCTCGCTGGCCCTGACCGTCGCCGACAAGGCGGCCGCCGCCCAGCGCCGCGAACTCCTCGAAGCCCGCACGCTGCACTCCGCGTGGCAGGCCGCCGAGAACGTGCTGCGCCACCGGGCCGCCGCCGACCGCTCCGCCCGGGTCGCCGCCGCGATCCTCGAGGCCGAACGGGACGCCGCCCCGGCGCTGGCCGCCCGCGCCACGGCGGCCGGCGAGCTCGTCCGGGCCCTGCACACCGCCGCCGAGCATGGCGAGCGGCTCGCCAACGAGGAGGAGGAGCGTTCCGCCGCCCTCCAGGACACCGGCGAGGCCGCCCACCGCGACGCCACCGCCGCCGCCACGGCCGCCCAGCGGGCCCGCAGCGAGGCCGAGCACCTGCGCTCGCGGCTCGCCGAGGTCCAGCAGGAGACCGCCGAGGCCGTCCGCGCCGGCTGGCTCGACGACACCGCCCCCGACGCCGACCCGGCCCGCGCGGCCCTCGCCGCCACCGACGCCGAGAAGACGGCCGTGGCCGCCTGGGACGAGTCCCGGGAAGCCGCCCGGGCCGCCGCCGAGGCTGCCCGCGAGGCCGCCGCCGCGGAATCCCGCGCCGAGCTGACCGCCGCCCGGGCGGCGGACGCCGCCGATGCGGCCGAGGCCGCCCACGACGCGGAGCACCGGGCCGCGGCCTCCCTCGCCGAATCCCCCCGCCTGGCGGCCCTGCTGGGCCTCCCGGCGGTCCCCGACGCCTTCCTCCCGCACCCGCGCGCGGGTGCGCAGGCCGACGCGGCCGTCGCAGCCACCGCCTCCGGCGCAGCCGGGCACGGCGGAACCACCGGCTCCATCGACGCCGGCCACACCGGGACCGCCACGGCCGGCGGCCTGACCGTCGCCGACCTCGACCGCGGCGCCGACGACCTGCGCACCCTGCTCACCGACGGCGTCGCCGCCGCCGAACGCCAGCTCTTCGAGCTGCGCACCGCGGCCGCCGACGACGCCCGCATCCTCGGCGCCCTCGGCGACGGCGGCCTGCTGCCGCCGGGCCCGGACGTCCTCGCCACCGTCGAGTACCTCGGCGAACACGGCATTCCCGCCCTCCCCGGCTGGCGCTACCTCGCCCAGTCCGTGGACCCCGCCGACCACGCCGCCGTCCTCGCCGCGCGTCCCGAACTCGTCGACGGCGTCGTCATCACCGACCCCGACACCCACGGCCGGGCCCGCGAGGTCCTCACCGGTGCGGCCCTGCTGCCCCGCTCCACCGTCGCCGTCGGCACGGCCGCCGCCCTGCTGGCCCCGCTGCCGCCGGCCGGCGCCGACACGGACTCCGGGGTGTTCCTCGTACCGCCGAACCCGGCCATGCACGACGAGCACGCCGCCGACGAGGAGCGCCAGGCGCTGCGTGGCCGCGCCGCCGCCCGCGACACCGAGATCCGCGACCTCGCGGCCCGCCTCGCCGGGGACCGCGAGCTCGCCGCCCGCCTTGCCTCCTGGCGCACCGGCTGCCCGCCCGGCCGCCTCACCGAGCTCGCGGAACAGGCCGCCGCCGCCCGGATGTTCGCCGAGGAGACCGACGCCGAGCTCGCGGAGGCCCGTACCGCACGCGCCGAGGCCGACGAGGCCGCCGCCGACGCGGCCCGCGTCCGCGAGGAGCGCCAGGACACCGCCCAGCGCGCCCGCCGGGTCGCCGACGCCCTCGCCGGGCTCGCCTTCCGGCTGCGCGAGCGCGCCGGCTGGCAGGCCAAGCTCCGCGAACTCGCCGACGACGCCGCCGAGTCCGAGGCCCGTGCCGAGGTGTGCCTGGACCGGGCCCGCGCCGCCGACGAGGACCGCCGCGCCGCCCAGCGCGCCGCCGACGACGCCCGCCGCACCGCGCGCGCCCTGCGCGCCGAACGCGCCGAGATCGCGGGCGCCCCCGACCAGCTGCCCGACGGCGACGGCCCGCGTGCTCCGCTGCCCGACCTGCGCGAGGCCTACCGGGCGGCCTCTCAGCTCTACGAGAAGGTGGGCGTCGGCGCCGACCTGCGCGCCGAACAGGCTCGCGCCGAGAGCGACGAGAGCGCTGCCCTGGCCGAACTCGACCGCCTCACCAACAAGGTCCGTACCCGGGCCGCCCAGCTCCTCGAGGGCACCGACGGCGCCGACGGCCCCTCCCGGCAGGCCGCGGCCGCCCGGGCCGAGGCCCTCGTGCAGATGCTGGAGACCCGCGCGTCCACCGCCAGCGAGCAGCTCGGCCGACTGCGCGGCGAGGCCGAACGGCACGCCCCCGCGGAGGGGGAGGCGCACACCGAACTCCCCGAGGAGCTCGTCCCCGAGGACGTCGAGCAGGCCCAGGCCCTGCTGCGGACGGCCACCGCCCAGCTCGGCGCGCACACCGCCGCCGTGGAGAGCGCCCGGGCCGCCCACGCGGACCTGCTGCGCGCCCACCGCACCGCCGAGGACGGGGCCGGCGGCTTCGACGAGACCGCGGCGCTGCTGCGGGACCTGCTGCGCGACCACGCGCACGCCGAGGACGAGCAGGAGCCGGTGCCCCACCAGGGCACCCTGGAGGAGGCCCGCCAGTCGGCCACCGAGGCCCGCCGCTCCCTGCGCGGCTGCGCGGCCGACCTCTCGGCGGCCGAGTCCGCGGTGCGCGAGGCGAGCGACATCCTGGTCCGCCACGCCAATGCCACCCGCTACGAGCAGGTACGCACCCCCGCACGCCAGCAGATCCGCGAACTGCCCGCCTCCGCCCTGCCCGAGCACGCGGCGGCCTGGGCCGCGGCCTTCGCACCCCGGCTGCGCGTCCTGACCGACGAGCTGGCGCAGCTGGAGCGCAACCGCGACAGCATCGTCGACCGCCTGCGCGGGCTCGTCGAATCGGCCCTGGCCACGCTCCGCTCCGCGCAGCGGCTCTCGCAGCTCCCGGAGGGCCTGGGCGAATGGTCGGGCCAGGAGTTCCTGCGGATCCGCTTCGAGGAGCCCGACCAGGCCACGCTCACCGAGCGGCTCGGCGAGGTCATCGACGAGGCGACCCGCGCGGCCGTGAAGAAGAACAGCACGGCCTCCTTCGGCGAGGGCCGCCGTGACGGCATGTCCCTGCTGCTGCGGGGTGTCCAGGCGGCCCTGGAGCCCAAGGGCATCTCGGTGGAGATCCTCAAGCCGGACGCGGTGCTGCGCGCCGAGCGGGTGCCGGTGGGGCAGATGGGCGACGTGTTCTCCGGCGGGCAGCTGCTGACCGCCGCGATCGCGCTGTACTGCACGATGGCGGCGCTGCGCAGCAACGACCGCGGCCGCGACAAGCACCGGCACGCGGGCACGCTGTTCCTCGACAACCCGATCGGCCGCGCGAACGCCACGTACCTGCTGGAGCTCCAGCGAGCCGTCTCCGACGCGCTCGGCGTCCAACTGCTCTACACGACGGGCCTCTTCGACACCACGGCGCTCGCCGAGTTCCCGCTGGTGATCCGGCTGCGCAACGATGCGGACCTGCGGGCGGGCCTGAAGTACATCAGCGTCGAGGAACACCTGCGCCCGGGGCTGCCGCAGCAGTCAGCGGAGGCGGAGACGATCCACGGCGAGATCACGGCCACCCGTATGTTCCGCCGCAGCGCCGTCTCCTGACGCCCGGCACCCCCCGGGTCGGTGCCTGACGCCGCCCGGCACCGCCCCGGGGGCGTCAGCGCGTGGAGTACCGGCCGGAGGCCGCCAGAGGGCCGTCCTCGCGGGGTATTCGGCCCGCGGCGGGCTCCCGGGCGGTCCGGGCCGTACGGGCCGCCCGGCGGGCCTCACGGCGCCGCCTGCGCGCCGTGCTGCTCGGCTCCGACAGGACCCCGTACCGCTGGTTCCAGGTCTGCCGGGTGATCCACACGTCCAGCACGCCCCAGGTGGCCACGATCGTCCCGGCGATCGCCCCGAGTCCCATCGGGAGGGCCAGCCAGGACCCGCTCAGGGTCAGGAAGAACGTGATCGTCGCCTGCGTCAGGGTCACGGCCACGATCAGCATCGCCCGCACCGCGGACGTCCGCACCGGGTCCGGCATCCGGCGCCGCCGGGCCGGCTCCTCGACCCACAGTCCCCGGTCCCCCGTGTCGGCATCCGCACCCGCACCCGCACCCGCACTCACACCTGCGCCGCCTGCATCACTGCTCATGGTCCGCTCACTCCCCACCGCGCGGTCCGCCGTCCCCGCTCGTCACGTCCACTCACCACGTCCACGCATCACGTCTACCCACAACGCCCGCTCCGACGTGCCCCCTCGAACAGACAGACGTTCGGCGGCGCCCGGAGATTCCCGAATCGCGGATACCTTCACAGGGCCGGAACGATCGCGGAACGAATAATTCCAGCCATCCATCGGGTTGCAGGAACTGACGCCCCACCAAGTGTCATCTGCCACATATCGGGCCGCTCTTGACCGGAAGTGTCGGACAACTGGTGATCTTCGCACCGGGGTCAGGCCGAAAACGTCCGGACACCCCTTCGAAGCTGCTCCGGAGCAGTAGTAGGCTCACGCCGTTTAAATGACGGAACACCGACCCCCGGTAACGGGGTTGACCTGGGGGAGGCTGGGGAGGCCATGCGCTTTCGCGGGAAGTCCATCCGCCGGAAGATCGTGGCGTTGCTCCTTGTGCCGCTCGTCTCCCTGACCGCCCTCTGGGGCTTCGCCACAGTCATCACCGGCCGTGAGGCCGTTCAGCTCTTCGACGTGGCCTACATCATCGACAAGGTCGGCTACCCCGTGGAGGACGTCGTCCGCGTCATCCAGAAGGAGCGGCGCCAGACCCTCGTCGTCCTCGGCGACCCCCGGGCCGCCACGGCCACGGCCGAACTCACCAAGCGGCGCGCCGAAACCGACGAGGCCGTCGAGCAGATCAGCGTCAGTGCCCGTGACCCCAAGGTCATCGACGAGCTGAGCCCGCAGAGCGCCCAGCGCCTGCGCTCGATCGTCTCCGCCTTCCACGGCATCGGCTCCATGCGCCGCTCCGTCGACCAGAACGCCGTGGACCCCACCCAGGCCCTGGAGCTCTACAACCGGCTGGTCGACCCCTGCTACGACTTCCTCATGAACCTCCACGGTCTCGACAACGTGGAGGTGGACAAGGAAGGCCGCGCCCTCGTCGGCATCAGCCGCGCCCGCGAACTGCTCTCCCGCGAGGACGCCGTCGTCGCCTCCGCCCTCGCCGCGCGCAACGTCACCGCTCCCGACGTCCGCCACGTCTCCGACTTCGTCGCCAACCGCACGCTGCTCTACGAGTTCAACCTCGTGACCCTCCCCGCCGACGACCGCGAGCGCTTCGAGCAGTACTGGAAGGACCCCGAGACCAAGCCCCTGCGCGACGCCGAGGACCGGTTCATAGCCGGCGGCGCGGTCAACAAGCCGCGCAGCGTCACCGCTGCCCAGTGGGACGAGGCCTCCGCCAAGGTCCTCGACGACCTGGCGGCCATGAACACCGCCGCCGGCGACCGCTACCAGGAGCGCATCGAGCCCGTCGCCCGGAACGTCATGGTCCAGGCCGCCGCCGCCGGTGTCCTCGGCTTCCTCGCCCTGATCGTGTCCCTGATCCTCTCCGTGCGCATCGGCCGCGACCTGGTCCGCGACCTGTCCCGGCTCCGCAAGGATGCCCACGAGGCCTCCGGCGTCCGGCTGCCCAGCGTGATGCGCCGCCTCGCCGCCGGCGAGCACGTGGACGTGGAGACCGAGGCGCCCCACCTCGAGTACGAGAAGGACGAGGTCGGCCAGGTCGGCCAGGCCCTCAACACCCTCCAGCGCGCCGCCGTCGAGGCCGCCGTCAAGCAGGCCGACCTGCGCCGCGGCGTCTCCGAGGTGTTCGTCAACCTGGCCCGCCGCAACCAGGTGCTGCTGCACCGCCAGCTGACCCTCCTCGACACCATGGAACGCCGCACCGAGGACACCGAGGAGCTGGCCGACCTCTTCCGCCTCGACCACATGACCACCCGCATGCGCCGGCACGCCGAAGGCCTGGTGATCCTGTCCGGCGCCGCGCCCTCCCGCCAGTGGCGCAAGCCCGTCCAGCTGATGGACGTCGTACGCGCCGCCGTCGCCGAGGTCGAGGACTACGAGCGCATCGAGGTACGCCGCCTCACGCGCCTGGGCATCGTCGGCCCGGCCGTCGCCGACATCACCCACCTCATCGCCGAACTCCTGGAGAACGCCACCGTGTTCTCGCCGCCGCACACCGCGGTCCAGGTGCACGGCGAGCGCGTCGCCAACGGCTTCACCCTGGAGATCCACGACCGCGGCCTCGGCATGACCCCGGAAGCGCTGCTCGACGCGAACCTCCGGCTCGCCGAGACCCCCGAGTTCGAACTCTCCGACACCGACCGGCTCGGCCTGTTCGTCGTCAGCCGCCTCGCGCAGCGCCACGGCGTCAAGGTCGTCCTGCAGCCCAGCCCGTACGGGGGCACCACCGCGGTGGTCTTCCTCCCCGTGACCCTGCTGACCGAGGCTCCCGAGACCAACGGCTCGGGCGCACGGTTCGACGGAGCCCGGGCCGCCGTCAAGCCCGGCAGGTCCGACAAGCCCGGCCACTTCGGCAGGACCGCGTCCGAGCGGCCCTCGCCCGCCGTCATGGAGCGTGCGCCGTCCGGACGCCCGCTGCCCGTCGCCGAACTGCGCGGCCCGGTCGAACTGGAGGCCCCGCTCGTGGGCGGCGGCCTGGACCGGCTGGACGGCCTCGACGACCCCACGGTGCGCGAGGACGCCCCCACGGCGATCACGAGCCGCACCGGGGCCGCCGGCCGCCCCGTCATGGCGACCCTCGACGACGAGACCCCGCCGAACGGCACCCCCCGCAGTGCCCTCCTGGGCCTGCGCCCGGCGGACCGGCCGCACACCGACCGGCACGCGGAGCGCGGCGGTTCCCGCAGCGGCTCGCGCGACGACTCCCGCAAGGGGGACCGCGACCGCGAGTCGCACGCCCCCACCGGGCCGGTCCGGCTCGACACCCAGCGGGTGGAGGCCTCACGGCCGGACGGCGCCCGCTCCCAGGGAGCCGTACCGCTGCCGCGGCGCCGCACGACCCCGACCCTGGTGGCCGATCACGGCCGCCGGGTGGAGCGCCCGGTGTCCGTGGTCCCGCAGCCCTCCCCGGCCTCCGCGGCCGGATCCGATGACACCGGCGCCGCACCCGGCCCCGGCATCGGCGGGCTGCCCCGCCGGGTCCGCCAGGCCAGCCTGGCGCCCCAGCTCAAGAAGACCCAGTCGGCCGCCCCCGCCGAAGCCGCCCCCGACCAGGTGGCCGACCGCGACGCGGAAGACGTACGTACGCGCATGTCCGCACTCCAGCGTGGCTGGACCGCGGGCCGCAACCAGCACGCACAGCAGAAGTCCGAGACCGGGGCAGGCACATCCGCCGCCGGCGGTCCCGCGAACGAGAACGAAGGGGACGGTCGATGACCGCACCGCAGACCGGCAACGACACCAGGGGCCGCGGCTCCGGCCCGCTCAACTGGCTCCTCGACGAGCTCGTCGACCGGGTCGGCTCCATCCGCAAGGCGGTGGTCCTCTCCGGCGACGGCCTGCCCACCGGCAGCTCCAAGGACCTGACCCGCGAGGACAGCGAGCACCTGGCGGCGGTCGCCTCCGGCTTCCACAGCCTGGCCAAGGGCGTCGGCCGGCACTTCGACTCCGGCCGGGTCCGCCAGACCGTGGTCGAGCTCGACGAGGCCTTCCTCTTCGTCATGGCCGCGGGCGACGGCAGCTGCCTGGCCGTTCTGGCCGACGCCGACTCCGACGTCGGTCAGGTGGCCTACGAGATGACGCTGATGGTCAAGCGCGTCGGCGACCACCTGGCGACCGCCCCGCGCACCGGGCTGCCAGCCGGAGGGTGAGTCGTAGGGCATGAGTGATTCAGGCCAGGACCACCCCACGGACATCCCCGCCGGTTTCCCCGTCGACCCGTCCTACTCCGACCCCGACCAGCTGGACCCCGACCACGCGCACTGGTTCGACGACGACGCGGGGCCCGTCGTCCGCCCGTACGCCATGACCCGCGGCCGGACCAGCCACGCGGGCCAGCACCGCCTCGACCTGATCGCGCTCGTCGTCGCCGAACCGGCGGCCGACGATCCGGTCTGGGACATGACCCTCTCCCCGGAACACGCCCACATCCTCGGGCTGTGCCGGGGCCGACCACAGTCGGTCGCCGAACTCGCGGCCGATCTCGACCTCGCCGTCGGGGTCGTCCGCGTCCTGATCGGCGACCTGGCCGACGAGGAACTGGTCCACGTGACCAGGCCGGTACCGCCGGCCGAACTGCCTGATGAATCCATTCTGCGTGAGGTGATCGATGGCCTTCGGGCGCTTTAGCCGCACCGGTGCCATGCACGCGGTGTCGCCGGTCGAACCGCTGACCTTGAAGATCCTGGTCGCGGGCGGCTTCGGGGTGGGCAAGACCACCCTGGTCAGTGCGGTGAGCGAAATCAGACCCCTGCGCACCGAGGAACGGCTCTCCGAGCCGGGTGTCGGTGTCGACGACACCGGGGGAGTGGAGGGCAAGAGCACCACCACCGTGGCCATGGACTTCGGGCGCATCACGCTCCGCGAGGACCTGGTGCTGTACCTGTTCGGCACGCCCGGACAGGACCGCTTCTGGTTCCTGTGGGACGAGCTGGCGCAGGGTTCGCTCGGCGCCGTCGTCCTCGCGGACACCCGTCGCCTCGCCGACTGTTTCGCCGCCATCGACTACTTCGAACGGCGCGCGATCCCGTTCGTGGTCGCGGTCAACTGCTTCGACGGAGCCGACCGGCACCCCGTGGTGACCGTACGGACGGCACTCGACCTCGATCCCGGGGTACCGGTGCTGCTGTGCGACGCGCGGGACCGGGAATCCGTGAAGGACGTGCTGGTGGGGGTCGTGGAGCACGCGATGTCCCTGGCGCGCGAGCGGCGCCGCAGCCTCTCGGCGGGGGCCTGACCCCGCGCCCCGTGGGCGGCCGAGTACGAGGGCCCGTACAGCGGGCCCGACATGGAGGCGACCCGTACCCCCGCCGACTGGGGTACGGGCCGCAGCTCTCACGGGGGGTCTCGGGTCCCGGTCGCGGCGCGGGACTGTGGAGCGAGTGTGAACCTGCCGCCGGGGGCCGTCAAGCGTTCGGACGACACCGGCTGTTCAGCGCACGGCGACGACGGCCGACCCGTGCCCGAACAACCCCTGGTTGGCGGTGATCCCGGCCCGCGCGCCGGGCACCTGCCGGTCCCCGGCCGAACCGCGCAACTGCCAGGTCAGCTCACACACCTGAGCGATCGCCTGCGCCGGCACCGCCTCCCCGAAGGAGGCCAGCCCGCCACTGGTGTTGACCGGGATCCGGCCGCCGAGGGCCGTCGCCCCCTCCCGGACGAGCTTGGCCCCCTCACCCTCCCCGCACAGCCCGATGTCCTCGTACCACTCCAGTTCCAGGGCGGTGGACAGGTCGTACACCTCGGCGAGCGAGAGGTCGTCCGGGCCGAGCCCCGCCTCCTCGTAGGCGGCGCGTGCGATCGAGGACCGGAAGGACCCGGCCGCCGGCGCCACGGCCACCGCCGAGTCGGTGGCGATGTCCGGCAGGTCCAGCACCGTCCGCGGATACGTGGGCGTCACCGTCGACACGGCCCGGATCCGCACCGGATCGGCCACCCCGCGCGCCCGCGCGAAGTCCATGCTGGTGAGCACCAGCGCCGCGCCCCCGTCGGAGGTCGCGCAGATGTCGAGCAGCCGGAGCGGATCGGCGACCACGGCCGAGGCCGCGACCTCCTCGGCGGTGACGCTCTTGCGGTAGCGGGCATGCGGATTGAGGAGCCCGGCCGCCGCGTTCTTCACCTTGACCCGGGCGAAGTCCTCCAGGGTGTCCCCGTGCAGCGCCATCCGGCGACGGGCGTAGAGCGCGAAGTACGCCGGATTCGTGGCACCCAGTACGCGGAACCGCAGCCAGTCCGGATCGTCGGGGCGGTCGCCGCCCGCCGGTGCGAAGAACCCCTTGGGGGCGGCGTCCGCGCCGACCACGAGCACCACGTCGGCCAGGCCCGCCAGGATCTGCGCGCGGGCCGCCCCGATCGCCTGGGCGCCGGACGCGCAGGCCGCGTACACGCTGGTCACCCGTGCGCCCTGCCAGCCGAGGGCCTGGGCGAAGGTGGCTCCGGCCACGTAGCCCGGGTAGCCGGAGCGCACGGTGGCGGCGCCGACGATCGACTGCACGTCCGTCCAGTCCAGTCCCGCGTCGGCCAGTGCCGCCCGCGCGGCGGTCCGCCCGTACTCGACGAAACGGCGGCCCCATTTGCCCCAGGGGTGCATACCGGCCCCGAGGACGGCGATGTCGGCGCTCACCCGATGCCTCCCACCGGCCGGAACTGCCAGGTGGTCCAGACGGTCCCGGCGTCCTCGCCGAGCACGCCCCCGACCACCTCGACCTCCATCCCGACCGCCAGATCGGCGACGCCCACCCCGGGCGCGGCCTGCCCCAGCACCACGATCCCCTCGGCCGCCAGCTCGACCGCGACCAGCGTGTACGGCTCCCAGGGCGTGGCCGGGTCGGACACGTACGGCGCGGGCGGCCGGTAGCGCCCGTCGGTGTAGGACCAGACCCGGCCCCGCGGGGACAGCGGCACCTCGAGGAGCTCGCCGTCGCCGCCGCAGTGCGGATTGCGGCAGTGCGCGTCCTCGCGCGGGAAGAACACCGCGGTGCAGGCCGAGCACCGGGTGCCGAGCAGCCGGAAGCCGCCGTCCGCGGCGGACCCGGTGAACCACCCGCTCACCACGGGTGTACGTGTGCGTGTCAAGATCCCTCCCATGCCAGACAACTGACGGAGCGTCAGAAGTCTGTCACGGGTGGCGTCTCAGGGGCACCCGTTCTCCGCCAGCCACTTCCGGGCGATCACGCCCAGCTCCGCGTCCCGCCCGGCCAGCATCATCCGGATCATCTGCGCGTCCCCGCGCAGTGACCAGCCCGGATGGCCGAAGGTCGCCGGATTGTTCCTCTCGATCAGGAAGTGCGCGGGCCAGGCCGTCCCGTACCCGATCAGGGGAAGGGCGGCGAGGTAGCGCCTGCGGCCGCGCGCCAGCCCGTAGGCGGTCACGGCCAGACCGGTGAGCGTGCCGGTGAGATGGACCCAGCGGGTGGCGGCGCGCGAGTGCATCGCGACGTAGTACGGCCAGAACTCCTCGTACGAGCTGAAAGTCATGCGGGCACGGTACTCACGGCCGCACGGCGGCGACAGCGACGGGGAAGTCGAAATACGTGTCGGGATAGGCCTCGGGCCGGTACGTGAAATGCCACCACTCCTCGGGCAGGTTCACGAAGCCCTGCTCGCCCAGCACCCGCTTCAGCAACTGCCGGTTGGCGCGGGCGGCGCCCGTGACCCGCGGATCGTCGGTGTGCGAGAGCGGATCGAAGAAGTCGAAGGGGGTCCCCATGTCGACCTCCCGGCCCGGGAGTTCCACCAGGGTCACATCCAGCGTGCTCCCGCGGCTGTGCCCGGACCTCTCCGCGATGTACCCCTCGGGGATCAGCCGACTGCGCTCCACGTGCGGATGGAACTCCGCCTTCGCCTCCCGGTCGCCCGGACCGTCCGCCGCGCCCGCCCACCGCACGAACCGGTCCACCGCCCGCTGCGGCCGGTAGCAGTCGTACACCCGCAGTGAGTAGCCGCGCCGCAGCAGCCGCCGCTGCGCCCGGCGCAACGCCTCGGCCGCGGGCCGCGCGAGCAGGCACTCCGGCTCGTCATACCCGTCCACCACCCCGCCGGTGAAATTCCGCACTCCGGCGTACCGCATGTCCTGCCCGATGCTCGGATCCACCTCGCGCAGCACCACGAACCCGTCCGGCGCCGCCGCCCCGCCGGCCAGCACCGCGAGCAGCCCCACAACAGCCGTCATCCGCATATCCCTTGGCATACCATCGCCGAATGCCGGCACACCTGAAGGACTCGCACTGCTCCACCTGCGGAGCGCCGTACTCCACCCCTACGTGGCCCCGTTCCTGCCAGGCCTGCGGGGCGAGTGCCTACCGCAACCCGCTCCCGGTGGCCGTCACCCTCCTCCCCGTCGAGGACGCGGAAGGCACCGGCCTCGTGGTCATCACCCGCACCATCGAACCGGCCCTCGGCGGTATCGCCCTCCCCGGTGGCTTCATCGACTTCGGCGAGGACTGGCGCGACGCGGTCGTCCGCGAACTCTTCGAGGAGACCGGCATCACCGCCCCGGCCGCGGAGGTCACCCTGGCCGACGCCCTGAGCTCGCCGGCCGGCCACCTCCTCCTCTTCGGCCTCCTCCCGCCCCGCCCGGCCGCCGACCTCCCCGCCTCGAAGCCGACGGAGGAGACCACGGGCTGGCGCATCCTGCGCTCCCCGTCCGTCCTGGCCTTCCCCCTCCACACCCAGGCGGCGGCATCCTGGTTCGCGGGCTCGTACGCCTGAGTCCGGCGACGGCGCCAGGGGGACAGCGGCAGGTGCCGGATCAGTGCCAGTTGCCGATCTGTACATCGCGCGGATGCGGCGCGCCGGTGCCCGTCTCCACCAGGGACTTCAGGCTCATCAGAAAGACCGCCCACTTGGTGCTGCAGTGGTTCATGAACTCGACCGGTTCGCGCCAGCCCGCGTGCGTGAACAGGAGGATCGTCCACTCGCCTTCCCGGGCCAGCTCGAATCCCACCGTGGTCCCCACCCACTCGGCCGGGCCGTCGACCACCTCCCACAGCACCCGGGCGTTCGGCCGCAGGTCGAGAACCTTCATGTCGAAGCCGCCGACGTCACCGAAGCGGAACTCGAGGACGCCGTCGCCGTTCCCGCTCGTGTCGGTCGTCCACCACGCGGCCAGACCCTCGACCGTGGTGAGCGCTTCGTAGACCTTCTCCGGGCTCGCCGTGATTCCGACCCGGTGCAGGATGTCCACCATCTCCGTCTCCTTACTCCTCGGATTGCCTCTGCGTGTTCCTGTCTCGTTGGATCGCCTCGGCCAGGCTCTTGACGCGCCGCAGGCGGGCGTCCCACGTTTCGCCGACGGAGTTCAGCTGTGCCACGGCACGGGCCAGCTGGGCCTCGTCCACCCGGTAGCGCTTCTCCCGTCCCGACGGCGCGGACCGGACGAGTCCGACCCGGTCGAGCACGGTCAGGTGTTTGGTCACGGCCTGCCGGGTCACCGGCAGCTGCGCGCTGAGCGTCGTCGCGGTCCCCTGGCCCTCGGCCAGCAGGAGGTCGATCATGCGGCGCCGGGTCGGGTCCCCTATCGCGGACCAGAGGTCGTCGTCGACGGAGGTGTTCATCGCGCGGCCGCCAGCCGGTCTGCGGTCGCGACCAGGCGCGGCAGGTAGAGGTCCCAGCCCTGCCGGTGGTCGTTGTAGTGGGCTTCCAGCACGGCGGCCTCCCAGCCCCGCTCGCGGTAACCGCTCTCGCGGAAGCGGACCGTGGTCCCCGCACCCTCCGGGACGAGCTCGAAGGTCACCAGCAGCGAGTTGCCGGGAGCGGCCGCCTCCGCCTCGTCGTAGATCCAGCGGAACGAGAACAGCCGGGGCGGGTCGGCCGCCACGACCGTGAACGGTGCGGTCTCGTGCCGGCCGGTCTCCGCGTCCGTCCATGTGAGGCGGCCCGTCGCACCTGCGGCCGGCTCGAAGGCGGTCTCGGCGCTCCACCACTCCCGGATGTGCTCGGGGCTGCTGAGCACCTCGAACACCACCTCGGGCGAGGCGTCGATGTGCAGCTCGCGCTCGATGCTCCCGTACTCCGTGCTCTCGTAGTCCATGGCCGTCTCCATCTTTCGCAACCTTCGGTTGCATATAAAGCTAGCCCACGTCCGACTGATGTGCAACCAATGGTTGCGTGATCGGCTGGGTACGCCGGCACGGCGACGGTGCAGCGGGACAGGGCCCCGGGCCCGTCCCGCTACAGCCCCCGTACGGTGACCCCCGCCACCGGCGCGCCCGCCTCGTCCTCCACCAGCACCGCGTCCCCCACCCACCGCACCGTGTACCGCTCCACCTCGCCCGCCCCGAAGCCCGGCCCCGGGTCCCGGATCACCACCCCGCCCCCCGTACGCCCCCGCGCCGGGGCCCAGACCTCCAGCTCCACCCCGTCGCCGGAGGCGGCACGCACCGGCAGCAGGGCCCCCGCCCGTGCCAGCACCGGGATCCGGCCCTGCGGGGCGTCCAGCAGGATCTGGCCCGGGCCCTCGTACGCCGCCCCCGTCGCCGTGTCGTACCAGCGGCCCCGAGGCAGCCGCACCGCCCGCCGGTCCGCCCCGCACTCCAGCACCGGCGCCACCAGCAGCGCATCGCCCAGCAGGAACGCGTCCTCGCAGTCCCGCAACTGCCGCTCCTCCGGCGTTCCCCACCACACCGGCCGCACGTACGGGGCGCCCGTCCGCCGTGCCAGATGGGCCAGCGTCACGAAATACGGCCGCAGCCGCTCCCGCTCCGCCATCACCGCCGCGGCCTGCTCCGCCACCTCCGGCCCGAACTCCCACGGCTCCCGCCGCCCCGCCCAGATCGCCGAGTGGGTCCGGAACAGCGGCAGGTAGGCCCCCAGTTGCAGCCACCGCACGTACAACTCCGGCGACGGGGACCCCCCGAAGCCGCCGACGTCCGGGCCCGAGTACGGCACCCCGCACAGCCCGAGCCCCAGCACCAGCGCCAGCGAGACCCGCAACCCCTCCCAGCTGGACTCCACATCCCCCGACCATGTGCCCCCGTACCGCTGCACCCCCGCCCACCCCGACCGCGAGAAGAGGAACGGCCGCTCGGCGGGCCGCAGCCGCACCAGCCCCTCCCACCCCGCCCGCGCCATCCCCAGCGCGTACACGTTGTGCCCCTCGCGGTGGTCGCCGCCCGCCCCCTCCAGCGCGTGCCGCGCGGACCTCGGCAGCGTGTTGTCCCCGAACGGCGCGAAGGACACGGGTTCGTTCATGTCGTGCCAGAAGCCGGCGAAGCCCTGCGCGAGCCGTTCCTCGTACAGCCCGCCCCACCACTCCCGCACCGCCGGATCCGTGAAGTCCGGGTACGCGCACTCGCCCGGCCACACCTCACCGCGCACCTCCTGACCCCGCGCGTCCCGTACGAAGGCGCCGCCCGTCCCCACCGCCAGCCCCGACGTGTGCACCCCGTCGCCCGCCTTCACCGCCGGGTCCACGATCGACACGAGCCGCACCCCCAGCTCCTGCAACTCCCGTGCCAGGTCCGGCAGATCGGGGAACCGCTCCTCGTCCACCGTGAAGACCCGGTGCCCGTCGTAGTGGTCGATGTCCAGGTGGACGGCCGACAGCGCAAGCCCGCGCGACGCGTACCCCGCCACCACCCGCCGCACCTCGTCCGCGCTCCCGAACCCCCACCGCGCGTGCTGGTAACCCAGTGCCCACTCCGGCGGCACCGCGGCGGCACCCGTCAGCCCCGACCACCCCTGCAGCACCCGCGCCGGCGTACCGACCAGCACCCAGCACCGCAGCGGCCCGCCCTCCATCCGCAGCACGCTCGTCCCCGGCCGGTCCGCGCCCGAACCGGCGCCCTCCTCACCCTCGCGCAGCACCACCCGCCCGTCCCACGAGTTGTCGTGGAACACCAGGTGCGTCCCCGCGTCCGCCACCACCATCTGCACCGGCATCGTCAGGTACAGCGGATCGACCCGCGGCCCGAAACCCCCCTTGGGATCCGTGTTCCACAGCCGGTACGCCCCGTCGCGCAGCCGCGGCCCCGCCGCCCGCCCGCCCAGCCCGAAGAACCGCGCGTCCGCCGCCACCTCGCTCCGCTGCAGCCACCGCGCCCCGCCCATCCGCGGATCCACCGGCTCCCACCACCGCGGTGGCGCCTCCCGCCGCAGCACCGCCCCGCCCGGCGTCCGCACCTCCACCGCCCCGTGCCGGGACACCGCCACGGTCACCCGCTCCGACACCACCCGCCAGCCGCCCCCGGTGTCCGGCTCCAGCCCGGCCCGCGGATCCGGCTCGGGCCCGTCGCCCACCACCGCGTACGAGGGCGTCGGCCCGGCCCCGTCCCAGCTCCAGAACACCGCGCCGCCCACCGTGACCCGCACCAGCAGCTCCGAGCGCGCGAACCGCAGCACACCCCCGCCCGGACGGGCCTCCGTACCGGTCAGCAGCCCCGGCACGCGCGCCCGCTCCGCGCCCCGGCGCTGGAGCCCCACCGCGTCCGCGCGCCGGTGGCGCCACGCCGAGCGCCAGGCGCGCCGCCCGCGCTCCGTACCCAAGTCCTTCACCGCACGTACCAGATCACGACCGTTCATGCCGCTCACCCTGCCACCGGCCCCCGGCCGAGGGGACGGCGTTCAGCTGCCGTTCACCCGGCAGCGGTGCCCCCGCGCCGATCACCCGACCCGCCAGGACAGCCCTGGTGCAGCGGACGATCACATGGCATGGTCCCTGTGAGCCGCCGCGCCCACACCCCCGCGCGATGGCACCGTACGCACACGAAGCGCGAGCCGCAGACTTGACCGGGAGCCCACCCATGACCTCAGCCACGCAGCCGGAACCCCTCTGGGCGCCGGGCCCCGACCGGATCGCCGCGGCCCGGATCACCGCCTTCCAGGCCTGGGCCGCCGAGCGCCACGGAGCCCCCGCCGAAGGCGGCTACCCCGCCCTGCACCGCTGGTCCGTCGACGAACTCGACACCTTCTGGCAGGCCGTCGCCGAGTGGTTCGACGTCCGCTTCACCACCCCCTACGAGTCCGTCCTCGCCGACCGCTCCATGCCCGGCGCACGCTGGTTCACCGGAGCCACCCTCAACTACGCCGAGCACGCGCTGCGCGCCGCCGAGGACCCGGCCCGCGCCGACGCCCCCGCCCTGCTGTACGTCGACGAGACCCACGAGACCGTCCCCGTCACCTGGGCCGAGCTCCGCCGCCAGGTCGGGTCGCTCGCCGCCGAACTGCGCGCCCTCGGCGTACGCCCCGGCGACCGCATCAGCGGCTACCTACCCAACATCCCCGAGGCCGCCGTCGCCCTCCTCGCCACCGCCGCCGTCGGCGGTGTCTGGACCTCCTGCGCCCCCGACTTCGGCGCCCGCAGCGTCCTCGACCGCTTCCAGCAGGTCGAGCCGGTCGTCCTGTTCGCCGTGGACGGCTACCGCTACGGCGGCAAGGAGCACGACCGCCGCGACACCGTCGCCGAGCTCCGCGCGGAGCTCCCCTCCCTGCGCGCCGTCGTCCACATCCCGCTCCTCGGCACGCCGGCCCCGGAAGACGCCCTGGAGTGGTCCGCCCTCACCTCGGGCGACACCGAGCCCGTCTTCGAGGCGGTCCCCTTCGATCACCCGCTCTGGGTGCTGTACTCCTCCGGTACGACCGGCCTCCCCAAGGCCATCGTCCAGTCCCAGGGCGGCATCCTCCTCGAACACCTCAAGCAGCTCGGCCTGCACTGCGACCTCGGCCCCGAGGACCGGTTCTTCTGGTACACCTCCACCGGCTGGATGATGTGGAACTTCCTCGTCTCCGGACTGCTCACCGGTACGACCGTCGTTCTCTACGACGGCAGCCCGGGCTACCCCGACACGGGCGCCCAGTGGCGCATCGCCGAGCGCACCCGGGCCACCTTGTACGGCACCTCCGCCGCCTACGTCATGGCCTGCCGCAAGGCCGAGGTCCACCCGGCCCGCGACTTCGACCTCTCCGCCGTGAAGTGCGTGGCCACCACCGGCTCCCCGCTCCCGCCCGACGGCTTCCGCTGGCTCCACGAGGAGGTCGCCGAGGACCTCTGGATCGCATCCGTCAGCGGCGGCACCGACGTGTGCAGCTGCTTCGCGGGCGCCGTCCCCACCCTCCCGGTGCACATCGGCGAACTCCAGGCCGCCTGCCTCGGCACGGACCTCCAGTCCTGGGACCCCTCCGGCAAGCCCGCCATCGGCGAGGTCGGCGAGCTCGTCGTCACCAACCCCATGCCGTCCATGCCGATCCACTTCTGGAACGACCCCGACGGCAGCCGCTACCGCGACAGCTACTTCGAGATGTTCCCGGGCGTCTGGCGCCACGGGGACTGGATCACGATCACCGACCACGGCTCGGTGATCATCCACGGCCGCTCCGACTCCACCCTCAACCGCCAGGGCGTCCGGATGGGCTCCGCTGACATCTACGAGGCCGTCGAACGCCTCCCCGAGATCAAGGAATCCCTGGTCATCGGCCTGGAGGAGCCGAACGGCGGCTACTGGATGCCGCTCTTCGTGCACCTGGTCCCCGGCGCCACCCTCGACGACGACCTGCGCGCCCGCATCAAGGCGACGATCCGCGAGGAACTCTCCCCGCGCCACGTCCCCGACGAGGTCATCGAGGTCCCGGGCATCCCGCACACCCTCACCGGCAAGCGCATCGAGGTCCCGGTCAAGCGCCTCCTGCAGGGCGCGCCCCTGGCCAAGGCCGTCAACCCGGGCTCCGTCGACAACCTCGACCTCCTCCCCTTCTACGAGGAGCTGGCCCGCACCCGCACCAGCGGCTGAGGTCACTGTCAGTGGCGTTGACTACTCTGAGTGAGCAAGCGATTGCGTCACTCAGGGGGAGCCATGCCACGCAGGAACGACACCACCGGTACGCACCGGACCCGCACCACCGACCGGCGCCGCACACTGCGCCGCGAGGTCCCCGGCACCATCGGCCTGCTGGCCGACGCCGGGGACTTCGCGGCCATGCGCGGCTACCGCAGCTTCACCTTCGACGACCACCAGGACTACCTCCACCACGTGGACGGCCTCCTCCGGTCCCTCGCGGCCCAAGGCATCCACACCACCGTCGCCCTCTTCGATCCCGACGAGTACGCCGAGTACTGCGGGGAGCACGGCCTCGACCCCGACACCGTGGAGACCCGCGCCCGTTTCACCGCCGAACTGGCCGGCAGCGGCGCCGTCCTTCCCTATGCCGGCCAGCCCATCGACGAGCTCGTCCCGCTCCTCGTCGACGAGGCCGTCCGCCAGGCCACCTGGGAGTACGCCACCGGGCTCCTCGCGGAAGTCGGCCGCTGCGCCGACTGCGGCGAGGACATCGGCCAGGCCTCCTTCGAACGCGCCACCGACGCCCTCAAACGCCTCGTGGCCGGCGCCGGCCCCGGCCACCACCACTTCGTCTGCAGCGTCCCGACCGAGGCACAGCAACTCGTCGCCGTCCTGCACGCCGACACCACCGACGACCCGGACGCCCCACCCCGCATCGAGGGACGGGAAGGCCTCGACTTCGTGACGGTCCTCGCCGCCGGGCTCGCCCTCGGCGGACCCGGGGGACTGGTGGTGCGCACCACCGCCGAAGGCCACCGGGACCGGGTCCACGGCTGGCGCCTGGACCGCGGCCGGCTCACCGCCCTCTCGGCCGCGGCCGTCTTCAACGCCTACTGCACCGACGCCGACACCGGAGACCCCGTCGCCCCCGAACCGGGCGTCGAATACTGCCCCGGGTACGAGGTCGACGCACCCGGACCCCACCACTGACCGGTCCCGGACGGACCGAGGGGCCCTCGCCACCGGCGAAGGCCCCTCGAAACGACACCGCACCACCCGGCTACTCGCCGGACAGCACCGCCTGCGCGGCCTTACGGGCCTCTTCGGCACTGTCCACCGCACGGGCGGCCGCCGCGGCACGCTCACACTGCGCCAGCGTGTACTTGGCGAGCGTCGCCCGCACATAGGGAATCGAAGCGGCACCCATCGAAAGAGAGGTGACACCCAGACCGGTCAGCACACAGGCCAGCAGCGGGTCGGAAGCGGCCTCGCCACAGACACCACAGCTCTTGCCCTCCGCCTTGGCGGCATCCGCCGACATGGCGATCAGGTCGAGCAGCGCCGGCTGCCACGGATCCTGGAGCCGGGACACGGCGCCGACCTGGCGGTCGGCGGCGAAGGCGTACTGGGCCAGGTCGTTCGTACCCAGCGACAGGAACTCGACTTCCTGGAGGATCGAGCGCGCCCGCAGCGCGGCGGAGGGGATCTCCACCATCGCCCCGAACTTCGCCTTCAGACCGGCCTCCCGGCAGGCGTCCGCGAAGGCCTTGGCATCGATGCGGTCGGCGACCATCGGGGCCATGACCTCGAGGTAGACCGGCAGCCCCTCGGCCGCCTTGGCCAGAGCGGTGAGCTGCGTCCGCAGCACGTCGGGGTGGTCCAGCAGCGAGCGCAGCCCGCGCACGCCCAGCGCCGGGTTGGGCTCGTCGCCCGGAGTCAGGAAGTCCAGCGGCTTGTCGGCGCCGGCATCGAGCACCCGGACGACGACACGGCCCTCGGGGAAGGCCTCGAGCACCTTGCGGTAGGACTCGACCTGCTTTTCCTCGGACGGCGCCTGCTTGCTGTCGTCCAGGAACAGGAACTCGGTGCGGAACAGACCCACACCCTCAGCCCCGGCCTCGACGGCGGCCGGCACGTCGGCGGGCCCGCCGACGTTGGCCAGCAGCGGCACCTTGTGACCGTCGGAGGTCGCACCGGGACCGGACGAGGCGGCCAGCGCCGCCCGGCGCTCGGCGGCCGCGGCCTCCAGCTCGGCCCGCTTCTCCGGAGACGGTTCGACGAACAGGTCACCCGTGCTGCCGTCCACCGCGATCACCGTGCCCTCGGCGATCTCACCGGCACCCGGCAGCGCCACGATCGCCGGCACGCCCAGCGCCCGCGCGAGGATCGCGCTGTGGCTGGTCGGCCCGCCCTCCTCGGTCACGAAACCGAGGACCAGCGCCGGGTCGAGCAGAGCGGTATCGGCGGGCGCCAGGTCCCGCGCGATCAGCACGTACGGCTCGTCGCTGTCCGGCACACCTGGCATCGGGACACCCAGCAGCCGCGCCACGATGCGGTTGCGCACGTCGTCCAGGTCGGCCACGCGGCCGGCCATGTACTCCCCGGCCCCCGCGAGCAGGTCGCGGTACGCGGCGAACGCGTCGTACACACCGCGTTCGGCGGTGCTCCCGACGGCGATCCGCCGGTCGACGTCCGCCATCAGCTCGGGGTCCTCGGCGATCATCGCCTGGGCCTCGAGCACGTGCTGGGCCTCGCCACCGGCCAGCTGGCCACGCGCGATCAGATCGGCCGCCACGGCACTCACGGCCTGACGGGCGCGCCCCTGTTCGCGCGCCGCCTCATCCGAGGTGATCTGCCTGGCCGGCGGCTCCAGAACCGCCGTGCCCATGTGCCGCACCTCGCCGATCGCCACCCCGTGGCTCACGCCGACGCCTCGCAGCGTTGTCTCCATTTCACCCGTCTCCGATTGAGCGGCGGGCCGAGCCGCCGCGGTGGATGTCCGACCCGCCCGTACAGGCGGACGCGTCACTGCCAGCTGAAGAGAGCGTCGTCAGCCTTCACGTCGCCGGACTCGACGACGTCGGAGAGGGAATCGGCCGTTGCCTCGAGCGCCACGACGGGGCAGATCGGCGACTTGCCGGCTGCCTCGACCGCAGCGGGGTTCCAGCGGATGACGGTCTGGCCGCGGGTCACGGTGTCGCCCTTGTTCACGAGGAGCTCGAAGCCCTCGCCGTTGAGCTGAACCGTGTCGATCCCGAGGTGCGTGAGTACACCGTGACCCTCGCCGTCGACGACTACGTACGCGTGCGGGTGCAGGGAGACGACCACACCATCTACGGGGGACACCGCCTCCGAGGGCTCGCGCACGGGATCAATAGCGGTGCCCGGTCCCACCATCGCGCCGGAGAACACCGGATCGGGCACTGCCGCGAGTCCGATGGCGCGCCCGGCAAGTGGGGACGTCACGCTGGTCATGGGGGCCTCCCAGGGGTGGGGCTCTTCGTGTCGCCGTCACTACCTGTCGCGAACGGCGTACTCTTCAGAAGGATATGGCACAAGATGTTTGGGTTCGCCCGATGTTGGTCCCGATCCGGGCTGGCCCTTCGGCACGGAGACTAGTGGACTAGACCGGTGGACTAGACCATACGCCTTAATCGATTTGCTTGGGCACCCCCAGAGCTGTACTGTCGTGACTCCCGCCAGGACGCCTCGTGTGAACTTCTCGCGAACGGCCGATGGACGGGACTCCTCCTCTTCAGTATCGATCTTGATCTCTTCCCTCTTTTCGTATGCCTATTCGGCAATGCGGCGAGTGGTCAGGGAGACGGAAAACCACTGATAGAGTCGGGACCGCCGGAAAGGGAAAACGCGAAAGCGAATACCTGGAAAGCACCGAGGAAGTCGGACACGAAAGAGTCTGATAGAGTCGGAAACGCAAGAACAGAACGAAAGCCCGGAGGAAAACCCGCGAGGGTGAGTACAAAGGAAGCGTCCGTTCCTTGAGAACTCAA
>NZ_JBICZI010000012.1:0-178234 GCF_043201855.1 Streptomyces sp. NPDC048257
GCGTACTGCAACGCGACCGTCCCGCGGATCTCGCTGATCCTGCGCAAGGCGTACGGCGGCGCGTACATCGTCATGGACTCCCAGTCCATCGGCGCTGACATCACCTACGCCTGGCCGACCAACGAGATCGCCGTGATGGGCGCCGAGGGCGCGGCCAACGTCATCTTCCGCAAGCAGATCGCGGACGCCGAGGACCCCGAGGCCATGCGCGTCCGCATGGTCAAGGAGTACAAGGCCGAACTGATGCATCCGTACTACGCGGCCGAGCGCGGTCTCGTCGACGACGTCATCGACCCCGCCGAGACCCGCGAGGTGCTCGTCAGCGCCCTCGCCATGCTCCGCAACAAGCACGCCGATCTGCCGTCCCGCAAGCACGGCAACCCGCCGCAGTAACCGCGAAGGAGACCTGCCACCACATGACCACCGCCACTGACACCCTGCTGCGCGTCGAGAAGGGCAACGCCGAGCCCGAGGAGCTGGCCGCGATCACCGCGATCCTGCTCGCCCGTGCGGCCGCCACGCCCGAGGAGACCCCGGTCGGCGTGCCCCGCCAGGCCGGCTGGCGCCGCCTGGAGCGCACGCCCGGCTTTCGCGCCCCGCACAGCTGGCAGGGCTGAGTTCCAGAAGCCCACGAGGCCCCGTACCCGTCCAGGGTGCGGGGCCTTCGGCGTACCCCCACGGCGGCCGCAGGCACCCCGCCCGGGGACGCCCACGGCGAAGGCCCCCGCGTCGCAGGACGCAGGGGCCTTTCGGATGCGGCGGGTGACTACCGCAGGCGCGCCATGAGGGCGTGCTCGACGAGCGTGATGAGCGCGCTCTTGGCGTCCGCGCGGTGGCGGGCGTCGGTGGTGATGATGGGGGCGTCCGGGCCGATCTGCAGGGCCTCGCGGACTTCCTCCGGCGTGTAGGGCTGGTGCCCGTCGAAGCCGTTGAGGGCGATGACGAACGGCAGGCCGCTGTTCTCGAAGTAGTCGACCGCGGGGAAGCAGTCGGCGAGACGGCGGGTGTCGACCAGCACGACGGCGCCGATGGCGCCGCGGACCAGGTCGTCCCACATGAACCAGAAGCGGTCCTGGCCCGGCGTACCGAAGAGGTACAGGATCAGGTCCTGGTCCAGGGTGATGCGGCCGAAGTCCATGGCGACGGTGGTGGTCGTCTTGTCACCGGTGTGGGTGAGGTCGTCGATCCCGGCCGAGGCACTGGTCATCACGGCTTCGGTGCGCAGCGGGTTGATCTCGGAGACCGCGCCGACGAACGTGGTCTTGCCCACGCCGAAGCCGCCCGCCACCACGATCTTCGCGGAGGTGGTGGAGCGGGGAGCCGCTCCGCCGTTAGAGCTTGCGAAGTCCACTGAGCACCCTTTCGAGCAGTGTCACGTCTGGCTGGCCACCGGCAGACTCGTCGCCGCCGGGCTGGTGAATGGCGACAAGGCCCGCCTCCGCCAGGTCGGCGACGAGGATGCGGGCGACACCAAGAGGAATGGAGAGAAGTGCCGAGATCTCCGCTACGGATTTGATCTCCTGGCACAGGCGGCAGATGCGCTGGTGCTCGGGCAACTGCCCTTGCATACGCGCGGGATCCGCCGTGGTACTGACCAGCGCCTCGATGGCGAGCTGGTAGCGCGGCCGGGTACGGCCGCCGGTCATCGCGTACGGACGCACCAGCGGGTTGTGGGCCTTGGGAGCCGGCTGCCGCGTGGCGCGCGGCGGCTGCTGTTGGGGAGGCATCTGAGGCTGTCCGTACTGCTGTTGCTGATAGGGGTACTGCTGCTCCGGCACGGGCCGGCTGGGCGCGGAGGGGAAGTTGAAGCGGTTCTGGTCGTGCCCACCCTGCGGCTGCTGCGCGCCGCCATAAGGATGTCCTCCGGGTGTTGTCACGTTTCCTCCTCCGACTCCAAGTACGCAGTACTCCCTGTGGAACCGCGCCACCGCACCCTATGGTGCGATGGCGCGAAACGCACTGCCTGTCTGCTAGTTGAGAAGACTTCCCTGCAGCTCGGCACGCAGGTCCGGAGTGAGGACACTGCCCGCGCGATCCACCAGAAGAGCCATCTCGTAGCCCACGAGACCGATGTCGCACTCGGGGTGCGCGAGCACCGCGAGGGACGATCCGTCCGAGACGGACATGAGGAAAAGGAATCCCCGGTCCATCTCGACCACGGTCTGGTTGACGGCCCCACCCTCGAAGATGCGGGAGGCTCCGGCGGTCAGCGACGTCAGTCCGGAGGCCACGGCCGCCAGCTGGTCGGCGCGGTCGCGCGGGAACCCGTCGGACATCGCCAGAAGAAGGCCGTCGGCGGAGACCACCACCGTGTGGGACACCCCAGGGGTGTTGTCCACGAAGTTGGTGATCAACCAGTTCAGGTTCTGTGCCGCCTGGCTCATCGGGCTCACACTAACGCTCCTGGTCATAGCTGTTACTTGACTGCTCAGAACCCGCGCTGCGTCCCTGCTGGACACCGCGCCGCAGGTTGCTCAACCTGCCGCGGACGTCCTCCGGGGCGCGGGAGACCTGGGGGCCGCCCTGCGGGGTCGTCTCCGCTGCGCCCTCGACCAGGTTGGCCTTGGGCACGCGCCGAGGGAGACCGGACGTGGTGACCCCGCCCGCCTTCGGCTCACGGAGCTTTCCGGCCTGCTGCCAGCGTTCGTCGTTGCGCGAGCGCCAGGCGGCGGTGCCTTCAGTTTCCTCCGGGGCCCGCTCCGTCTCAGCGGGCTGCTGACGCGGCGACCGCTGCTCGAAGAGGGATCCGGTGGACTCCGCTTCCTGCTTCCCGGGCGGCCACTGCTGCTGGCTGCCGCGTCGCGGCAGGCCCGCTCCGGTCATCGTATGACCGGTGTCGGCAGCGGCACCCGGACGGTCGAAGCCTACGCGCTCCGGGGCCGGTTCGGGGACGGCCCGGGATTCCGATTCGGTCCCGTAATCCTGCTGGTAGGCAGCCGGATACGTGTTCTGCTCGGGCCACTCCGCCTGCTGCGACCGGGCTTCGAACCCATTGTCGTAACCCTGAGCGGCCGGCTGCGCATCCGGGTAGCCGTCTTCCGCATAGCCGTAGTCCTGCTGCGGGTACGCCTCGTACCCCTGCTGCGGCTGCTGGGCCTCGTACGAGGTGTCGTAGGCCTGTTCGGACGGCTGCTCGTAGCCCTGGTACTCCTGGTACCCGTGCTCCGGCTGAGGTTCCGGATAGTCCTGGCCGGGGTACTGCTGCTGTTCCTGCGGGTAACCCACCTGGGCCGCCAGTGCGGCCCGGCGCTCCTGCTGCACCAGGGACCGGCCGACCGGGTCGGCCGGAAGGCCGTCGGCGCCCTGCTGGTCGTACCGGGAGTCGTCGAAGCCGAGCTCGGCGGCCGTGCGCAGCGCGGGGGCCTGCTGGGCCTGCTGCTCCGGGATGATCTGCGAGACCGTGAAGTCGTCGTCCGGAATGCCCTCGCCACCGCCACCGTGGGTGATGGCGTCGGGGAGCATGACCAGCGAGGTGGTGCCGGCCGCCTCGCCCGAGGGGCGCAGCTGGACGCGGATGCTGTGGCGGTCCGCCAGCCGGCCGACCACGAACAGACCCATGCGCTGCGAGATCGCGGCGTCCACGGTCGGCGGGTTGGCCAGCTTGTGGTTGATGTCCGCGAAGTCCTCGGCGGTGAGGCCGATCCCCTTGTCGTGGATCTCGACCATCACGCGGCCGTCGGGCAGACGCGTGGCGTTGACGCGGACCTTGGTCTGCGGGGAGGAGAACGTGGTGGCGTTCTCCAGCAGCTCGGCGAGCAGGTGCACGAGGTCGGTCACGGCCTGGCCGTGGATCTCGGCCTCGGAGACTCCGGAGAGCTCGATGCGCTCGTACTGCTCCACCTCGGAGGAGGCGGCGCGCAGCACGTCGACGAGCGGCACCGGCTGGTCCCAGCGGCGGCCCGGCTCCTCACCCGCGAGGATGAGGAGGTTCTCGCCGTTGCGGCGCATACGGGTGGCCAGGTGGTCCAGGCGGAAGAGGTTCTCCAGCTGGTCCGGGTCGGCCTCGTTGTTCTCCAGGTCGGTGATGAGGGTCAGCTGGCCCTCGATCAGCGACTGGTTGCGCATGGAGAGGTTCGTGAAGATCGCGTTGACGTTCCCTCGCAGGAGTGCCTGCTCGGCCGCGAGCCGGACCGCTTCCCGGTGGACCTGGTCGAAGGCGCGGGCGACCTCGCCGATCTCGTCCTGGGAGTCGATGGGGATCGGGTGGACACGGGTGTCCACCTTTCCGGGGTCGGTGCGCGAGAGCTGGTCGACGAGCATCGGCAGGCGCTGCTCGGCGATGTCGAAGGCGGCGGTGCGCAGGCGGGCCATCGCGCGGCCCATCTGGCGGGCCATCATGCCGGCCAGGATGAAGGCGGCGAGCAGGGCCACGACCACGATGGCGCCGTTGACGATCGCGTCGGTGCGGGCGTCGTCGGAGACCGCGACGGCGTCCTTGACGGCCTTGTCGAGGAGTTCCTTCTCGACCTCGTCGTAGCCGTCGAACTTCGCGGTGGCGGCGGCCTGCCAGAACGCGGGGTTCGTCCCGTTCTCGGCGAGCTTCTTCTTGGGCTCGCCGCTGGCGATCGCCTCGGTCATGCCGAGGAGCGGGGACTGGTTGACCGTGGGCGGGGGCACGAAGCGGACCCCGGCCTGCTCGGCCTGGTGCTTGGCGTCGGCGATCTTGGCCGCGCCCTCTTCGGACTTCTTGGCCATGACCGCCTTGAGGCGGTTCACGTCCTCCTCGGTACCCGCCGCGACGTACTCGCCGATGGCGATTTCCTCGAGGTAGGCGTAGGAGGAGAAGGCGACGAGCTGAGCCTTGCGGGTGTTCTCGTCGGCGCTCGGGCGGACCAGCAGGTGGGTACCGACGGAGCGCTGCAGCGAGTTCGCCGCCTTGGCCAGCTGGATCGCGTAGACCATGCGGCCGTACGAGGTCACGTTGCCGGTGCCGAGGCCGAGCTCGTTCGCGAACTGCATGAGGTAGTGCTGGACCAGCACATAGCCCTCTTCGGTCGGGATGGGGCCGGCCGAGGTGGGCAGGTTCTTCTTGGGGCTCTCCGCCGCCGCCACGTACGCCTTCTCGCGCACCTTGGCCAGCAGGGGCTCCTCGTTGCGGAAGAGGTCCAGACGCCGCTCCAGGCCGAGGTTCTTCGGCATGTCCTGGACGGCCTTGTCGAACTTCTCCTTGGCCGCGGCGGTGTCCTCGTAGGCCTTGGTGACCTTGGGGTCCTTGGTCAGGCCGTTCAGGAGGGGCTCGGCGGTGAGGTCACGCTCGTTGAGCAGTGCCTGGCTGTAACCGGAGGCCGCCTGGACGACCGTGGCTATCTTCTCGGCGTCCTTGGCCTCGTTCCAGGTGTCGATGGACCCCTTCACCTGGAAGCCGCCCATGACCAGACCCACGAGGGCCGGCACGAGCAGGATGGCGTTCAGACGGGTCGGCACACGCCAGTTGCGGGGCGAGAACCTGCTGCTGCTCCCGCTGCTCGCGGGCGGCTCCACGGGCACGTCGACGGGCGACGCGGCCGCTCGCGGCGGCGGGGTGAAGTTGCCGCGCGCGGGTTCATCCGCGGGGCTTGCGTTGCTTCGCCTCACTCGACCAACAACCTCTCGGCGGTGCTACTAGCTAGTTCGTTGAATTCCAGCACGGTTAACGGCCGTGTTCCAAACAGTTGAAACCGGCCATACGCGGAACCTTATGCCCCACATAAATCGGACATAAAGAGCGTCCTGCGGCAAAAATAGGGGCAGTTGTGCGCGCAGGGGCACCAGGCGAACGCACCCCGTTGCCAAATGGCTGCAATTCTCTGTCGAAACGTTATGAACGACAGGGGCGGGCCGTGTCGTACGACACAGCCCGCCCCTCCCGCGCGACAGCTGAAACCGTGTTACTTGAGCCGCGCCATGAGCGCGTGCTCGACGAGCGTGATGAGCGCGCTCTTGGCGTCCGCGCGGTGGCGGGCGTCGGTGGTGATGATGGGAGCGCCGGGCCCGATCTGCAGGGCCTCGCGGACCTCCTCCGGCGTGTAGGGCTGGTGCCCCTCGAAGCCGTTGAGGGCCACGACGAACGGCAGACCGCTGTTCTCGAAGTAGTCGACCGCGGGGAAGCAGTCGGCGAGACGGCGGGTGTCGACCAGCACGATCGCGCCGATGGCGCCGCGGACCAGGTCGTCCCACATGAACCAGAAGCGGTCCTGGCCCGGCGTACCGAAGAGGTACAGGATCAGGTCCTGGTCCAGGGTGATGCGGCCGAAGTCCATGGCGACGGTCGTGGTCGTCTTGTCACCGGTGTGGGTGAGGTCGTCGATCCCGGCCGAGGCACTGGTCATCACGGCTTCGGTGCGCAGCGGGTTGATCTCCGACACGGCTCCGACGAACGTGGTCTTGCCCACGCCGAAGCCGCCCGCCACCACGATCTTCGCGGAGGTGGTGGAGCGGGGAGCCGCTCCGCTAGATGTTCCGAAGGCCACTGAGCACCCTTTCGAGCAGCGTTACATCCGGCGTGCCGCCGGCCTCTCCATTGCCCGGCTGGTGGATGGCCACCATTCCGGCCTCCGCCAGGTCGGCGACGAGGATCCGGGCGACACCGAGCGGCATCGACAGCAGTGCGGACACCTCGGCGACCGACTTGACCTCGCGGCACAGGGTGCAGATGCGCTGGTGCTCCGGGAGCAGGCCGGACAGGTGCATCGGATCGGCGGTGGTGCTGACCAGCGCCTCGATGGCGAGCTGGTAGCGGGGCCGGGTCCGGCCGCCGGTCATCGCGTACGGACGCACCAGCGGCTGGTCGCCTTCCGAGTACGAGTCTCCGTACGCATCGGGGTAGGCGGGGGGCGGGGTCATTGATCCTCCGGGCTGGACAGCAGTGGTCAGCGTGCCGTCTGACGGGGCGGCCGGTGGGGGGAACGGTATGACGGCCTGGCGGGGGTACTGGATTCCGGGGCGGGGCCCCGATCTCCCGGCCGGTAGTACCGTCCGGCCGGGAGAGGGGGAAGTCAGCCGAGCAGACTTCCCTGAAGTTCGGCGCGCAGGTCCGGCGTGAGGACACTGCCCGCGCGATCCACCAGAAGAGCCATCTCGTAGCCCACGAGGCCGATGTCGCACTCGGGGTGCGCCAGTACGGCCAGCGAGGATCCGTCCGAGACGGACATGAGGAAGAGGAATCCCCGGTCCATCTCGACCACGGTCTGGTTGACGGCGCCGCCCTCGAAGATGCGGGAGGCTCCGGCGGTCAGCGACGTCAGTCCGGAGGCCACGGCCGCCAGCTGGTCGGCGCGGTCGCGGGGGAATCCTTCGGACATGGCCAGAAGGAGTCCGTCGGCGGAGACCACCACCGTGTGGGACACCCCAGGGGTGTTGTCCACGAAGTTGGTGATCAACCAGTTCAGGTTCTGTGCCGCCTGGCTCATCGAACTCAACTATCGCTCCTGCTGGTAAGTGGGGTCGATGTGGTAACTGCCGGTCGCCGGTCCGTTGTTGCCGGCCTGACGGCCCTGCTGGATACCGCGTCGGAGGTTGGTCAGACGGCCGCGGACGTCGTCCGGCGCCCGCGAGACCTGCGGGCCCGCCTGTGCCTCCGCCTGCTGCTGCGCCGTGCCGGCCACGAGGTTCGCCCGCGGGACCCGGCGGGGCAGCCCCGAGGTCGTGATACCGCCGGCGGCGGGCTGGCGCACGCGCTCGGCCTGCCGCATCAGCTCGTCGTTCGGCGAGGACCGCCAGCTGACCGTCGGCGTGGCGCCGGTCGCCGTGACGGCGGACTCGGCCGCCTGCTCCTGGCCGCGCTGCGGCAGCGGGCGCTGGGGAGCCGGAGCCGCCGGAGCCGCCGGGGCGGACTGCTGCGGCTGCTGGGGTACGGCCGGTCCCTGCGCGGGGGGCTGCTGCCCCTCCTCGCGGAACCAGTTCGACTCCAGCGTGTCGAAGATCGGGCTGCGGGCGTCGCCGGAGCTCTGGGCCGGGGGCAGTGCCTCCGGCCGGTGGGCCTGCGGCAGTCGCGGAGTCTCGGGGCGCGCGGGCGGTACGGGTGCGTACGCGTCGCCGCCCTGCGGAGCCTGCGGCTGCATCTGCTGCGGCTGGGGCTGCTGCGGGGCCTGCGGCTGCGGGGCGTAACCGCCGACCCCGGGACCGCCGGGACGCTGGGGCTGGTAGCCCGGGCGCTCGAACTGTCCGGTGGTGGACGGGTTCACGGGACCCCGCACGTCCGGACGCTCGAACTGTCCGGTCGTGCTGTTGCCGCCGTCCGCCTGGGGCATCGGGGCGTTGAAGTCCGGGCGGGCGAACTCGGCCGTCGAGCCGGGGCCCGAGAGCTCGTCGTGACCGCGCGCCTGGTCGCTGCCCCAGCTGGTGGCCTGCGGGCCGGGGAGCTCCGGACGAGGAGCGCCACCGCGCGGCGGCAGCTGCGGCCGGGGGCCGTTCGGAGCCGGAGCCGCGGGAGGGGCCGGCTGCTGGGACTGCTGCTGAGGCTGGGGCTGCTGCGGTCGCTCGAAGCCGTTGCCCTGCGGGTATCCGGACGGACCGGAAGCCGGACGGGCCTGCGGGCCACCGCCGGAGCCGGCACTGGCGACCGGACCACGGGCCGGCAGCGGAGCACCGGAACCGAAGGCACCCTGGCCCTGTCCCGCGGTGGTCGGACCCTGCTGCGGACGGTTACCGGGAGCCCCGGGACCGCCCTGCTGCGGCCGACCGCCCTGCGGACCCTGCGGACGCTGACCGGCGCCGCCGTCGCGCCCCGGCAGGGCGGCGCGCTGGCCGCCACCGGCGACCTGACCGCGCTGCGGGCCCGCACCGACGGACGGACGTGCGGCCGCGCCGGGTACGGCACCCTGCGCGCCGGGACCGCCCGGAGCGCCACCGGGACCGCCCTGACCGCCCTGGCCCGCCATCGGAGCCGGCTTCTTGCCGCCCTGGGCGACGTCCACCGGCAGCATGACGAGGGCCGTCGTACCACCCGAGTCGGAGGGGCGCAGCTGGATGCGGATGCCGTGTCGCAGGGACAGGCGGCCGACCACGAACAGGCCCATGCGGCGGGAGACGGAGACGTCCACGGTCGGCGGCGCCGCGAGCCGCTCGTTGATCGCGGCGAGGTCCTCGGGGGAGAGGCCGATACCGGTGTCGTGGATCTCGACGAGCACACGGCCGTCGGGCAGCGCGTGACCGGTGACCTTGACCTTGGTCTGCGGGGAGGAGAACGAGGTGGCGTTCTCCAGCAGCTCGGCGAGGACGTGCACGAGGTCGTTGACCACGCGGCCGGCGACATCGGTGCCGGGCACCGAGGCCAGCTCGACACGCTCGTACTGCTCCACCTCGGAGGCGGCGGCACGGAGCACGTCGACCAGCGGGACGGGACGCGTCCACCGGCGGCCCGGCTCCTCGCCCGCGAGGACGAGGAGGTTTTCGCCGTTACGGCGCATACGGGTCGCGAGGTGGTCGAGCTTGAAGAGCGAGGACAGCTGGTCCGGGTCGGCCTCGCGCGACTCCAGTTCGGAGATGAGCGAGAGCTGACGCTGGATGAGGCCCTGCGAGCGGCGCGAGAGGTTGGTGAACATCGCGTTGACGTTGCCTCGCAGGAGGGCCTGCTCGGCGGCGAGGCGGACGGCCTCGCGGTGCACGTCGTCGAACGCCGCGGCCACCTGGCCGATCTCGTCGCGGGTGTGCACACCGACCGACTCCACGGACGTGTCCACGTCCTGCGGGTCGGACTCGGACAGCTGCTTGACGAGCTCGGGCAGCCGGTCCTGGGCGACGCGGGTCGCGGTGTCCTGCAGGCGGCGCAGCGAGCGGATCATGGATCGGGCCATGACGAACGCGCCGACGAGGGAGACACCGAGGACGAGGAGGATCAGGGCACCGTTGACGATGGCGTCCTGCTGGGCCTCGTTCTTCAGCTCACGGGCCTTCTGCTCCATCTCCTCGAGCAGGGTCAGCTCGATGACCTTCATGGCCGTGAGCTTGGTGCCGTCGGAGTCGTACCAGTCGAGCCACGAGCGGTTCTTCTCGCGGAGGAAGGCGTCCTGGCTGGCGAGCACGCGGCGCGCGTAGTGGTCGGCGCTGGAGATCTCGGAGTTGCTGTCGCCCAGACCCGCGAGGAGCTCCTCGGTCCGGCCCTGGTAGACGAGCTCGAACGTCGTCTTCGCCTGCTGCTCGCCCTTCTGGGCGGAGAGGGCGTACAGACGGTCGTTCTCCTTCAGCACACCCTGACGCTCGGAGGTGTCCGGGAGCGAGGCCGCGATGATCGCGCGCTGGATGGAGGCGTACTCCTTGGCGGCGGAGAACGCCGCCAGGGCGCGCGTGCGCTTGATCATCTCCGGGTTGGAGGTGGCCTGCGCCATGTCCTGGGAGAGCGAGAGCAGCGAGACGATGAGGGAGTTGTACTCGCTGACGGTCTGCTGGGCGCCGTTGACGTACGCCTTGCTGCGGATCGTCTCGATGTTCGTGAGCTGGCGGCCGATCTGCAGCACGTTGTTGCGGATCGACTTGAGCGTCTCGTCCTTCTCGCCCGTGCTGTCGACCTTGTCGGTCGCGGCGGCGAAGGCCTCGGCAGCGGTGTTGGTCAGCTTGCGGGCGTTGTCGACACTGCTCGTGGTCTTGCCGTTGGAGAGGGAGAGCGGACCCGCGGAGAGGTCACGCTCCTCCTGCAGCATGGCGGCCAGGTTGGTGGCCTGTCGCGTCATCGTCGTCAGGAGCTGCATGTGCTCGAGCTGCGCGATGTCGTTGAGCGAGTCGTTGATGCGGAAGCCACCGAGCGTGGTGGCGGCGACGACCGGCAGGGTCAGCAGCGACACGAGTCGCGTGCTGATGCGCCAGTTCTGCATGGCGAGGCGAGAACCGGGCCCGCTGGGGGCCTTCGGTATCGCCACGTCCTGCTCACCCGGTCCGGCAGGCGCGGAAGATCCGGCTTTCGCCTTGACCCTGGCCTTGACGGACTTCCCCCGGCCCTTCGCCTTCACCGCGGCGGAGGTGTCGGGGCCTGCGCCTTCGACAGCCGGCCCGCGGTTCTGGGCGTGCTGGGGCGAGGAGCCACGGTCGGTCCCGCCACGCGGCTCCTGCTCCGCCGCAGCGCTGCCATCCCTCTTGAATCGTCCCTGCACTAGCGTCGCAACCTCTGGACCAGGCGTCCCGCCGGGCGACCGGTGGGACGGTGTCGAGTCGTGGGGCACTTGCCGCCCCATGGTGGTCGTCGGTGACCGGCGCGTCTTCCTCTCTTTACCGCCGCGCTCGGCGCTGAGTCGCGCCACCTGCGCGCCGGCTGATTCCCGCGGCGGTCCCGCGAATTCCAGCACAGTGGAGGATCTCCAACAAGGTGCGAGCTGCGGCCCGCAGAGTTGGTTACGTCTTGTGACAGACGGGCTACGGGATGTGCGACCGCATTCGGTAGAAACCGGACTTACGCCATCCAAACAACCCGACTGTCAAGGTGTCCCAGTCGAGATGATCAGGAGCGGAATGGCGCATTCAGTGGCGCAATGTCCGTTTAGTGGGGTGTAGTTGACTGCCCGTGATGTCGGGAATGTCGGGTCACGGGTGAGCAAACTCACACAGCCGTGGCCATTACTTCCTGGTTCGACGGGGGATTCAGATGTTTAGCCTTGCCCCTTAAAGGGTTGGCGCCAGGGTTGGTGCATGCGACAGCCGACACTCACAGATCGAACCGAGGATCCCGAACTCCGATGAAGACGACGACGATGTTCCGCAACATAGCCAACCCCCGCCGCACCACCCTCGCGCACCTCAAGGACGCCGAGGACCTGCAGGCGGCGCCGGCCACCCCGGAGCACACCGTCGAGCTGCCGATGCAGACCGCCAACCCGCGCCGCACCGTCCTGATGGACGCGCCGGTCGCCGTCGCCGCGGAGTAGCCACCCCGCAAAGGAACGTGAAGCGCCGCTGCCCGCCGCGTTAGCCTGGGGTCCGCAGACTCCAGCCAGCGGAAATACAGAGGGGCAGACGCAACACGTGCGCATCGCCAGGTTCTCGATCGACGGCAATGTCGCGTTCGGCGCGGTCGAGGGCGACGCCGCCCCCGGCGACGAATCGACGCTCGTGCTCGACATCATCAAGGGCATCCCGTTCACGGACTTCGAGCTCTCGGGCACGAAGGTCCCGCTGAGCAAGGTCCGGCTGCTGCCGCCCGTGCTCCCGAACAAGGTCGTGGCCATCGGCCGCAACTACGCGGAGCACGCGGCGGAGCTCGGGAACCAGGTTCCCGACGTGCCGATCACCTTCTTCAAGCCCTCCACCTCGGTGGTCGGCCCGGGCGACCCGATCACGTACCCCTCCTTCTCCCAGGACCTCCACCACGAGGCGGAGCTCGCCGTGGTCATCGGCCGCATGTGCCGCGAGGTCCCCAGGGAGCGCGTCAAGGACGTCATCCTCGGCTACACCTGCGCCAACGACGTCACCGCGCGCGACGTCCAGCAGCGCGAGAAGCAGTGGGCCCGGGCCAAGGGCTTCGACAGCGCCTGCCCCCTCGGCCCCTGGATCGAGACCGACCTCGACCCGAGTGACCTGACCATCCAGTGCACGGTCAACGGCGAACAGCGCCAGCTCGGCCGCACCAGCGACATGGTCCGCTCCATCGAGGACCTGATCGTCCACATCACCGAGGCCATGACGCTGCTGCCCGGCGACGTCATCCTCACGGGGACCCCGGCCGGAGTCGGCCCCCTCAACGTCGGCGACGAGGTCGCCGTCACCATCGAAGGCATCGGCACTCTCACCAACAAGGTGATCAAGCGTGGCTAACGCGAACGTCCGCGTACGTTTCTGTCCCTCCCCGACCGGCAACCCCCACGTGGGCCTGGTCCGGACCGCCCTCTTCAACTGGGCGTTCGCCCGCCACCACGGCGGTACGTTCGTCTTCCGCATCGAGGACACCGACGCGGCCCGCGACTCCGAGGAGTCGTACGGCCAGCTGCTCGACTCGCTGCGCTGGCTCGGCTTCACCTGGGACGAGGGCCCCGAGGTGGGCGGCCCGCACGCCCCCTACCGCCAGTCCGAGCGCATGGACATCTACGCGGACGTCGCCCAGCGCCTGCGCGACGGCGGCTACGCGTACGACTGCTACTGCACGACCGAGGAGCTCGACGCCCGCCGCGCCGCCGCCCGCGCGGCCGGCAAGCCCTCCGGCTACGACGGCCACTGCCGCGAGCTGACCCAGGTCCAGCTGGAGGCGTACCAGGGCGAGCACCGCCCCTCGATCGTCCGCTTCCGGATGCCCGACGAGCCGATCACCTTCACCGACCTGGTCCGCGGCGAGCTGACCTTCACGCCGGAGAACGTGCCGGACTTCGGCATCCTGCGGGCCAACGGGGCTCCGCTCTACACGCTGGTCAACCCGGTCGACGACGCGCTGATGCAGATCACGCACGTGCTGCGCGGCGAGGACCTGCTGTCCTCCACCCCGCGCCAGATCGCGCTCTACAAGGCGCTGATCGAGCTCGGCGTCGCCACCGGCATCCCGCAGTTCGGCCACCTGCCGTACGTCATGGGCGAGGGCAACAAGAAGCTCTCCAAGCGCGACCCGGAGAGCTCGCTCAACCTGTACCGCGAGCGCGGCTTCCTCCCCGAGGGCCTGCTGAACTACCTCTCGCTCCTCGGCTGGTCCTTCTCCAAGGACCAGGACGTCTTCTCGATCGAGGAGATGGTGTCGAAGTTCGACATCGACGGTGTGAACGCCAACCCGGCCCGCTTCGACCTGAAGAAGGCCGAGTCGATCAACGGCGACCACATCCGCCTGCTGGACCCGAAGGCCTTCGCGGACGCCTGCGCCCCGTGGCTGCGGGCCCCGCACGCCAACTGGGCCCCCGAGGACTTCGACGCCGAGGCCTGGGAGCGGATCGCCCCGTACGCCCAGACCCGGGTGACCGTCCTGTCGGACATCACGGCCAACGTCGACTTCCTGTTCCTGAAGGAGCCGGTCGAGGACCAGGCCTCGTGGGACAAGGCGATGAAGGGGGAGCCGGCCGCGCTGCTCACCACGGCACGCGCCAACCTGGAGTCGGCCGACTGGTCGGACCCCGAGTCCCTCAAGCAGGCCGTCCTGACCGCCGGTGAGGCCCACGGCCTCAAGCTCGGCAAGGCCCAGGCCCCGGTCCGCGTGGCCGTCACCGGCCGCACGGTCGGCCTGCCCCTGTTCGAGTCCCTGGAGATCCTGGGCAAGGAGCGCTCGCTGGCCCGCATCGACGCGGCGCTGGCGAAGCTCGCCGCGTAGCACTCCCCGTACGTCCCGCAGGGGGCGGTGGCCGGAAACCCCCGGTCGCCGCCCCCTGCGGCGTTGCCGGGGGACGCCGAATTCCCCGGAGCGGCCCCGGCGGACGATCTTCGGGCGTAGCCTCGGCGCTATGCCGATCCGCGCCGTGCTGTGGGACATCGACGACACCCTCTTCGACTACACGGGGGCCGACGCCGCCGGCCTCGCACGCCAGCTGGAGGCCGTACGCCTCGCGGAGCGGTACGGGACCCCCGCGCAGGCGCTCGCGCTGTGGCGGCAGATCACCGACCGGCACTGGGCACGCTTCGCGGCCGGCGAGGGCACCTTCCAGGGGCAGCGGCAGGAGCGGGTGCGGGAGTTCCTGGGACAGCCCGGGATGACCGCGGACGAGGCCGACGCCTGGTTCGACCAGTACGTGGAGCACTACAAGGCGGCCTGGACCGTCTTCCCCGACGTGGTGCCCGTCCTCGACGCCCTCGCGGCGGGCTACCGGCACGGGGTGCTCACCAACTCCTCCACCGCCAACCAGGACCCCAAGCTGCGCCACCTCGGGCTGCGCGACCGCTTCGAGGTGCTGGTCTGCGCCGTCGAACTCGGGGTCAGCAAGCCCGAGGCGCAGGCCTTCCTCGCCGCGTGCGAGGCGCTCGGGCTGCCGCCGGGCGAGGTGGCGTACGTGGGGGACCAGCCCGAGATCGACGCACGGGGAGCCCGCGACGCCGGGCTGCTGGCCGTCTGGCTCGACCGCGACGGCGGCCGCGGCCCCGGCCCCGAGGGCGTGCGCCGCATCGAGGCCCTTGACCAGCTGCCGGAGCTGCTGGCACGGGATACCCGTTTTGGAGCACGGTCAGGCATCCGGTAATGTTCTTTCTGCGCCGCCGGAGCGGGCCGAAAGGCCGGACGGAGGCGACACCCAAAGAAAAGCCCCCACAGGGGGTTGACTTTTGGTGGGGTATAGTGTAATTGGCAACACGAGGGTTTCTGGTTCCCTTATTCTAGGTTCGAGTCCTGGTACCCCAGCGCAGTGCAGTAGTAACGCAGTGCTTTGCCCCCGTTGTGTAGCGGCCTAGCACGCCGCCCTCTCAAGGCGGTAGCGCCGGTTCGAATCCGGTCGGGGGTACAGATCCTTCCCGCGAGATCTCCAGGGTCGCACCCGGACGTCTTGATGCAGGATCGCTAGGGCCCCCGTTGTGTAGCGGCCTAGCACGCCGCCCTCTCAAGGCGGTAGCGCCGGTTCGAATCCGGTCGGGGGTACTGTTGGTCTGGTCTAGACCACTTTGGGCTATAGTGTAATTGGCAACACGAGGGTTTCTGGTTCCCTTATTCTAGGTTCGAGTCCTGGTAGCCCAGCGCAGTAACAGCAGCACCAGCTAGCCCCCGTTGTGTAGCGGCCTAGCACGCCGCCCTCTCAAGGCGGTAGCGCCGGTTCGAATCCGGTCGGGGGTACGCATCGAAGAGGCCCTCCGCGTTCATCGCGGAGGGCCTCTTTCGTGTGGTGCCGACCCGTGGCCCCCATGTAAGTGCGGGCCCGGAGGCGCGTGTACAGGACGTGTGCGGCGTCGTACGCGCCCCCGGACCCGGGGGTGAACGGATGGGGTGGAGCGTCAGCCGGTGCGGCGCAGGGCCTCCGTGAGCCGTGCGGCCGCGTCGATGACGGCCTGCGCGTGCATCCGGCCCGGGTGGCGGGTCAGCCGCTCGATCGGCCCGGAGACCGACACGGAGGCCACCACGCGGTTCGACGGCCCGCGCACCGGCGCCGAGACGGAGGCCACGCCGGGCTCCCGCTCGCCGATCGACTGCGCCCAGCCGCGACGCCGTACGCCCGAGAGCGCCGTCGCCGTGAAGCGCGCGCCCTGAAGCCCGCGGTGGAGCCGCTCGGGCTCCTCCCAGGCCATCAGGATCTGCGCGGCCGAACCGGCCTTCATCGGGAGCGTCGAGCCCACCGGGACGGTGTCCCGCAGACCCGAGAGCCGCTCCGCAGCCGCCACGCAGATACGCATGTCTCCCTGACGGCGGTAGAGCTGCGCGCTCTCTCCCGTCACGTCACGGAGGTGGGTGAGTACCGGTCCCGCCGTGGCCAGCAGGCGGTCCTCGCCGGCCGCGGCGGCGAGCTCCGCCAGCCGCGGTCCGAGGATGAACCGGCCCTGCATGTCCCTCGCCACCATCCGGTGGTGTTCCAGTGCCACGGCAAGGCGATGTGCCGTGGGTCGTGCGAGCCCTGTCGCCGCGACCAGCCCGGCGAGGGTGGCCGGACCGGACTCCAGTGCGCTCAGTACCAGAGCTGCCTTGTCGAGAACGCCGACGCCGCTAGAGTTGTCCATGAAACGATATTCGCGTCTCACACTGTGAAACGCAAGTTCAATTTTTCCAAGAACCAGCGAGTCTGTATGTGCGGGTCCACGAACCACTGGGTCCGAGCCGTCGTCCGGGACGTGGGGTACGGACGACACGGCGCACGAGATCTCTATGAAGCGCCGGCACAACCGGCCGGCCGGAGGGAAAGCGATGGGTAGGACACTCGCGGAGAAGGTCTGGGACGACCATGTCGTCCGGCGCGCCGAAGGCGAGCCCGACCTCCTCTTCATCGATCTGCACCTGCTGCACGAGGTGACCAGCCCGCAGGCCTTCGAAGGACTGCGTCAGGCCGGCCGCAAGGTCCGACGCCTCGACCTCACCATCGCGACCGAGGACCACAACACCCCCACCATCGACATCGACAAGCCGATCGCCGACCCGGTTTCCCGGGCCCAGCTGGAGACCCTGCGGGCGAACTGCGCCGAGTTCGGCGTCCGCCTGCACTCGCTGGGTGACGTCGAGCAGGGCGTCGTCCACGTCGTGGGACCGCAGCTGGGTCTGACCCAGCCCGGCACCACCGTGGTCTGCGGCGACTCGCACACCTCCACCCACGGCGCCTTCGGCGCGCTGGCCTTCGGCATCGGCACGAGCCAGGTCGAGCACGTGCTGGCCACCCAGACGCTGCCGCTGGCCCGCCCCAAGACGATGGCCATCACCGTCACCGGCGCGCTGGCCGAGGGTGTCACCGCGAAGGACCTGATCCTGGCGATCATCGCCAAGATCGGCACCGGCGGCGGCCAGGGCTACATCCTGGAGTACCGGGGCGAGGCCATCGAGAAACTGTCGATGGAAGCCCGCATGACCATCTGCAACATGTCGATCGAGGCCGGTGCCCGCGCGGGCATGATCGCCCCCGACCGGACCACCTTCGACTACCTGCAGGGCCGCGACCACGCCCCCGCGGGCGCGGACTGGGACGCGGCGGTCGCCTACTGGCAGACCCTGCGCACCGACGACGACGCGGTCTTCGACGCGGAGGTCGTCATCGACGGCACCACGCTGTCCCCGTTCGTCACCTGGGGAACCAACCCGGGCCAGGGCGCACCGCTGTCCGCCCACGTCCCCGACCCGGCTTCGTACGAGGACGCTTCGGAGCGCCACGCCGCCGAAAGGGCCCTGGAGTACATGGGGTTGACCGCCGGGCAGCCGCTGCGCGACATCAAGGTCGACACCGTCTTCGTAGGCTCCTGCACCAACGGCCGCATCGAGGACCTGCGCGCCGTCGCCGGCATCATCGAGGGCCGCAAAGTCGCCGACGGCGTACGGATGCTGGTCGTCCCGGGCTCGGTCCGGGTTGCCCTGCAGGCCGTGGAAGAGGGCCTGGACAAGGTCTTCAAGGAAGCCGGCGCCGAATGGCGGCACGCGGGCTGTTCGATGTGTCTGGGCATGAACCCCGACCAACTGGCGCCCGGTGAGCGCTCCGCGTCCACCTCCAACCGCAACTTCGAGGGCCGGCAGGGCAAGGGCGGGCGCACCCACCTGGTCTCCCCGCAGGTGGCCGCCGCCACCGCGGTGCTGGGCCATCTGGCCTCGCCCGCCGACCTGTCCGACGCCCACGCGACCGCCGGAGTCTGAACCATGGAAGCCTTCACCACCCACACCGGCCGGGCCGTCCCGCTGCGCCGCAGCAACGTCGACACCGACCAGATCATCCCGGCCCACTGGCTGAAGAAGATCACCCGTGACGGGTTCGAGGACGGGCTCTTCGAGGCCTGGCGCAAGGACCCGGAGTTCGTCACGAACCGCCCGGAGCGCGCCGGCGCGACCGTTCTGGTCGCCGGCCCCGACTTCGGTACCGGCTCCTCGCGCGAGCACGCCGTCTGGGCCCTGCAGAACTTCGGCTTCAAGACGGTCATCTCCTCCCGCTTCGCCGACATCTTCCGCGGAAACTCCCTGAAGAACGGCCTGCTGACCGTCGTTCTACCGCAGGAGACCGTCGAGCGGCTGTGGAAGCTGACGGAGGCCGACCCGGCCGCCGAGATCACGGTCGACCTGGTCGACCGCCAGGTGCGAGCCGAAGGTGTCGTCGCCGAGTTCGAGCTCGACGACAACGCCCGCTGGCGTCTGCTGGAGGGCCTGGACGACATCTCCCTCACCCTTCAGAACGAAGCGGACATCGCTACGTACGAAAGCGCCCGGCCGACCTTCAAGCCGCGCACGATTCAGGCCTGATTCCTGCCTGATCAGCGCTTATTCACCCTCGGGTGATCACTTGGACAACACTGTGCCCCCCGCCCTCCGGCGGGGGGCACAGGCGTTTGTTGAGGCCCCGTGAGGCGACAACTCGCCCCAGATGGCACAATCTGTGCATGGAACGCGACAGTCAACTCGAGCTCTACGAACTCGTCGCGGACCGGCTGAAAGAAGCACACACACGGGTGCGCTCACTGCAAGTCCCGGAGGGCGTAAGGATGGCGCTGTCCCGGAAGCTGTTGGTCGTCACAGCCGCGGCGAAGCATGATCTCGCCGATGCGGCAAGGCGCCTGGACAGGTTGATGAAGGACCTCGACGAGGGTCGATTCCCTGAAGGCGACTGATGCGAAGGAACTCCGTAACGGCCTACAGCGTTGCGGCACTAGGGTGATTAGCCCGTTTCGTGTTTGATTTGCGGTATATATCCGCCTAACGTGCGAAATAAGCTTGAACACATTCGTTCTGGCGAAGTCTCCGAAGGGGAAGACGTGAACAAGGCGCAGCTCGTAGAAGCGATTGCCGACAAGCTGGGCGGTCGCCAGCAGGCCGCGGATGCTGTCGACGCGGTACTGGACGCGATCGTCCGCGCTACCGTCGGGGGCGACCGGGTCTCGGTCACGGGCTTCGGCTCGTTCGAGAAGGTCGACCGTCCGGCCCGTTACGCCCGCAACCCGCAGACGGGTGAGCGCGTCCGGGTCAAGAAGACCTCCGTGCCCCGTTTCCGTGCCGGCCAGGGCTTCAAGGACCTGGTCAGCGGCACCAAGAAGCTCCCCAAGGGCGGCGAGGTGTCCGTGAAGAAGGCGCCCAAGGGCAGCCTCACGGGTGGTGCCGCCTCCGCGACGGTCAAGAAGGCCGCGGCGAAGAAGGCCACCACCGCCAAGAAGGCCGCGGCAAAGACCGCGGTCGCAAAGAAGGCCACGGCGAAGAAGACCACCGCGACCGCCAAGAAGGCGGCGGTGAAGAGCACCGCCACGGCGAAGAAGGCCACGGCCACCGCCAAGAAGACCACTGCCGGGGCCAAGAAGACCACGGCCACCGCGAAGAAGACCACCGCCACGGCGAAGAAGACCGCGCCGGCGGCCAAGAAGGTCACCGCGGCGACGAAGGCGCCCGCCAAGAAGACGGCGACGCGCAAGGCCACCGCGAAGAAGACCACCGCCCGCAAGAAGTAGGGGCACGCGTCGCACAGGCCGGGCCGGCTTTCCCCATGTGGGGGAGCCGGCCCGCGGTGCGTTCGGCGCGCCGCGGGCCGGTGCGCGGGCCGCGGCGGCCCCCCTCAGAAGGTCTGCAGCGTCACCAGGGTGATCCGCAGGCTCGCGCCCGCGCCGTCCGTCTCGATCCGGACCCGCTGTCCGGGCCGCAGCAGCCGCAGGCCGCCCGCGTCGAAGGCCGGGGCCTCGAAGGGCACCGGAGTGCCGTCGTCCAGCAGCACACTGCCGCTGCGGGTCTCGGAGTCGTACGTGTACGCGGTCGCCTGCATACGCGCACTGTATCGGGCGGTGTGGCGCCCCACGCCGAGGGTGAGCGCCGCCCGCAGATCCACCGCCGTGTCCACGTCCCGGCGCACGCTGTCGACGTCCGACAGGGCTATTTCCACCGCTCCCGAGGCCGAATGCCTGGCCCGTGACCGGCCGCCGAAGGAGGGGGTCAATTCCACGTCCGGCGCGGCGGAAAGCAGGGTCGTCCCGATTCCGGCCGCATCCGCCAGAAATGCCCGTGGAAATACCGAGGCGTTTTCGAGCACGCGTTGCAATTCCGGGGCCCGCAGCGCCGGCAGATCGGCGTTCAGCGCGGCCACCGCGGCGCCGGGCCGCCTCGAACGCACCGCCCGCGCCCCGTGGGCCAGGGCCGCGTTGAGCCCGGCCGCCGGGGCGTCCGGGACGATCCGCGCCCCGATCCGCGCCAGTTCCGCACCGGCCGTGGCGTCGTCCGTGACGACCACCACATCCGAGACCGCGGCGCAGGCCAGGGCGCCTGCGACGGTGTCCTGCGCGAACGCCAGGGCGAGGCCCGGACGGGAGGCGCCGACGGCCCGCGCAAGACGGCTCTTCGCCACCGCCAGAGGCTTCAGCGGGACCACCAGACTCCAGACGGCGTTCGTGACGGACCCCTTCCCTCCGGTGCGTTCCGGCACATCCTTCGGCCATGGTCAGGTCACGGCCGGGTCATGTGTCGGCCCATTGTCGCCTCCGCCCGGGCAACCGGGGAGTCCGGTGGCGTGAGCGGGGCGTACGGTGTTCTCGACAGAGACCGGGCGTGGGGTGACACTTGTCCGGCCGACGAGGTGCCCAAGCCGCGCACCGGTCCTAGAGGAAGGTGTCCGAGTGTCCCGCCGCAGAATCGGCTTCTGGTACCGCCTGGCGGCGGTCATCGCGAAACCGCCGCTGGTAGTGCTCTTCAAGCGGGACTGGCGGGGAATGGAGCACATTCCGGCCGACGGGGGTTTTATCACCGCCGTCAATCACAACTCGTATCTGGACCCGCTCTCGTACGCGCACTTCCAGTACAACACCGGCCGGGTGCCCCGATTGCTCGCCAAGGCCGCCCTCTTCAAGGTCCCTATTGTCGGGTCGATCCTGCGCGGGTCCGGGCAGATCCCCGTCTACCGGGAGAGCACCAACGCCCTGGACGCATTCCGGGCCGCCGTGGACGCCATCGAGCGCGGCGAATGCGTGGCCTTTTACCCGGAGGGCACCCTCACCCGCGACCCCGACATGTGGCCGATGGCCGGTAAGACCGGCGCCGCCCGGGTGGCGCTGATGACGAGGGCGCCCGTCATTCCGGTGGCCCAGTGGGGCGCGAACCTCGCGATGCCGCCCTACGCCAAGGAGAACAAGGTCCGGCTCTTCCCGCGCAAGACCCTCCAGGTGCTCGCCGGACCGCCGGTGGACCTCTCCGCCTTCTACGGCCGGGAGGCCACTCCGGAGGTCCTGCGGGAGGTCACCGAGGTCATCATGGCGGCCATCACCGCGCTGCTGGAAGAGGTGCGCGGCGAGACCGCGCCCGAGCGGCCGTACGACCATCGCAACGCCAGGGCGGAACAGCGGCGCAAGGCCGCAGGGGAGGGCAACAAGTGACACGTCCCGTGAAGGCGACCGTCTTCGGAACAGGCTCCTGGGGCACGGCCTTCGCCATCGTGCTCGCCGACGCCGGCTGCGAGGTGACGCTGTGGGGCCGCCGCCAGGAGGTGGTCGACGCCATCAACACCGGCCGGACCAACCCGGACTACTTCCCCGGCGTCGAACTCCCCGCGAACCTCCGGGCCACCACCGACCCGGCCGAGGCCGCGGCCGGCGCCGACTTCACCGTCCTCGCCATCCCGTCCCAGACCCTGCGCGACAACCTCGCCGCATGGGCCCCCCTGCTGGCCCCCGACACCGTGCTCGTGTCCCTCATGAAGGGCATCGAACTCGGCACCGCCAAGCGGATGAGCGAGGTCATCGAGGAGGTGGCCAAGGTCCCCGCCGAGCGCATCGCGGTGGTCACCGGCCCCAACCTGGCCGCCGAGATCGCCGCCCGCCAGCCCGCCGCCTCCGTCGTCGCCTGCGTGGACGAGGGCGTGGCGCAGCGCCTCCAGGCCGCCTGCCACACCCCCTACTTCCGCCCGTACACGAGCACCGACGTCACCGGCTGCGAACTCGGCGGCGCGGTCAAGAACGTCATCGGCCTCGCCGTCGGCATCGCGGACGGCATGGGCCTGGGCGACAACACCAAGGGCTCGCTCATCACCCGCGGACTTGCCGAAGCGACCCGCCTCGGCGTGGCGATGGGCGCCGACCCGCTCACCTTCTCCGGCCTCGCGGGCCTCGGAGACCTGGTCGCCACCTGCTCCTCGCCGCTCTCCCGGAACCACACCTTCGGCACCAACCTGGGCCGCGGGATGACCCTGGAGGAGACCATCGCGGTCACCAAGCAGACCGCCGAGGGCGTCAAGTCCTGCCAGTCGGTGGCAGATCTGGCCCGCCGCCACGGGGTGGACATGCCCATCACCGACACGGTGGTGGACATCGTCCACCACGGCAAGCCGACCCTGGTCGCGCTCAAGGAGCTGATGGGCCGCAGCGCCAAGCCGGAACGTCGCTAACTCCTTTCCGGACGCCTGAGCGGGTACTCTCGTGGCGATATGAGCAGCGAGAACCTCCCCCAGACCCCTGAGCAGCAGGGCCGCAAGCCCCGCGTGGCCGTCGTGTTCGGCGGCCGCAGCTCGGAACACGCCATTTCGGTCGTCACGGCGGGCGCCGTGCTGCGCTCCATCGACCGCTCCAAGTACGAGGTGCTGCCCATCGGCATCACCACGGACGGCCGATGGGCGCTGACCGCGGACGAGCCCGAGCGGATGGCCATCGCCGACCGCAGGCTCCCGAGCGTCGAGGAGCTCGCCGACTCCGAGGACGGAGCCGTCGTGCTCTCGGTCGACCCGGCGAGCCGCCAGGTCGTCTACACCGAACCGGGCGCCGTCCCCAAGGCCCTGGGCGAGGTGGACGTCGTCTTCCCCGTCCTGCACGGCCCGTACGGCGAGGACGGCACCCTCCAGGGCCTCCTGGAGCTCTCCGGCATCCCGTACGTCGGCTCCGGCGTCCTCGCCTCGGCCGTCGGCCAGGACAAGGACTACATGAAGCGGGTGTTCACGTCCTTCGGGCTGAGCGTCGGCCCGTACGTGACCATCCGCCCCCGTGAGTGGGAGGCCGACCGCGGCGCCGCCGAGGCCAGGATCCTGGACTTCGCCGCCGAACACGGCTGGCCGCTGTTCGTCAAGCCCGCCCGGGCCGGCTCCTCCATCGGCATCACCAAGGTCGACGACGCCTCCGGCCTGGAGGCCGCGGTCAAGGAGGCCCGGCGCCACGACCCGAAGATCATCGTGGAGGCGCTGCTGCGCGGCCGCGAGATCGAGTGCGGGGTCCTGGAGTTCGAGGACGGGCCGCGCGCGAGCGTCCCCGCCGAGATCCCGCCGGTGTCCAGCCACGACTTCTACGACTTCGAGGCGAAGTACATCGACTCCGCCTCCGGGATCGTGCCCGCACCGCTCACCCCGGAGCAGACCGCCGAAGTGCAGCGGCTCGCGATCGAGGCCTTCGAGGCCGCGTCCTGCGAGGGCCTGGTGCGCGCCGACTTCTTCCTCACCGAGGACGGCAGCTTCGTCATCAACGAGATCAACACGATGCCGGGCTTCACGCCGATCTCCATGTACCCGCTGATGTGGCAGAAGACGGGCATCGAGTACCCGGAGCTGGTGGACCGCCTGATCCAGGCGGCCCTGCGCCGCTCCACCGGCCTGCGCTGACCGTCGTCCCAAGAGCCGACCGCCCGCCGCCCGCCCCCGAGGGCGTGGCCGGCGGGCGGCGGTGTGCTCGGTACCCGGTGCGCGGTGCTCAGTAGGAGGCGATGCCCTCGGGCACGGTCGCGGCGATCGCCGTGGACAGCCCGACGAGCATGCCCGCGTCCGTGGCATGCTCCTTGTCGACCTGGACCTCCGTGTACGCCAGCCGCAGTCCGGTGGTGAACCGGAACCCGCCGCCGGAAGCCTTGTCGCGCTCCTCCAGCAGCCAGGCCACTCCGTTCACGTGGACTCCGTCCTGGTTCGGATCGGCCATCTTGGGGGGCTTGGGGATACCGCACCGCAGTACGATCGCCGAGCCGCCCCACGCGGCGGTCAGATCGGACTCCGGATCGGTCCTGGTCCGCGCCAGGCCGGCCACCGTCTCCGGGAGCTCCTTGTGCAGTGCCGCACAGAGCCCCGCGACGGCGGTGGGCGGCGTGGGCGGAGGGCCGACCCGGGCAACGGAGCTGCCCGGGGAACAAGCCGCGAGGGCCAGTACGGCCGACGCGGCCAGGACACGGAGGGGCCGGCGGTGGAGGGACATCACCGGCCAAGAGTAGACGGGGGCTACAGATGGACCACCGGGCAGGTCAAGGTGCGGGTGATCCCCTCCACCTGCTGGACCTTGGCCACCACCATGCGGCCGAGTTCGTCGACGGTGTCGGCCTGGGCGCGGACGATGACGTCGTACGGGCCCGTCACGTCCTCGGCCTGGATCACCCCCGGGATCTGGCCGATGGACTCGGCGACGAACGACGCCTTGCCCACCTCGGTCTGGATAAGGATGTACGCCTGTACCACGGAACCTCCAGGGCGGCCACGAGGATCATTTCCCCTAATCTTCGGGTGGACCCCACACGATGGACAGGGCCGGGGGAAGAAGGGACGCCACGGTACCGCGTCGCCGTGCGCCGCGGGGAGACCTGCGGGCCCGGCGCCACGCACGGCGGGGCGTACGGAGAGCAGAAGTTGACGTATCTGTTGACGGTACCCAGAGCTGAGACGGCTCGCGACCGCAAGCGGACTGGGCAAGAAGGGGCACAGCGATGAAGGGCACTGTCGGCGAGCTGGGGGAGTTCGGGCTGATCAGGGAGCTCACCTCACGTCTCACCACCACCCCGGCGGTCCGGCTCGGACCGGGCGACGACGCCGCGGTGGTGTCCGCCCCCGACCGGCGGGTCGTGGCGAGCACCGACATCCTGCTGGAGGGCCGGCACTTCCGGCGCGACTGGTCCACGGCCTACGACGTCGGCCGCAAGGCCGCCGCGCAGAACCTCGCCGACATCGCCGCCATGGGCGCGGTGCCGACCGCGCTGCTGCTCGGCCTCGTCGTCCCCGCCGAACTCCCGGTCACCTGGCCCACCGAGCTGATGGACGGGATCCGCGACGAGTGCCAGGTCGCCGGCGCGGCCGTGGTCGGCGGGGACGTCGTCCGCGGGGACGTCATCACCGTCGCCATCACCGCCCTCGGCGACCTGCGCAACCACGAGCCCGTACTGCGCTCCGGCGCCCAGCCCGGCGACGTCGTCGCCGTCACCGGCTGGCTGGGCTGGTCCGCTGCCGGCTTCGCCGTGCTCTCGCGCGGCTTCCGCTCCCCGCGAGCCTTCGTCGAGGCGCACCGGCGCCCCGAACCGCCGTACCACGCGGGCCCCGCGGCCGCCGGACTCGGCGCCACCGCCATGACCGACGTCAGCGACGGCCTGATCGCCGACCTCGGGCACATCGCCGACGCCAGCAAGGTACGGATCGACCTGCGCTCGGCGGCCGTCGACATCCCGACCCAGATGCACGACATCGGGCAGGCCGTCGGCGTGGACCCGCTGCAGTGGGTGCTCACCGGGGGAGAGGACCACGCGATCGTGGCCACCTTCCCGCCCGACGTGAAGCTCCCCGCCCGCTGGAAGGTCATCGGCGAGGTGCTCAACCGCTCCGCGCTGCCCCAGGTGACCGTGGACGGTGCGCCCTGGACCAGCACCGGCGGCTGGGACCACTTCGGGGCCGACCCGGCCCCCCAGGACGGCACGCTGTGAGCACCGCCCCGCCACGGTGCCTGACCGTCGCCGGATCCGACTCCGGCGGCGGCGCGGGCATCCAGGCCGACCTCAAGACCATGCTGGCGCTCGGGGTGCACGGCATGAGCGTGGTGACCGCCGTGACGGCGCAGAACTCGCTCGGCGTCCGGGGAGTCTGGGAGCTGCCCGCCGAGGCCGTCACGGCCCAGTACCGGGCCGTCGTGGACGACATCGGCGTGCAGGCCGTGAAGACCGGGATGCTCTCCTCCGCCGCCCTGGTGGAGACCGTGGCCGCGCTGCTGGCCGACACCCGGGCCCCGGCCGTCGTGGACCCCGTCGGGGTCTCCAAGCACGGGGACGCGCTGCTCGCCGACTCGGCGCTGGACGCCGTACGCAAGGAGCTGCTGCCGCGGGCCACCGTGGCCACCCCGAACCTGGACGAGGTCGCCCAGCTCACCGGAGTGGTGGTCGAGAGCGAGGACGACATGCGGCGGGCCGCCGACGCGATCCTCGGCCACGGGCCGCGGTGGGCGCTGATCAAGGGCGGACACCTCGCGGCGCACGGCCACGAGGCGGTGGACCTGCTCACCGACGGCACCGAGGAGCGGTGGCTGCGCGCCCCCCGTCACGACAACCGGCACACCCACGGCACCGGCTGCACCCTCGCCAGCGCGATCGCGGCGGGCCTGGCCAGGGGACTGACCGTTCCGGAGGCCGTCACCGCCGCCAAGGAGTACGTCACGGGCGCCATCGCCGCCGGCTTCGCGCTCGGCGGGGGCATCGGCCCGGTGGATCACGCCTGGCAGTGGCGCTGAACCCGCTGTGACGGCCCGGCCGGCGCTCCGGCCGGGACCCCGGGCAAGACAAAAGGCCGGTTCACCAGAGGTGAACCGGCCTTTTTGGCAACCGGAAAGGGCTGCGCTACGACGGGAGGCGTCAGCGCGAGACCTTGCCGGCCTTGATGCACGAGGTGCAGGCGTTGAGGCGCTTCGGCGTCCCATTGACCACGGCACGGACACGCTGGATGTTCGGGTTCCAGCGACGCGAGGTGCGGCGGTGCGAGTGGGAAATGCTGTTGCCGAAGCTCGGCCCCTTGGCGCAAACGTCGCAGTTGGCAGCCACAGGTCACTCCAAGACTTCAGATGCAATTACAGTGAAACCGGCGCACCGGATTCAGAGATCTGAAGTGGTTTGCCGGGGGAATGGCCCGACTCTCATCGGGCAACCGGAGCAGCATACAACGACTGCGTCCGTCCAAGAAAACTACCATGACCGCCGCAGCCCCCGCCCCGCGGTCCCGACGCCCGGGCAGTCCTTCGTTACCCTGCGGTGAACCCTGGCCCGCACAAGGAGGAACGCCCGGTGCCGCACGAGCCGCAGCCGCAGTCCCCTGACGAGCTCGACGCCGAAGCGGTGCGCACCTGGAGCTCGCTGGCCCTGGCAGCACTGGGCCGGGCCCGCGAGGACATCGACGCGATCAACGTCTACCCGGTCGCCGACGCGGACACCGGAACCAACCTCTACCTCACCGCCGAATCGGCCGACCGGGGCCTGGCCGAGGCCTTCCCCGGGGTGACCGACGGCACAGGGCGGACCTCCCTCGGCGAAGCCGTACGGGCCTGGGCGCACGGCGCGCTGGTGGGGGCCCGCGGGAACTCCGGGACGATCCTGGCGCAGCTGCTGCGCGGAGTGGCCGACGTGCTCGGCGGCGAGCAGACCGTCCGGGCAGAGCACGGGGAGCGCGGGGCGCACGGCGAGCAGGGGCCCGGCGGGCTGCTGGCCCGCGCCCTGACCCGGGCCGCGGAGGAGGCGTACGCGGCCGTCGCGCACCCGGTGGAGGGCACCATGCTCACCGTCGCCGGCGCCGCCGCCCGGGCCGGCGAGGCGGCCGGAGCCGCCGCCGGGACCGCGGCCGAAGTGGCCCGGGCCGCCTACGACGGGGCCCGCGCCGCCCTCGCCGAGACCCCCGGGCAGCTCGCCGCACTGGGCCGGGCCGGAGTGGTCGACGCCGGTGGCTGCGGGCTGGTCGTCGTCTTCGGGGCGCTGTGGCAGGCGCTGTCCGGCCAGGAGCCGGCCGCCCCGCCCGTACGCGGCCGTGCGGTCCCCGCACCGCAGTCGCCGGACCCCTGCGCGCAGGAGGAGGACGGCCCCGCGTACGAGGTGATCTACCTGCTGGAGGCCACCGAGGCGGCGGTCGGGGAACTGCGCGAACGGCTCGACGGGCTCGGCGACTCACTGGTGGTGGTCGGCGGCGACGGCCTGTGGAACGTCCACGTCCACGTCGACGACCCCGGCGCGGCCGTGGAGGCCGGAGTCGTCGCCGGACGGCCCTACCGGATACGGATCACCCACTTCGGGGACGAGTGCCGCCGGGCGCGGGGCGAGCGCGCCCAGCGGGCCGTGGTCGCCCTCGTACCCGGCGAGGGACTGGCCGGACTGTGCGGGGAGGCGGGAGCGACCACCGTGCTCGTACGCCCCGGGGAGGTCCCGGCCGTCGCCGAACTCCTCGACGCCGTCCGCCGCGCGCACGCCCGCGAGGTCGTGTTCCTGCCGGGCCGCGCCGAACTGCGCGCCGCCGCGGCCGCGGCCGCCGAACAGGCCCGCGCCGAGGGCGTACGGGTGGCCGTGATCCCCACCCGCTCCGCGGTCCAGGACCTGGCCGCCCTCGCCGTGCACGACCCGGAGGGCAGCTTCGACGAGGACGTGGTCGCCATGACGGCGGCGGCCGGCGCCACCCGGTACGGGGAACTGGCCGTCGCCGAACGGCAGTCCTTCACCTCGGCCGGCATCTGCCAGGCCGGTGACGTGCTCGGCCTCATCGACGGGGACGTCGCGGTGATCGGCGCGGGCCTGACCGAGACCGCCGAGGCCGTCCTGGAGCGGATGCTGGGCTCCGGCGGCGAACTCGTCACCCTGGTCCTCGGACCCGAGGTGCCGGACGCCGTCGCCGAGCACCTGGAGGCGTACGTCCAGCACGGCCACCTCGCCGTGGACACCGTCACCTACCGGGGCGGCCGGTACTCGGCTCCACTGCTCATCGGGGTGGAATAGCGGGCTTGTCAGCGCCATGGTGTGCAATGGAACACGTGCCCGCGCTCGACGAAGACCTCAAGAAGACGCTCGGTCCCGCCACCGCCAAGGTGCTGGCCGAGCAGCTCGGCCTGCACACGGCCCTGGACCTGCTCCACCACTACCCGCGGCGGTACGCCGAGCGCGGGGAGCTGACCTCGCTGGCCGAACTCGCCGACCAGATCGACGAGCACGTGACCGTCGTCGCGCAGGTCGCCGACGCCCGGATCCTGACCTTCAACGGGGGCCGCGGCAAGCGACTGGAGGTGACCATCACCGACGGCAGCGGCCGCCTCCAGCTGGTCTTCTTCGGGGCCGGGGTCCACAAGCCGCACAAGGACCTGCTGCCGGGTACCCGCGCCATGTTCGCGGGCAAGGTCGGCATGTTCAACCGCAAGCTCCAGCTCTCCCACCCCGCCTACGAGCCGCTCGGCGCGGACGCCTCCGACCGGGACGCCGCCACCGCCTTCGCCAACCAGCTCATCCCGATCTACCCGGCCTGCGCGAAGCTGGAGTCCTGGAAGATCACCAAGTGCGTGGACGCGGTGCTGCCCAGCGCCCAGGAGGCCGTGGACCCGCTGCCGCCCGCCCTGCGCGAGGGCCGCGGACTGGTCCCGCTCACCGAGGCCCTGCTGAAGATCCACCGGCCGGCCACCAAGGCCGACATCGAGGACGCCCGCCAGCGCCTCAAGTGGGACGAGGCCTTCGTCCTCCAGGTCGCCCTGGCCCGCCGCCGCCACGCCGACTCCCAGCTCCCGGCCGTCCCCCGCCGCCCGGTCCCCGGCGGCCTGCTCGACTCCTTCGACGCGAAACTGCCCTTCACCCTCACCCAGGGCCAGCAGACCGTCTCGAAGGAGATCTTCGACGACCTGGCCACCGAACACCCCATGCACCGCCTCCTCCAGGGCGAGGTCGGAAGCGGCAAGACGATGGTGGCCCTGCGGGCGATGCTCGCCGTCGTGGACAGCGGCGGGCAGGCGGCGATGCTCGCGCCCACCGAGGTGCTCGCCCAGCAGCACCACCGCTCCATCACCGAGATGATGGGCGAACTGGCCGAGGGGGGCATGCTCGGCGGCTCGGACCGGGGCACCAAGGTGGTGCTGCTCACCGGCTCCATGGGGATGCCGGCGCGCCGGCAGGCACTGCTGGACCTGGTCACCGGCGAGGCCGGAATCGTGATCGGCACGCACGCGCTGATCGAGGACAAGGTGCAGTTCCACGACCTCGGCCTGGTCGTGGTGGACGAGCAGCACCGCTTCGGGGTGGAACAGCGCGACGCGCTGCGCTCCAAGGGGAAGCAGCCCCCGCACCTGCTGGTCATGACGGCGACCCCGATCCCGCGCACGGTCGCCATGACCGTCTTCGGCGACCTGGAGACCTCCGTCCTGGACCAGCTGCCGGCCGGCCGCTCCCCGATCGCGACCCACGTGGTGCCCTCGAAGGACAAGCCGCACTTCCTCGCCCGGGCCTGGGAGCGGGTCCGCGAGGAGGTCGGGAAGGGGCACCAGGCGTACGTGGTGTGCCCCCGCATCGGGGACGGGGAGGACGATCCCAAGAAGAAGTCCGCCGAGGACGACGGCGACAAGCGGCCGCCGCTCGCCGTCGTGGAGATCGCCGAGCAGCTCACGCGCGGACCGCTGGCCGGGCTGAGCGTCGAGGTGCTGCACGGGCGGATGGACCCCGCCGACAAGGACGACGTCATGCGCCGCTTCGCGGCCGGCGAGGTCAAGGTGCTGGTGGCCACCACCGTCATCGAGGTCGGGGTGAACGTCCCGAACTCCACCGTCATGGTGATCATGGACGCGGACCGGTTCGGCGTCTCCCAGCTCCACCAGCTGCGCGGCCGCGTCGGCCGTGGCTCCGCGCCCGGACTGTGCCTGCTGGTCAGCGAGATGCACGAGGCGAGTCCCGCCCGGGCCCGGCTGGCCGCCGTCGCCGCCACTCTCGACGGCTTCGAACTCTCCCGGATCGACCTGGAGCAGCGCCGCGAGGGCGACGTGCTGGGCCAGGCCCAGTCAGGGGTCCGCTCCTCGCTGCGGATGCTCGCCGTCATCGAGGACGAGGAGGTCATCGCCGAGGCGCGGGAGGAGGCCACCCGCGTCGTCGCCGACGACCCCGCGCTGGAGCGGCTGCCGGGCCTGCGGACCGCGCTCGACGCCTTGCTCGACACCGAGCGCGAGCAGTACCTGGAGAAGGGCTGAGCGGCACGACCTATCGTTGGGGTGCCGAGGCAGCGCCGAGGCACCCCCCTACCGTCGTACCGAAGGACCCCAGATGACCCGCGTGATCGCCGGCAGCGCCCGCGGGCGACGGCTGGCCGTGCCCCCCGGCACCGGCACCCGGCCGACCTCGGACCGGATGCGCGAAGGCCTCTTCTCCACCTGGGAGTCGCTGCACGGCGTCGAAGGGGCCCGGGTGCTCGACCTGTACGGCGGCTCCGGCGCCGTCGGCCTGGAATCGCTCTCCCGGGGCGCCGCCCACACCCTGCTCGTCGAGGCCGACGCCAAGGCCGCCAAGGCGATCCGGGACAACATCCGGGCCCTGGGCCTGCCGGGCGCGGAGTTCCGTGCGGGCAAGGCCGAGCAGATCGTGGCGGCCAGGGCCGCCGGGGACCCGTACGACATCGTCTTCCTGGATCCGCCGTACGCCGTGGACAGCGCGGAGCTGCGGGAGATCCTCCTCACACTCCGGTCCAATGGCTGGATCACGGACGATGCGCTCGTCACCGTGGAACGCAGCACCAGGGGCGGCGCCTTCCCGTGGCCCGACGGCTTCGAGCCGCTCCGGTCGCGCAAGTACGGCGAGGGCACCCTGTGGTACGGACGCGCCGCCTTCACCAGCGAAGACTCATGAACGAGGGAGTTCAGTTGCGCCGCGCCGTCTGTCCGGGGTCCTTCGATCCCATCCACAACGGGCACCTCGACATCATCGGACGCGCCTCCAGGCTGTACGACGTCGTGCACGTCGCCGTGATGATCAACAAGTCGAAGCAGAGCCTGTTCACCGTCGAGGAGCGGATCGAGCTGATCCGCGAGGCGACGGCCCACTACGGCAACATCGAGGTCGAGTCCTTCCACGGCCTGCTCGTCGACTTCTGCAAGCAGCGCGACATCCCGGCCATCGTCAAGGGCCTGCGCGCGGTCAGCGACTTCGACTACGAGCTCCAGATGGCCCAGATGAACATGGGCCTGTCGGGCGTCGAGACGCTGTTCGTCCCGACCATCCCCACCTACAGCTTCCTGTCCTCCTCGCTGGTCAAGGAGGTCGCGGCCTGGGGCGGCGACGTCGCCCACCTGCTGCCGGCGCACGTCCACGCGGCGCTCCTGGAGCGGCTGCGCAACCGCTGACCGACTGATGGGCCGTCAGGCAGTGTCGGGCGCCCGCCCGCTGGCCTTACAGTCGTCCCGTCCGTCTCAGGAACCGCCTGAGGCCGAGAGAGTGCGAGCCCCCATGGACGTGCAGAAGAAGCTCGACGAGATCGTCGCGGCCGTCGGCGGCGCCCGGTCCATGCCCATGTCGGCCTCCTGCGTGATCAACCGCGCCGAGCTGCTCGCGCAGCTCGAAGAGCTGCGTCAGGAACTGCCCGGCTCGCTCGCGCAGGCTCAGGAGCTCATCGGCGGCCGGGAACAGATGGTCGAGGACGCCCGCCGCGAGGCGGAGCGGATCATCGACGCGGCCCACAACCAGCGCGGTTCGCTGATCTCCGACACCGAGATCGCCCGGCGCTCCCAGGCCGAGGCGGACCGGATCCTGGAGGACGCCCGCCGTGAGGCCGAGGAGATCCGGGCCGAGGCCGACGACTACGTCGACAGCAAGCTCGCGAACTTCGAGGTCGTGCTGACCAAGACCATCGGTTCGGTGGACCGGGGCCGGGAGAAGCTCCTCGGGCGCGGCCCGGGCCTGGACGAGCACGGGTACCCGGACATGGAGGCGCCCGAGCGCAGCCACGACCCCGAGACCCAGCGGCAGCAGGCGGACGCGTACGTGGACACCAAGCTGGCGACCTTCGAGGCGGTGCTCTCCAAGACCCTGGAGGCCGTGGGCCGTGGCCGCCAGAAGCTCCTGGGCCGGGTCCCCTCCGACGACCTGGGCGTGCACATGGCCGCCCAGGACGCGGTGGGCGGGCAGGCCTCCCGCTCGGCGAGCGACTCGGACTTCCTGGCGGGCCTGGCGGAACCGGAGCCGCTGCACGTGCAGGCGCCGATCCCGGCGCAGGCGGAGCCCGTGTACGACACGTACTCCTACCAGCAGCCCGCCCAGCAGCAGGACGCGTACGCCTACCAGGACCCGTACGGCGGCTACCAGCAGCAGCCGGACCCGTATGCCGGTGCAAGCGCCGGCTCCACGGGAGCGGCCTACGCCGCGCACTACGAGGCGCAGCAGCCGGACCCCTACGCGGCCTACCCGTCGCAGGACCAGCCGCAGGACCGGCAGCCCTCGCTCGACGAGACCAGCCTCTTCGACACGAGCATGATCAACCTGGATCAGCTGCGGCAGTACGAGCAGGGGCGCTAGGGATCCTGCCGACCGGATTGGGCGCTGGGCGCCGCTGCGGGTATCCTGGCTCTTCGGTCGCGCGTATGCACCGCGATCCATGCTGCCCTAGTGCGGCGGAACTTTTGATCTTCAGCGATCTGTGAAAGCAGGAACAGCCCTGAATACCCGCCTCGACCACCACAACCCCCTCGTGTTCGACACACACGAGCTGGGCCGGCGTCCTGGTGCCATGCAGCGGCTGTCCCGTGAGATCGCGGCACCGGCGGATTTCGGTCTCGCCGGCGTCATCGGAGTGCCGGAGGGCACGCCGGTGAAGCTCAAGCTCCGCCTGGAGTCGGTCATGGAAGGGGTGCTTGTCACAGGCACCGCCCGTGCATCGGCCGTAGGGGAGTGCGTAAGGTGTCTGGAGTCCGTCGAGCGCGAGCTCAAGGCGGACTTCCAGGAGATGTTCTCGTACCCTGACGCCGACGACCGGAGCCGCTCCAAGGCGGAACCGGCCGACGACGCCGAGGACGACGAGGACACGCTCTTCCTCGAGGACGGTTTGTTCGACCTCGAACCCGTGCTGCGGGATGTGGTGGTGCTCGCACTGCCCATGCAGCCGGTGTGCCGGGAGGACTGTCTCGGACTGTGCCCCGATTGCGGGCTCAGCCTGAACGACGACCCGGACCACCACCATGACGCCGTCGACATCCGTTGGGCGGCATTGCAGGGACTCGTCGTGACCGATCAGGACGACGAGAAGGACAACATGAGCGGCACTGCCTCTGACGGAGTTCAGGGCGCCGCCGAGAAGCAGGAGAAGTAGCCGTGGCTGTTCCGAAGCGGAAGATGTCGCGCAGCAACACGCGCCACCGCCGGTCGCAGTGGAAGGCTGCGGTCCCCACCCTGGTTTCGTGTGAGCGTTGCCAGGAGCCGAAGCTCCAGCACATTGCGTGCCCGAGCTGCGGCACCTACAACAAGCGCCAGGTCCTCGAGGTCTGAGCGGCTGGTGAGAGGCGCAATGTCTGAGCTGTCCAACGCTGAGAAGCAGGCAGACAGTAACAACGCGGCCTCGTCCCACACGCTTCTGGAAGGGCGGCTCGGGTATCAACTCGAGTCCGCCCTTCTGGTGCGTGCACTGACCCACCGCTCGTACGCGTACGAGAACGGCGGTCTGCCCACCAACGAACGCCTGGAGTTCCTCGGGGACTCCGTGCTGGGCCTGGTGGTCACGGACACGCTGTACACGACCCACCCCGATCTCCCCGAAGGCCAGCTGGCCAAGCTTCGGGCCGCGGTGGTCAACTCGCGTGCACTTGCGGAGGTCGGGCGCGGCCTCGAACTCGGCTCCTTCATCCGGCTCGGCCGGGGCGAAGAGGGCACGGGCGGCCGGGACAAGGCCTCCATCCTCGCCGACACCCTTGAAGCGGTGATCGGCGCGGTCTACCTCGATCAGGGCCTCGACGCGGCCTCGGAGCTGGTTCACCGGCTCTTCGACCCGCTCATCGAGAAGTCCTCGAACCTCGGAGCCGGCCTGGACTGGAAGACCAGTCTCCAGGAGCTCACGGCGGCCGAAGGCCTTGGCGTGCCCGAGTACCTGGTCTCCGAGACAGGTCCGGACCACGAGAAGACCTTCACTGCTGCCGCTCGCGTCGGTGGTGTCTCGTACGGCACCGGCACCGGCCGCAGCAAGAAGGAAGCGGAACAGCAGGCCGCGGAGTCCGCATGGCGCGGAATCCGTGCAGCGGCGGACGAACGGACCGCAGCTGCGGCAGCCGTCGCCGCGGCTCCGGCCGAGGTCCCGGCTCCGGCCGGAACCCCGGACGGCGGGGTGCCGACGCCCGCCGAACCGGCGCCCGACGCCTGACCCTTCCTTCGGGATCCACCCGCCCGCCCCTGCCTCGCAGGGGCGGGCGGTTCCGTTTCCGGGCGGCCGGTACGCTCGCCGGGAGCGTCAGATCCACTCCACCGGAGGTGCCCCGTGCCCGAGTTGCCCGAAGTAGAAGTCGTGCGGCGGGGGCTGGAGCGCTGGGTGGCCGGGCGGACCGTCGAGACCGTGGAGGTCCTGCACCCGCGGGCCGTACGGCGCCATCCGGGCGGCGGGGCCGACTTCGCGGCGCGGCTGCGCGGGGAGACCGTCGGGGTGCCGCAGCGGCGCGGGAAGTACCTGTGGCTGCCGCTGGAGGGGCGGGACCTGTCCGTGCTCGGGCACCTCGGGATGAGCGGGCAGCTGCTGGTGCAGCCGGCGGACGCCCCCGACGAGAAGCACCTGCGGATCCGGGTGCGGTTCGACGATGCCGCCGGCACGGAGCTGCGCTTCGTGGACCAGCGGACCTTCGGCGGGCTCTCCCTGCACGAGAACACGTCCGGCGGGCTGCCCGACGTGATCGCGCACATCGCCCGGGACCCCCTGGACCCCTTGTTCGACGAGGTGGCCTACCACCTGGCGCTGCGCGCCAAGCGGACCACGGTCAAGCGGGCACTGCTGGACCAGTCCCTGATCAGCGGGGTCGGCAACATCTACGCGGACGAGGCGCTGTGGCGCGCCAGGCTGCACTACGAGCGCCCCACCGCCAACCTCACGCGCCCCCGGAGCGCGGAACTCCTCGGCCACGTCCGGGACGTCATGAACGCGGCCCTGGCCGTCGGCGGCACCAGCTTCGACAGCCTCTACGTCAACGTGAACGGGGAGTCCGGCTACTTCGACCGTTCGCTCGACGCCTACGGGCGCGAGGACGAACCCTGCAAGCGCTGCGGCACCCCGATGCGGCGCCGCCCGTGGATGAACAGGTCGAGCTACTACTGCCCGCGCTGTCAGCGGCCGCCGCGCGTGGCGTCGTAGGTCTCGCGGGCCGTCAGCACCACCGGCATGCTCCCTTCCAGGCAGTGGATGAGTGCGAGCAGCCGGTCCGCGACCTCGACGCCGAGCGGGGTCAGCTCGTAGTCGACGCGAGGCGGGTTCGTGGGCTGCGCCTCGCGGTTGACTATCCCGTCGCGCTCCAGCGCGTGCAGGGTCTGCGAGAGCATCTTCTCGCTCACGCCCTCCACCCGGCGGCGCAGTTCGTTGAAGCGGCACGGGCCTTCGCGCAGGGCGCCTACGGTGAGGCTGCCCCAGCGGCCGGTGACGTGCTCCAGGGTTTCCCGGGACGGGCAGGCGCGCGCGAAGACGTCGAACGGTTGTTCGGCCTCGGTTGCGTCGGTACAGGCAGGGGTGTCCATGCGGACCAGCGTACTCCTCCGCAGCGCTAACTCGTGGGTTGCGCTTTCCAAAAGTTAGTGGTTCTCTTTCTCTCGTCGCACCACGTCCTGTGCCGCGACGAGAGTTTTCCCGAGGGAGAGATCAGCCTTGTCCGCAATCACGCACACCCCCGTCGTCTCGATCGCCTACCACTCCGGCTACGGCCACACCGCCGTCGTCGCCGAGGCGGTCCGCAGCGGCGCCGTGGACGCCGGCGCGACCGTCCACCTGATCAAGGTCGACGAGATCGACGACGCGCAGTGGGAGCTGCTGGACGCCTCCGACGCGATCGTCTTCGGCTCCCCGACCTACATGGGCACGGCCTCCGGCGCCTTCCACGTCTTCGCCGAGGCCAGCTCGAAGCGCTGGTTCGCTGACGCCTGGCAGGACAAGGTGGCCGCGGGCTTCACCAACTCCGCCTCCAAGAGCGGCGACAAGCTGCACACCCTGCAGTTCTTCCAGATCCTCGCCGCGCAGCACGGCATGAGCTGGATCAACCTGGGCCTGAAGCCGGGCTGGAACTCCAGCACCGCTTCCGAGAACGACCTCAACCGCCTGGGCTTCTTCGCCGGCGCCGCCGCCCAGTCCAACTCCGACGAGGGTGCGGACGCCGTGCACAAGGCCGACATCGCGACCGCGGAGCACCTGGGCCGCCGCGTCGCCGAGCAGACCCGCATCGTCGTCGCGGGCCGTGCGGCCCTGGCCGCTGCCGCGGTCTGAGTCCTCCGGGCTCCGTGCGGCCCTGTCCGGGAGCTAGAAGCCGAAGTCCTGGGTCCACCAGGGGCCGCCGGCGGCCCAGTGGGCACCGACGCCCAGGGTGCGGAACTCGCAGTTGAGGATGTTGGCCTTGTGGCCCGGGCTGTTCATCCAGGCCTTCATCACGGCCTCGGCGTCACCCTGGCCGCGGGCTATGTTCTCGCCGCCGAGGCCCGAGATGCCGGCCTTGGCGGCGCGGTCCCAGGGGGTGTTGCCGTCGGGGTCGCTGTGGCCGAAGAAGCCGCGGGTGGCCATGTCCAGGCTGAAGGCCCCGGCCAGCGACGCGAGCGGCGGGTTGGCCCGGACCGGGCCGCAGCCGGCCAGGGCGCGCTCCTGGTTCACCAGCTCGACGACGGCGGCCTCCTCCGCGGAGTGCCCGTCCAGGGGCGGCCGGGCCCCGGGGGTGGCCGAAGGCGAGGGAGCGGCCGGCGTCGAGGGGGCCGCCGGCGTGGAGGGGGCCGGGGCCGGGCTCTTGGAGGGAGCCGGGACGACCGGCGCGGCCGGGCTCGTGCGCGGGGCCTTGGTGGAAGGGGCGGGCGTGGCCGGCGCCGACGGCGGGGAGGTGCTCGGCGGGGCGGAGGGCGACGCGCTGCTCGGCGAGGGGCTCGGCGACGCCGACGCCGACCGGGAGGCGGAGGCGGAGGCGGAGGCCGACGGGCTCGGGGACGCGGTGCCCGCACCGGTACCCGCGGAGGCGCGGCCGGACAGGTTCGCGAGGCCGCCCTGCTGCTCCCGTGCCGCGTCGGGGTCGGCTGAGGCCTTGGCCTTCGCCTCCGCGGTGGGGTCATCCGTGGCGTTGACACCCACATAGGGGAAGGAGCCGCCGACCGGCACCATGCCGGTGGTGACGGCTGCCGTGCCGAGGGCAACGGCGACCGAGGCCCCCAGCAGGCCGTTGCGCAGGGCCGTGCCGCGCTTGCCGCCGCCGGGCGGCGCGGTGGGGAGCCGGTGACGTCCCATCGGTGCGTGCCTTCCTTGCCGGACCAAGATCATCCCTTACCCACCCAAATGGGTGAGTTCATTGCTGCGCGACTGTACGCCATGGGGCCAGGGGGGCGATGTGTCCCGAAAGTGCTCGCCCGGTTAGCGTTCACGCATGAATGAAGAGGTCCGTCTGACCGCCTGGGTGCGCGGCCGTGTGCAGGGAGTGGGCTTCCGCTGGTTCACCAGGGAGAACGCCCTGGAGATCGGCGGGGTTGCCGGCTTCGCGCTCAACCTCGACGACGGGCGAGTGCAGGTGGTCGCCGAAGGTCAACGTGAGAATTGCCACCGGCTGCTCGACTGGCTGCGCTCCTGCGACACGCCCGGCCGGGTCGACGGAGTGACAGAGATCTGGGGCACACCGCGCGGTGGCTACGACGGGTTCGGGATGCGGTGACCGAATCGGCTGATCATGCACTCATCACATCTCCAGGCGTCCACACCCGGCCGGAACTGCGCATTCGTCTTCGACGCGTTGCCGACGGGGGCGATTCGTGGAAGGCTCGGAGATGAGGATGATCTCCACGTCCCTTGCGGGGACCGGGGCGCCCGCCGATACGGGGCGTGATCGTGTTGACCGTCAAACTTTTTGGTGAGACGCTGGAAGCCCCGCGCACCTGAGCTGTTTGGCAGTGCTGGCAGTAGTAAGCGCAGTGACTGACAGTCGCTGCCGGACATCCGCGGGTGCGATTCCCTCACGACCCACACCGCTTCGGTCGGTCACTCAGTGTGGAGGACCATCCATCATGGCAAAGGCGCTTCTCGGTTACGTCGGCGGTTCCGATCCGCGACTCCTCGCCGAGATGCGACGGCTTCAGCAGCGCGTCCAGGACCTCGAGTCCGAGCTCGTACGGATTCAGTCCGAAAATGACGCGCTGAACGCGGCCGCCGCTCAGCACGACGGAGACTCGCTGCTCGGCAGCATCGACATCGACGTACCCCAGGCGGAGCCTGCGCTCACCTGACCCTGCTTCATTCGTCGCTCGACTAAGCCCCGCATGATCTGCAAGGGACGCTTCGGCGTCCCTTCTTTCTTTCTCCGACCCCTCCGGCCCCTCGGCCCCCTCAGCCCTTCTCCCGGGCCCCCTTCCCCGACCGCCGCACCACGCACCACAGGGCCAGGTGGGGGGCCTGATCCCATTGGCGTCAGTTGTGCCCAGCACCTTCATGGGTGAAACCGGACGCGAAAGGTAGAGTCCGGCGGCGTGCACCTCAAGTCCCTGACCCTGCGTGGCTTCAAATCCTTCGCGTCCGCCACCACCCTGCGCTTCGAGCCCGGAATCACCTGTGTCGTGGGCCCGAACGGCTCCGGCAAGTCCAATGTGGTGGACGCCCTGTCCTGGGTCATGGGCGAGCAGGGGGCCAAGTCCCTGCGCGGCGGGAAGATGGAGGACGTCATCTTCGCCGGGACCACCGGGCGTCCGCCGCTCGGGCGCGCCGAGGTGTCGCTGACGATCGACAACTCCGACGGCGCGCTGCCCATCGACTACGCCGAAGTCACCATCACCCGGATCATGTTCCGCGGCGGCAGCAGCGAGTACCAGATCAACGGCGACACCTGCCGCCTGCTCGACATCCAGGAACTGCTCTCCGACTCCGGCATCGGCCGCGAGATGCACGTCATCGTCGGACAGGGCCAGCTGGACTCCGTACTGCACGCCGATCCCATGGGCCGCCGCGCCTTCATCGAGGAGGCGGCCGGCGTGCTCAAGCACCGCAAGCGCAAGGAGAAGGCGCTGCGGAAGCTGGACGCGATGCAGGCCAACCTCGCGCGCGTCCAGGACCTGGGCGACGAGCTGCGTCGCCAGCTCAAGCCCCTGGGGCGGCAGGCGGCCGTCGCCCGTCGGGCCGCCGTGATCCAGGCGGACCTGCGCGACGCGCGGCTGCGGCTGCTCGCCGACGACCTGGTCGCGCTGCGGCGCGCGCTCGACGCCGAGATCGCGGACGAGGCGGCGCTCAAGGAGCGCAAGGAGGCCGCCGAGGCCCAGCTCACGGGTGCGCAGCGGCGCGAGGCGGAGCTGGAGGAGGCGGTACGGGAGCTGACGCCGCGGCTGCAGCGGGCACAGCAGACCTGGTACGAGCTCTCGCAGCTCGCCGAACGGGTCCGGGGGACCGCGTCCCTGGCGGACGCACGGGTCAAGAGCGCTTCGGCTCCGGCGGAGGAGGAGCGGCGCGGCCGCGACCCCGAGGACATGGAGCGGGAGGCCGCGCGGATCCGCGAGCAGGAGGCGGAACTGACGGCGGCTCTGGAGGCGGCCTCGCGGGCGCTGGAGGACACGGCCGAACACCGGGCGGAGCTGGAGCAGGCGCTGGCCGAGGAGGAACGGCGGCTGCGGGACGCCGCACGGGCCATCGCCGACCGGCGCGAGGGGCTGGCCCGGCTGACCGGGCGGCTCGGCGCGGCCCGCTCCCGCGCGGGGGCGGCGCAGGCCGAGATCGACCGGCTCGTCGCGGCGCGGGACGCGGCGCAGTCCCGGGCCGCCGCCGCGCAGGAGGAGTACGAGGCACTGGCGGAGGAGGTCGGCGGACTCGACGACCCGTCGGCGGACACGGACCACGAGGCCGCGCGGGCGGAGTTGGCCGCGGCGGAGGCGGGACTGTCCGCCGCACGGGACGCCCTGTCCGGGGCGGAACGCTCACGGGCGGCCGTATCGGCGCGGCGCGACGCGCTGGCGCTGGGGCTGCGCCGCAAGGACGGTACGGGCGCGCTGCTCGCGGCGCGGGAGCGGCTGGCCGGGCTGCTGGGGCCGGCGGCGGAGCGGCTGTCGGTGACCCCCGGGTACGAGGTCGCGGTGGCCGCCGCGCTGGGTTCGGCGGCGGACGCGCTGGCGGTGGTCTCCCCGGGGGCGGCGGCCGGGGCGATCCGCCACCTGCGCGAGGCGGACGCGGGCCGCGCCACCCTGCTGATCGCCCCGGCGGTGCCCGCCCTCCCGGGCCAGGCCACGGCCGGCCCGGGGACCGGGGCCGGAGCCGAGGCAGGACGCGGGGGAGCCGTCCCCCACCCGGCCCCGTCCCGGGACGCGGATCTGCCCGCCCCCGCGCCGTACCTGCCGGCGGGCCTCGGCGCGTCCGCCGGGGCGGCCCCGGCACCGGCGCAGCTCCCCGGCAGCGGACCCGCGGGCGCACCCGTACCGGCCGCCGGGCTGGTCGCCGGGGACGCCGAGGTGCGCCGGGCCGTCGGGTGGGTGCTGCGCGACCACGTCGTGGTCGGGACGCTCGACGAGGCCGAGGCGCTCGTAGCGGAGCGGCCCGGCGCGGTGGCCGTGACCCTCGACGGTGACGTGCTCGGGGCGCACCTCGCGCACGGCGGCTCCGCCGGGGCGCCCAGCCTGATCGAGGTGCAGGCCGCCGTCGACGAGGCCACGGGCGAGCTGGCCCGGCTGGGCGTGCGGTGCGAGGAGCTCGGCGCGGCCCAAGCGGCCGCCCAGGCACGCCGCCAGGACGCGGCCGCCCTGGTCGAGGAGCTCGCCGAGCGGCGGCGCGCCGCGGAACAGGCCCGGGCCGGAGTCGCCCAGCAGCTCGGGCGGCTCGCCGGACAGGCGAAGGGCGCCGCGGGCGAGGCCGAGCGCAGCGCCGCCGCCGCGGCCAAGGCCCAGGACGCGCTGGAGCAGGCGCTGGCCGAGGTGGAGGAGTGCGCGGAGCGGCTCGCGACCGCCGAGGAGATGCCGGTGGACGAGGAGCCGGACGGCTCCCGGCGGGACCGGCTCGCCGCCGACGGGGCCAACGCCCGGCAGACGGAGATGGAGGCCCGGCTCCAGCTGAGGACCCACGAGGAGCGGGTCAAGGGGCTCGCCGGACGGGCGGATTCACTCGACCGCGCGGCCCGGGCGGAACGCGAGGCCCGGGCCCGCGCCGAGCGGCGCCGGGCGCGGCTGCGCCACGAGGCGGAGGTGGCCCGGGCGGTGGCCGACGGCTCCCGGCAGCTCCTCGCACACGTGGAGGTCTCGCTCGGCAGGGCCGACGAGGAGCGTGTGACGGCCGAACGGGCGAAGGGCCTGCGCGAGCGGGAGCTCGGCGAGGCGCGCAACCGCGGCCGGGAGCTGAAGGGCGAGCTGGACAAGCTCACCGACTCCGTCCACCGCGGCGAGGTGCTCGGCGCCGAGCAGCGGCTGCGCATCGAGGCGCTGGAGGCCAAGGCACTGGAGGAGTTCGGCATGGCCGCCGCGGGTCTCATCGCCGAATACGGACCTGACCAGCCGGTTCCCCCGTCCCCGGCCGCCGAGGGGGAGGAGCTGCCGGAGGACCCGGAGCATCCGCGCAACCGGCCCGGTCCCTTCGTCCGGACGCAGCAGGAGAAGCGGCTCAAGGCGGCCGAGCGCGCCTACCAGCAGCTCGGCAAGGTCAACCCGCTCGCGCTGGAGGAGTTCGCGGCGCTGGAGGAGCGCCACCAGTTCCTCAGCGAGCAGCTGGAGGATCTCCGGAAGACGAGGGCCGATCTCCTTCAAGTGGTGAAGGAGGTCGACCAGCGGGTCGAGCAGGTGTTCACCGAGGCGTACCGGGACACGGCCCGGGAGTTCGAGGGGGTGTTCTCGCGCCTGTTCCCCGGTGGCGAGGGCCGGCTGATCCTGACCGACCCCGACAACATGCTGGCCACCGGTGTCGACGTGGAAGCCCGTCCGCCGGGCAAGAAGGTCAAGAGGCTGTCGCTGCTCTCCGGCGGGGAACGCTCGCTGACGGCCGTGGCGCTGCTGGTTTCCATCTTCAAGGCGCGCCCCAGTCCCTTCTACGTGATGGACGAGGTCGAGGCCGCGCTGGACGACACCAACCTGCAGCGGCTCATCCGGATCATGGAGGAGCTCCAGGAGAGTTCGCAGCTGATCGTGATCACGCACCAGAAGCGGACCATGGAGGTCGCGGACGCCCTCTACGGCGTTTCGATGCAGGGGGACGGGGTATCGAAGGTCATCAGCCAACGGCTGAGGTGAGCCGACTCAATTCAAGAAGTGAAATCAATGCAGCCACTCTCGGCGGTACGTGAACTTCGTGCCAAGTATTGACTTCAGGAACTGAACGCATAGGCTCGCTCCGCTGTCTCCCGCCTTCGAGTGGTGCCCGATCTTGACCTGTGCGCCACTGTGAGGACGGACGAAACCCCCACGGAGCACACCTTGACCAGCAGCACATCGCGGGCCTCGGCGCCTGGCGGCGGAGCCTCGCCCCATCCCGACCACCTCGGCCACGTCATCTTCATCACCGCGGCCGCGGCCATGGGCGGCTTCCTCTTCGGGTACGACAGTTCCGTCATCAACGGTGCTGTGGAAGCCATCCGAGACCGCTTCGACGTCGGCTCGGCAGCGCTCGCCCAGGTGATCGCCGCGGCGCTGATCGGCTGCGCCATCGGTGCCGCCACCGCGGGCCGCCTCGCTGACCGGATCGGCCGAATCCGCTGCATGCAGATCGCCGCCGTCCTGTTCACCGCGAGCGCCATCGGATCGGCCCTCCCGTTCGCCCTCTGGGACCTCGCCATGTGGCGCGTCATCGGCGGCTTCGGCATCGGCATGGCCTCCGTCATCGGCCCCGCCTACATCGCCGAGGTCTCACCGCCCGCCTACCGGGGCCGGCTGGCCTCCTTCCAGCAGGCGGCCATCGTCATCGGCATCGCCGTCTCACAGCTGGTCAACTGGGGCATCCTCAACCTCGCCGACGGCGACCAGCGCGGTGAGATCGGCGGACTCGAAGCCTGGCAGTGGATGCTCGGCGTGATGGTCGTCCCGGCCGTGCTCTACGGCCTGCTGTCCTTCGCCATCCCGGAGTCCCCGCGCTTCCTCGTCTCGGTCGGCCGCACGGAAAAGGCCAAGGAGGTCCTGCGCGAGGTCGAGGGCTCGGGCATCGACGCCGACGCCCGCGTCCGCGAGATCGACCACTCCATGCGCTCCGAGGTGAAGTCCACCTTCAAGGACCTGCTCGGCGGCCGCTTCGGCTTCCTGTCCATCGTCTGGATCGGCATCGGCCTCTCGGTCTTCCAGCAGCTGGTGGGCATCAACGTGATCTTCTACTACAGCTCCTCGCTGTGGCAGTCGGTCGGCATCGACGCGAGCTCCTCGTTCCTGTACTCCTTCGAGACCTCGGTCGTGAACATCATCGGCACGGTGATCGCGATGATCTTCGTGGACCGGCTCGGCCGCAAGCCGCTCGCCCTCATCGGCTCTGTGGGCATGGCGCTGTCGCTGGGCACGGCGGCCTGGGCGTTCTCGTTCAAGACCGGAACCGGCGACGACATCTCCCTGCCGCACGCGCAGGGCATCACCGCCCTGGTCGCGGCCAACCTCTTCGTCCTCTTCTTCGCCCTCTCCTGGGGCGTGGTGGTCTGGGTGCTGCTCGGCGAGATGTTCCCCGGCCGCATCCGCGCCGCCGCCCTCGGTGTGGCCGCCGCGGCCCAGTGGATCGCCAACTGGGTCATCACCGTCACGTTCCCGTCGCTGTCCGACTGGAACCTCTCGGGTGCCTACATGATCTACACGTTCTTCGCCCTGCTCTCGATCCCCTTCATCCTCAAATGGGTGCCGGAGACCAAGGGCAAGGCGCTGGAGGAGATGGGGTAACCACCCCCGCCAACACCCCTTCTCCTCGATACTGCCCCGGCTCAGCCCTTGAGCCGGGGCAGTACCTGTTCGCAGAGCAGGTGCAGGCTGCGCCAGCCCTCGTCCAGCGGCATCCCGCCGCACAGCGGGTGCAGGACCAGGTTCCCCGCCTCGCCCGCGGCCCGGCCGTACGCGACCGCCTCGTCCGGGGTGAGGATCCTGTACACGCCCTCCGCGCGCAGCTCCGCCACCGAGCGCGCCGCCGACCGTACGGCGCTGCGGATGTCCTTGGACTGCCAGGACGCGTACATGCCTGCCTCGTGCAGGAAGCGCTCACCGTGCTCGGCCCAGACCCGGTCCGGGTCCTCGGCGATGTGCAGCAGCGGGGTCTCGGCCGCCGGCATCATGCAGAAGCCCTCCGTGCCGTACTCCGCCAGCCGCGCGGTGTAGTACGCCTCCAGCTCCGGCAGGTGCGCGCTGGGGAAGAAGGGCAGCCCCAGCCGGGCCGCTCGGCGGGCGGCCGCCTCGGAGCTGCCGCCGACCAGGAGCAGCGGGTGCGGCCGGGTGAACGGGGTCGGGGTGACCCGTACCGTGCGGCCGCGGAACTCGAAGGGCTCGCCGGTCCACGCCTTCAGCAGGGTCTCCAGCAGCTCGTCCTGGAGCCGGCCGCGCCGGCCCCACTCCACGCCGTGCTGCTCGTACTCCCCGGGCCGGTAGCCGATGCCCGCGACCGTGACCAGGCGGCCACCGCTCAGCAGGTCCAGGACGGCGATGTCCTCGGCGACCCTCAGCGGGTCGTACAGCGGGCCGATGATCGCCGAGACGGTGACGGCGATCCGGCGGGTGGCGCCGAAGACCGCGCCCGCGAAGGCGAAGGGGGAGGGCAGCCAGTTGTTGGCGGTGCCGTGGTGCTCCTCGGTCTGGATGGTGTCGATCCCGCGGTCGTCCGCGTACCGGGCCATCTCCAGCGCCGCCTTGTAGCGGGCGGAGAGGGACTCGGGGGTGCCGTTCGGGTCGACGAGATTGAACCGGGCCACGGTGATGGGCATGGAGAAGTCCCCCTTCGCCGGATGTGGGTGGGCGGGCGAAGGGGGACGTTAGCTGACGTGGCGTCAGTTGGACAGGGATCCGGCGGGCGCGTGCGCGGGCTCCTGCGCCGCCGCCGGCTCGGCGGGCGCCGTGCGCGGCAGTACGGCGTACAGCACGCCGGAGGTCACGATGCCCGCCACCCAGCCCAGGCCGTTGCGGCCGATCCAGGTCCCGGCGAGCGGCCCGGCGAACCAGTCCACCTCGGTGAACAGCAGCCCCACCAGCAGGGCGAGGGCCCACGCGGTCATCGCCTGCCAGGCGAAGCCGCCCTTGTACCAGTAGGCACTGCTCCGCGTGGTGTCCAGCAGCGCGGGGCCGTCGTAGACCGGGCGGCGCAGCATGTCCACGCCGAAGACGCCGATCCATGCGGAGAAGGCCACGGCCAGCAGGGTCAGGAAGGAGATGAACGAGCCGAAGAAGCTGGTCGCGACCACCATCAGCAGGAAGCCGAAGACCAGGCTGATGACCGCGTTCACGCTGACCGCGGCGGCGCGCGGGACCTTGATGCCGAGGGTCTGCGCGGTGAAGCCGGCCGAGTACATGGACATGGAGTTGATCAGCAGCATGCCGACGAGCGCGATGAGCAGGTACGGCACCGCGATCCAGGTCGGCAGCAGCTCCCCGATGAAGGAGACCGGATCCTGGGCGGTGGCCAGGTCCGGGGTGCCCACGGCCATCACGGCGCCCATCAGGACCATCGGGAGCACGACCACACCGGCGCCGCCGATCGTCGCGCCGACCATGCCCCTGGAGGAGGCGGCGCGCGGCAGGTAGCGGGTGAAGTCGGGGCCCGAGGGCACCCAGCTGATGCCGCCGGCCGCGATGGTGCCGATGCCCGCGACCATCATCGCCGTGGAGCCGGCCGGCTTGCCGAAGACGTCGGACCAGTCGGTGGTGACGACCAGGTACCCGAGGACGAGCACGCTGAAGCCGCCGAACAGGTACGTGGACCACTTCGAGCAGACGCGCAGCGCATTGATGCCGAGGCCCGAGACCACGAAGGTGCAGCCCACGAAGAACAGCAGCGTGACGACGATGAGCGGGGTGCTGCTCCGCACCCCGAACAACAGGTCGAGCACGGTCAGCACGGCGTAGGCGCCGCTGACCGCGTTGATGGTCTCCCAGCCCCACCGGGCCACCCAGATCAGGGCGCCCGGGAAGAGGTTGCCGCGCTGCCCGAACACCGCCCGCGACAGGGCCATGCCGGGAGCGCCGCCGCGCTTGCCCGCGATGGATATCAGGCCGACGATCCCGTACGAGACGACCGGCGCGGCCACGGCGACGACGAGCACCTGCCAGATGTTGAGCTTGTTGAAGATCACCAGCCCCGCGCCCATGGTCAGCAGCAGCACGCTGATGTTGGCGGCGACCCAGGTGGGGACGAGCTCGCGGACCCGGCCGCTGCGCTCGCTGTCCGGTACGGGCTCCAGGCCACGGGTCTCGATCGCGGTTTCGGCTGCGCCGTCGGCGGGCTCGGCAGGCATGCGGTTGCTCCGTGGGGGAGGTTATGAGGGGAAGTTGCTCATCATCGTGGATTTGCCGCTAAAACCACAAACGGCGGCTTACGTCCCGCTCGGAACGCCCGGGTTCCCGGCTCCGGGGCGACCGTGGCCGATACTGGTGGGGTTATGGACATCCTCATCCTTGCTGTAGTCATCGCCCTGGTCGCGGTCGGCGTGATCAGCGGGCTCGTGGTCGGCAGCCGCAAGAAGAAGCAGCTGCCGCCCTCGGCACCGTCGAGCACGCCGACCATCACTGCCCCGCCTGCCGAGCCGCAGGTGGGGGAGGACGCCGTAGAGACGGCGGAAGAGCCGCGCCGCACGATCGAGGAGGTCGGGCTCCCGGAGGCCACCGCCCCCGTCGAGGCGCCGGTGGCCGAGCCGGAGGCTCCGGCCGCTCCCGAGATCGAGGTGCCCGAGCCCACGGCCGGCCGCCTGGTCCGGCTGCGCGCCCGCCTCGCCCGGTCGCAGAACTCCCTCGGCAAGGGGCTGCTCACGCTGCTCTCCCGGGAGCACCTCGACGAGGACACCTGGGAGGAGATCGAGGAGACCCTCCTCATCGCCGACGTCGGTGTCGTGCCGACCCAGGAGCTCGTGGACCGGCTCCGCGAACGGGTCAAGGTGCTCGGCACCCGCACCCCGGCGGACCTGCGCGCCCTGCTCAAGGAGGAGCTGCTGACCCTGGTCGGCACCGACTTCGACCGCGCCGTGAAGACGGAGAGCGGCCTGGACACCCCCGGCGTGATCATGGTCGTCGGGGTCAACGGCACCGGTAAGACCACCACCACCGGCAAGCTGGCCCGGGTGCTCGTCGCCGACGGCCGCAGCGTGGTGCTCGGCGCGGCCGACACCTTCCGCGCCGCCGCCGCCGACCAGCTCCAGACCTGGGGCGAGCGCGTCGGTGCCCGTACCGTACGCGGCCCCGAGGGCGGGGACCCGGCCTCGATCGCCTACGACGCGGTCAAGGAGGGCATCGCCGAGGGCGCCGATGTGGTGCTCATCGACACCGCCGGCCGCCTGCACACCAAGACCGGCCTGATGGACGAGCTCGGCAAGGTCAAGCGCGTCGTGGAGAAGCACGGTCCGCTGGACGAGATCCTGCTGGTCCTGGACGCCACCACCGGGCAGAACGGCCTGACCCAGGCCCGTGTCTTCGCCGAGGTCGTGGACATCACCGGCATCGTGCTGACCAAGCTCGACGGCACGGCCAAGGGCGGCATCGTCGTCGCCGTCCAGCGCGAACTGGGCGTCCCGGTCAAGCTCATCGGCCTCGGCGAGGGTCCGGACGACCTGGCGCCCTTCGAGCCGGAGGCGTTCGTGGACGCCCTGATCGGCGACTGAGCGCAGCCGGGCTCCCTACGGACACCAGTTGCCCCCGCGTTCCGGCCGGAACGCGGGGGCACCGTCATGGACGGGCCTCAGCGGCGGAAGCGGTGGCAGATGTAGGCGAGGGTGCCCAGCAGCAGCCTGGCCTGCGGCGGGCCCCCGGTGGAGTCGAGCGCGGGCGGCCGCAGCCAGCCGACCTGGCCGAGCCCCGCCCGGTCGGAGGGCGGGGCCGTCACGAAGGCCCCCTGCCCCAGCGCCCGCAGGTCGAGGTCGGCGTCGTCCCAGCCCATCCGGTACAGCAGCTGCGGCAGTTCGGCCGCCGCGCCCGGGGCCACGAAGAACTGCGCCCGGCCGTCGGGGGTGACGATGACCGGGCCGAGCGGCAGGCCCATCCGCTCGAGGCGCACCAGCGCGCGCCGGCCGGCCTCGGCGGAGACCTCGATGACGTCGAAGGCGCGGCCCACGGGCAGCAGCACGGCGGCGCCCGGGTACTCGCCCCAGGCCTCGGTGACCTCGTCCAGGGTGGCCCCCGCGGGGACGGTGGGGGCGAAGGCCAGGGGATGCGCCCCGGGCGCCGCGCACTTCGCGTCCCCGCAGGAGCAGTCGCGGGAGGGCGCCGCGGCGCGGGCGCCGGGGACCACGTCCCAGCCCCACAGCCCGGTGTACTCCGCCACCGCCGTGCACTCCGAGGTCCGGCCGCCGCGGCGCCGGGTGCCGGAGCGGAACTCCTTGGCGCTGCGGCTGCCGCCGATCGTGAAGCCCATGCCCATGCCCCCTCCAACGGGTCGGACGTGCCGGTGGTTACGAAGCCGGTGGTGACGACCTCGGCGGGACCTCTGCCGGCGGTCCCGCCGAGGGTGTCCTGCGAAGCTGCCCGGCGCACTCCTCGCCGCGCGCGCCCCGAGCGCACCCCAGTCCACCCGATCCGCTTTCACCTCGGTGTCAAGTGAATCGCGCCTGGCCGGTGGCGAGTTCATTCGAAGGGGTGGCGAATGGTGGCGTTTCTGGAATCGACCTCGCCGCAGGGGTGATCGTAGGATTACTTTCGGTGCACGAAACCGAAGGCGGCCCATCCGTGGGTATGCCGGAGGCAATGCGTGAAGGATCTGTGAAGGTCCGTGGTGGCGACCGGCGCCCCGGCCAGGGTTTCGTGTGGAAGATGCTGAGCGGATGGGGGCGTTCCAGTGAGCGGCAACGGCGCAAGCGGAGCGATCGAGGATGCTGCTGCGCGGAACGACCAGCTGACCTCGTGGTTCGTCCGCAGCGGCTGGTCGAAGGGCGAGCTCGCCCGGCAGGTCAACCGCCGGGCCCGCCAGATGGGCGCCCACCACATCAGCACGGACACCTCCCGGGTGCGCCGCTGGCTCGACGGCGAACAGCCCCGCGAGCCCGTCCCGCGCATCCTGTCCGAGCTGTTCTCCGAGCGCTTCGGCTCCGTCGTCGCCATCGAGCAGCTCGGCCTGCGCACCGCCCACCAGACGCCCTCCGTCTCCGGGGTCGACCTGCCCTGGGCCGGCCCACAGACCGTCGAACTGCTCGGCGAGTTCTCCCGCAGCGACCTGATGCTCGCGCGCCGCGGCTTCCTCGGGACCTCGCTCGCGCTCTCCGCCGGCCCCGCCCTCATCGAGCCCATGCAGCGCTGGCTCGTCCCGGTACCGGCCGCCGACCCGGGACCGCGCGGGGCGGGGCCGACGGGGGCCCTCGGCGGCCACCGCCCGCCCCGGCTCTCCGAACCGGAACTCGACCTCCTCGACGCCACCACCGTCATGTTCCGCCAGTGGGACGCCCAGTGCGGGGGCGGACTGCGCCGCAAGGCCGTCGTGGGCCAGCTCCACGAGGTCACCGACCTGCTCCAGGAGAACCACCCGGCCCCGGTCATGAAGCGGCTCTTCAAGGTCGCCGCCGAACTGGCCGAACTGGCCGGCTGGATGAGCTACGACATCGGCCTGCACCCCACCGCGCAGAAGTACTTCGTGCTGGCGCTGCACGCCGCCAAGGAGGGCGGGGACAAGCCGCTCGGCTCGTACATCCTCTCCAGCATGAGCCGCCAGATGATCCACCTGGGCCGCCCCGAGGACGCCCTGGAACTCATCCACCTCGCGCAGTACGGCAGCCGTGACTGCGCCGGCCCGCGCACCCAGGCCATGCTGTATGCGATGGAGGCCCGCGCGTACGCCAACATGGGCCAGCCCAGCCGCTGCAAGCGGGCCGTGCGGATGGCCGAGGACACCTTCTCCGACGTCGGCTTCGCGGGCGAGCCCGAACCCGACTGGATCCGCTTCTTCTCCGAGGCCGAGCTGAACGGCGAGAACTCCCACTCGTACCGGGACCTGGCCTACGTGGCCGGCCGCAGCCCCATGTACGCCTCCCTCGCCGAGCCCGTCATGGAGCGGGCCGTCGAGCTCTTCGAGAAGGACGAGGAGCACCAGCGCTCCTACGCCCTCAACCTCATCGGCATGGCGACGGTGCACCTGCTCCAGCGCGAGCCCGAGCAGGCCGCGGTCCTCGTCGACCGGGCCCTGGACGTGGCGGGAAAGGTGCGGTCCGAACGGGTGAACACCCGCCTGCGCAAGACCGTCGACACCGCCGCCCGTGAGTACGGCGACGTCGCCGAGGTGGTCAGGCTCACTGACCACCTCGCCTCCCGGCTCCCCGAAGCCGCGGAGGCCGTCTGACGGCCCACAGGGCCGCCCCCCGAGGCCCCGGCCGCGGCAGACACCCCGTGAAGCCCGATCAGGCTCCCCCAGCCAGGACGTCCGGGTACTGCCGCGGCCGGCTCACGCTTCAATCGACGGTTCCTGCGTTCATCGCGTCGTAACAACCCGGACGCCTTCGTCATCGCGGCGAAACACTCAGCGGCCCCGCCGGAAACCGGCCTGCGCGAATCTCAAGGCCAATAACCGGCCAGTTCCCAATGCCGCCGCTCAGGTTTTCACGATCGCCCGCACGCGAACGTACCGACGACGAGGAGACGCCGATGGCATCAGCCATCACGACCCTCGCGGCAGACGCCCCGACGCTGTCTGCCGCGAACACCGGGTTCATGCTCATCTGCTCCGCCCTGGTCATGCTGATGACCCCGGGACTCGCCTTCTTCTACGGAGGCATGGTCCGCGTCAAGAGCAGCCTCAACATGCTGATGATGAGCTTCATCAGCCTCGGGATCGTCACGATCCTGTGGGTCCTCTACGGCTTCAGCCTCGCCTTCGGCACCGATTCCGGTTCCCTCATCGGCTGGAACTCCGACTACGTCGGCCTCAGCGGCATCGGGATCACCGAGCTGTGGGACGGCTACACCATCCCGGTCTACGTCTTCGCCGTCTTCCAGCTGATGTTCGCCGTCATCACCCCCGCCCTGATCAGCGGTGCACTGGCCGACCGCGTGAAGTTCGGCGCCTGGGTCCTGTTCACCGGCCTGTGGGTCACCGTCGTCTACTTCCCGGTCGCCCACTGGGTCTGGGGCGCCGGCGGCTGGCTCTTCGAGCTCGGCGTCATCGACTTCGCGGGCGGCACCGCCGTCCACATCAACGCCGGCGCCGCCGCCCTCGGCGTGATCCTGGTCATCGGCAAGCGCGTCGGCTTCAAGAAGGACCCGATGCGCCCGCACAGCCTCCCCCTCGTGATGCTCGGCGCCGGTCTCCTCTGGTTCGGCTGGTTCGGCTTCAACGCGGGCTCCTGGCTCGGCAACGACGACGGCGTCGGCGCGGTCATGTTCGTCAACACCCAGGTCGCCACCGCCGCCGCCATGCTCGCCTGGCTCGGCTACGAGAAGCTGCGCCACGGCTCCTTCACCACCCTGGGCGCCGCTTCCGGCGCGGTCGCCGGCCTCGTCGCCATCACCCCCGCGGGCGGAGCGGTCAGCCCGCTCGGCGCGATCGCCGTCGGCGCCATCGCCGGTGTCCTGTGCGCCATGGCCGTGGGCCTCAAGTACAAGTTCGGCTACGACGACTCCCTCGACGTGATCGGCGTCCACCTCGTCGGCGGTGTCGTCGGCTCCCTGCTCGTCGGCCTCTTCGCCACCGGCGGGGTCCAGTCCGACGTGGCCGGCCTCTTCTACGGCGGCGGCCTGGAACAGCTCGGCAAGCAGGCCATCGGGGTCTTCGCCGTCCTCGCCTACTCTCTGGTGACGTCGGCGCTGCTCGCCTTCCTCCTCGACAAGACGATCGGGATGCGGGTGTCCGAGGACGACGAGGTCGCCGGCATCGACCAGGTCGAGCACGCCGAGACGGCCTACGACTTCAGCGGAGCCGGTGGTGGAGCCGCCTCGCGCAGCACCGCCGTCCCCACCCCCTCCGCCGCGAGCAAGAAGGTTGACGCATGAAGCTGATCACCGCGATCGTCAAGCCGCACAAGCTGGACGAGATCAAGGAGGCACTCCAGGCCTTCGGGGTACAGGGACTCACGGTCACCGAGGCCAGCGGGTACGGCCGCCAGCGGGGCCACACCGAGGTCTACCGCGGTGCCGAGTACCAGGTCGACCTCGTCCCCAAGATCCGCATCGAGGTACTGGTCGACGACTCCGACGCCGAGGAACTGATCCGGGTGATCGTGAGCGCGGCGGCCACCGGCAAGATCGGTGACGGCAAGGTGTGGAGCGTCCCCGTCGACTCGGTCGTACGCGTCCGCACCGGCGAACGCGGCGCGGACGCCCTCTAGGCGATGGGAGCTTCTGGGTGACGAGCGTCGAAGAGAACACGGACCACACGGCCGGCTCGGGACCCAGCGGATACGCCGCGGCCCGGCTGCGACTCCTCCAGCAGGAGTCGCAGTCCGGGCCTTCGCGGCGTTCCGCCCTGGCCGGGCTGACCGACGAATGGCTGAACGCCCTGTTCACGGGCGCCGTACGGGAGACGGGCGTGCGCGGCGCCACCCTGGTGGCCGTCGGCGGCTACGGGCGGGCCGAACTCTCCCCGCGCAGCGACCTCGACCTGGTGCTGCTGCACGACGGCAAGGCGGAGCCGCGGGCCCTGAGCGCGCTGGCCGACCGCGTCTGGTACCCGGTGTGGGACCTCGGCCTTGCCCTCGACCACTCGGTACGGACCCCCGCCGAGGCCCGCAAGACCGCCGCCGAGGACCTCAAGGTCCACCTCGGCCTGCTGGACGCCCGTACGGTCGCCGGTGACGCCGGGCTCCTGGCCGGCCTGCGCACCTCCGTACTGGCCGACTGGCGCAACCAGGCGGCCAAGCGCCTCCCGCAGCTGCACTCCCTGTGCCGGGAACGGGCCGAGCGGGCCGGGGAGCTGCGCTTCCTGCTCGAACCCGACCTCAAGGAGGCCCGAGGCGGCCTGCGGGACGTCACCGCGCTGCGGGCGGTCGCCGCCTCCTGGCTGGCCGACGCCCCGCGCGAGGGCCTCGCCGAGGCCCGGCGGCGGCTCCTCGACGCCCGGGACGCCCTGCACCTGGTCACCGGCCGGGCCACCGACCGGCTCTCGCTCCAGGAACAGGACCAGGTCGCGGACCGGCTCGGACTGCTCGACGCGGACGCGCTGCTGCGCGAGGTGTACGAGGCCGCGCGCGTCGTCGCGTACGCCGGCGACGTCACCTGGCGGGAGGTCGGGCGCGTCCTGCGGGCCCGCGCCGCCCGGCCCAGGCTGCGCGGGCTGCTGGGCGCCCGCGGCGACCGGGCGGCCGCCGCGCGGGCCCCGCTGGCCGAGGGCGTGGTGGAGTCCGACGGCGAGGCCGTACTGGCCCTGGCCGCCCGCCCGGACCGCGATCCCGTACTCGCCCTGCGGTTCGCCGCGGCCGCCGCGCAGGCGGGCCTGCCCGTCTCCCTGCACGCCGTACGCCGACTCGCGGCGCAGGGCAAACCGCTCCCGGTGCCCTGGCCGGCCGAGGCGCGGGAGCAGCTCCTGACGCTGCTGGGGGCGGGGGAGCCGACGGTGGCCGTGTGGGAGGCCCTGGAGGCGGAGGGCCTGATCACCCGGCTGCTCCCCGACTGGGAGCGGGTCCGCTGCCGCCCCCAGCGCAATCCGGTCCACACCTGGACGGTGGACCGGCACCTGATCGAGACGGCCGTGCGGGCCGCGGCCCTCACCCGCCGGGTCGGCCGTCCCGACCTGCTGCTGATGGCCGCGCTCCTGCACGACATCGGCAAGGGCTGGCCCGGTGACCACTCGGTGGCCGGCGAGACCATCGCCCGCGACGTCGCCGCCCGGGTCGGCTTCGACGCGCAGGACGTCGCCGTGCTGGGGGCGCTCGTACGCCACCACCTGCTGTTGATCGACACCGCGACCCGGCGCGACCTGGAGGACCCGGCCACGGTCCGTGCGGTCGCCGACGCCGTGGGCTCGGTGGGCACACTGGAGATACTGCACGCCCTGACCGAGGCGGACGCCCTGGCCACCGGCCCGGCTGCGTGGAGCGCATGGCGGGGATCGCTCGTGGCGGACCTCGTCGCGCGGGTCGCCGCCGTGCTGCGCGGCACGGCCCCGGCCGCCGGTGAACCGGAGATCCCGACCACCGAGCAGGAACGCCTGGCGGTGGAGGCCCTGCGCACCGGGGAGCCCGTCCTGGCGCTCCAGGCCCGTCAGGAGGAGGACGCGGTCGGCGTGGACCTCGTCGTCGCCGTCCCCGACCAGCCGGGGGTCCTCTCGGCGGCGGCCGGGGTGCTGGCCCTGCACCGGCTCACCGTACGGGCGGCCGACCTGCGCTCCACGGAGCTCCCGGACCGGCTGGGCGAGGTCCTGGTGCTGCGCTGGCGGGTGGCGGCGGAGTACGGCGCGCTGCCGGAGGCGGCCAGGCTGCGTACCGATCTGGTCCGCGCGCTGGACGGTTCGCTGGACGTCCCGGCGAAGCTGGCGGACCGCGAGGCGGCGTACCCGCGCCGGCGCGGGGTGGTCCCCCCGCCGCCCCGGGTCACGGTGGTCCCGGACGTCTCCTCCCTGGCCACGGTCCTGGAGGTGCGCGCACCCGACGCCGTCGGCCTGCTGCACCGGATCGGGCGGGCTCTGGAGGCGGCGGGCGTCAAGGTGCGGAGCGCTCACGTCTCCACGCTGGGCGCGAACGCCGTCGACACCCTGTACGTCACCACTCCCGAGGGCAAGCCCCTGGACCCCGCGGCCGCGACGGCGCTGGCCGCCTCGGTGGCGGCCGCCCTGGCGTAGCTGGGGAGGGCCGCTGCGCGGAGCGGCCCTCCACCCGCCCTTCCACCGTTCCCCAGGGAAAGACGACCGCAGGGCCGGATGGGCGGCCGGGCCGGATACCCTGGGGGACGACCACAACGCCCCCGACCCGAGGAATCGCGACCACCGTGTTCGATACGCTCTCCGACCGCTTGGCGAATACCTTCAAGGGCCTGCGCGGCAAAGGCCGGCTGTCCGAGGCTGACATCGACTCCGCGGCCCGGGAAATCCGTATCGCGCTCCTCGAGGCCGACGTCGCCCTCCCGGTCGTCCGCTCCTTCATCGCGAACGTCAAGGAACGCGCGCGCGGTGAAGAGGTCAGCAAGGCCCTGAACCCGGGCCAGCAGGTCCTGAAGATCGTCAACGACGAGCTCGTCACCATCCTCGGCGGCGAGACCCGGCGGCTGCGCTTCGCCAAGACCGCCCCCACCGTGATCATGCTGGCCGGTCTGCAGGGTGCGGGTAAGACCACCCTCGCCGGAAAGCTCGGCCTCTGGCTGAAGGGGCAGGGCCACGCCCCGCTCCTCGTCGCCTGCGACCTCCAGCGCCCCAACGCCGTCAACCAGCTGAGCGTCGTCGCCGAGCGCGCGGGCGTCGCCGTGTACGCGCCCCAGCCCGGCAACGGCGTCGGCGACCCGGTCCAGGTCGCGAAGGACTCCGTCGAGTACGCGCGGACCAAGCAGTACGACATCGTCATCGTCGACACCGCCGGCCGCCTCGGCATCGACGCCGAGCTGATGCAGCAGGCCGCGGACATCCGCGACGCCGTCAGCCCCGACGAGATCCTCTTCGTCGTCGACGCCATGATCGGTCAGGACGCGGTCAACACGGCCGAGGCCTTCCGCGACGGCGTCGGCTTCGACGGCGTCGTGCTCTCCAAGCTCGACGGCGACGCCCGGGGCGGTGCCGCGCTCTCCATCGCGCACGTCACCGGCAAGCAGATCATGTTCGCCTCGAACGGCGAGAAGCTCGACGAGTTCGACGCGTTCCACCCCGACCGCATGGCGGGCCGGATCCTCGACATGGGTGACATGCTCACCCTCATCGAGCAGGCCGAGAAGACCTTCTCGCAGGCCGAGGCCGAGAAGATGGCGGCCAAGCTCGCCAAGGGCCCCAAGGAGTTCACGCTCGACGACTTCCTGGCCCAGATGGAGCAGGTCCGCAAGATGGGCTCCATCTCCAAGCTGCTCGGCATGCTGCCCGGCATGGGGCAGATCAAGGACCAGATCAACAACATCGACGAGCGTGACGTCGACCGCACCGCCGCGATCATCAAGTCGATGACCCCGGCCGAGCGCCAGGACCCGACGATCATCAACGGCTCGCGCCGTGCCCGTATCGCCAAGGGTTCCGGCACCGAGGTCAGCGCCGTCAAGTCGCTGGTCGAGCGGTTCTTCGACGCCCGCAAGATGATGTCCCGCATGGCCCAGGGCGGCGGCATGCCGGGCATGCCCGGCATGCCCGGGATGGGTGGCGGCCCCGGCCGGCAGAAGAAGCAGATCAAGCAGGCCAAGGGCAAGCGCAAGAGCGGTAACCCGATGAAGCGCAAGGAAGAGGAGGCCGCAGCCGCGGCCCGCCGGGAGCAGGGTCCGCAGGCGGGCGAGCCCGCGGCCGCCGGCAACCCCTTCGGCCTTCCTGCGGGCGGCCAGGACGGCCAGGACTTCGACCTTCCGGACGAGTTCAAGAAGTTCATGAAGTAACACCCGCGCAGCTGGGCGATGAGGGCCCCGACCGTGTCCACACGGTCGGGGCCCTCCTCTTTTCTGCTGGGGCGATGGCCTGATTTATCCCTTATGGTCGGCCGGGAGGATGGCAGAAGGAGGCGCCCCGTGCCCAGCCCCACCCCCGTACCTCCGCGCGAGAGGGCCGACACGCCCTGGCGCTCGGAAGGCGCCCCGCCCACCCCTCCGCCGAAGAAGAGGATGCCGGGCGGCTGGCGGGGGCTGATCCTCGCCGCCCTGATCGTCTACCTGGTGACCAACCTGGTGCTGTCCTTCTTCAACGAGGGGGACGAGCCGACGATCTCGTACACGGAGTTCAGCAAGCAGGTCGCCGACGGCAACGTCTCCAAGATCTACTCCAAGGGCGACGCCATCCAGGGCCAGCTGAAGGCCAAGCAGCCCCTGCCCGACGGGGACGAGGGCGACTACACCAAATTCGTCACCCAGCGCCCGGCCTTCGCCGACGACGCGCTGTGGGCCGACCTCACCCAGCAGAACGTGACCGTGACCGCCTCCCCGGTCGTCGTGCAGCGCAGCTTCCTCGCCAACCTGCTGATCTCGCTCGCCCCGATGCTGCTGCTCGTCCTGCTGTGGGTGGTCATCGCCCGCCGGATGGGCTCCGGGATGGGCGGCGTGGGCGGTCTGGGCCGCAAGGCCCCGCCCAAGCCGGTGGAGCTGGAGACGGGCGCCAAACGCACCACCTTCGAGGACGTGGCCGGGATCGACGAGGTCGAGGGCGAGCTCAACGACGTCGTCGACTTCCTCAAGAACCCGCAGGAGTACCGGAAGATGGGCGCCCGGATGCCCGGCGGGGTCCTGCTCTCCGGCCCGCCCGGCACCGGCAAGACCCTGCTGGCGCGGGCGGTGGCGGGCGAGGCCGGGGTGCCCTTCTTCTCCGCCTCCGCCTCCGAGTTCATCGAGATGATCGTCGGCGTCGGCGCCTCCCGGGTGCGCGAACTGTTCACCGAGGCGCGCAAGGTGGCTCCCGCCATCATCTTCATCGACGAGATCGACACCATCGGACGGGCCCGCGGCGGCGGCAGCGCCATGGGCGGCCACGACGAACGCGAACAGACCCTCAACCAGATCCTCACCGAGATGGACGGTTTCTCCGGCTCCGAGGGCGTGATCGTCCTGGCGGCCACCAACCGCGCGGACGTGCTCGACCCGGCGCTCACCCGCCCCGGCCGCTTCGACCGCATGGTGGTCGTCTCCCCGCCCGACCGGGCCGGCCGCGAGGCCATCCTGCGCATCCACACCCGGGACATCCCGCTCGACGGGGGCGTGAACCTGGCACAGGTGGCCCGTACCACCCCCGGCATGACCGGGGCGGACCTGGCCAACCTGGCCAACGAGGCCGCACTGCTGGCCGTCAAACGCCAGCAGACGCAGGTCACCCAGTCGGACCTGTCCGACGCCCTGGAGAAGGTGCAGCTCGGTGCCGAGCGGCCGCTGGTCATGCCGGAGGAGGAGCGCCGGCGGACCGCCTACCACGAGAGCGGCCACGCCCTGCTGGGCATGCTCCAGCCGGGCGCCGACCCGGTCCGCAAGATCACGATCGTGCCCCGCGGCCGCGCGCTCGGCGTCACCCTCTCGACCCCCGACGCGGACCGGTACGCGTACACCGAGGAGTACCTGCGCGGCCGCATCATCGGCGCACTGGGCGGCATGGCCGCCGAGCAGGTCGTCTACGAGGTCATCACCACCGGCGCCGAGAACGACCTGGAGCAGGTGACCAACATCGTCCGCGGCATGGTCGGCCGCTGGGGCATGAGCGAGCGCATCGGCCGCCTCACCGCGATCCCCGCGGACGGGCAGAGTCCCTACGGCCTCTCAGCGGCCCCCGCCACCCTCGACGCCGTCGACCACGAGATGCGCCGCATCGTCGACGAGTGCTACGTGGAGGCATGCCGCCTGCTGCGCGAGCACCGCTCCCAGCTGGACGCCCTCGCGGAGGCCCTCCTCGCCAACGAGACCCTGGACGAACCGGCCGCCTACGCCGCCGCGGGCATCACCCGGATGACGAAGGCGCACGGCACCGACTGAGGGCGGCCGTTCAGTCCACCCGGGCGATCACGTAGCGGAAGATGTTCGGCAGCCAGACGGCGCCGTCGGACCGCTCGAACGGGTGAAGCGCCTCGGCCAGCTCCTTCTCCGCGAGCACGGGATCGGCCGTGCCGTCGTAGAGACCGGTCGACAGCAGGCCGCGTACCGCGCTGTCCACATCCGCGTACCCGAACGGGCAGAACACCCGCCCGGAACCGTCCGGCCGGAGCCCGGCCCGCTCCACGAGTACGTCCAGGTCCCGGGGCGAGGGCCCGCCGCCCAGGACCGAGGGTGCCGTGCAGCGCTCCGCGGGGCCCCAGTCGGCCAGCACCACCGCCCCGCCGCGGCGGACCGCGGGCAGCGCCGCCGCCAGGGCCGCCGGGGCCGGGGAGAAGGCGAACAGGGCGTCGTACGGGCGCGGCGGCGGGGCAGGCTCCGGCGGCGCCGCCAGCACCTCCAGCAGCCGCTCACGGGCCAGGGCCCGCCGAGCCGGATCCGCCTCCACGCCCGTGGCCACGGCTCCCCGCCCGGCCGCCAGCAGCAGGGGCAGGCCGGCCCCGCACTCCAGGCCGAGCAGCCGGTCACCCGGCCCGACCTCCAGCCGGTCGTAGACCGCTTCGTACAGCGGTACAAGCATCCGTTCCTGGATCTCCGCCCAGTCCCGGGCGACGAGCGTCGCCGTCGGCGTCGGTGTCATCGAAAGAGCGCTCCTGATTCCGTCTCGCCCCCTTGCCCCCGTTGCCAGAGAACTCCCCATTCGCGCCCGCGTCCAGAGGAGCGCGGCACCCGATTCACGTATCGAGTGCCGGGCGCCGTACGATTCGCGGCATGGCAAAGGCACCCGTTCTCACCCCGCAGGCGGAGGATTTCCCCCGCTGGTACCAGGATCTGATCAACAAGGCCGAGCTGGCCGACAACGGTCCGGTCCGCGGCACCATGGTCATCCGGCCGTACGGCTACGGCCTGTGGGAGCGGATGCAGCAGGAGATGGACGCGCGCATCAAGGACGCGGGCGCCCAGAACGCGTACTTCCCGCTCTTCATTCCGCAGTCGTACCTGACGAAGGAGGCGGAGCACGTCGAGGGCTTCGCCCCCGAGCTCGCGGTCGTCACGCACGGCGGCGGCAAGGAGCTGGAGGAGCCGGTCGTCGTCCGGCCCACGTCCGAGACGATCATCAACGACTACTTCTCCAAGTGGGTCCAGAGCTACCGCGACCTGCCCCTGCTGATCAACCAGTGGGCCAACGTGGTCCGCTGGGAGATGCGCCCGCGCGTGTTCCTCCGTACGAGCGAGTTCCTCTGGCAGGAGGGCCACACCGCCCACGCCACCTACGAGGACGCCCGCGACTACGCGGCCCGCATCCACACGGACGTCTACGGCGACTTCATGACGAACGTGCTCGGCATCGACGTCGTGCTCGGCCGCAAGACCGCCAAGGAGCGCTTCGCCGGCGCCATCAACACCCTCACCCTCGAGGGCATGATGGGCGACGGCAAGGCCCTGCAGCTGGGCACGAGCCACGAGCTCGGCACCAACTTCGCCAAGGCCTTCAACACCCAGTACCTGTCGAAGGAAGGCAAGCAGGAGCTCGTCTGGCAGACCTCGTGGGGCGTCTCGACCCGCATGGTCGGCGGCCTGATCATGTCCCACGGCGACGACAACGGCCTCCGGGTCCCGCCGCGCCTCGCGCACGTCCAGGTCGTCGTCATGGCGATCAAGGGCGACGAGGCCGTCGCGAAGGTCCGCGAGCTGGGTGCCCAGCTCAAGGCCGCCGGTCTGCGCGTGCAGGTCGACGACCGCGTCGACACCCCCTTCGGCCGCCGCGCCGTGGACTGGGAGCTCAAGGGCGTACCGGTCCGCATCGAGATCGGCCCCCGCGACCTGGAGGCCGGCACCGCGATGCTGGCCCGCCGGATCCCGGGCGGGAAGACCCCCGTGCAGATCGACGCCCTCGCCGACCTGCTGCCCAAGGTGCTGGAGGAGGACCAGGCGCAGCTGCTGCGCGAGTCCCGCGAGCGCCGGGTGGCCCGTACGTCCGACGTCTCGACCATCGAGGAGGCCGCCGAGGCCGCCATCGCCGGCGGCTGGGCGCGGATCCCGTGGGCCGACCTCGGTCCGGAGGGCGAGGCGAAGCTGGCCGAGCAGGCCGTCTCCGTGCGCTGCCTGATCGCCGAGGACGGGTCGGTCCCGGAGACGGACGACGCCCCCGGCACCCTCGCGATCGTCGCGCGCTCGTACTGATCCCGACCGGGACGACGGGCTCCTCGGCCCCGGCGTGCGGCTCGTGCCGCGCTCCGGGGCCGGTTCGTCTTGGTCGGCGTTACGTACCGACTCCTCCTGAGATCGGCGCACCCGTCCTCGTCAGGACGCATGAGACTGAACTGACTGGTACGTGCAAAAAATTTGGAATGGCCCGGAATCGGAACACCCGGGCACCTCGGCTCGTTGTCACGACGTGAGCACGACACCACCTGTCCTTGCCGCAGAGCTGGCGCAGGCGTGGGCCGATATTCAGCGGTACCACCCCGAGCTGCCTGACCTTGCCGCGCCCGAGTCCCTGATCGGAGAGTCCTCGTCCGCCTGTGGCGCCGAGCTCTCCTTCGAGCGACTGCTGCACGAGGCAGTCCACGGCATCGCCGCCGCCCGCGGTGTCCGTGACACCTCGCGCGCCGGCCGCTACCACAACCGCAGATTCCTCGCGATCGCCGAGGAGATGGGGCTGGACCACTCCGAAGAGCCGCACGCCAGCAGCGGCTTCTCGCTGGTCACGCTCAATCCCGAGGCGAAGCGGCGCTACCGGCCCACCATCGAGCGCCTTCAGCGCGCGCTGAAGGCGCACACGGCCGCCACGGCGGCCGACACCAAGCGCAGCTTCCGCGGGCCGGCGGCCCGGCACGGCTCCTCCGGCGGTGGTGTGCGCGTCAAGGCGGTCTGCGACTGCGGGCGCAACGTACGGGTGGTCCCCTCCGTGCTGGCCCAGGCACCGATCGTGTGCGGTGGCTGTATGAAGCCCTTCCGCATCCCCGACGTGGCCATCGCGGCGGCCTCCTGACCGCCGTCCCCGTCGCCGCCGGGGCCACCGCCCCACGGCGCACCGGCCGCCGGGCCCTCGCCCCCACCGGGGCGGCCGCCCGCGGCGCACGCGCGGGAACGGGCACGGGCCACCGCCCGGAACCGGTCCTGCCCGCCCGGCGGAGCGCGCCGCAGGCGTATGGCACAATGGCTAGCTGTACTCGACAGTCGCATAGGACCCCTCTCTCCTCCGGCTGACGCGTCCATCGGGCACCCGAGTACCGCAACCCCACGTGGCATCTCATGTGCCCAACCACGTCAAGTTCAGGAGACACCACTCCAGTGGCAGTCAAGATCAAGCTCAAGCGCCTCGGCAAGATTCGCCAGCCGCACTACCGCATCGTCGTCGCCGACGCCCGCACCCGCCGGGATGGTCGCGCGATCGAGGAGATCGGTATCTACCACCCGACCTACAACCCGTCGCGCATCGAGGTCAACGCCGAGCGTGCGCAGTACTGGCTGTCCGTCGGCGCCCAGCCCACCGAGGCTGTGCTCGCCATCCTGAAGCTGACCGGTGACTGGCAGGCCCACAAGGGCCTCCCCGCCCCCGCGCCGCTCCTGCAGCCGGAGACGAAGGAGAGCAAGCGTCGCTCCTTCGACGAGTTCGCCAAGGCCCTCGAGGGCATCGGCGAGGGCAAGGGCGAAGCCATCACGCAGAAGGCCAAGAAGGCCGACAAGAAGGCGGACGAGGCTGAGGCCGCCGCCGAGTCGACCGAGGCCTGATCATGCTCGAGGAGGCTCTTGAGCACCTCGTGAAGGGCATTGTGGACAACCCCGACGACGTGCAGGTCGCCTCGCGCAACCTGCGCCGCGGGCAGGTGCTCGAGGTCCGGGTTCACCCCGACGACCTCGGCAAGGTGATCGGCCGCAACGGCCGCACCGCACGTGCTCTGCGTACCGTCGTGGGCGCCATCGGCGGCCGGGGGATCCGCGTCGACCTTGTCGACGTGGACCAGGTCCGCTGAGCAGTTGAATCACCGGCACGGGCCGGGGAGGGCGTAGGCAGCCCGCCCCGGCCCGTGTCGTTTCTGCCCCCGGGCAGGATCGACCATTGATGTGAGCAACCACGCCGCAGTACACGCCGCAGTAAGGGAAGAGCACAGTGGAGTTGGTAGTCGCGCGGATCGGCCGCGCCCACGGCATCAAGGGTGAGGTCACCGTCGAGGTGCGCACCGACGAGCCGGAACTGCGGCTCAGTCCCGGCGCCGTGCTGGGGACGGAGCCCGCGACGGTCGGACCGCTGACGATCGAGACCGGCCGCGTGCACAGCGGGCGGCTGCTGCTCCGCTTCGAGGGCGTCAAGGACCGCACCGGCGCCGAGGCGCTGCGCAACACCCTCCTGATCGCCGAGGTGGACCCGGCGGAGCTGCCGGAGGAGCCCGACGAGTACTACGACCACCAGCTGATGGACCTGGACGTGGTGCTGGAGGACGGCACCGAGATCGGCCGGATCACCGAGATCTCCCACCTGCCCTCGCAGGACCTCTTCATCGTCGAGCGGCCGGACGGCTCCGAGGTGATGATCCCCTTCGTGGAGGAGATCGTCGCCGAGATCGACCTGGAAGAGCAGCGGTGTGTCATCACCCCGCCGCCCGGGCTGATCGACGAGCGCGACGCGGTCGTCGTCTCGGCCCGTGACGAGGAAGCGGCGGAAGCGGCGGATTCGGCGGACGCGGCGGATTCGGCGGACTCCGGGGACAAGGCCTGATGCGACTCGACGTCGTCACGATCTTCCCCGAGTACCTGGAGCCGCTGAACGTCTCGCTCGTCGGCAAGGCACGCGCCCGCGGGCAGCTCGACGTACACGTGCACGACCTTCGGGACTGGACGTACGACCGGCACAACACGGTCGACGACACCCCGTACGGCGGGGGCCCCGGCATGGTCATGAAGACCGAGCCGTGGGGTGAGGCGCTGGACTCCGCGCTGGCCGACGGCTACGAGGCGGGCGCGCACGGGCCCGTCATGGTCGTCCCCACGCCCAGCGGCCGGCCGTTCACCCAGGAACTGGCCGTCGAACTCTCCGAGCGGCCCTGGCTGATCTTCACCCCGGCCCGGTACGAGGGCATCGACCGCCGGGTCATGGACGAGTACGCCACGCGCCTGCCGGTCTACGAGGTCTCCATCGGCGACTACGTCCTGGCGGGTGGCGAGGCCGCCGTCCTGGTGGTCACCGAAGCCGTGGCCCGGCTGCTGCCCGGAGTGCTCGGCAACGCCGAATCGCACCGCGACGACTCGTTCGCACCGGGCGAGATGGCGAACCTGCTGGAGGGGCCCGTCTACACCAAGCCCCCCGTGTGGCGCGGCCGGGACATCCCCGAGGTGCTGCTCAGCGGGCACCACGGAAAGATCGCCCGGTGGCGCCGGGACGAGGCCTTCCGCCGGACCGCGCAGAACCGCCCCGACCTGATCGAGCGCTGCGAGGCGGCCGGCTTCGACAAGAAGGACCGGGAGACCCTCTCCGTCCTGGGCTGGCAGCCGTCCGCCGACGGCCGATTTTGGCGCAGGCCGCAGGCCGTGGAAGAATAGGCGGCTGCTGTGTGCTCGCGGGCGCCCCTGCCACAGGGGGACCGTCGTCCGCCGGGACCCACGGCTCCCGAATTCTCTACGGAAACCCGCACTGGCGACCTGTGGCGTCATGCGAAGAAAGCAGACGAAGAACATGTCTCACCTGCTCGATGGCGTCAACGCCGCCGCGCTCCGCTCGGACGTCCCGGCCTTCCGCCCGGGTGACACGATCAACGTGCACGTCCGCGTGATCGAGGGCAACCGCTCCCGCATCCAGCAGTTCAAGGGCGTAGTCATCCGCCGCCAGGGCGCCGGTGTCTCCGAGACCTTCACCGTGCGCAAGGTCTCCTTCAGCGTCGGCGTGGAGCGTACCTTCCCGGTCCACTCCCCGATCTTCGAGAAGATCGAGCTCGTCACCCGCGGTGACGTTCGCCGCGCCAAGCTGTACTACCTCCGTGAGCTCCGCGGCAAGGCCGCGAAGATCAAGGAGAAGCGCGACCGCTGAGGTCACACCCGGAGTCCGGGGGCGGCCGGATAGGCTCGCCCCCGATGGACACCGAAGCACCTCACACGCAGCGCGGCCACTCTTCCCCCGTCGAGGGGGACGAGCGGCCGCGTTTTGCGTTCTCCCGGGCCGGGCGGACCGCCGGCGGGCGTCCCCTGACGTGGCGCCGCGCCGGAGTGCTCGGTGTGGTCGGCACCGTGTTCCTGCTGCTGCTCAGCAATTTCGTGATCCAGCCCTTCCTGATCCCCAGCCGCTCGATGGAGCCGACGCTCCAGGTCGGGGACCGGGTACTGGTCAACAAGCTGGCGTACCGCTTCGGCGAGCAGCCGCGCCGCGGGGACCTGGTGGTCTTCGACGGCACGGGCTCCTTCGTACCGGAACGCCCCGACGGCAATCCGGTCGGCACGGTGCTGCACGGCGCGGCCTCGGCGCTCGGGCTGGCGGAGCCGTCCGACACCGATTTCGTGAAGCGGGTCGTGGGCGTGGGCGGTGACGACGTGGTGTGCTGCGACACCGGCGGGCGGGTGGCGGTCAACGGCGTGCCGCTGGAGGAGCCGTACCTGTACCCCGGTGACGCCCCCTCGGCGGTGCCCTTCCGGATCGTCGTACCGCTTGGGACCCTGTGGGTCATGGGCGATCATCGTTCCCAGTCCCGGGACTCACGGGACCACCTGGGGGAGCCGGGCGGGGGGATGGTGCCGGTGGAGAAGGTGATCGGGCGGGCCGACTGGATCGGCTGGCCGCTCTCGCGCTGGGATTCCGCCGGCGGTGGTCATGGGTAGCCGCGGGCGGCCGAAGGGCGGACGGGACTGGGACTTCGAGCCGGAGCCGGAGCCCGAGCCCGAGCCGGAGCCCGCCCCGGCGCCGGTGGTGGGGGGCGGCCGGGTGGAGGGCGGCCGGGCCGAACGGCGCCGGACGGCCCGCAAGGTGCGGCGGCGGCGCCGCACGCGCCGGGCCGGCGAGCTGCCGCTGCTGGTGGTCGTGGCGCTGTGCATAGCCCTGCTCCTCAAGACCTTCCTGGTGCAGGCCTTCTTCATCCCGTCGGGCTCGATGGAGCAGACCATCCGGATCGGCGACCGGGTCCTCGTGGACAAGCTGACCCCGTGGTTCGGCTCCAGGATCGAGCGCGGCGACATCGTCGTGTTCAAGGACCCCGGCGGCTGGCTGAAGGGCGAGGCGGCCCGGCCGGCCCCGGACCCGGTCGGGATCAAGCAGATCAAGCAGACGCTGACCTTCATCGGCCTGCTGCCCTCCGCCGACGAGCAGGACCTGATCAAGCGGGTCATCGGCGTCGGCGGGGACACCGTCAAGTGCTGCGACGGCAGGGGCCGGGTCACCGTCAACGGCTCGCCGCTCGATGAGCCGTACGTGAACCCGGGCAACGCCCCTTCGGACATCCCGTTCGAGGTACAGGTGCCGGAGGGCCGGCTCTTCGTGATGGGTGATCACCGCGCGAACTCGGCCGATTCCCGCTTCCACCTCGACGAGGGCTTCCAGGGCACGATCGCCGAGAGCGGGGTCGTGGGGGAGGCCGTCGTGATCGCCTGGCCCTTCGGGCACTGGACCCGGCTGGAGCAGCCCGCGACCTTCCGCATGGTGCCCGATCAGGCACGGCGCGAGGGACGTGGGCGTCGACGGCGCCGTCGGGGCGTGCCGTTCGCATAGTGTGTCCTCGGTCTCCCGCGCCTTAGGGAACTCCCGCTCGTTAAGGGAGGGGAGGGCCCCTGCCGGATTCGGCGCGGGCGGCAATCGCGAGTGAGGAGTGGATGTGGGGGACGTGGCGGTAGGCGCACGGTCCGGACGCGACGAGGGCGAGGAGCGTCCGGACGACGACGCCGTCGAGCGAGAGGCCGGGGAGGACGGCGCTGCCCAGGAGAAGGCGCACCGTTCCTTCTGGAAGGAGCTCCCGCTCCTCATCGGTATCGCCCTGCTGCTGGCCCTGCTGATCAAGACCTTCCTGGTCCAGGCGTTCTCGATCCCGTCCGACTCGATGCAGAACACCCTGCAGCGGGGCGACCGGGTGCTGGTGGACAAGCTGACCCCGTGGTTCGGCTCCGAGCCGGAGCGCGGCGAGGTCGTCGTCTTCCACGACCCCGCGAACTGGCTGTCCGGGGAGCCCACCCCCGAGCCGAACCTCTTCCAGACGGTGCTCAGCAAGATCGGCCTGATGCCGGACGCCGCCGAGAAGGACCTGATCAAGCGGACCATCGCCATCGGCGGGGACACGGTCGAGTGCAAGAAGGGGGGACCGGTCGTCGTCAACGGCAAGGCGCTGGACGAGCCGTACATCTACCCCGGCAACACCCCGTGTGACGACGCCCCGTTCGGCCCGATCACCGTGCCCAAGGGCAAGATCTGGGTGATGGGCGACCACCGGCAGAACTCCCAGGACTCCCGCTACCACATGCAGGACTCCACCCAGGGCTTCGTACCGGTCGACAAGGTCGTCGGACGCGCCGTCGTGGTCGCGTGGCCGCTCACCCGCTGGTCCACCCTGCCCGTCCCGGAGACCTTCGACCAGCCGGGCATCGGCAACCAGGCCGCGGCCACCGCGCTCGGCCTCGGGGCCGCCGGGCTGGCTCCGGTCGGGCTCGGCCCGGCCGCTGTGGGACTCGTGGGAGCGGTCCCGCTCGTCATGTGGCGCAGGCGGAAGCTGACCAGCGGCCGTACCGACGGGTAGGGTGCCGCCCAGGTCGACGATCCCGAAGTGTGTGGGGGCGCTGGAATGGGCGGAACAGAAGCGATACGCAGTGGCAAGGATGGCCGCGGCGGTCTCGGCAACGTGCTGTCGGGACTCGCCGTGGCCATCGGCTTTGCGCTCTTCCTCGGCGGCTTCGTGTGGGGGGCGGTCCTGTACCGGCCCTACACGGTGCCCACCGACTCGATGATGCCCACGGTGCGGCCCGGGGACCGGGTGCTGGCGCAGCGCATCGACGGCGGTGAGGTGCGCCGCGGGGACGTGGTCATCTTTACTGATTCCATGTGGAGCGATTCGCCCATGGTCAAGCGGGTCGTCGGCATCGGCGGCGACACCGTGAAGTGCTGCGGCGCGGCCGGCGAGCTGACGGTGAACGGCACCCCGCTCGACGAGCCCTACGCCGACACCACCAGGCCCGACACGGGCCTGGCCATGCCGCCCGGACAGACCGCGCCCTCGGGGACCCCCTTCGAGGTGACCGTCCCCGAGGGCAACCTCTTCCTGCTGGGCGACCGGCGGGCCGCCTCCCTGGACTCCCGCGCGCACCTCCAGGAGGCCGGGCAGGGGACCGTGCCCCGGTCGGCCGTCAGCGCCCGTGTCGACGCCCTGGCCTGGCCCTCCATGACGATGCTGGAGCGGCCGGTCACCTACGCCGCCCTGCCCGGCGGGACCTCCCGGCCCGGGCCGCTGCGGCTCCAGCTGGTGGCGGTGCTCGCCGGGGCCGCCCTGGTGGTGCTGGGGGCCGCGTACGGGCCGGTCGTACGGGTCCTGGGGCGCGGGCGGCGGCGGGAGCGGGCCGGTGGCCGCTGACCCGGCCGGGGAGCCCGGCCACCGGAGGGTGTCGCGGGTGATCCTGCTGGACCCGGCGGACCGGATCCTGTTGCTGCACGGCTTCGAACCGGCCGACCCCTCGGACGACTGGTGGTTCACCCCCGGCGGCGGGCTGGAGGGGGCGGAGAGCCGGGAGCAGGCCGCACTGCGCGAGCTGGCGGAGGAGACCGGGATCACCGAGGTGGAGCTGGGTCCGGTGCTGTGGCACCGGTACTGCTCCTTCCCCTTCGACGGGCGGCGCTGGCAGCAGGACGAGTGGTACTTCCTGGCCCGTACCACCCAGACGGCCACCGAGATGGGCGGCCTCACCGAGCTGGAGCGGCGCAGCGTCACCGGAGCGAGGTGGTGGACCTCCGAGGAACTTCTCGCGGCACATGAGACGGTGTACCCGACCAGACTCGCCGAGCTGCTCCGTACGCTGCTCGACGACGGCCCTCCGGGTGAGCCGGTGGTCCTGGCCCCGGAAATCGTTTAGGGGCACATGGGCCTGGCGCACAATAGGGGGACGCACGGCTGAAGGGGAACATGCCATGAGTGCCGAGGACCTCGAAAAGTACGAGACCGAGATGGAGCTGAAGCTCTATCGGGAGTACCGCGACGTCGTCGGGCTGTTCAAGTACGTGATCGAGACGGAACGCCGTTTCTACCTCACGAACGACTACGAGATGCAGGTGCATTCGGTTCAGGGGGAGGTGTTCTTCGAGGTCTCGATGGCCGACGCGTGGGTCTGGGACATGTACCGGCCGGCCCGCTTCGTGAAGCAGGTGCGGGTGCTGACCTTCAAGGACGTGAACATCGAGGAGCTCAACAAGAGCGATCTCGAACTGCCCGGCAGCTGAGCCGCCTCACCCGCAAGGGTGAGGCGGTTGTCCACAACGGCCGGATTGTCCACCAAGATCCACAAGGTGGGCGGGGGCGCGGGACCGTCGGTACCGGAGGTGGTGCCGGATGAACGCGAAGGGCGTGGCACAGCAGGCATTGGGGCGGTACGGCGAGGAGCTCGCGGCACGGCGGCTCACCGAGGCCGGGATGACCGTGATCGCGCGGAACTGGCGGTGCCGCGGCGGGGAGATCGACATCGTCGCCCGGGACGGGGACGCCCTCGTCGTGTGCGAGGTCAAGACCCGCCGGGCGGCTGAGTTCGAGCACCCCATGGCCGCCGTACGGACCGCCAAGGTCGAGCGGCTGCGCGGCCTCGCCGGGCGCTGGCTCGCCGACCACGGCGGGCCACCCCCGGGCGGAGTGCGCATCGACCTCGTCGGGGTGCTGCTGCCGCGGCGCGGAGCACCCCTCGTGGAACACGTCAGGGGGGTGGCCTGATGGGGTTCGCGCGCGCCTGCTCGGTGGCCCTGGTCGGCGTCGACGGCGTGGTGGTCGAGGTACAGGCCGATCTGGAGCCCGGGGTGGCGGCCTTCACCCTGGTGGGGCTGCCGGACAAGACCCTGGTCGAGAGCCGGGATCGGGTGCGGGCGGCCGTGGTCAACTCAGGTGCGGCCTGGCCGCAGAAGAAGCTCACGGTCGGGCTGAGCCCGGCCTCCGTACCGAAATCCGGCGCGGGATTCGACCTGGCCGTCGCGGCGGCGGTGCTCGGGGCCGCCGAGGTGGTCGACCCGGGCGCGATCGCCGACCTCGTCCTCATCGGGGAGCTGGGGCTGGACGGCCGGGTGCGTCCGGTCCGCGGGATCCTGCCCGCGGTCCTCGCCGCGGCGGAGGCCGGCTACCGGCAGGTGGTCGTGCCCCAGCAGTGCGCGGCCGAGGCCGCGCTCGTCCCCGACGTCTCGGTGCTCGGCGTCCGCAGCCTGCGCCAGCTGATCGCGGTCCTGACCGGCGGGGAGGTACCCGAGGAGGAGCCGTGCGAGCCGCCGGGCCGGCCCGACCCGATACTGGCCGGACTGCTCGTCCCGGGGGCGGGACTCGGTACGGGACTCGCCCGCGGCCGCCCCGACCGGGAGGACGGCGCCGACTTCCCCGAGCTCGCGGACGTGGCCGGGCAGCACACGGCGCGCCGCGCCCTGGAGGTGGCGGCCGCCGGAGGGCACCACCTCTTCCTCAGCGGGCCGCCCGGAGCGGGCAAGACCATGCTGGCCGAGCGGCTGCCCTGGCTGCTGCCGCCGCTCACCCGTCAGGACTCCTTGGAGGTCACGGCCGTCCACTCGGTCGCGGGAATCCTCCCGCCCGGCGAACCGCTCGTCGCGAGGCCGCCCTACTGCGCACCGCACCACTCGGCGACCATGCAGTCCCTGGTGGGCGGCGGGTCCGGGATCCCGAGGCCCGGGGCGGTCTCCCTGGCACACCGGGGCGTGCTCTTCCTGGACGAGGCAGCGGAGTTCCACAGCCGGGCGCTGGACGCGCTAAGGCAGCCCCTGGAGTCGGGGCACGTGGTCATCGCCCGCGCCGCCGGAGTGGTAAGGCTGCCGGCCAGGTTCCTGATGGTGCTCGCCGCGAACCCGTGCCCGTGCGGGCGTCACACCCTGCACGGAGCCGGGTGCGAATGCCCGCCCTCGGTGATCCGGCGTTACCAGGCCCGGCTGTCCGGGCCGTTGCTCGACCGGGTGGACCTGCGGGTGGAGGTCGAGCCCGTGACCCGCTGCGACCTGCTGGGGCAGGGCGGGCGCGGGGAGTCCACCGCGGTGGTCGCGGGCCGGGTGCGGGAGGCCCGGGAGCGCGCCGCGGCCCGGCTCGCCGGTTCGCCGTGGCGGCTCAACTCCGAAGTGCCCGGGCAGGAACTGCGCACCCGCTGGCGGGCGGGACCGGGGGCACTGGCCTGCGCCGAGCACGATCTGGAACGGGGACTGCTCACCGCGCGCGGGCTGGACCGGGTGCTGCGGGTCGCCTGGACCGTCGCCGACCTGCGGGGGCGGGACCGGCCCGAGGCGCTGGACGTGGCCGTGGCGCTGGAGCTGCGGACCGGGATCGCCCGCGGAGCGATGGCGGTGGCGGGGGCCGGGACATGACCGGCGCCGGGGAGGGGGAACTCCTGGCGCGGGCGGCGCTCACCCGGGTGCTCGAGCCCGGGGACGCGCACGGAGGGCGGTGGCTGCGGGAGTTCGGGGCCGTGGGGCTGATAGGGCTGCTGACCGCCCCGGGGGCGGAGCCGGACACGCCGTCCGGGGTGGGGCCGGAGCGGCTCGCCGGGTACCGCAGAAGGGCGGCGCTGGCCGACCCCGAGCGTGACCTCGCGCTGGCCGCGGAGTCGGGCGGCCGGTTCGTGTTCCCCGGGTCGGCGGAGTGGCCGACCCAGCTCGACGACCTCGGCGACGAACGGCCCGTCGGGCTGTGGCTGCGGGGCCGTCCCAACCTCCGTACCTGGGCACTGCGTTCGGTCTCCGTGGTCGGGGCCCGCGCCTGCACCCCGTACGGCGCGCACATGGCCCAGACCCTGGCCGCCGGACTCGCCGAGCGGGGCTGGGTCGTGGTGTCCGGCGCCGCGTTCGGCATCGACGGCGCCGCCCACCGGGGCGCCCTCGCCTCCGGTGGCGCGACCGCGGCGGTGCTGGCCTGCGGAGTGGACGTGGCCTATCCGCGGGGACACGCCGGGCTGCTCGCCCGGATCGCCGGGCAGGGGCTGATCCTCGGAGAGCTGCCACCGGGCAGCCACCCGACCCCCAGCCGCTTCGTCCTGCGCAACCGGGTCATCGCCGCCCTCACCCGGGGCACGGTCGTCGTGGAGGCGGCGCACCGCAGCGGATCCCTGGTCACGGCCCGGCGGGCGCAGGGCCTCGGGCGGTTCACGATGGGTGTCCCCGGGCCCGCCACCAGCGGACTCTCCGCCGGGGTGCACGAGCTGCTGCGGGGCGAGGGCGCGCTCGTCACCGACGCGGCCGAGGTGGTGGAGCTGGTCGGAGCCATGGGCGAGCTGGCTCCCGAGCGGCGCGGACCGGTGCTCGCCCGGGACCTGCTGGACCGGGACACCGCCCGCGTGCTCGAAGCGCTCCCGGCCGGCCGGCCGGCGGACGTGGCCGAGCTGGCACTTGCCTCCGGCACCGGCGCCGATGAAGTCATCGGCAGACTGTACGAACTTCACTCTCTGGGGTTCGTCGAACGGCAGGGCGACGGCTGGCAGTTGAGCAGACAAACGGCTGGAGGAGGCACACAAACCGGCGCCGCCCGGCGAGGCGGTCGTTGACCTGGGGTGTTCCGGTGAAAGAGTGAAAGCGATGAGAGACGCGGTCTTCCCGGTGGCGGTCGCCGGGACCGAGCGCCAGGCGCCGGTCCCGGGTCGTCCGCGCGAGTCGGGGCGCCGATGGGCCCCCGCGCCATCCCGTACTCTTCGCGCACCGCGACAATCTCGTCACGCTACGCTCCCAAGGAATCCGGCTCCGGCAAAGGCGAAGCATGCCCCAGCACACCTCAGGGTCCGACCGCGCTGCGGTGCCCCCCGCTGCCCGCGGCGGCGTGCGGTCCACCGCGCCCTCGTCCCTGGAGGTGCTGTGGCGCTCGTACAAGGAATCGGGTGACGAGCGGCTGCGGGAGCAGCTGATCCTGCACTACTCGCCCCTGGTCAAGTACGTCGCCGGCCGCGTCAGCGTCGGCCTGCCGCCCAATGTGGAGCAGGCCGACTTCGTCTCCTCCGGGGTCTTCGGGCTGATCGACGCCATCGAGAAGTTCGACATCGACCGGTCGATCAAGTTCGAGACCTACGCGATCACCCGGATCCGCGGCGCGATGATCGACGAGCTGCGGGCGCTGGACTGGATCCCCCGCTCGGTCCGGCAGAAGGCCCGCGCCGTGGAGCGGGCCTACGCCACGCTGGAGGCCCAGCTGCGGCGCACTCCGACGGAGAGCGAGGTCGCCGGCGAGATGGGGATCGGGGTGGAGGATCTCCACACCGTCTTCAGCCAGTTGTCGCTGGCCAACGTGGTCGCCCTGGAGGAGCTGCTGCACGTCGGCGGGGAGGGCGGCGACCGCCTCTCGCTGATGGACACCCTGGAGGACACCGCCGCCGACAACCCGGTGGCGGTCGCCGAGGACCGCGAGCTGCGGCGCCTGCTGGCCCGGGCCATCAACACCCTGCCCGAGCGGGAGAAGACCGTGGTGACCCTCTACTACTACGAGGGCCTCACGCTGGCCGAGATTGGCAACGTCCTGGGCGTCACCGAGAGCCGGGTCAGCCAGATCCACACCAAGTCCGTGCTGCAACTGCGCGCGAAGTTGGCGGATGTGGGGAGGTGAGCTTGCGGTACCTCCGTAGAGTGGACGTGTGCCCAGGATTCGAGCGGCCTCCGTGGCCGAGCACCGGTCGATGCAGCGCGGCGCCCTCTTGGACGCCGCGCGTTCCCTGCTGTCCGAAGGCGGGACGGAGGCGCTGACCTTCCCCGCCCTCGCGGAGCGGACCGGGCTCGCCCGGTCCTCCGTGTACGAGTACTTCCGCTCCCGCGCCGCCGTGGTCGAAGAGCTGTGCGCAGTGGACTTCCCCGTGTGGGCCGCCGAGATCGAGGCGGCGATGGAGCAGGCGCAGTCGCCGGAGGCGAAGATCGAGGCGTACGTGCGCAGCCAGTTGGGGCTGGTGGGTGACCGGCGCCACCGCGCGGTGGTGGCCATCTCGGCGAGCGAGCTCGACGCGGGCGCGCGGGAGAAGATCCGTGCGGCCCACGGTGGGCTGGTGGCGATGATCGTCGAGGCGCTGAGCAGCCTGGGGCAGACGGAGCCGAGGCTCGCCGCGATGCTGTTGCAAGGGGTCGTGGACGCGGCCGTGCGGAGGATCGAGCTCGGCGCGGCGGAGGATCCCGTCGTCGTGACGGAGGCTGCCGTCAACATGGCCCTGCGGGGCGTCCGGGGCTGAGGCCCCCGGGGCTCCGCCCCGAAACACGCCTCAGCCGTCGGCCGGGTGGGGGTCGGCAGGCAGCAGCCGGGGTGTCGGGCGCGGGAGCAGGCCGAGCGGGTTGAGGTACACCTCGCCCGCCAGCAGACCCCAGTGCAGGCACGGCCCCGGGCAGTGCGAGCCGTCCGTCAGGACCGCCACCACCTGGCCCGCCCTGACCTGCTCGCCCTCCGCGACCAGGGGCCGGACCGGCTCGTAGGTCGTCCGCAGCCCGTTCGGCAGGGCGAGCGAGAGCACCCCGCGGCCGGCGACGGGGCCGGCGTGGTGGACCCGGCCGGCCGCGACCGCCCGGATCTCCGCGCCCACCGGGGCGGACAGGTCCACCCCGCGGTGGCCGGCCGCGTACGGGGTCGGCGGCGGGTCCCACCAGCGGGCCACCGCCAGCGGCGCGGGCAGCGGGCGGATCCCGGGAAGGGCCGACTGGGCCAGGGCCAGGAGCAGGCTGAGCAGCAAGGTCGTCATGGACCACAGCGTCCCGCGCCCGTCCGGACCCGTGCCCCGGCCTGTGGACGGCCGGGGCGCTGTGGACAACGGCGTCACCCGGCATACCGGCGGGTCCCGTACACTTCTTGTGGCGATCCGGGTCACCGGGTCGACTTCGCACGCCCCGGCGCCAGGCTTATACAGCCAGGTGACAGCGTCTCTCGGTCCCTCATGGGGGCAGGGCGCGGTGGGGCGTCAGGAACCAAACCGAGAAACCAAGGAGATGGCCATGGCCGTCGTCACGATGCGGGAGCTGCTGGAAAGCGGCGTCCACTTCGGTCACCAGACCCGCCGTTGGAACCCGAAGATGAAGCGCTTCATCTTCACGGAGCGCAACGGCATCTACATCATCGACCTGCTGCAGTCGCTGTCGTACATCGACCGCGCCTACGAGTTCGTGAAGGAGACCGTCGCGCACGGTGGCTCCATCATGTTCATCGGTACCAAGAAGCAGGCCCAGGAGGCCATCGCCGAGCAGGCGACGCGCGTTGGCATGCCGTACGTCAACCAGCGGTGGCTGGGTGGCATGCTCACCAACTTCTCCACCGTCTACAAGCGCCTTCAGCGTCTGAAGGAGCTTGAGGCGATCGACTTCGAGGACGTCGCCGCCTCGGGTCTCACCAAGAAGGAGCTCCTGGTCCTCTCCCGCGAGAAGACCAAGCTGGAGAAGACCCTCGGTGGTATCCGCGAGATGTCGAAGGTCCCCAGCGCCGTCTGGATCGTCGACACCAAGAAGGAGCACATCGCCGTCGGTGAGGCGCGCAAGCTCCACATCCCGGTCGTCGCGATCCTCGACACCAACTGCGACCCCGACGAGGTCGACTACAAGATCCCGGGCAACGACGACGCGATCCGTTCCGTCACCCTGCTCACCCGCGTGATCGCCGACGCCGTCGCCGAGGGCCTCATCGCCCGCTCCGGCGCTGCGACCGGCGACTCGAAGCCGGGCGAGAAGGCCGCCGCCGAGCCGCTCGCCGAGTGGGAGCGCGACCTGCTCGAGGGTGACAAGAAGGCCGACGAGACCGAGGCCGCCCCGGCTGCCGAGGCCGTCGTCGAGGCTCCGGCCGCCGAGGCCACCGAGGCTCCGGCCGCCGAGGCCACCGAGGCTGTCGAGGCCCCGGCCGCCGACGCCGACGCCGAGCAGGCCTGACCCACTGAGAGCGCCCGGCGTTCACGCGCCGGGCACTCGCAGCACGGACGATGACGGCGGGGGAGCCGCGCCTGGGGCGCGGCGCCTCCGCCGTTCACCCGTAGATCTACGACTTCGAGAGAGAATCCCAGACTCATGGCGAACTACACCGCCGCTGACGTCAAGAAGCTCCGCGAGCTCACCGGCGTCGGCATGATGGACTGCAAGAACGCGCTGGTCGAGTCCGACGGCGACGTCGACAAGGCCATCGAGGCCCTCCGTATCAAGGGTCAGAAGGGCGTCGCCAAGCGCGAGGGCCGTTCTGCCGAGAACGGTGCGGTTGCCTCCCTCATCTCCGACGACAACACCTCCGGTGTTCTCGTCGAGCTGAAGTGCGAGACGGACTTCGTCGCCAAGGGTGACAAGTTCCAGGCGGTCACCAACGAGATCGCCGCGCACATCGCCGCGACCTCCCCGGCCGACATCGAGGCGCTGCTGGCGTCCGAGATCGAGCCCGGCAAGACCGTCCAGGCGTTCGTGGACGAGGCCAACGCCAACCTCGGCGAGAAGATCGTCCTGGACCGCTTCGCGCAGTTCACCGGCGGTTACGTCTCGGCGTACATGCACCGCACCATGCCCGACCTGCCGTTCCAGATCGGCGTCCTGGTCGAGCTGGACAAGGAGAACGCCGAGGTCGCCCGCGGCATCGCGCAGCACATCGCCGCGTTCTCCCCGCAGTGGCTGTCCGCCGAGGACGTTCCGGCCGAGAAGGTCGAGTCCGAGCGTCGTGTGGCCGAAGAGGTCACCCGCGCCGAGGGCAAGCCCGAGGCTGCCATCGCGAAGATCGTCGAGGGCCGTGTCAACGGCTTCTTCAAGGAGAACACCCTCCTTGGCCAGGCGTACGCGCTGGACAACAAGAAGTCGGTCCAGAAGGTCCTGGACGAGGCCGGCGTCACCCTGGTGCGCTTCTCGCGCATCAAGGTCGGCATCTGAGTCCGTCCGTACGCGACGGACACCGGACCCCGGTAGGGTCTGAGGCAGTCGTCCGCGCTCGCGCGAGGCGACCGCAGATCTGACGAGGAGGCCATTGCCGTAGAGGGAACCGCAAGGACCCACCGGCAATGGCCTTCTTCGTATGTGCACGAGGAGATCTCCATGAATCAGGGCGTGGACCCCCACACCGCATCCGACGACAAGAGCGACCAGAACAAGAAGGGCCGCCGCTTCATGCTGAAGCTGTCGGGCGAGGCCTTCTCCGGTGGTGGAGGACTGGGCGTCGACCCCGACGTCGTCCACGCCATCGCGCGTGAGATCGCCGCGGTGGTCCGCGACGGCGCGGAGATCGCCGTCGTGATCGGCGGCGGCAACTTCTTCCGCGGCGCCGAACTCCAGCAGCGCGGCATGGACCGGGCCCGGTCCGACTACATGGGCATGCTCGGTACCGTCATGAACTGCCTCGCACTCCAGGACTTCCTGGAGAAGGAGGGCATCGACTCCCGCGTGCAGACCGCCATCACCATGGGCCAGGTCGCGGAGCCGTACATCCCGCTGCGTGCCGTGCGGCACCTGGAGAAGGGCCGCGTCGTCATCTTCGGCGCCGGCATGGGCATGCCCTACTTCTCCACCGACACCACGGCCGCCCAGCGGGCCCTGGAGATCGACGCCGAGGCCCTGCTCATGGGCAAGAACGGTGTCGACGGGGTCTACGACTCCGACCCGAAGAAGAACCCGGACGCGGTGAAGTTCGACGCGCTGGAGTACAGCGAGGTCCTCTCCCGCGACCTCAAGGTCGCCGATGCCACCGCGATCACGCTCTGCCGCGACAACAAGCTTCCGATCCTCGTGTTCGAGCTGCTCGCCGAGGGCAATATCGCCCGCGCCGTCAAGGGTGAGAAGATCGGCACGCTCGTGAGCGACCAGGAAACCCGGGTCTGAGCAGTCCGCTGCCGGACCGAGCGGGCCCCGTACCGGCCCGCCGGTCCCGCCCGCCCGCCTGAACCATCCAAATCTGACATGCAGGAGCACGTGGTGACCGAAGAGATCCTCCTCGAGGCCGAGGAGAAGATGGAAAAGGCCGTCGTCGTCGCCAAGGAAGACTTCGCCGCGATTCGCACCGGGCGTGCGCACCCGGCGATGTTCAACAAGATCGTGGCGGAGTACTACGGCGCCATCACGCCCATCAACCAGCTCGCCTCCTTCTCGGTGCCCGAGCCGCGCATGGCGATCGTGACCCCGTTCGACAAGAGCGCCCTGCGCAACATCGAGCAGGCCATCCGCGACTCCGACCTCGGTGTCAACCCGAGCAACGACGGCAGCATCATCCGGGTGACCTTCCCCGAGCTGACGCAGGACCGCCGCAAGGAGTACATCAAGGTCGCGCGCACCAAGGCCGAGGACTCGAAGATCTCGCTCCGCGCCGTCCGCCGCAAGGCCAAGGACGCCCTTGACAAGCTGGTCAAGGACAAGGAGGCCGGCGAGGACGAGGTGCGCCGCGCGGAGAAGGAGCTCGACGACACCACCGCGAAGTACGTCGCGCAGGTGGACGAGCTCCTCAAGCACAAGGAAGCCGAGCTCCTCGAAGTCTGATGAACGACTCTTCCTGGCAGCCGGAGCCGGTTCCGGCGGGTCCCGCATACGATGCGCAGGTGGGCCCGCACACTCGGCCCATGCCCATCGTGCCCGATGCCGCCGGCCGTGACTTCGACGACCGGGAAGCACGCGATCGGGGGGTCGCCGCCGACGGCGGCCCCCTCTTCCGCGCCGAGACGCCGCCGCAGGAGCCCATGCCCAGCCCCCCTCCTCCGCATGCCCAGCAGCCGCAGGACGCCTCACCCCCGCCGCCGAAGAAGCGCGCGGGCCGGGACCTGCGTGCGGCCATAGGGGTCGGCGTCGGTCTCGGCGCGGTGATCTTCGCTTCGCTGCTGATCGTCAAGGCCGTGTTCGTCGGCGTCATCGTCGTCGCGGTCGTCGTCGGCCTGTGGGAGCTCACCTCCCGGCTGCAGGAGAAGAAGGGCATCAAGGCCCCGCTGGTCCCGCTCGCGGTCGGCGGCGCCGCCATGGTCATCGCCGGATACGTCCGGGGGGCCGAGGGCGCCTGGGTCGCCATGGCCCTGACCGTGCTCGCGGTCCTGGTGTGGCGGATGACCGAACCGCCCGAGGACTACCTCAAGGACGTCACGGCGGGCGCCTTCGCGGCGTTCTACGTCCCCTTCCTGGCCACCTTCGTCGCGATGCTGCTCACCGCCGACGACGGCCCCCAGCGCGTGATCACCTTCCTGCTCCTGACCGTGGTCAGCGACACCGGCGCCTACGCGGTCGGCTGGCGCTTCGGCAAGACCAAGCTCGCGCCGCGCATCAGCCCCGGCAAGACCCGCGAGGGACTGTTCGGCGCGGTGGCCTTCGCGATGGCGGCCGGCGCGCTGTGCATGGAGTTCCTGATCGACGGCGGCGCCTGGTGGCAGGGCCTGCTGCTCGGCCTCGTGGTCGCGGTCAGCGCCACCCTGGGTGACCTGGGCGAGTCGATGATCAAGAGGGACCTCGGCATCAAGGACATGGGCACCCTGCTGCCGGGACACGGCGGCATCATGGACCGGCTGGACTCCCTGCTTCCGACGGCTCCGGTGGTGTGGCTGCTCCTGGCGGCCTTCGTCGGCACCGGCTGACCTGCGAAAAGGCGTCGCAGGACGCCGGGCGGTTACTCTTGGAAGGCGCGCTGCTTCTGCGGCGCGCCTTTCGTCTTACAAGGAGTACCTGCCATGGCCCGCCCCGTTCCGGGAGAGCTCACCTTCGTCGCCCCTCGCGGGGCCAAGAAGCCGCCCCGGCACCTCGCCGACATGACCCCGGCCGAGCGCCGTGAGGCGGTCGCCGCGATCGGCGAGAAGCCGTTCCGGGCCAAGCAGCTCTCCCAGCACTACTTCGCGCGGTACGCGCACGACCCGGCCGAGTGGACCGACATCCCGGCGGGCTCGCGGGAGAAGCTCCAGCAGGAGCTGCTGCCGGACCTGATGAACGTCATCCGGCACATCTCCTGCGACGACGACACCACCCGCAAGACCCTGTGGAAGCTGCACGACGGCACGCTCGTCGAGTCCGTGCTGATGCGCTACCCCGACCGGGTCACCATGTGCATCTCCTCGCAGGCCGGCTGCGGCATGAACTGCCCGTTCTGCGCCACCGGCCAGGCCGGCCTGGACCGCAACCTGTCCACCGCCGAGATCGTGCACCAGATCGTCGACGGCATGCGCGCGCTGCGCGACGGAGAGGTTCCCGGCGGCCCGGCGCGGCTGTCGAACATCGTCTTCATGGGCATGGGCGAGCCCCTGGCCAACTACAACCGCGTGGTCGGCGCCATCCGTCGGCTCACCGACCCGGAGCCCGACGGCCTGGGCCTGTCGCAGCGCGGTATCACCGTCTCCACCGTCGGCCTGGTCCCGGCCATGCTGCGCTTCGCCGACGAGGGCTTCAAGTGCCGCCTCGCCGTCTCGCTGCACGCGCCCGACGACGAGCTGCGCGACACCCTCGTCCCCGTGAACACCCGCTGGAACGTCCGTGAGGTGCTCGGCGCGGCCTGGGAGTACGCGGAGAAGTCCGGCCGCCGGATCTCGATCGAGTACGCCCTGATCCGCGACATCAACGACCAGGCCTGGCGCGGTGACCTCCTGGGCAAGCTGCTCAAGGGCAAGCGTGTACACGTCAACCTGATCCCGCTGAACCCGACGCCGGGCTCCAAGTGGACCGCCTCGCGCCCCGAGGACGAGAAGGCCTTCGTGGAGGCCATCGCCCGCCACGGCGTGCCCGTGACCGTACGGGACACCCGGGGCCAGGAGATCGACGGCGCGTGCGGCCAGCTGGCGGCCTCGGAGCGCTAGATTCCGCTTCTGTTCGACGTAATTCGGCCACGGGGTACCCTGTGGCCGAACCAATTTCATATTCCGACAGGGGAGCGCCACAGCGCTGAGAGTGCGGTATCCGTCATCCGCAGACCCTCTGAACCTCGCCCCGGTCATTCGGGGTAGGAAGTTCGGTCACCACTCTTGCTGTTGCGCCCTGCCCGGCGTCCGCTCTCGCAGAGCGCCGGGCAGGGCCGCGTCTTCTCCTGGACATCCCAGGAGGAATTCACCAATGAGCACCACCAGGAAGATCGCGGGCACCGTGCTCGCGGCCGCCCTCGGCGTCACCACGCTCAGCGCCTGCGGCGGCGGAGACGCCCAGGACAAGACCGGCGCGAGCGACGCCCCGAAGTCCAAGACCGTCACGCTCGTCACCCACGACTCCTTCAACGTGACCGACACGGTCCTCAAGGAGTTCGAGCAGCAGAGCGGCTACACGGTCAAGGTGCTGAAGTCCGGGGACGCGGGCGCGGCGCTGAACCAGGAGATCCTCACCAAGGGGTCCCCGCGCGGCGACGTCTTCTTCGGCGTGGACAACACCCTCCTCTCGCGCGCCCTCGACAACGGCATCTTCACGCCGTACGAGGCCAAGGGCCTCGCCGAGGTGAAGCCCGAGTACGTGCTCGACAAGGGGCACCGGGTCACCCCGATCGACTCCGGTGACATCTGCGTCAACTACGACAAGGCCTACTTCGCCGAGAAGAAGATCGCCCCGCCGCAGACGCTGGACGACCTGATCAAGCCGGAGTACAAGAACCTGCTGGTCACCGAGAACGCCGCGACCTCCTCGCCCGGCCTCGGCTTCCTGCTCGCCTCCGTCGGCAAGTACGGCGAGGAGGGCTGGAAGGACTACTGGAGCAAGCTGAAGGCCAACGGCGTCGAGGTCGTCGACGGCTGGGAGCAGGCCTACAACGAGCGCTTCTCCGGCTCCGCGGGCGGCAAGAAGGCCAAGGGCGACCGTCCACTGGTCGTCTCCTACGCCTCCAGCCCGCCGGTCGAGGTGCTGTACGGCGAGCCGCAGCCGGCCGAGGCCCCCACGGGCGTCTCCACCGGCACCTGCTTCCGCCAGATCGAGTTCGCGGGCCTGCTCAAGGGCGCCGAGAACGAGGAGGGCGGCAAGGCCCTCGTGGACTTCCTGGTCAGCAAGAAGTTCCAGGAGGACATGCCGCTCCAGATGTTCGTGAACCCCGTGACGAAGGACGCCGCCCTGCCGGAGCTGTTCACCAAGCACGGTGTGGTGATCGAGAAGCCCGAGAACGTGGCTCCCGAGACCATCGCCAAGAACCGTGAGCAGTGGGTCAAGGCATGGACCTCGACCGTCGTGAAGTAGGCGGTCCCAAGGAGCCGGGCGCGGCGTCGGGGGGCGCCGCGCCGGGCCCCGGCCCCCGCGAGGGGGCGCGGGCCACCGCCGTGCGGCTCGCGCTGATGGCCGTGCCCCTCGCCTTCTTCGGGCTGTTCTTCGCCTACCCCGTCGCCGCGATCGTCGGGCGCGGCCTCAAGACCGACGAGGGGTGGCAGTTCGGCCGCTTCGCGGAGGTGCTGACCCGGCCCGACATCGCCGACGTGCTGTGGTTCACCACCTGGCAGGCGCTCGCCTCCACCGCGCTCACGCTGGTGATCGCACTCCCCGGCGCGTACGTCTTCGCGCGCTTCGAGTTCACCGGCAAGAAGGTGCTGCGGGCCGTGGTGACCGTTCCCTTCGTGCTGCCGACCGTGGTGGTCGGCACCGCCTTCCTCGCGTTGCTGGGGCGGGGCGGGCTGACGGACGAACTGATCGGCGTCCGGCTCGACACCACCGTCTGGGCGATCCTGCTCGCGCACGTCTTCTTCAACTACGCCGTCGTCGTCCGCACGGTCGGCGGGCTGTGGGCCCAGCTGGATCCGCGCCAGGAGGAGGCCGCCCGGGTGCTGGGCGCCGGGCGGTTCACCGCCTGGCGGCGGGTGACCCTGCCCGCGCTGGCCCCGGCGGTGGCCGCCGCCTCGCTGATGGTGTTCCTGTTCACCTTCAGCTCCTTCGGCGTCGTACTGATCCTGGGCGGGCCCTCGTACTCCACCCTGGAGGTGGAGGTCTACCGGCAGACCGCGCAGCTCCTGGACCTGCCGACGGCCGCCGTACTGACGATGGTGCAGTTCGCCGCGATCGGCGGGATCCTCGCCGTGCACGCCCGGGCCGTGCGCAGGCGCGAGACCGCGCTGCGGCTGGTCGATCCGGGCCGCACCACGCACCGGCCGCGCGGCTGGGCGCAGCGCACGCTGCTGGGCGGGGTCCTGCTGACCGTCGCGCTGCTGATCGTGCTGCCGCTGGGCGTGCTGGTCGAGCGCTCCTTCGACGCCCCCGGCGGTTACGGCCTCGGCTTCTACCGGGCGCTGCAGGACGCGGGCGCCGGTGGCGGGACCTTCCTGGTGGCGCCGCTGGAGGCGGTCTGGAACTCCCTGCGGTACGCGCTGGCCGCCACCGCGATCGCCCTGTTCATCGGGGGACTCGCGGCCGCGGCCCTGACCCGGCGCGCAGGCCGCTTCGTACGCGGCTTCGACGCGCTGCTGATGCTCCCGCTCGGGGTGTCCGCCGTGACCGTGGGCTTCGGCTTCCTGATCACCCTGGACGAGCCGCCGCTGGACCTGCGGACCTCGTGGATCCTGGTGCCGCTGGCACAGGCGCTGGTGGGCGTGCCCTTCGTCGTACGGACCATGCTGCCGGTGCTGCGCGCGGTGGACGGGCGGCTGCGGGAGGCCGCCGCGGTGCTCGGCGCGTCGCCGTGGCGGGCCTGGCGGGAGGTGGACCTTCCGCTGGTGCGGCGGGCGCTGCTGATCGCGGCCGGGTTCGCCTTCGCGGTGTCACTGGGGGAGTTCGGCGCGACCGTGTTCATCGCACGGGCGGACCAGCCGACCTTGCCGGTGGCCGTGGCGCGGCTGCTGGGCCGGGCCGGGGAGCTGAACTACGGGCAGGCGATGGCCCTGAGCACGATTCTGATGCTGGTGTGCGCGGTGTCCCTGCTGGTGCTGGAGCGACTGCGACCCGACAAGACCTCCGGAGAGTTCTGATGACACTGCTTCAGCTGGAAGGGGTGTCGGTCCGCTTCGGTGAGCGAGCGGCCCAGTACGCCCTGGACGGTGTGGACCTCGCGGTCGCCGAACACGAGGTCGTGTGCGTGCTGGGACCGAGCGGAAGCGGGAAGTCCACGCTGCTGCGGGTCGTCGCCGGGCTCCAGCAGGTGTCCGGCGGCCGGGTGCTGCTGGGCGGGGCCGACCAGGCCGGCGTACCCGTGCACCGGCGGGGCGTGGGCCTGATGTTCCAGGACCACCAGCTCTTCCCGCACCGCGACGTCGGTGCGAACGTCTCCTTCGGACTGCGGATGCGGGGGACCGGCCGGGCCTCGTGCACGGACCGGGTCGCGCAACTACTGGAACTGGTCGGGCTGCCCGGGGCCGAGGGCCGGGCGGTGGACTCGCTGTCGGGCGGTGAGCAGCAGCGGGTGGCGCTGGCCCGGGCGCTGGCGCCGTCGCCACGGCTGCTGATGCTGGACGAACCGCTGGGGCAGCTGGACCGGGGCCTGCGCGAACGGCTCGTGGTGGAGCTGCGGGGGCTGTTCTCCCGGCTGGGCACGACCGTACTGGCCGTCACGCACGACCAGGGCGAGGCCTTCGCCCTGGCCGACCGGGTGGTGGTGATGCGGGACGGCCGGATCGCGCAGGCCGGGACCCCGCTGGAGGTGTGGCAGCGGCCCGCGTCGGAGTTCGTGGCGCGGTTCCTCGGCTTCGAGAACGTGGTCCCGGCCGTGGTCTCCGGCACGGAGGCCGCCACCGTATGGGGCGCGATCCCCGTACCGGCCGGATCCCCCGAGGGCGACCAGCGACTGCTGATCCGCCCCGCGGGGGTCGTGCTCGGCGCGGAGGGACTGCGGTGCGAGGTGGTGTCCCGCACCTTCCGCGGCACGCACGTCGCGCTGCTGCTGCGGCCGCAGGCGGCCCCGGTACTGGAGGCGGAGTGCGATCTGGCGGGGGCGCCGGCCGTGGGGGACCGGGTCGAGGTGGGCTTCACCCCCGCCGAGGTGGTCGTGCTGCCGGACGGCGCTTAGGCCGTCTCGTACACGGGCGCCCCTGCGCCTCGCGGGGCAGGCCCCGCACCGAACGACCGAAAGAGACGCCCCCTAGGAGCGGATGCCGTCGCAGGCGATCGGCAGGTGGCGGGGGCCGCGCAGGACCGCGTTCTGGCGGTATTCGGGCGGGTCCTCCAGGAGCCGCGGATTCTCCAGTCGGCGGGCCAGTTCGCTCAGCGCCAGCTGGGCCTCCTGCCGGGCCAGCGGCGCACCGAAGCAGCTGTGGATCCCGCTGCCGAGGCCGAGGTGCTGGATGTCCTTGCGGTCGGGGTCGAAGCGGTCCGGGTCCTCGAACCGCTTCGGGTCGCGGTTCCCGGAGGCCAGCATCAGCCACAGGGACGCGCCCTTGGGGATGGTGACACCGGCGACCTCGATGTCGGACAGGGTGCTGCGCTGGGGCAGCAGCTGCACGGGGGGCTCGTAGCGCAGCAGTTCCTCGACGATCGGGACGACCAGGCCCGGGTCGTTGCGCAGCCGCTCGAGGAGCTCCGGGTGGCGCAGCAGCGTCAGCATGCCGTTGGTGATGAGGTTGACCGTGGTCTCGTGGCCCGCGATCAGCAGCAGCGCGGAGGTGCTGAGCGCCTCCATGGTGGTCATCGCACCGTCCGGGCCGTCCGCCGTGGCCAGCTGGGACAGCATGTCGTCGCCCGGCTTCTTGCGCCGTTCCTCGATCAACCCGGCCAGGTACATGCCCAGCTCCATGCGGGCGTCCATCGCGCCCTTCCCGTGCTGGGTGGGGTCCGCGTCCGGGTCCGGGTCCAGGCTGGCCGCCAGGGTCTCCGCCCAGACGTGGAAGCGCGGCTCGTCCTCGCGGGGCACGCCCAGCAGCCGGCAGATGACGGTGACCGGGAACGGGTACGCGAACTGGTCGACGAGGTCGATCCGGTCCGGCTGCCCGGTCTCGACGATGCCGTCGATCAGCCCGGAGACGAGGCCGCCGAGTTCGTCCCGCATGTCGTGCACCCGGTGGGGGGCGTGCGGCGGCCCGAACGGCCGGTTCGTCATCCGGCGCAGGCGGTCGTGGTCGGGCGGGTCGAGCTTGAGGAAGGACGGGGGCAGGGTCGCCCCCTCCTCGCCGGACGGGCCCAGCGGGTCGTCCCCGGTCGACTTCAGGTTCTTGGCGTCGGAGCTGATCCGCGGATCGTGCAGGAGGCTGTGGATCTCGTAGTACGTACTGACGACGTACGGGCCGTCCCCGTCCTGGGAGACCGGGTTCTTGCGCAGTTCCTCGTACAGCGGGTACGGATTCGCGCGGTTCGCGTAGTCGATGATCTCCCGCAGGATGGCTTGTGTCATGACGGGTCCTCGTGATCCTCGGGGGAGGGCGCGGTGCGGTCGCGGCGCGGCCAGTGGTGCGCGGGGGCGAAGGTCATCTTCCGGGGGTGAACGTCAGCTTCCGGTCGGCCGGCGAATAGCCGCTCAGCGTGATGGTCGGCCCGTGGGTGGGGACCGAGGGGTCGGGGAAGTCGGCCGGCTGCGGCTTGTGCCCCTCGGGCCTGCGGTCCACCGTGGCGAACGGCGGGGGGAACGGCGCGGTGGTCTCGATCTGCTGCTCGTAGAACGGCAGCCACCGGCAGTTGTCGAAGGTGACCGCGGCGATCGTGCGTCCCTGGTACCCGTACACGGCCGCGAAGCGGCGCTCGGCGAGCGAGCCCTGCGTGACGAGGATCTCGGTACCCATCGGCGGGACCCCGACCGACTTGATGTTCACGCCGAACTGGGAGGACCAGAACGCCGGGACCCACAGGTGGGGGCGGCGGTCGGCGCTCTCGCTGAGCATGTTGTGCGCGGCGGTGTCGGCCTGTGCGACCGCGTTGCCCCAGTGCTCCAGCGACAGGAACTGGTAGCCGAACAGGGCGTGCGGGGAACGTGCCACGTCACCCGCCACGTAGATGTCGTCGGTGACGATGCCGCGTACGTCGAAGGCCCGGCAGCCCGCGTCGCAGGCGATGCCCCGCGGACCCGCGCCCAGCCCGGAGCCGGCGAGCCATTCGGTGTTGCGCTGCGCGCCCAGGGAGACGACCACGACGTCCGCCTCCACGGTGGACCCGTCCGAGAGGTGCGCGGCGCACACCCGCCCGGAGGGGTCGCCCTCCAGCGAGGTCACCATGACCCCGGTGCGCAGGTCGACGCCGTTCTCCCGGTGCATCTCGGCCGCCACCTCGCCGATGACCCCGCCCAGCGCACCGACCAGGGGCGCCGCGCCGCGTTCGGCGACGGTGACGTCCAGGCCGCGCTCCCGGCAGGCGGAGGCGATCTCGGACCCGGTGAAGCCGGCCCCGATGACCAGGACCCGGCGGGGACCGGCGGCGAGGGCCCGTTGCAGTCCTTCTCCGTCGTCACGGGTGCGCAGCACGAAGACACCCTGGAGGGCGCCCTCCTCGGCGTTGGGCCAGGGCCGGGCGCGTACCCCGGTGGCGATCAGCAGCCGGTCGTACTCGACCTCGTCGCCGTTGCCGAGCCGGACCCTTCGGGCGGCCATGTCCAGGCCCGTGGCCGGGACCCCGAGGCGCCAGTCGGCGTCGATCGCCCGGCGGCGGGGGAGCGCCGTGTGGTCGGCGACCGCGTTGCCGAGCAGGACCTGCTTGGACAGCGGGGGCCGGTCGTACGGCTCGTACGGTTCGTCGCCGATCATCGTGAGCGACCCGGCGAAGCCCTTCTCGCGCATGGTCTCGGCGGCCCGCAGGCCGGCCAGCGACGCGCCGACGACGACGATGCGGCCCTGGCGCTTGAGGTGCTCCAGGGATCCGTCGCGAGTACCCTCGGCGGTCACCGTGCGCCTCCGGAAGGAGATCCGGCTCCGGCCACGGCGTCCGGGGCCACCACGTTCGCCATGTCGGCGTCCGTGATCTCCAGGAGGATGGCCTGGACCGGACAGGCGGCCACGGCGCGCAGGACGTTCTCGCGCTGCGCGGGATCCGCCTCCGGGTTGTAGAGCAGCGACTCGTCGCCGTGCATGGCGAAGACATCGGGAGCGAGGAATGCGCACTGGGCGTATCCCTGGCAGCGGTTGAGGTCGACGACAAGCCTCATGACGGTTCTGCCTTTCCCTCGGCCGTTCTTCCCCGCCACCCCCGAAACCCCCGGTTCCGCCCCTTCCCACCAGCATGCACGTGGCACCCGGAGGGCGCCTGCGGGAGTACGGATCCCCAGGTCAGAGCGGGTCGATGTGGTTCGGAGCGGCCCGTCGGGCGGCGCCGCGCCGGGCGCGCAGGATGTACAGGCTGATGACCAGCGCCCAGGCCGGGAACACCAGCTCGGCCCACGGCAGTCCGACGGCGACCACGAGCAGGACCAGGCCGACGACGGTGCCCAGCAGGGCCAGCGGCTTGGGGAAGACGCCGAGCATCCGCCCGATGGTCGAGGTCGCGAAGACGAAGACGGCCGCCATCCGCATGGCGTACGTCGCGAGGAGGGTGTAGGCGTAGTGGCGGCCGAAGTCGGAGGGGGTGCCCTCGGCGAGCACCGTGCCCGCCGCCGCGGCGGAGGCGAACAGGGTGGCCACGAAAACGAATCCGCTGCCGAGGAACACGGTGGCGACGAAGCGGTCCTCGGCGTCACCCGTGTGCGCACGCAGCGCGCCCATGAACCAGAGGAAGAAGATGCCCGCGAAGGGCACGATCTCCAGTGCCACCTGGATCGCCCAGCGCTTGTCCGGGTCGATCTCCGCGTCGGCGGCCTCGCCCGAGGGGACTGCGATCCGCATCAGGACGATCGCCGCCGCCAGCAGCAGGGCGAAGGCGATTCCGGCCATCCCGGCCGCGCGCGGCGTATTGAGCCGATCGGTCGTGGGACTCACGAACCCCTCACTCTCTCCCCCGGTCCAGCAAGCGGCAGCCACCGCCGCGCCACCACCGGGGGCGGCCGACCGGGTGAGGAGCCCGCGCCGGCCGGTGGGTCAGCCGACCGGTTCCGGCACCGGCCGGGCGGCGCCCTCGTCGGACCCCGCGTCGGATCCTTCGTGCTTGCCATACCAGGCCACCGCCACAGCTCCGGCGACGGCCAGGACGAAGCCGAGGACCGCGAGCCAGGCCAGGCCGGGGCGGGAGGCGTCGCCGAGCCACAGGACGCCGATCGCGCCCGGGAGGACCGTCTCGCCGACGACCAGGGCCGCCGTGGCGCCGTTCACCGAGCCGATCTGGAGGGCGACCGTGTGCAGGTACATGCCGCCGATGCCCGCCACCAGGATGGCGTAGAGGGCCGGGTCGGTGAGGAAGGTGCCCAGGTCGAACGGGTCGACACCGTTCAGGATCCGGACGCCGACGCCGAGCGCGCCGAATCCCAGGCCCGAGAGCAGGCCCGCCAGGATCGCCGCCCCGCCGCCGAGGAGGCGTACGGCCACCGTGCCGCCCACCATCAGCAGCAGGGTGATCCCCAGCAGCCACCAGTGCGTGGACATCGGCGCGTGGTGGCCGCCCTCATGGCCCGCGGCCGTCGCCAGCAGCACCAGCGCGGTGCAGACGACCCCGATCGAGGTCCACTCCTTACGGCTCAGCCGGATGCCCAGCAGCTTCACGCTGAGCACGGCCGTGATCACCAGGTTGGCGCTGATCACCGTCTGGGAGAGGAAGAGGGGAAGGAGACGGGCCGCCAGCGCACCGAGCCCGAAGCCCACGAAGTCCAGGATCGTGCCGACGATGAATTCCCAGGTCATCGCCGCCTTCGCGGTGGACGACAGGTTGGGGCCGCCGTGGGCGGTCGTCCCGGCGGCGGACGGGGACATCCGTGCGGCGCGGCGCGAACCGACAGCTTGCAGCACGGATCCTGTGCCGTAGCAGATGGACGCCGCGATGGCGGTCAGCAGGCCTATGAGCACGAAGGGCTCCGTTCACGTCTGGCAGGGTTTGCGGTACCTCTCCTGAGACGTGAGAACCGACCGGTAAGTTGCTTCCGGAGGTCAGCTCATTGACGCGAGGACGTCCGGGACCTCGTCCACCGAGTCGACGAGCGCGATCCGGGACTCCATCGCACGGCCGCGGGCCAGCGCCTGGAGCAGGGGCCACGCCGGAAGGTGCTCGGTCCAGTGGGTACGGCCCACCAGGATCATCGGTGCCGGCTCGCCCCGGGATTCGTAGTAGTTCGGCGTCCCGTTGTCGAAGATCTCCTGGACCGTGCCCGCCGCGCCGGGCAGGAAGACCACGCCCGCGTTGGAACGGGCCAGCAGGCCGTCCTCACGGGTGGCGTTCGCGAAGTACTTCGCGATGTGCCCGGCGAAGGCGTTCGGCGGCTCGTGCCCGTAGAACCAGGTCGGGATGCCCACCGAATCGCCGCCCGCGGGGAAGCGCTCGCGCACGGCGAGGGCCGCGTGCGCCCACTCGGACACCGACGGCGTGAAGGAGGGGGCCTTGGCCAGCATCTCCAAGGCCTCCGGGAGGGCCTCGTCCGGGGCCGGGGCCAGGTAGGCGCCCAGGTTGGCGGCCTCCATCGCGCCGGGGCCACCGCCGGTCGCCACCATCAGCCCGGACCGGGTCAGTGCCCGGCCCAGCTCCGCCGCGCCGCGGTAGTGCGGACCGCCGCGGGCCATGGCGTGGCCGCCCATCACACCCACGACCCGGGCGCCGGCGAGGTGCTCGTCGAGGGCGTCGGAGATGGCGTCGTCGTGGATGGAGCGGAGCATCGAGGAGTAGATGTCGCCGTCGGACTTCGTCTCCTGGAACCAGGCGTAGGCCTCCGCGTCCGGGGTGGCCTCGTACCCGTCGGGCAGCCCGGTGAAGAGCTCCTCGGCCGTGTAGAGCAGACCCCGGTACGGATCGAACGGAAGGTCCGGTATCGGCGGGAAGACCAGCGCGCCCTCGGCGCGGACCTTCTCCGCCGCATCGGGCTCCATCGGGCAGCCCAGGAACACCGCCGCCGAGGTGTCGGCGGCCAGCAGCGCGAACGTCCGCTCCAGCAGGTTGACCGACTGGATCCGGTAGCCGCTGAGCGACCCGCGGGCCGCGACCTGGTCGAATTCGGCGAGCGTCTCGATCTCGATGTCTGGGTTGACCATTCGGCCCACCCTAAGGGCTGCCCGCGTCAGCGGGTCAGTGCCAGCGACGTCAGCTGCGCCACACCCCAGCTGAGCGGTACGCACACGGCCAGGAGCGCGGTGGCCCGCAGACTCGCGGCCGAACGCAGGACGTTGGACGGGGCGCCGAGGTCGAGCAGGGCCGTGCGGCCGGGCTCCCGGCCGCGGCGGGCCTCCACCACGGATGTGAGAAGGGTCGCGGCGGCGCACACGATCACCAGCGCGGCGGCCGGCCCGGTCAGCGGGCCCAGCGGGACGGGCAGCCCGCCCCGGTCGCGCAGGGCGAGGGCGGTCAGGGCCGCCGCGGCCACCGCGCACAGCACTCCCAGCGGCGGGCCGATCCGGGGGGCCTCCTCCTGGAGGATCCGCCCGGCCAGCAGCCGCAGCGCGCCCGGGCGCACGGCCTGGACCAGGCTCCCGCAGGCGTAGGCGAGCCCCGGTCCGGCGAGGGCGAGCCCGACCGCGGTCAGCGACCAGCCGATGAGCACCCCGGCGCCGCCCCGGCCCGTGTAGGCCAGGGCCGCGAGCCCGCAGGCGGTCAGCGCGATGCCCCAGGGCAGTCCGGTCTGCGGCGCCAGCGGCGCGTGCGGGCGCAGCGCGAGGGCGGTGGCGGCCGAGGCCGTCAGCGGGATCAGGGCCAGCAGGGTGAGGGCGCCCGCCACGGGCAGCGGCTGGTCGGCGTGGAGCAGTTTCGCCCCGGCCCCGTCGAAGGGCAGCCCGGCCACGTCCCCGCGCAGGTGGAGGAAGACGGCCAGGGCCAGGGCGCTGCCCAGGGCGCAGGCGACGGCGGTGGAGATCGCGGCGACGAGCATGAGCCGGACGGGTCCCAGCCCGGCGGCGTCCAGTCCCTCGCGGGGCTGGGTCGCGGGGTCGGCCCGGGCCACGACGACGGCGAAGTGGACGGCGACGGCCAGCGGGATCAGGGCCCACAGCAGGCGAGGGAACGATCCGGCGGGCTGGGCCACGGCCCCGGCGAGTACGTAGAGCAGCAGGAAGCCGGCCCCGGCCGCGGCTGCGGCGACGAGGAGCCGCCGCAGCTGGACGAGCGGCCGGGAACCGCGGGCTAGGCGGAGAGCGAGCACGCGGCCTGGTCCTCCGTGGTGTCGGCGACGGGGGTGCCGGCGGCCGCTGCCCCCGCGAGGCGGCCGTCGAGCAGGGCGATCCGGCGGTCCGCGACGGCCGCGGTGGCCTCGTCGTGGGTGGCCAGCAGCACGGTGATCTCGTGGGAGCGGGCCGCGGTGGTCAGCGTACGGAGCAATAGCGCCCGCTCGGTCCGGTGCAGTGGGGCCGTGGGCTCGTCGGCGAAGATCACCGCGGGCTCGTTGACCAGGGCCCGGGCGAGGGCGACGCGCTGGGACTCGGCGCGGCTCAGGGCGCCGGGGCGCTTGCGGGCGAAGCCGCCGATGTCGAGGCGGTCGAGCCATTCGCAGGCGGCGCTGCGGGCGCTGCGGCTGGAGGCGCCGGCGAGCAGCAGCGGCAGGGCCGCGTTCTCCCAGACCTTCAGTTCGGGCAGCAGCTGGGGCTCGGGGCCGATCCAGCCGAACCGGTCGCGGCGCAGCCGTTCGCGGATGAGCGTGCCCATGGTGTGCACGGGGACGCTGTTGAACCAGACCTCGCCCTGCTGGGGGCGCAGCTGCCCGGACAGGCAGCGGAGCAAGGTGGTCTTGCCGCTGCCGCGGGGACCGGTCAGGGCGACGATCTCACCCTGGCGGACTCCGACGGAGACCTCGACGAGGGCCGGGGAACCGTCGTGGGAGTAGTGAAGGGACCGAGCCCACAGGACGTCATTGTCAGGCGGGGCATTGTCCGGTGGAGCCACCATGGCGTACACCTCCGTCCGAGGGAACGAAGCGGAGCCGGTCGAAGTCACTGGCGCCGCACTGAGATGTAAAGAGATGAACGTCTTGGATGGTGACAGCACACGGCCCGGACCCCCGCGTTCTCACTCGAACGGAGGATCCGGGCCGTGTGGTCGGACCAGTGGGGCCCGGGCGATCTACCGACCGGTCACAGCTTGGTCCAGGCCTCGGTGAGCACCGAGCGCAGGATGCCTTCGATCTCGTCGAAGGTGCCCTGGTCCGCGATCAGCGGCGGCGCGAGCTGGATGACCGGGTCACCGCGGTCGTCGGCCCGGCAGTACAGGCCGTTCTCGAAGAGCGCCTTGGAGAGGAAGCCGTAGAGCACGCGCTCCGTCTCCTCGTCCGTGAAGGACTCCTTCGTGACCTTGTCCTTGACGAGCTCGATGCCGTAGAAGTAGCCGTTGCCGCGGACGTCGCCGACGATCGGCAGGTCGTGCAGCTTCTCCAGCGTGGAGCGGAAGGCGTCCTCGTTGTTCAGCACGTGCTGATTGAGGCCTTCCTTGTCGAAGATGTCGAGGTTGGCCAGCGCGACCGCCGAGGAGACGGGGTGGCCACCGAAGGTGTAGCCGTGCAGGAAGGTGTTGTCGCCCTTGTAGAACGGCTCGGCGAGACGGTCGGAGATGATGCAGGCGCCGATCGGGGAGTAGCCCGAGGTCATGCCCTTGGCGCAGGTGATCATGTCCGGCACGTAGTCGAACTTGTCGCAGGCGAACATCGTGCCGAGGCGGCCGAACGCGCAGATCGTCTCGTCGGAGACGAGGAGCACGTCGTACTCGTCGCAGATCTCGCGGACCCGCTGGAAGTACCCGGGCGGCGGCGGGAAGCAGCCACCGGCGTTCTGTACCGGCTCCAGGAAGACGGCGGCGACGGTGTCGGCGCCCTCGAAGAGGATCTCCTGCTCGATCTGGTCGGCGCACCAGCGGCCGTAGGCCTCGGGGTCGTCGCCGAAGATCGGGGCGCGGTAGATGTTGGTGTTCGGCACCTTGTGCGCGCCGGGGACCAGCGGCTCGAAGGGGGCCTTGAGGGCCGGCAGGCCGGTGATGGACAGGGCTCCCTGCGGGGTGCCGTGGTAGGCGACCGCACGCGAGATGACCTTGTACTTGGTGTGCTTGCCCTGCAGCTTGAAGTACTGCTTGGCGAGCTTCCAGGCGGTCTCGACGGCCTCGCCGCCACCGGTGGTGAAGAAGACCTTGTTCAGGTCACCCGGGGCGTAGTGGGCGAGGCGCTCGGCGAGCTCGACGGCCTTGGGGTGCGCGTACGACCAGATGGGGAAGAACGCGAGTTCCTGAGCCTGCTTGTACGCGACCTCGGCCAGCTCCTTGCGGCCGTGACCGGCGTTGACCACGAAGAGTCCGGCAAGACCGTCGAGGTAGCGCCTGCCCTTGTCGTCCCAGATGTAGGTGCCCTCGCCCCGGACGATGGTGGGGACGGGGGAGTTCTCGTAGGACGACATGCGGGTGAAGTGCATCCACAGGTGGTCGTACGCGGTCTTGGAGAGGTCCTGGCTCACGGTTATCGGGTTCCCCACATGTAGGTCTGCTTCTTCAGCTTCAGGTAAACGAAGCTTTCGGTTGATCGCACGCCGGGGAGCGTGCGGATCTTCTTGTTGATCGTTTCCAGCAGGTGGTCGTCGTCCTCGCAGACGATCTCCACCATCAGGTCGAACGACCCGGCGGTCATGACCACGTACTCGCACTCGGCCATGGCGGTCAGTGCATCGGCCACGGGGTCGAGGTCACCCTCGACGTTGATGCCGACCATGGCCTGGCGTCGCAGGCCCACTGTGAGTGGGTCCGTGACGGCGACGATCTGCATGACGCCCTGATCGAGCAGCTTCTGTACGCGCTGGCGCACGGCCGCTTCGGACAGGCCGACGGCTTTGCCGATCGACGCATAGGGACGGCGACCGTCCTCCTGCAGTTGCTCGATGATCGCCAGGGACACAGCATCGACCGAAGGGGACGGTTGTCTGTTCCTGGAATCTGCGCTTCGACTGACCACGACCTCACTGTGCACGAGGGTCGTCTGTTCCGCAAGACGGAATCGATGAAATCCGTTGTTTGACGACCGGGATCTCACTGATTTCGCAGTTGGTGGCCTCCGGGTCTGTCGAAAGCCTCCGCCGAGAGGCTAGGCTTGGTAATCGTCTCAATCGTTGGACATGTGATCAGGAGTGTGGCTGTAGTGACCACCGAACTGCGTCGTCTGCGCAACTACATCGGCGGGGAGTTCAAGGACGCCGCCGACGGGCGGACCACCGAGGTGGTCAACCCGGCCACCGGCGAGGTGTACGCCACCGCCCCGCTCTCGGGCCAGGCCGATGTCGACGCCGCCATGGCCGCTGCCGCGGCCGCCTTCCCGGGCTGGCGTGACACCACCCCCGCGGAGCGCCAGAAGGCCCTGCTGAAGATCGCGGACGCCTTCGAGGCGCGCGCGGACGAGCTCGTCGCCGCCGAGTCGGAGAACACCGGCAAGCCGCTGGCCCTCACGGCCAGCGAGGAGGTGCCGCCGATGGTGGACCAGATCCGCTTCTTCGCGGGTGCCGCACGGCTCCTGGAGGGCCGCTCGGCCGGCGAGTACATGGAGGGGATGACCTCGATCATCCGCCGTGAGCCGGTCGGCGTCTGCGCGCAGGTCGCGCCGTGGAACTACCCGATGATGATGGCCGTGTGGAAGTTCGCCCCGGCCATCGCGGCGGGCAACACCGTCGTGCTCAAGCCCTCGGACACCACCCCGGCCTCCACCGTCCTGATGGCGGAGATCATCGACTCGGTGCTGCCCAAGGGTGTCTTCAACGTCATCTGCGGTGACCGTGAGACCGGCAAGGCCATGGTCGAGCACCCCACCCCGGCGATGGCCTCCATCACCGGCTCGGTGCGTGCGGGCATGCAGGTCGCCGAGAGCGCCTCCAAGGACGTCAAGCGCGTCCACCTGGAGCTCGGCGGCAAGGCCCCGGTCGTGGTCTTCGAGGACGCCGACATCGCCAAGGCGGTCGAGGACATCGCCGTCGCCGGCTACTTCAACGCCGGTCAGGACTGCACCGCCGCCACCCGCGTGCTCGTGCACCAGTCGATCCACGACGAGTTCGTGGCTGCGCTCGCCAAGGCCGCCGCCGACACCAAGACCGGCCAGCCGGACGACGAGGACGTGCTCTACGGCCCGCTGAACAACCCGAACCAGCTCAAGCAGGTCGCGGGCTTCATCGAGCGCCTCCCCGCCCATGCCAAGGTCGAGGCGGGCGGCCACCAGGTCGGCGAGAAGGGCTACTTCTACGCCCCGACCGTGGTCTCCGGCCTCAAACAGGACGACGAGATCATCCAGAACGAGGTCTTCGGCCCCGTCATCACCGTCCAGTCCTTCACGGACGAGGGTCAGGCCCTGGAGTACGCGAACGGCGTCGAGTTCGCCCTCGCCTCCTCGGTGTGGACCAAGGACCACGGCCGCGCGATGCGGATGTCCAAGAACCTCGACTTCGGCTGCGTGTGGATCAACACCCACATCCCGCTCGTCGCCGAGATGCCGCACGGCGGATTCAAGAAGTCCGGCTACGGCAAGGACCTCTCCGCGTACGGCTTCGAGGACTACACGCGCATCAAGCACGTGATGACCTCGCTCGACGGCTGATCGGCCGCATCGATCACAGCACAGCGTTGACGGGGCGGGCAGTAGACAACATGTCTATTGCCCGCCCTTCCGCGTTCGCCGAGGCTGTGCCCATGCCTGAACTCGCCTTCTCCCGCCGTTCTGCGCTGTACGGTCTCGGGGCCGCCGGCCTGACGGCCGCCCTCGCCGGCTGCGGCGTGCCCGCCGCCTACGTTCCCGAGGAGCGGCGCGAGGGCCCCGACCGCTCCGAGGGGGACCGGAGCGTCGTCTTCTCCAACTGGCCGCTGTACATCGACACCGACGAGGAGGACGAGGAGCGCCGTCCGACGCTGGAGGCCTTCACGGAGCAGACGGGCATCGAGGTCCGGTACACCGAGGAGATCAACGACAACGACGAGTTCTTCGGCAAGGTCAGTCCGGCCCTGATGAACCGCCAGGAGACCGGCCACGACCTGATCGTCGTCAGCGACTGGATGGCCGCCCGCTTCGTCCACCTGGGCTGGGCGCAGAAGCTGGACCGGTCGGTTCAGCCCAACGTGACCAGGCACCTCGACCCGCAGCTGCGGTCCCCCGCCTTCGACGAGGGCCGGCTGCACACCGTCCCCTGGCAGTCCGGGATCACGGGCATCGCCTACAACCGCCGGGCCCTGGGCCGGGAGATCAAGTCGGTCGAGGACCTGTGGCACCCGGACCTGGCGGGCAAGGTCACCCTCTTCTCAGGCCTCGACGAGTCCTTCGCCCTGCTGATGCAGGGAAACGGCGTCGACGTCACCCGCTGGACCGAGTCCGACTTCCACCGGATGTGCGACCAGGTCGAGAACATGGTGAAGAAGAGGCACATCCGCCGCTTCACCGGCAACGACTACACCTCCGATCTGAGCAAGGGCGATGTCCTCGCCTGCCAGGCCTACTCCGGTGATGCCATCCAGCTGCAGGCCGACAACCCGGACATCGAGTTCGTCGTCCCCGAGGAAGGGGCCGAACTCTGGGCGGAGAGCCTGCTCGTTCCCAACCTGGCCCGGCACAAGGCCAACGCCGAGGCCCTCATCGACTACTACTACGCCCCGGAGGTGGCCGCCTCGCTCGCCGCCTCCGTCAACTACGTCTGCCCGGTCCCGGCCGCCCGGGAGGTCCTGGCCGCCTCCGACGACGAGGAGACCGCCGGACTCGCCGAGAACCCGCTGATCTTCCCGGACGAGGAGATGCGCAAGCGGCTGGTCGTGGCCCGGGACATCTCCTCGGCCGAGCGCCGGTCCCTCGCCAAGCGCTGGAACGCGATCGTCGGGCTCTGACCGATCGCCGAACCATCTTCTGAACACGTTCAGCAATATGGCTGAACGCGTTCAGAAATAGGCGTAGGCTTCCTCCCATGAGCGAGAGAAGCGCCCTTCAGCGGCGGATCCGTGCCTGGTTGACCCTGTTCCTGATCTGCCTCGTGCTCAGCGGTCTCACGGCCTTTCCTCTGGTCAGCGAGCTCCGCTGGGCGAACGCCCTGATCGACAACGAGTGGCTCCGGCGCGTGGGCGACGGGCTGGAACGGGCCGACGCCGACTACCCCTTCCTCCTCTACGGAACCGACTGGCTCGCCTTCGCCCACCTGGTCATCGCCCTCTTCTTCTACGGGGTCCACCGCGACCCGGTCCGCAACATCTGGATCGTCGAAGCCGGCGTGATCGCCTGCGCCGGAGTGATTCCGCTGGCGTTGATATGCGGCCCGATCCGGGGCATCCCCATCTGGTGGAGCGTCATCGACATGTCGTTCGGCGTCTTCGGGGTGATCCCCCTGCTGGTGCTCCACCGCATGATCAAGCGCCTGGAGGCCATGCCGGCCCCCGCGCCGGAGCCGGGGTCGATGGCAGCGCCGGTGCCGCCTACTTCGTGAAGGCCGCCATCACGATGTCAAAGGCCACCTTGTTCATGTCCCGGCCCTTGGCGTCCGTGGAGTTGACCGAATAGACGAGGGTGCGCGAGAGGTCGCGGGTGCCGCCGATCGCGGTGCTGTAGCCGTGGCGCGAGCCCGTCTTGCCGAAGGCCACCGTGCCGTCCGGCAGGACCAGCTGCTTCAGCCCCGCCGTCTGCGCCGCGTCCTCTCCGGTCTCGAAGTCCTTCACCTGCGGCACCGTGAACATCTCCTCCAGCTGCGCCGTCGGCACCAGCCGGCCGCCGAACAGGGCCACCGTGAAGCGCTCCAGGTCGGCCGTGGTGGATATCAGGTCCCCCGCGGCCCAGTTGGACCAGGAGTTCCACTCGGTCACGTCCACCAGCTCCGGCGTGCCGTCGGCCCGTGTCACCGCCTGGTACCCGCGGTGGTGCGGTCCCGGTATCCGCGTCTGCGTGCTGCTCGGCAGCGAGGTGTCACGCAGGCCGAGGGGCTTGAATATCCGTGTGGTCAGGGCCTGTTCGTAGGACCTGCCCGTCACCTTCTCGATCAGCACACCCAGGATCGTGTAGTCGATGTTGAGATAGTGCTGCCGGGCCCCCGGGTCGAACTCGGGCCCCTTGGCCACCGCGTTGGCGATCAGTGCCCGCGGGTCGTCCCGGTCGAACCGGTGGGCGTAGGCGTCCTCGAACGTGTCGCCCGGGCCGTCAGCCGGGCGGATACCGCTCGTGTAGTTCAGCAATTGCCGTACCGAGACGGGCTTGAAAGTGTTCGGCAGCAGGCCCGGCAGGTACTCCTGCACCGGGCGGTCCAGCTCCACGCGTCCCTCGGCGGCCAGCTGGAGCACCACCGCCGCGGTGAACGTCTTGGTCACCGACCCCGCCCGGAAGCGGGCCCGATCCAGCGCCGGCCGTCCCGTACGGACATCGGCGACCCCGGAATGCCCCTGCCAGCTGCCGCTCGTACCGCCCACGCGGACCAGCGCGGCCGTCGCGTCCGCGTGCCCGGGGCCGAGTCCGGCGATCGCGCTCTCCAGCGCCGCCGCGTTCGGCGGCGTCAAGAACACCGGTTCGACGACCTCCTTCGAGACCGGAGCCGGAGCCGGCGCCCACGCCGGCGTGGGCGCGGCGTGCGCGACGGCCGGACCGGAAGCGATTCCCAGAACCAGAGCGGCGGCGATCAGCGTGCGTGTCGTGGCGTTCATGATGGTGTGTGCTCCCCCTGCGAGACCCGGGGCCCGACTGCCCCGATGACCTCAATGCTCCTGCTCACAGGGGTAGTCGCGGATCCCCGACAAGAGGGATCTTCACCGGTACGACAAATCGCCGGTGCGAGGGAGGCGACACGCCGCACCTCACTCCCCGGAGGGAGTACCCACCGCGATCAGGCCCGTCTCGTACGCACAGATCACCGCCTGGACCCGGTCCCGCAGTCCCAGCTTCGCCAACACGTTCCCCACGTGCGACTTCACCGTGTGTTCGCTCACCACCAGCACAGCCGCGATCTCCGCGTTCGACAACCCCCGCCCCAGATGCAGCAGCGTCTCCCGCTCCCGCGCGGTCAGCGCTTCCAGCACCTCCGCACGCAGTCCGGGCCGCGCGGCCGCCCCCGTCACCGCCGTGTACTCCTCGATCAGCCGACGCGCCACCGACGGCGCCAGCAGGGACTCGCCCGCCGCCACCACCCGTACCGCGTGCACCAGGTCGTCCCGCCGGACGTCCTTCAGCAGGAACCCGCTCGCCCCCGCGTGCAGGGCCTCGTACACGTACTCGTCCGAGTCGAAGGTCGTCAGCATCACCGTCCGGCAGGCGCTCCGCGCCGAGATCGTCCGGCACGCCTCGATCCCGTCCAGTACCGGCATCCGGATGTCCAGCAGCGCCACGTCCGGAGCCAGCCGGGCCACCGCCTCCACCGCCGCGGCGCCGTCACCCGCCTCCGCCACGACCTCGATGTCCTCCTGGGCGTCCAGGATCATCGCGAACCCGCTGCGCACCAGCTCCTGGTCGTCGGCCACCACCACACGGATCGTCAACTCCCCACCTCCTGCGGCGAGGCTACAAGGACCACCCGTACCGAGAAGCCCCGCCCGTCCGGCCCCGGACCGGTCCACGCCGTCCCGCCGTGTGCCGCCGCCCGCTCCCGGATCCCGATCAGCCCGTGCCCGCCGGCGGGCTCCCGAACCCGCTCCCCGCCGGGCCCCCTGCCGTCGTCCGTCACCGTCACCGTGAGCTCCCGCGGCCCGTAGTCCAGCCGGACGTCCACCACCGAGGCCCCGGCGTGCCTCACCACGTTCGTCAGCGCCTCCTGCACCACCCGGTGCACCGTCGCCTCGAGCGCCGCCGGCAGCTCGCGCACCTCGCCCGACCGCTCGTACGACACCCGGGGGCCGCCGGTCCGCACCCGGTCCAGGAGCGCCGGCAGCTCCCCGATCCCGGGCTGCGGCGCACGTGGTTGCGCCACCTCCTCCGTCCGGAGCACCCCCAGCATCGTCCGCAGCTGCGCCATCGCCTCCCGGCCCGTATCGGCGATCGCCTCGAAGGCGGCCTCGGCCCGGGCCGGCGCCCCGCGCACCGCGACCGGACCGGCCTCGGCCTGCACGATCATGATGCTGACGGCGTGCGAAAGGATGTCGTGCATCTCCCGTGCGATCCGGGCCCGTTCGCGCGCCGCCGCCTGTTCCGCCTCGATCCGGTTCGCCCGCTCCAGCTGCGCCGCCCGGTCCTCCACGGCTGCCGTGTACGCCTGCCGGGTCGCCTGCAGCCGGCCCAGCGCGACCGCCGCCCCGAAGACGAACAGCGCGAACAGCAGCTCCTTGACCGTCGTGGTGTTGAGGGCCACGGAGCCCACGATGGCCACCGTCACGACCACCCACATCACGAGCCGCACCCGCGGCGAACAGATCAGCGCGATCGTGTAGACGGCGATCAGCGCCGCGTACGGCAGCGGCTGCCCGGGACCGTCCAGTGCGAGCCGGTACGCCGAACCGGCCGCGATGACGCCGAACATCACCGGCACCGGAGCCCGCCGGCGCCAGACCAGCGGCACGTTGATCAGCGTGGTCAGCAGATACGCCGGCCAACTCGCCGGCGATTCGACCGGGTCCCGCGGCACGACGAACGGGATCGTCGTCGCCCCCTGTACCAGCAGCATCAGCCCCAGGTCCTGCCGACGGGGATCGGAGCTGCGGATGCGCTCTCCGAGGGCCCGTATCACCGCCCGAGTCCGGCTCGTACGGCCGTCAGCACGTCCAGGCGGTTCGTGGTGATCGAGTCGACCCCGGACGCGACCAGGCCCTTCATCGTCCGCTTGGTGTCCGCGGTCCAGGCCGACACCAGCAGGCCGTCCCGGCGGAGCGCGTCCACCAGCTCCCGGCTCACCAGCCCGAAGCGGTAGTTGAGCCAGCGCGGCGTCACGGCATCGATCAGCACCCGCCGCGGCGGCGACAGCGTGGTCCAGGTCAGCGCGATCTCCGCGCCCGGATCGGCGGCGCGGACCGCCAGCATCGTGCGCGGGCCCGCGCAGTAGTACGTGCGCTCGCGCGCCCCGCACTCGCGGACCTGGCCCACGACGGTGCGTACCGCCTCGGGCGTGGCCCCGGGGAGGTCGAGCATCAGCCGGCCCGCCCCGGCGGTCATCAGGGCGTCGCGCAGCGTCGGAACCCCGCCCTGCGTCAGCTCCCTGAGCTGTGGGGCCGTGACGTCGTCGAGGCGGACGTCGTAACCCCACAGCCGTTCGAGCGTCGCGTCGTGGAGCAGGACCGGCACCCCGTCACGGGTCAGCCGGACGTCGATCTCGACGGCGTCCGCCCCGCGCGCGAACGCGGAGCGGATCGAGCCGAGGGTGTTCTCACGGACACGGTAGGGATCGCCGCGGTGGCCGACGGCAGTCAGAGTGCTCATGTCCCCATTGTCGGGGGCGCAGTTGCCGGGACGAGGTCAGCGCGCGAGCCATTCGGCGGTGTACGTGTCGATCTCCGCGTTGATCTTCGCCTTGCCGGCCGGGTCCAGGAAGGAGGCCTCGACGGCGTTCTTGGCGAGCTGTGCGAGCCCGTGCTCGTCGAGATCGAGGAGGCGGGCGGCCACCGCGTACTCGTTGTTGAGGTCGGATCCGAACATCGGCGGGTCGTCGCTGTTGATGGTGACGAGGACGCCCGCGGCCACCATCTCCTTGACCGGGTGAAGGTCGAGGTCGGTCACCGCGCGGGTGGCGATGTTGGAGGTCGGACAGACCTCCAGCGCGATCCGGTGCTCGGCGAGGTACGCGAGCAGCTCCGGGTCCTGGGTGGCGCTGGTGCCGTGGCCGATGCGCTCGGCGCCCAGCTCGCGGATGGCGTCCCAGATCGTCTCCGGGCCGGTGGTCTCTCCGGCGTGCGGGACGCTGCGCAGGCCGGCGGCGCGGGCCGCGTCGAAGTACGGCTTGAACTGCGGGCGCGGGACGCCGATCTCGGGGCCGCCGAGGCCGAAGGAGACCAGGCCCTCGGGGTGCAGGTCGACGGCGAGCCGGGCGGTCTCGGCGGCGGCCTCCAGGCCGGCCTCGCCCGGGATGTCGAAGCACCAGCGCAGGATGACGCCGAGGTCGCGCTCGGCGTCCCTGCGGGCGTCCTCGATGGCCTGCATGAAGGCCTTCTCGTCGATGCCGCGGCGGGTGGAGGAGTACGGGGTGATGGTCAGCTCGGCGTAGCGGATGTTCTGCCGGGCCATGTCGCGGGCGACTTCGAAGGTGAGGGTGCGGACGTCGTCCGGGGTGCGGACCAGGTCGACCACCGACAGGTAGACCTCGATGAAGTGCGCGAAGTCGGTGAAGGTGAAGTAGTCGGCGAGGGCCTCGGGATCGGTGGGGACCTTCGAGTCGGGGTGCCGGGAGGCGAGCTCGGCCACGATGCGCGGGGATGCCGAGCCGACGTGGTGGACGTGGAGTTCGGCCTTGGGCAGCCCCGCGATGAAGGGGTGCAGGTCGGTCATGGGGGTGCCTCCGGGAGGACGCGGGTGCGGGCAGGTCGGGAATCATCGTAGGCACGCCCGTGACTGTCGGTGGCAGCGCTTAGCATGGCTGTACGAGAGGGGGGCGCCGTATGACCGACAGGAGTCCCGAGTCGCGAGACCCGTGGGCGCCGCTGGAGCGGCCGGCGGTCGAGCTGGGCACATCGCAGGACACCCCGGCCGCGCCGGGCCCGCCGTCCGTGCACGACCAGCCGACGCTCGCCGGGATGCCGGGCGACCAGTTCCCTTCGTCCGTGCCGACCTCGATCACGGCTCCGATACCCACCCTGACCCCGATGCCGATGACCGGGCCGCCCGCACCGCCGGCGTACGGGTACCCGGCCCAGCCCGGCTACGGGTACCCCGGCGACGCGGGCTACCCCGGGTATCCCGGATACGCCGGGTATCCGGGATACCCGGGCCAGGGCCCGTACCCGCCCTACGGGGCCCCGCGCAGCAACGGCTTCGGCGTGACCGCGCTCGTGCTCGGCATCCTGGCGGTCGTCGGCTGCATCACCAGCTTCGTGGCGATCGGCCTCGGCATAGCCGCGGTCGTCTTCGGCGCCCTGGGCCGCGGCAAGGCGAGCCGCGGCGAGGCCGACAACGGCGGGATGGCGCTCGCCGGCATCATCCTGGGCGCGATCGGCATCGCGCTGGGCGCCGTGATGATCGCGGTCATGTTCGCCGATTTCACGGACCAGGGTCCGGCCCGCGACTCGCACTACGACAGCCCCTACGACAACTCGCAGGTGCGCGAGAAGGTCTGACCGGGCCGCCTCACGACACCCACGGCCAGTGGGCGTCACGGCCGGCCTCGATCAGGGAGACCATCCGGAAGGCCCCGTCCGTGAGCCCGCCGAAGGCGTGCCGGTTCGCGCCGCCGGAGGGCGCGTGCCCCACCCGGTAGCCGGCCAGGTTCCAGGTGTAGACCGGCACCGTGGACGGCACCTCGACCGTCGGATCGCCGCCGTGGCCGTACGAGGCGGCCTGCTCGTCGGTGACGATCAACACCCGGTCGTGGTCCCGGTAGTGCTTCTTCACGGCCTTGGCCGTGTAGGTCCCCCCGAGCTCCCCGAACCGCTCCAGCACCTTCAGTACGGACTCGCCCCGGCGGCACCGGACCGCCTGGCTGGTCGTACCGAACTGCACCAGGTCGGCCCGCTCGGCCCGCAGCGCCAGCGCCGCACCGAAAATGGCCGCGGCGTCCGCCCGGTTGAGCTGGGAGCGGTCCGACAGCGGGGACCACATCGACCCGGACCGGTCCACGAGGACCAGGGTCCGGCCGGGCAGCGCCGGTACGTTGGCCAGCGAGTGGCCGAGCGCCTGCTCCAGCGGGTACGCCCAGCGCAGCGAGGGCGCGTGCTGATGGGCGGCCAGGTAGCGGAAGGGGAACTGCCGGGACCGGGCGACGACCTCCGGGTCGGAGATCTTCGCCGCGACCTGGGCGGCCACCGTGTCCGAGACCCCGGCCTGGTCGAAGTTGCGCAGGTTGCGCAGCAGCGCCATCGCACCCATGGACGGGATGACCGCCTCCCAGGCGGCCGCGTCCATCGGCCCCTGCAGCCAACCGGCCAGCGCCTCCCAGGTCATGCCCGCCTCCGCGAGCCGCTCGGCGGCGTCCGGGGCGGTGACCTGCGCCCGGCGCTCCTCCACCGGCAGCTCCATGAGTGCCCGGTGGGCCGTGAGGGTGCGGTTGCCCGCCGGCGCCTGCGCGCTCTCCGGGTTGTGCCGGCGGTCGAGGGCGTAGCGGAACAGCTCGCCCTGCCAGGGCTTGGCCGGGTCGGGGGAGGCGTGGACGAGGTTGAGGACGTCACCGAAGCGGAAGGCCCTGGAGTCGGTGTCGTACTTCAGCAGCGAGGTGCCGGAGTAGAGCCGGCGCACGGCGTCGGCGATGCCGCGCTTGACGGGCTTGGGCACGTTGCGCCCGTGCGTCGCCGTCCAGTAGGCCAGCAGCTCACCGGGCTCGTCCGCGCGCCGCAGAACGGAGTCCACGACCTGGCGGTTCGAAGGCCCGTCGGTGGCGCCCGCGTCGAGCCGCGCCTTCACGTACTCGGCGGCGCCGACGAGCGAGGCGGTCCGCATGTTCGCGTCCCCGCGGAGCCAGCCCAGCAGGCCGGCCGTCCAGACGGGATCCTCGACGGCGAGGGTGCGCACGAGCGCCGCGAAGCGGTCGTCGCGCGCCTCGCCGCTCTCGTACGCCGTCTGCTGCGTCACGAAGTTGGCGACCGCGAGCAGGAACAGCTCCGAGCGCGGGTCGCGCAGGTGGCCCGGCCCGCCCTGGTGGGTGCGGGCGGGTCCGGCCGAGCGGACGGGCGACGTGGGCCGGGCGGTCGCCGGCCGGGACGGGCGCAGGTTGAAGCGGGCCATGTGAATCCCCCCGAATTCAAAGACAACTGGGGAGAGGCGTGACGTGCGGAATGCCCGAGATCGGAAGTCGGCGACGGACTTGTGCCAGCTGCTCTCACCATCTGAGCTACCGGCCGGAGCCGGGCGGGACTCGAACCCGCGACCCGCTGGTTAGGAGAAGTAACCGTTGCCTGCGCACCGGGCATCCCGCACGCGTGCCTCCCGAGATCAAGGTGGCGGCGGCTTGGATTCTCTGAAAGGAAGGAGCCGCAGCCCGCGCACCGGGAGGTGCGTGACGTCAAGTGTCCAGAGAACAACGTCGGCGAAACCATGCGGTGCTCTACCCACTGAGCTACACCGGCCGGAGCCGGTGACGGGAGTCGAACCCGCGACACTCGAAGGAAGTCTCGCCTGCGCACCTGGACGAGGATCACGTTAGAACACCCCGTCCGGTGCCCGCCACGCAATACTTCCCGCTCGGACGCCCGCCGCCGACAGCAGCGTCGCGACCATGACCCGGCCCGCGGCGGCGCCCCGCGCCGGCGGGACCCGGATCAGCCCGGCCACGGGGACCCGGCGCCGCTCCGTTACGCGCCGGCCCCGCGCAGCTGCTCCCGGGCCTCCATGAGGGCGAAGCCCAGCAGATTCAGCCCGCGCCAGCGTGCCGGGTCCAGGGCGCGCTCGTCGTCGGCCGCCAGCCCGATGCCCCAGATCCGGTCCATCGGGCTCGCCTCCACCAGCACCCGGTTTCCGGTGCCCAGCAGGTACCCGCGCAGCGCCGGGTCGGACCCGAACTTGTGCACGCTGCCCTCCACCACCAGGGCGAACCGCTCGCGCTTCCATATCGCGTCGTCGAAGCCCCGCACGAGGCGCCCGACCTTCTTCGCGGCCGCCGGGCTCTTCGCCTCCAGCGCGGCGCGCTCCGCCCCGGCGTCCCCGAACAGCCGGGCCTTGCCCGCCATCATCCAGTGTTCCGCGGTCGCATACCGGACGTCACCGACAGTGAAGTCAGCAGGCCACCACTGGCTCAGACAGCTCGGGCCGAGCCTGCCGTCCGGCTGCGGCCGGTGCCCCCAGAACGGCAGGTACTTCACCCGTTCACCACGGCTGACCTGCTTGATCAGATCGTCGATCATCTCCATGCACGCGAGTCTGGCAGTCGCCACTGACACTTCGTACGGGATTTTCGGTGTGCCTCGACACATGGTCGACCGATTCCGTCGCGTAATCAAAAGGCAACAACGGAATCACTTGGCCGAGGGCACCACCTCTGTCAGGATCGGCACTCAATTCGAGCTGTAGCTCGAACTGTAGCTACGGAGAGCGTGAGAGCGTGATGGGCAACCGCTTCCAGGTCAAAGACCGCTTCGCAGACGGCGCGCAGTACATCGACGGGCAGCTGAGGTCCGGCACCTCGGGTCGGTCACACACGGTGATCGACCCGGCGACCGGCGACGAGGTCCTCACCTACGCGCTCGCGAGCACCGCGGACGTCGACGAGGCCGTCGCCGCCGCCAAGAGGGCCTTCCCGGGCTGGTCCGGGGCCACCCCGGGCGAGCGTTCGGACGCCCTGCACCGGCTGGCCGCCGTCCTGGCCGAGCAGGCCGATGACTTCGCGTACGCCGAGTCCCTCCAGTGCGGCAAGCCGATCAAGCTGTCCACGGAGTTCGACGTGCCGGGGACCATCGACAACACCGCCTTCTTCGCGGGCGCGGCCCGCCACCTCCAGGGGCAGGCGGCCGCCGAGTACTCGGGCGACCACACCTCCTGCGTACGCCGTGAGGCCATCGGGGTCGTCGGCTCGATCGCGCCCTGGAACTATCCGCTCCAGATGGCCGCCTGGAAGATCCTCCCGGCGATCGCCGCGGGCAACACCATCGTCCTCAAGCCCGCCGAGCTCACCCCGCTGACCTCGTTGATGTTCGCGCAGGCGGCCAAGGACGCGGGCCTGCCCGACGGCGTGATCAACATCGTCACCGGCGCCGGCCGCGAGGCCGGAGAACACCTGGTGGGCCACCCCGACGTGGTGATGACCTCCTTCACCGGCTCCACCGCCGTCGGCAAGCGGGTCGCCGAGATCGCCACCGCCACCGTCAAGCGGCTCCACCTGGAGCTCGGCGGCAAGGCCCCCTTCCTCGTCTTCGACGACGCCGACCTGGAGGCCGCCGCGCACGGCGCCGTCGCCGCCTCCCTCATCAACACCGGCCAGGACTGCACGGCCGCCACCCGTGCCTACGTCCAGCGCCCCCTGCACGACGCCTTCGTCGCCCGGGTGGCCGAGCTGATGGAGACCGTCCGCCTCGGCGACCCCTTCGCGCCCACCACCGACCTGGGCCCGCTGGTCTCGCACGCCCAGCGCGACCGGGTCGCCGGGTTCGTCGAGCGCGCCCGCGCCTACGCCACCGTCGTCACCGGCGGCGAGATCCCGGCGGGGGACCTGGCGCAGGGTGCGTACTACCGGCCCACCCTCATCGCCGGCGCCGCACAGGACAGCGAGGTGGTCCAGTCCGAGATCTTCGGCCCGGTCCTCGTCGTCCTGCCCTTCGACACCGACGACGAGGGCATCGCGCTGGCCAACGACACCCCGTACGGACTCGCGGCCTCCGCCTGGAGCCGTGACCTCTACCGGGCGAACCGGGCCACCCGCGAGATCAAGGCGGGCTGTGTCTGGGTCAACGACCACATCCCGATCATCAGCGAGATGCCCCACGGGGGCTACAAGGCCAGCGGCTTCGGAAAGGACATGTCGGCCTACTCCTTCGAGGAGTACACGCAGGTCAAGCACGTGATGTACGACAACACCGCGGTAGCCGCGAAGGACTGGCACCGCACGATCTTCGGGGACCGTCCGTAACCATCTGCGGCTCATCGCCGCGTGGGCCCACCGCCTGACCAGCGGTACACCTCCCGAAAGGGCACAGCGCATGGAGCAGTTCGAGCCCGACCGCCTCTCGGCGGCGCAACTCGCCGCGATGCGGCGCAGCATCACCAGCGGGCGCGGCGCCCTCACCCGCCGCTCGCTGCTGCGCGCCTCCGGCGTCGGAGCGCTCACCCTCGGAGGGCTGTCCGCCCTCACCGGGTGCGGGATTCCGCCCGCCAAACGCGCGGGCGACGCGGCGGTGGCCTCCGATGACCACTCGGCCGGGGAGAAGGAGATCAACTTCTCCAACTGGACCGAGTACATGGACACCAGCGAGGACGAGAAGACCCGTCCCACGCTGGAGGAGTTCACCAAGCGGACCGGGATCAAGGTCAAGTACACCGAGGACATCAACGACAACGTCGAGTTCTTCGGCAAGATCCGCCCCCAGCTCGCGGCCGGCCAGGACACCGGCCGCGACCTGATCGTCGTCACCGACTGGCTCGCCGCCCGCATCATCCGGCTCGGCTGGGCCCAGAAGCTGGACCCCTCGCACCTCCCGCACGCCTACGCCAACCTGATCCCGCAGTTCCGCACCCCCGACTGGGACCCGGGACGCGCCTACAGCTACCCCTGGACCGGCATCGACACGGTCATCGCCTACAACGAGAAGGCGACCGGCGGCAAGAAGGTCGACTCCGTCACCCAGATGCTCGACGACCCCTCCCTCAAGGGCCGCGTCGGGTTCCTCACGGAGATGCGCGACACCGTCGGCATGACCCTGCTCGACCAGGGCAAGGACCCGGCGACCTTCACCACCGCCGACTTCGACGAGGCCGTCGGCCGGCTCCAGAAGGGCGTGGACAAGAACCAGATCCGCCGCTTCACCGGCAACGACTACACCTCCGACCTCGACAAGGGCGACCTCGCCGCCTGCCTCGCCTGGGCCGGGGACATCATCCAGCTCCAGGCCGGCAACCCGGACATCAAGTACGCCATCCCCGCCCCCGGATACATCACCTCCAGCGACAACCTCCTGGTCCCCGCCAACGCCCGGCACAAGGCCAACGCGGAGAAGCTCATCGACTTCTACTACGAGCCGCCGGTCGCCGCCCAGCTGGCCGCGTACATCAGCTACGTCTGCCCGGTCGAGGGCGTCAAGGACGAGCTGGCCAAGATCGATCCCGAGCTCGCGGACAACCCCCTGATCGTCCCGGACAAGGCGATGGCCGCCAAGGCCCGCGCCTTCCGCTCCCTCTCCAGCGAGGAAGAGACGGCGTACGAGGAGAAGTTCGCCAAGCTCATCGGCGCCTGACGCACGCCTCGCGGCGAGCCCGCCGGACCGGGGCGCCGACCGCCGGACCCCTTCGGCGGCGGCGCGGCCCGGCCGGCTCCGCCGAGCCTTCGACCCCTTGCCCCACCCAACCCCGGGACCATCCATGACTGACAAGACCGCGGGCGGCGACGTCCGCCTCTCCGGGATCAGCAAGCACTACGGCACCTTCACCGCCGTGCACCCGCTGGATCTCACCATCCCCCAGGGCTCCTTCTTCGCCCTGCTCGGCGCCTCGGGCTGCGGGAAGACCACCACCCTGCGCATGATCGCCGGCCTGGAGGAGCCCTCCACCGGCACGGTCCACCTCGGCGACCGGGAGGTCACCGACCTGCAGCCGTACAAGCGCCCGGTCAACACGGTCTTCCAGAGCTACGCGCTCTTCCCGCACCTGAACATCTTCGAGAACGTCGCCTTCGGGCTGCGCCGCCGCGGCATCAAGTCGGTCAAGAAACAGGTCGACGACATGCTGGAGCTGGTCCAGCTCGGCCAGTTCGCCCAGCGCAAGCCGCACCAGCTCTCCGGCGGCCAGCAGCAGCGCGTCGCCGTCGCCCGGGCGCTGATCAACCACCCGCAGGTGCTGCTCCTCGACGAGCCGCTCGGCGCCCTCGACCTCAAGCTGCGCCGCCAGATGCAACTGGAGCTCAAGCGGATCCAGACCGAGGTCGGCATCACCTTCGTGCACGTCACGCACGACCAGGAGGAGGCCATGACCATGGCCGACACGGTCGCCGTGATGAACGGCGGCCGCGTCGAGCAGCTCGGAGCCCCCGCCGACCTGTACGAGAACCCGGGCACCACCTTCGTCGCCAACTTCCTCGGCACCTCCAACCTCATCGAGGCCACCGTGGAGACCGCCGGCACCGGCGCGGCCGCCGGCTCGGGATCCGAGATCGTCGTATCCGCCTCCGGCGCCGTCCTGCGGCTGCCCGCCGCCCGCTGCGCGACCACCCCCCGTACGGGCGGCAAGCTCCTGGTCGGGGTGCGTCCCGAGAAGATCTCCCTGGTCCACGCGGACGAGGAACACACCATCGCGACCGGCCGCAACAAGATCACCGGTCGGATAGCCGACTCCTCCTTCATCGGCGTCTCCACGCAGTACGTCATCGACAGCCAGGTCTGTCCGGAGCTGGAGGTGTACGCCCAGAACATTGAGCGGGACAGCCGCCTGGTGCCGGGCGCCGAGGTGATCCTGCACTGGAACCCGGAGCACACCTTCGGCCTGGATGCGGCCCAGGACATCGACGCGGGCATCGAGACGGTGGAGGAGAGCGCATGACCAGCCCCGCTACGGATACAGCGCCGCCAAAGGCGCCCGCCCCCGCCGAACCCCCGGTGCACAAGGCGTCCCTGCGCAAGCGGCTGATCCCGTACTGGCTGCTGCTCCCCGGCATCCTGTGGCTGCTGGTGTTCTTCGTGCTGCCGATGGTCTACCAGGCCTCCACCTCGGTGCAGACCGGCTCCCTCGAGGAGGGCTTCCAGGTCACCTGGCACTTCCAGACCTACTGGGACGCCTTCACCGAGTACTACCCGCAGTTCCTGCGCTCCCTGCTCTACGCCGGCACCGCGACCGTGCTGTGCCTGCTGCTCGGGTATCCGCTGGCCTACCTGATCGCCTTCAAGGCGGGCCGCTGGCGCAACCTGCTCCTCGTCCTGGTCATCGCCCCGTTCTTCACCAGCTTCCTGATCCGCACGCTGGCCTGGAAGACGATCCTGGCCGACGGCGGTCCGGTGGTCGCCGTCCTCAACAACATCGGCTTCCTCGACGTCACCAGCTGGCTCGGCATGACCGAGGGGGACCGGGTGCTGGCCACGCCGCTCGCGGTGGTCTGCGGTCTGACGTACAACTTCCTCCCCTTCATGATCCTGCCGCTGTACTCCTCGCTGGAGCGCATCGACACCCGCCTCCACGAGGCGGCCGGGGACCTGTACGCCCGCCCCGCCACGGTCTTCCGGAAGGTGACCTTCCCGCTCTCCATGCCGGGCGTGGTCTCCGGGACCCTGCTCACCTTCATCCCGGCGAGCGGCGACTACGTGAACGCCGAGCTGCTCGGGTCCACGGACACCCGGATGATCGGCAACGTCATCCAGTCGCAGTACCTGCGGATCCTCGACTACCCGACGGCGGCCGCGCTGTCCTTCATTCTCATGGCCATCGTGCTGATCATGGTCACCATCTACATCCGCCGAGCGGGGACGGAGGACCTGGTCTGATGCGCAATTCCCTTGCCTGGCTCCGGCGCAATCTGGTCGTCATCGCGGGCCTCGGCACGCTCGCGTACATGATCCTGCCGAACGTCGTCGTCACCGTCTTCTCCTTCAACAACCCCACCGGGCGCTTCAACTACGCCTGGCAGGAGTTCTCCCTCGACGCGTGGAAGGACCCGTGCGGGGTCGCCGACCTGTGCGGCTCGCTGTCCCTCTCGCTCCAGATCGCGCTGTGGGCCACGCTCGTCGCCACCGCGCTGGGCACCGCCATCGCCTTCGCGATGGTCCGCTACCGCTTCCGGGGGCGCGGGGCGGTCAACTCGCTGATCTTCCTGCCCATGGCCATGCCCGAGATCGTGATGGCGGCCTCGCTGCTCGCGCTCTTCCTCAACATGGGCATCCAGCTGGGCTTCTGGACGATCCTGATCGCGCACATCATGTTCTGCCTCAGCTTCGTCGTCGCCGCGGTCAAGGCACGTGTCCTGTCCATGGACCCGCGGCTGGAGGAGGCCGCCCGCGACCTCTACGCCGGGCCGGTGCAGACCTTCGTACGGGTCACCCTGCCGATCGCGGCCCCCGGTATCGCGGCGGGAGCGCTGCTCTCCTTCGCGCTCTCCTTCGACGACTTCATCATCACCAACTTCAACTCGGGCAACACCGTCACCTTCCCCATGTTCGTGTGGGGATCGGCCCAGCGCGGTACGCCCGTGCAGATCAACGTCATCGGCACGGCGATGTTCGTCATCGCGGTCCTGGTGGTCCTCGCCGGCCAGATGGTCGGCAACCGCCGCAAGAAGGCACAACCGAAGTAGTTCGGAAAAGCACGTCATCAGTTCCGTAGGGAGTTGGAAGCCATGGCCCCAGTCGCCATGCGTAGTGTTGCGAAATCCCTTTCCGAAGCGAAGCCGGTCTCGTACTGGCTGGACGACCCCGGCAAGCCCGCCGCCGAGCCGGCGCTCACCTCCGACGAGCGATGCGACCTGCTGGTCATCGGCGGCGGCTACAGCGGGCTGTGGACCGCGCTGCTCGCCAAGGAGCGCGACCCCGGGCGGGACGTCGTACTGATCGAGAGCAAGGAGGCGGGCTGGGCCGCCTCCGGCCGCAACGGCGGATTCTGCGCCGCCTCCCTCACCCACGGCCTGAGCAACGGGCTGGCCCGCTGGCCGGACGAGCTGGCCAAGCTGGAGGAGCTGGGCGCCCGCAACCTCGATGCCATCGAGGAGGCCGTCGCCCGGTACGGCATCGACTGCGAGTTCGAGCGGACCGGCGAGATCGACGTCGCCACCGAGCCGCACCAGGTCGAGGAGCTGCGCGAACTGCACGAGGAGGCGCTGCGCCTCGGTCTCGCCGACGGCTCCGAATGGCTGGACGGCGACGCGGTGCGTGCCGAGGTCGACTCCCCGACCTTCCTCGCAGGACTCTGGGACCGCGACGGCGTCGCCATGCTCAATCCGGCGAAGCTGGCCTGGGGCCTCAAGCGGGCCTGCCTGGAGCTCGGGGTGCGGATCTACGAGAACACCCGGGGCCTCAAGCTGGCCGCGGCCGGCGCCGGGATGACCGTGACGACCCCCTACGGCACGATCCTCGCGCGCCGGGTCGCCCTCGGCACCAACATCTTCCCCTCGCTGGTCCGGCGGGTGCGCCCGTTCACCGTCCCCGTCTACGACTACGCGCTGATGAGCGAGCCGCTCGACGAGGCCCAGCTGGCCGCGGTCGGCTGGAAGCGGCGGCAGGGGCTCGGCGACAGCGCCAACCAGTTCCACTACTTCCGGATCACCCGCGACAACCGGATCCTGTGGGGCGGCTACGACGCGATCTACCCCTACCGGGGCAAGCTCGACTCCGAGTACGACCACCGCCCCGAGACGTACCTGCGGCTCGCGGAGCACTTCTTCACCGCCTTCCCGCAGCTGGAGGGACTGAGGTTCAGCCATGCCTGGGGCGGCGCCATCGACACCTGCTCGCGCTTCTCCGCCTTCTTCGGCACCGCGCACTCGGGGAAGGTGGCCTACGCGGCCGGTTACACCGGCCTCGGCGTGGGGGCCACCCGGTTCGGCGCCGACGTGATGCTGGACCTGCTGGACGGGCTCACCACGGAGCGCACTCGGCTCGAGATGGTGAAGTCCAAGCCCATGCCGTTCCCGCCCGAGCCCTTCGCCTGGACCGGGATCGCGCTCACCAAGTGGTCGCTGGCCCGTGCGGACGCCCGCGGGGGACACCGGAACCTGTGGCTCAAGACGCTGGACCGGTTCGGCCTCGGCTTCGACAGCTAGACCGCTCCCTTCCGGTGGACCGCTCCCTTCCGGGGAGTCCGCCGCCGTGCGCACGGCAGCCGTGCGCTCCGGCGCAGGGTGCCGTCACCGTGTGACCCGATTCACTACCATGGAGTAACGAAACCCGCGTCATACCCGCGCCCGGCCCCGCTCTCTCCAGGTGAGGACCACTCACCTACAGGAACGGAGGCCGGGCGATGGCGATCCCGGGGACCAAGACGGCAGTGGAATGGCTTGTATCGGTGGCGCCGGATCCGGACGCCTGCCGGTGGGAGTGGGAGCGCAACCCCCTCGGGGTCGCCCTCCTGCCCGCCGGCCGGCGCTGGGACGTGCTGATCCTGCCCGGGGAGCTCGGGCGGCCCACCTTCGACGTGCTCCGCCTGCTCCTCGACCGGCCCGGCCCGGTGCTCACCGACTTCGGTGACTCCCGGCTGGGCTTCTTCGTGCCCCAGGGCACGGCGTCCCGCTGGCTCGGCACGGGCGTACGGGGCGCGGGGCGCGGGACCTGGATCGTGGTCCCCTATCCCGGGCGGGCGACCGGCGGGGTGCGCTGGCTGGTGCTCCCGGACGGCGAGGGGACGCTCACCGACCCGGTCCTCCTGGAGCTCGCGATGCACGAGGCGGCCGCGCGCGTGCTGGCGAAGGAGGGCCGGAAGTCTTGACAAGGGCATTGGTCTGGACCATCTTAAGCGCCGCTGACCCCCTCCATCCCCCCATGCACCGGAGGCAGTTGTGCGCAGAGCCCTCCCCTTCCTCACGGCCACCGCCCTCGCGGTGGCCGGCTTCCTCGCCGCGGGGCCGCCCGCCGCGGCGGCCGACGCCGACCTCGTGCGCAACGGCGGTTTCGAGGCCGGACTCGACGGCTGGAGTTGCTCGGGCGGCAGCGGAGGCGTCGTCACCACGCCCGTCCACGGCGGAAGTTCCGCCCTCAGAGCCACCCCGGCCGGCCAGGACAACGCCCGCTGCGCCCAGACCGTCGCCGTCAAGCCCGACTCGACGTACACGCTCGGTGCCTGGGTGCAGGGGGCGTACGTCTACCTCGGCGCGACCGGGACCGGCACCACCGACGTGTCCACCTGGACGCAGTCCCCGGGAGCGTGGAAGCAGCTCACCACCACCTTCCGCACCGGCCCCGCCACGACCTCGGTAACGGTCCACACCCACGGCTGGTACGGCCAGCCCGCCCACGTCACCGACGACCTCACCCTGGTCGGCCCGGACCCCGGCGGTCCCGGCCAGCCCCAGCTCCCGGCCGCCCCCACGGGCCTGACCGCCTCCGCCACCTCGTCGAGCTCGGTCGCGCTCTCCTGGTCGGCGGTACCGGGCGCGACCTCGTACACCGTCCGCCGCGACGGCGCCGCGGCCCTGACCGTCACCTCGGCCTCGGCGGCCGTGACCGGACTCGCCCCGGCCACCACCTACACCTTCCGGGTCAGCGCGGTGAACGCGGCGGGCGAGTCCCCGCAGAGCGCGCCCGCCTCCGCGACCACACCCGGCGGCGGCGGGGGAGGCGGCGGAGGCCTTCCCGCGCACGCACTGGTCGGCTACCTCCACGCGAGCTTCGCCAACGGCTCCGGGTACGTCCGGATGGCCGACGTACCCGCCTCCTGGGACGTCGTCAACCTCGCCTTCGGCGAACCGACTTCGGTGACCTCGGGCGACATCCGCTTCCGGCTCTGCCCGGTCGCGGAGTGCCCGAACGCCGAATCCCCGGCGGAGTTCAAGGCGGCGATCAAGGCCAAGCAGGCGGCCGGCAAGAAGGTGCTGATCTCGATCGGCGGCCAGAACGGCCAGGTCCAGCTCGCGAGCACGGCCGCCCGGGACACCTTCGTCTCCTCCGTCAGCAAGATCATCGATGAGTACGGCCTCAACGGCCTGGACATCGACTTCGAGGGTCACTCCCTGTCCCTGGCCACCGGGGACACCGACTTCCGGGCCCCGATCACCCCGGTGGTCGTCAACCTGATCTCGGCCGTGAAGAGCCTGAAGGCCAAGTACGGCCCGGACTTCGTCCTGACCATGGCCCCGGAGACCTTCTTCGTCCAGCTCGGCTACCAGTACTACGGCTCCGGCCCCTGGGGCGGCCAGGACCCGCGCGCCGGCGCGTACCTCCCGGTCATCCACGCACTGCGCGACGACCTCACGCTGCTCCACGTCCAGGACTACAACTCGGGCTCGATCATGGGCCTCGACAACCAGTACCACTCGATGGGCGGCGCGGACTTCCACATCGCCATGACCGACATGCTGCTCACCGGCTTTCCGGTCGCCGGGAACACCGCCCGGGTCTTCCCGGCCCTGCGCCCCGACCAGGTCGCCATCGGCCTCCCGGCCACGACCAACGCGGGCAACGGACACACCCCGCCGGCCGAGGTGAACAAGGCGCTGAACTGCCTGACGAAGAAGACCGACTGCGGGACCTACCAGACCCACGGCACCTGGCCGGGACTGCGCGGCCTGATGACCTGGTCGATCAACTGGGACCGCTTCGGCGGCTGGGAGTTCAGCCGGAACTTCGACGGATACTTCGGCGGCTGATCCGGCCGGCCCGGTCGGCCCACGCCACGCAGAGCAGCAGGGGAGTGCACATCAGCAGGCTGGCCACCACGTCCAGCGGCCAGTGCCACCCCCGCAGGATCAGCCCGGCGGCCGTCGCCCCCGTGAGGACCAGGGCGACGGCCGTCGGCCAGGCCCGGCGGGTGTACGGGCGCACGAGCAGGGCCGCGCCGAGGTAGGCGACGGCCGCGGTGGCGGTGTGGCCCGACGGGAAGTAGCCGGCGGCCCAGGGCTCCAGCGGGCCCGGCCGGGCGGTCCACTCCTTGAAGGGGATGACCAGGGCCGGCACCAGCGCCATGGCCAGGCCCGCGGCCCCGGCGGCGCGGAGGCGCCCGCGCCACGCCGCGTAGGCCATGGCCAGGGCGAGGACGGGAACGGCGACGGGAATGTTGCCGAGGTCCGAGAGGCGCTCGGTGACGGAGTCCGGGGCGGTGCGCACGAGGGCGCGGCTCAGAGCGTGATCCGGGGTCAGCAGCGGGCCGGAGACCAGCACCTGCCAGGTGACCAGGGAGAAGAGGAGGCCGCAGACCGCGGCGATCAGGAGAGGAGTGGCCGGCCGTCCCGGAACAGGGGGGATGGTTCCGGGACGGCCGCCCGGATCGGGTTGCCGGCCGCCCCGGGGGGTTTGGGGCGAACGGCTGTCCGATCGGTGAGGAGTGTGCGCGAACGCATGTCCAGTACGGTGCTGGGGAAGCCCAGTACTGGTATCGCCCCCGGTTTCCCGTGAGCGGGCTGTCTCACTCATCTGCAGAAACCGTACGGCAGCGGAAGGGGGACCGACAGCAGGATCGCGCTCCCGCCATCGGCCCCCCACAGCTTCTTCACAGCGTCCGCCCGTTACCGCCGGTAGGAACCGGTCGCAGCGTGCGAACGTTCTAGACGTTCGATCAGATGGCCGTGCCGATGGCCGCGAACGCGGCCTCGATGAGGTCCAGGCCCTCGTTCAGCAGGTCCTCGCCGATGACGATCGGCGGGAGGAAGCGGAGCACGTTGCCGTAAGTGCCACAGGTGAGGACGAGCAGGCCCTCGGCGTGGCAGGCCTTGGCGAGCGCGCCGGCCGCCTCCGGGAACGGGGTCTTGGACACCGGGTCCTTGACCAGCTCGATCGCGATCATGGCGCCGCGGCCGCGGATGTCGCCGATGATGTCGTACTTCTCCTGCATGGCCGTCAGGCGGGCCTTCATGACGGACTCGATCTTCTTCGCCGCGGCGTTGAGGTCGAGCTCCTTCATGGTCGCGATGGAGCCCAGCGCACCGGCGCAGGCCACCGGGTTACCGCCGTAGGTGCCACCCAGGCCACCCGCGTGGGCGGCGTCCATGATCTCGGCGCGGCCGGTCACGGCGGCGAGCGGCAGACCGCCCGCGATGCCCTTGGCGGTGGTGATGAGGTCCGGGACGATGCCCTCGTCCTCGCACGCGAACCACTGGCCGGTGCGGCAGAAGCCGGACTGGATCTCGTCGGCGACGAAGACGATGCCGTTGTCGTTGGCGAACTTCACGATCGCGGGGAGGAAGCCCTTGGCCGGCTCGATGAAGCCGCCCTCGCCGAGGACCGGCTCGATGATGATCGCGGCGACGTTGTCGGCGCCGATCTGCTTGGTGATCTGGTCGATCGCCTGGGCGGCGGCCTCGGGGCCGCAGTTCTCGGCGCCGGTGGGCCAGCGGTAGCCGTAGGCGACCGGGACGCGGTAGACCTCGGGGGCGAACGGACCGAAGCCCTGCTTGTACGGCATGTTCTTCGCGGTCAGCGCCATGGTGAGGTTCGTACGGCCGTGGTAGCCGTGGTCGAAGACGACGACGGCCTGGCGCTTGGTGTACGAACGGGCGATCTTGACGGCGTTCTCGACGGCCTCGGCGCCGGAGTTGAACAGGGCCGACTTCTTGGCGTGGGTGCCCGGGGTCAGCTCGGCGAGGGCCTCGCAGACCTCGACGTAGCCCTCGTAGGGGGTGACCATGAAACAGGTGTGGGTGAAGTCGGCGAGCTGCGCGGAGGCGCGGCGCACGACGGCCTCGGCGGAGGCGCCGACCGAGGTCACGGCGATGCCGGAGCCGAAGTCGATCAGGCGGTTGCCGTCGACGTCCTCGATGATGCCGCCGCCCGCGCGGGCCGTGAAGACGGGCAGTACGGAGCCCACGCCACCGGCCACCGTCTGGAGGCGGCGGGCCTGCAGCTCCTGCGACTTGGGGCCGGGGATCGCGGTGACGATCTTGCGCTCCTGCGGGACAGCGGTCATAGAGGGCTCCTGGGGGTGTTTTCGGACGCACTTGTCTCTTTGTCCGCAGGCTAGGCCCGGGAGCGGCGGTCCTGCATGCTCCGTTCGGTAGTGATCACCGCGTGTCCTTGTCCGCGGCGGCCATAGGAAGGCCGCGGGCACGCCTCTTGTGGACGGCGCGGCGAATCGGGAGCGCGGGTACGGGCCCATGGCCGACGCCGGGCAACTACATTGAGCGACGCAGCGCAGGCACGGGCAGGGGGCAGGGGTTCATGGACACCGACGGCACGCACGAGACGCGCCAGCCCCGGGTCGGGCACGTCCCGAGACCGGCCGCCCCGCCGCCGCAGAGCCTTCCCCCGAAGCCCTCGCACGCGCCGACGGCCGGCCCGACCCTGGCCGACTGGCTGCGCTTCCCCCGCTCCTCGGACGGGCCGGGCGTATGGACGTACGGGCACGTGCCGCGGGCCGCCGAAGAGCCCGAGGAGACCCCCACCCGCCAACTGGTCAGCGGAGCCCTGATCTCCCTGCTCGCGGGGCTGCTGCTCTGGTCCCTGCTGTGGAACGGCTACCTCGGCGGGTTCTGGCTCTGGCCCCTCTACATGTTCACTCCCGACTCCTGGGCCGGCACGCTCCCGGCCGTCGTGGCCTCCTACATCTGGTATGCCGTGGTCGCCACCGTCCTGGTGATCGGCTTCGGGCGCCTCGGCCGCTGGCCCGAACTGGGCCGCCGGGTGCTCCGCAGCCGCGCCCTGCGAGCTGTGCAGCCCGCGCTCCCCGCCGACTCCGCCCGTCCCGAGGCGGGCGGCCCGGACGATCCCGCACGGTGGCCGCAGTTGCGGGGGGCCGGGCTGGGGGAGGTGGCCGAGCGGTTGGAGGCCGAGGCCGGGGGTGGGCGGATGAACGACGTGGACTACGCCCGGATCCGGCGGGCGTGGGACTCCGTGCGGGTCGACCCCTCACGCATGCGGGCCTTCGCCGACGCCGTGCGCGACAAGGGCGCCGGGGCCTGCGCGCACCCCTCCGGGGCGCGGGACCTGCCCGTGCGGGCCGCCCGGCACGACCTGCTGGCCCGGCAGGTGCTGCTCGGCACCGTCGAGGACGGCGCGCGCAACCCCTACTCCCGCCGCGGCACCGCCCTCGCCCTCGACCCCGACGTGCTCGGTACCTCCCTGCTCGCCGTCGGGCCCTCCGGCACCGGCAAGACCCAGCAGCTGGTGCGGCCCGTCGTCGAGTCGCTCGCGCTCCAGGCGCTCGCCGGCCAGGCCGCCGTCGTCGCCGTCGGGGCCGCCGGAGCCCAGCTCGGGCCCGACGCCGCCTTCGACGTCGTGGTCCGGGTCGGCGACCCCGCCTCCGTCTACGACCTCGACCTCTACGGCGGCGCCACCGACCCCGACGAGGCCGCCACCCTGCTCGCCGAGGGCTTCGTCGGGGACGTCCCCGGGATCGACGTACGCCGGGCCGCGACCGCCCTCGCCCAGCTCCTCGGGCCGTTCCGGGCGGCGTACGACCGCTTCCCGGCCGTGCCCGAGCTGCGCGAACTGCTCGACCAGGTGCCGGCCGCCCTCGACGCGCTGCGCCGCGACCTCGCCGGGCAGCAGGCGATGCTGCGCGAGCTCGACGCCCGGGCCCGCCAGCAGGGCGCCCCCGCGGACCCCGGACCCGCGCTCGCCGACCGGGTGGCCCTGCTGGACCGGCCCGCCTTCGCCGGTTTCTTCGACACCACCGGCCAGGGCCGGCCCTTCTCGCTGCGCGCGCTGGAGCACCCGATCCGCGTCCGCGTGGACCTGCCCGAGCGCGGACACGCCGACGCCTCCCGGATGCTGGCCCGGCTGCTGCTCGCCCAGTTCAACGCCGCTGCTGCCGCCCGTACCGACCGTTCCCTCTTCGCCTTCCTCGCCTTCGACGACGCCTCGCACACCCTGACCCCCCAGACCGTGCGGGGCGTCCAGCGGCTGCGCTCGGCGCACGCGGGCGTCCTGCTCACGCTGCGCACGCTGGACGACGTACCGGAGGCGCTGCGGACGCCGCTGCTCGGCGCGGTCGGCTGCCGCATGGCCTTCTCCGGCGTCACCACCTGGGACGGCAAGCGCTTCGCCGAGGCCTGGGGCACCGAGTGGGTGGAGGCCCGGGACGTCACCCACCGCACCGTCTTCGCCGACCAGCCGCTGACCCGGCTGATGCACGCCTTCCGCAAGCTCGTCACCGGCAAGGCGGTCACCACGGACGCGGTGACCGTGCGGCAGGTGGAGCGGGAGCGCTGGTCCGCCTCCGACCTGGCGCACGCCGTGCCGCCGGGACACGCGGTGCTGTCGCTGACCTCGGTGCGCGGGGAACGGGCGGCTCCGCTGCTGGTCCGCCTGGCCGGAACGGCCTGACCCGCACCCCGAACCGTACGAGGTGGCAGAATCGAGGAGAGTCGTTCATACGACACGGCGAAAACCATCGGCGGTCACTGCCGCTTCCGCCGGTCCTCCGCCGCCCCCTCCCGCTAAGGCCACTGGTAACCGATGCCGCTCACCCTCGCCTCACTCGTCCAGCACTCGGCGCTCAAGCTCAGCGTCCGGGCGGGGGAGGGCCGCCTCGACACCCCGGTGCGCTGGGCCCACGTCAGCGAGCTCGCCGACCCCGTCCCGTACATGGAGGGCGGAGAGCTGCTCCTGATCACCGCGATGAAGCTGGACGCGGGGGACCCGCAGGAGATGGGGGCCTACGTACGCCGCCTCGCCGCGGCCGGGGTCGTCGGCATCGGCTTCGCCATCGGCGTGAACTACGAGGAGATCCCCGAGGCGCTCATCGAGGCCGCGCGGACCGAGGACATGCCGCTGCTCGAGGTACCGCGGCGGACCCCCTTCCTGGCGATCAGCAAGGCCGTCTCCGCGGCCCTCGCCGCGGACCAGTACCGGGCCGTCACCGCCGGTTTCGAGGCCCAGCGGGAGCTGACGCGCGCCGCGCTCTCCGTCGACGGTCCCGCCGAGCTGCTGGCCCGGCTCGCGGCGCACGTGCACGGCTGGGCCGCCCTGTACGACACCTCGGGCGCGGTCGTCGCGGCCGCCCCCGAGTGGGCCGCGCGGCGCGCCGCCCGGCTGACCCCCGACGTGGAACGGCTGCGGGAGCGCCCGGCGCCCGCGAGCGCCGTGGTCGGCGGCTCCGAGGACCGCGTGGAACTCCAGTCCCTGGGCACGGGCCGGCGGGCGCGCGGCGCCCTCGCCGTCGGTACCGCGGCCCCGCTGGGCACGGCCGAGCGGTACGCCGTCCACTCCGCGGTCGCCCTGCTCACCCTCACCACCGAGCGCTCGCGCTCGCTGCACGACGCCGAGTCCCGGCTGGGGGCGGCGGTGCTGCGGATGCTGCTGGCGGGCGAGGCGGACCACGCGCGGTCCGTGGCCGGGGACCTGTACGGGACTCTGCTGGAGGCACCGTTCCGGCTGATCGTGGCCGAGCCGGCCCTGGCCGGGACCGCGCAGCCGGAGGGGCTGGCGCTGCTGTCCGACACGGTGGAGTCGGCGGCCGCCCGGACGGGGGAGGCGCTGCTGGCCGTCCCGGAGGCGGACCGGCTCGTCGTCCTGGCCTGCGACGGGGGCTCGGCCGTCCAGGCGTGCGTGGACCACGCGGAGGTGCTGGAGGCGCGGCGCGGCCGGGACGCGACCGGGCCGGAGCCGGACGAACTCGTGGTCGGCATGTCCGCGCCGGCCGGACCGGGCGGCGTGGCCGCCGCCCTCAAGCAGGCCGACCAGGCCCTGGCCGTGGCCAGGCGGCGCGGCCGGCCGATCGTGGAGCACGAGGACATGGCGGTGGGCTCGGTCCTGCCGCTGCTGGCCGACGACGCGGTACGGGCCTTCGCGGACGGCACCCTGCGCGCCCTGCGGGAGCACGACGCGACCGGGCGCGGCGACCTGGTCGCCTCGCTCCAGGCCTGGCTCTCCCGCCACGGGCAGTGGGACGCGGCCGCCGCCGACCTCGGCGTGCACCGGCACACCCTGCGCTACCGGATGAAGCGGGTCGAGGAGATCCTCGGCCGCTCCCTGGAGGACCCGGACGTCCGCATGGAGCTGTGGCTCGCCCTCAAGGCCACCTCGACCGCGTCGTAGCGCCCGCGCCCGCCGCCCCCCCCCCCCCCCCCCCCCCGCCCCTCCGCCCCGCCACCGCCGCACGCCCGGGCGCCGCGAGGGACAGTGCCAAACCGGCGAACCGCGACGACCCGCCGCTCCATGAGGGACAAACGCCGAAACGCCGACGGAGTTCTACGGTGGAGGGGACAAGGACCCACCCCCCAGCCACCGCTGGGCGGTACCCCCGCACACATCCGAAGGGCCGGGATTCGCATGACTTCCACCCACGCCTTCTGGCTCGCCGGCCGCCAGGCCACCGGCGAGGACAGCTTCGACGTCCACTCCCCGTGGGACGGCCGAGTGGTCGGCACGGTCAGCGTGCCCACCGACGAGCAGGTCGAAGAGGCCGTGGCCGCGGCGTACGCCGTGACGGCGGAGTTCTCCGCGACGCCCGCCCACGTACGGGCCGCGGCCCTGGACCACGTGTCCAAGCGGCTCGCCGAGCGCACCGAGGAGATCGCCCAGCTGATCTCCGCGGAGAACGGCAAGCCCGTCAAGTGGGCCCGCGGTGAGGTCGGCCGTGCGGTGTCCGTGTTCCGTTTCGCCGCCGAAGAGGCCCGCCGCTTCAACGGCGGTGAGGCCCAGCGCCTGGACACCGACGCCGGTGGTGTCGGCCGGCTCGCGCTGACCCGCCGCTTCGTCAAGGGTCCGGTCCTCGGTATCGCGCCGTTCAACTTCCCGCTGAACCTGTGCGCCCACAAGGTGGCCCCGGCCATCGCCGTCGGCGCGCCGATCATCCTCAAGCCCGCCCCGGCCACGCCCCTCTCCGGGCTGATCCTGGGTGAGCTGCTCGCCGAGACCGACCTCCCGGCCGGTTCCTGGTCGGTCCTGCCGGTCGCCAACGACAAGATGCCCGCCCTGGTCAAGGACGAGCGTCTGCCCGTGATCTCCTTCACCGGCTCGGACACCGTCGGCTACGCGATCCAGCAGTCGGTGCCCCACAAGCACTGCACCCTGGAGCTCGGCGGCAACGCCGCGGCCGTCGTCCTGGACGACTGGTCCTCCGAGGCCGACCTCGACTGGGCCGCGACCCGTATCGCGACCTTCTCGAACTACCAGGCCGGCCAGTCCTGCATCTCCGTGCAGCGCGTGATCGCCGACGCCTCCGTCTACGACCGCCTCGTCGAGAAGGTCGTCGAGAAGGTCCAGGCCCAGGTCACCGGCGACCCGTCCGACTCCGCCACCGACGTCGGCCCCCTCGTCTCCGAGGCCGCCGCCCAGCGTGTCGAGTCCTGGGTCGACGAGGCCGTGGCCGGCGGAGCCAAGCTGCTCACCGGTGGCAAGCGCGCGGGCGCCTCGTACGAGCCGACCGTCCTGGCCCACGTCCCGGACGGCGTCAAGCTCGCCACCGAGGAGGTCTTCGGCCCGGTCCTCACGCTGAAGAAGGTCGAGAACACCGACGAGGCCTTCGCCGCCGTCAACGACTCGAAGTTCGGTCTGCAGACCGGCGTCTTCACCCGCAACGTGCAGACCGCGTTCCGGGCCCACCGCGAGCTCGAAGTCGGCGGTGTGATCATCGGCGACGCGCCGTCCTACCGCGCCGACCAGATGCCGTACGGCGGCGTCAAGCAGTCCGGTGTGGGCCGCGAGGGCGTCCGCTACGCGATGGACGACTACACGTACGAGCGAGTCCTGGTCCTGACCGGCCTCGACATCTGATCTCGTACGGCCCACAAGCCGACGGCCGGAGCCCACTGTGCGGGGGCTCCGGCCGTCCCCTTTTTCCGTGCCCCGCCTTTTTCCGTGCCCCGCCCGACTCCCGAGGTCATCGGCCGACGGGGGAGCGCGGTGGCCCGGTCGCGCGTCAGGTGGAGGACTCGTCGGATTGGCGTGACTGGATGCTCGGGCGGTCCTGATCGGGGGGCGGAACGCCATCTGATGCCGTGCAGCGGATCTGAGGCGGCGGACCACGCGGCCGGCGGCATCCCGGAGGATGCCGCCGGCCGCCCCGTTCCCCGGCCCCCGGCTGCCGATTCCCCCGACTGGACCGGCCCGGCTTTTCCGGTGGAGCCGGACGGGGTACGACTCACAGGTAGCACCGGTCGGTAACGCCGGTGGACCCCCGACTCCGGCGGCGAGGTGAGTCCCCTCATGTCCGCAACACAGCCCAAGGTGACCGAGCGCGAGGCACGGCAGGTCGCAGAGGCGGCCCGGGAACAGGACTGGCGCAAACCCAGTTTCGCCAAGGAACTCTTCCTCGGGCGCTTCCGGCTCGACCTGATCCACCCCCACCCGCTCCCGGCCGACGAGGACGTCCGGCGCGGCGAGGCCTTCCTGGCCCGGCTCCGGGAGTTCTGCGAGACCCACATCGACGGGGCCCGCATCGAGCGCGAGGCGAAGATCCCCGACGAGACCGTGCGCGGGCTCAAGGAGCTCGGCGCCCTCGGCATGAAGATCGACCCCAAGTACGGCGGCCTCGGTCTCACCCAGGTCTACTACAACAAGGCGCTCGCCCTCGTCGGCTCGGTGAGCCCGGCCATCGGGGCCCTGCTCTCCGCCCACCAGTCGATCGGCGTACCCCAGCCGCTGAAGATGTTCGGCACCCAGGAGCAGAAGGACGCCTACCTGCCCCGCTGCGCCACCACCGCCATCAGCGCCTTCCTGCTCACCGAACCCGACGTGGGGTCCGACCCGGCGCGCCTGGCGACCACCGCCGTCCCGGACGGGGACGACGCGTACGTGCTCGACGGCGTGAAGCTGTGGACGACCAACGGGGTCGTCGCGGACCTGCTCGTCGTGATGGCCCGCGTCCCGAAGTCCGAGAACCACCGCGGCGGGATCACCGCCTTCGTCGTGGAGGCGGACTCGCCGGGGATCACCGTCGAGCACCGCAACGCCTTCATGGGCCTGCGCGGCCTGGAGAACGGGGTGACCCGCTTCCACCGGGTACGGGTCCCCGCCGCCCAGCGCATCGGCGCCGAGGGCTCCGGCCTCAAGATCGCCCTGACCACGCTCAACACCGGCCGGCTGTCCCTGCCGGCCATGTGCGTCGGCGCCGGCAAGTGGTGCCTGAAGATCGCTCGCGAGTGGTCCGGCGTACGCGAGCAGTGGGGCCGGCCGGTCGCGGGGCACGAGGCGGTCGGCGCGAAGATCTCCTTCATCGCCGCCACCACCTTCGCCCTCGAAGCGGTCGTCGACCTCGCCTCCCAGATGGCCGACGAGGACCGCAACGACATCCGCATCGAGGCCGCCCTCGCCAAGCTCTACGGCTCCGAAATGGCCTGCCTGATGGCCGACGAACTGGTCCAGATCCGCGGCGGCCGCGGCTTCGAGACCGCCGAGTCCCTCGCCGCCCGCGGCGAACGCGCCGTCCCCGCCGAGCAGATGCTCCGCGACCTGCGGATCAACCGGATCTTCGAGGGCTCCACCGAGATCATGCACCTGCTGATCGCCCGCGAAGCCGTCGACGCCCACCTCTCGGTCGCGGGCGACCTCATCGACCCGGACAAGGCGCTCGGCGACAAGGCCAAGGCCGGAGCCCGGGCCGCCGGCTTCTACGCCCGCTGGCTGCCCAAACTCGCCACCGGCCCCGGCCAGGTCCCCGGCACCTACCGGGCCTTCCACCCCGCCGGCCACCCCGACCTCGCCACCCACCTGCGCTACGTGGAGCGCAGCGCCCGCAAACTCGCCCGCTCCACCTTCTACGCCATGTCCCGCTGGCAGGGCCGGATGGAGACCAAACAGGGCTTCCTCGGCCGGATCGTCGACATCGGCGCCGAGCTCTTCGCCATGAGCGCGGCCTGCGTCCGCGCCGAGCACCTGCGCGCCGCCGGCGAGCACGGCCGCGAGGCGTACCAGCTGGCCGACGCCTTCTGCGAACAGTCCCGGCTCCGCGTCGAGGAGCTCTTCGGCCGGCTCTGGTCCAACACCGACGACCTCGACCGCAAGGTGGTCGCCGGCGTCCTGTCCGGCACCTACACCTGGCTGGAGGAGGGCGTCCTCGACCCCTCCGGTGAGGGTCCCTGGATCGCGGACGCCACCCCCGGACCGTCAACACAGAAAAACGTGCACCGCCCCCTGCGCTGACCTGCGATCATCGCCGCACGTCGGACAGACGTACGAGGATGAGTACGAGTACCCGTACCCGTACGAGCACAGCGCGAGGCGGACGAGAACGATGCCGACGGCCGAGGAAGACCGCACCAGCCGACGGCTGGCCTGGTGCGTGGCGCACCTGCTGCGCCACGCACCGGACCACGTCGTCACCGACATCACCGGCAGGCTGGACCAGCCCACCCGCAAATACCTGTGCCGGGACGAGTGGCTGCCGGCCGCGGCCGTCACCCTGCTGCTGCGCCACGGCGACGATGCGGACCGGCACTACATCGCCCGCAACCCCCGCGTCGTCGGACGGCCGCTGCCCGGCCTGCCCGGCCCCGCGCGGTACGCCCGCCGCCGGACACCCCCCGAACTCCTGCCCGTGCTCCGCGCCGAGCTCGGCCGGGACCCCGACGACGGGCCGCTCACCGCCCCGGAGCTGATCGGCCTGCTGCGCCGGCACGGACGGCGCGGGCCGCGGGTCCCGCTGGACATCCTGGCGCTGCCGTACGAGGCGGACCCGGAGCTGCTGCGCGCCGAGCACACCCGCCGGCCGCTGCCCGCCGGCTCCGTCGAGGCCCTGCTGCTCGTCGCGGACCTGCCCCCGGCGAGCGTCCACGCCCTGCTGGGCACCGGGGCGGCGCCCGCGAGCGGGCGTTCCTGGCACCGGCCCGCCGTCCGGGCCGTCCGGATGGGACGGGTCACCCACGAGGAACTCGTCACCCACGTCACCCCCGCCCACCACACCCTGCTCCTCGGCCATCTCCCCGTGCGGGAGTCCCTGCGCTGGACCCTGCCCGAGCAGGCGGGCATGCAGACGGCCGTACAACGGGCCCTGCGTCCGCTGGGGGACGATCCCCGCCTGTGGGCCGAGCTGCTGCGGCACGCGCCCGGTCATCCGGGCCCGCTGCCCGAGCTGGTGGCGGCCGTGGCCGACGGAAGGATGCCCGAGCCCGCCGCCGGGGCGGCCGGACCCGGTCCCGAGCTGACGCGGGCGGTACGCCACCTCGCCCCGACGGCCGCCGAGCCGACCGGGGAGGTGGAGCGCGAGCTGGCCCTCGCCAGCCTCGCCGTGCCGATGGACAGCGTCGAGGAGGACATCCGCTGGGTGCGCGACTGCCTGGACCGCGGCCTGCTCACCGGCATCGACGTGGTCCGGCACAAGCTGCCGGCCTGCTGGGCCCTCGACGAGGACCACTGGCTCGGCGACGTGGACCACCCCGACCGGCACGACCGTCCGGGCGCCGTCCTGGCCGCCCGCGCCGAGGCGGACCGGCTGTTCACCGCGGCCCTCGGGGAGGACCCGGAGGCCTGGTGGCGCGCCGCGCGCACGCTCCCGGAATTCGCCGGAACGCTCCCGCACCTGCTTCTGCGGGTCACGGAAGGGGGCTCCGTGTCCGGCCGCTCCTGACTTCCGGCAACAATGGGGGGCATGAGCGACCGCCCAGCCCCCCTCGCCGATCCGCACCTCCTCTTCGACCCCGCGGCCGGCCTCCGGGACATCGTCATCCTCGGGTCCACCGGGTCCATCGGGACCCAGGCCATCGACCTCGCCCTGCGCCACCCGGACCGGTTCCGGGTCACCGCGCTGTCCGCCGCCGGCGGACGGGTGGAGCTGCTGGCCGAGCAGGCCCGGAAGCTGCAGGTCAAGACGGTGGCCGTCGCCCGCGAGGACGCCGTACCGGCCCTGAAAGAGGCGCTGAGCGCCCGGTACGGTTCCTCCGAGCAGCTGCCCGAGATCCTGGCCGGTCCGGACGCCGCGGCCGAACTCGCCGCCTCCGAGTGCCACACCGTCCTCAACGGCATCACCGGTTCCATCGGCCTCGCGCCGACCCTCGCCGCACTGCGGGCGGGCCGGACCCTGGCCCTGGCCAACAAGGAGTCGCTGATCGTCGGCGGCCCGCTGGTCAAGGCCCTGGCGAAGCCCGGCCAGATCATCCCGGTGGACTCCGAGCACGCCGCCCTCTTCCAGGCGCTCGCCGCCGGCACCCGCGCCGACGTCCGCAAGCTCGTGGTCACCGCCTCCGGCGGCCCCTTCCGCGGCCGCACCCGCGCCGAGCTGGGACACGTGACCGTGCAGGACGCCCTCGCGCACCCCACCTGGGCCATGGGCCCGGTGATCACCGTCAACTCCTCGACCCTGGTCAACAAGGGGCTCGAGGTCATCGAGGCGCACCTGCTCTACGACATCCCCTTCGACCGCATCGAGGTCGTGGTCCACCCGCAGTCCTACGTGCACTCGATGGTGGAGTTCACGGACGGCTCCACGATCGCCCAGGCCACCCCGCCGGACATGCGCGGCCCCATCGCGATCGGCCTCGGCTGGCCCGAGCGGATCCCGGACGCGGCCCCCGCCTTCGACTGGACCAAGGCCTCCACCTGGGAGTTCTTCCCGCTGGACACGGAGGCCTTCCCGTCGGTGGGTCTGGCCCGGCACGTGGGCACCCTCGGCGGCACCGCCCCGGCCGTGTTCAACGCGGCCAACGAGGAGTGCGTCGAGGCATTCCTGGCAGGTCGGCTGCCGTTCACAGCAATCATGGATACGGTCTCTGCCGTGGTCGATGAGCACGGGACACCTGAGTCGGGAACCTCCCTGACGGTCCAGGACGTCCTAGAAGCGGAGGCCTGGGCCAGGGCCCGGGCGCGGGAGATGGCGGCGCGGGCCGCCGCGGAGGCGCGCGCATGACACTACTGATGACGGTGCTCGGGGTCGTGGTCTTCGCGGTCGGCCTGCTGGTCTCCATCGCCTGGCACGAGCTGGGGCACCTCTCCACGGCCAAGCTCTTCGGCATCCGCGTGCCGCAGTACATGGTGGGCTTCGGGCCGACCGTCTGGTCGCGGAGGAAGGGCGAGACCGAGTACGGGATCAAGGCCATCCCCATGGGCGGCTACATCCGCATGATCGGGATGTTCCCGCCCGGCGAGGACGGCAAGGTCACCGCCCGCTCCACCTCGCCGTTCCGGTCGATGATCGAGGACGCGCGCTCGGCCGCGTACGAGGAGCTCCAGCCCGGCGACGAGAGCAGGCTCTTCTACACGCGCAAGCCGTGGAAGCGCGTGATCGTGATGTTCGCCGGACCGTTCATGAACCTGATCCTGGCCGTGGCGATCTTCCTCACCACGCTGATGACCTTCGGGCTCAACACCCAGACCACCTCGGTCGCCACCGTCTCGGACTGCGTCATCCAGCAGAGCGAGAAGCGCGACAAGTGCGCCCCCGGCGACCCGGCCGCCCCCGCCAAGGCGGCGGGCCTGAAGGCGGGCGACAAGATCGTCGCCTTCGACGGACGCACGGTCGGCGACTGGTCCGCCCTGCAGAAGGACATCCGCGCCACCGTCGGCCCCGCCACGATCACGGTGGAGCGGGCGGGTCAGCGCGTGGACCTCACGGCCACCCTGATCGAGAACAAGGTCGCCAAGACGGACGGCAGCGGCCGGTACGTCAAGGACGAATACGTCACCGCGGGCTTCCTCGGCTTCGCCCCCGCCTCCGGATACGTCCCGCAGTCCTTCGGCCAGTCCGTCGACCGGATGGGCGAGATGATGCAGGCCGGCGTGCAGTCGCTGGTCGAGCTCCCGTCCAAGGTCCCGGACCTGTGGAACGCGGCCTTCAACGGGGCCGAGCGCAAGCAGGACAGCCCGATGGGCGTCGTCGGCGCGGCACGGGTCAGCGGTGAGATCTTCACCCTCGACATCCCCGCCCAGCACCAGCTGGTCTTCTTCCTCAACCTGCTGGCCGGCTTCAACCTCTCGCTGTTCCTGTTCAACATGCTGCCGCTGCTCCCGCTCGACGGCGGGCACATCGCCGGCGCCCTGTGGGAATCGGTCCGGCGCACCGTGGCGCGCGTCTTCCGGCGTCCCGACCCCGGCCCGTTCGACGTGGCGAAGCTGATGCCCGTCGCGTACGTGGTCGCGGGCCTGTTCATCTGCTTCACCCTGCTGGTGATGGTGGCCGACGTGGTGAACCCGATCAAGATCACCTGATGTACGGGGGTCTACCCCAGCCGTACGGGAGCCGGGCACGGATCGTGCCCGGCTCCCTACGTTCGGGTGGCGCACCCCCGCGGATGCACGGGCCGCTCCTTGGTTGGCGTAATCTCGAAGCCTGGAGCCCGCCGATCTCGGGACCTTGATCCACACCTTGGGGTTGCACAGCAGATGACTGCCATCTCTCTCGGAATGCCGTCCGTGCCGACGAAGCTTGCCGACCGCAGGGTCAGCCGCAAGATCCAGGTCGGCTCCGTGGCCGTCGGTGGCGACGCACAGATCTCCGTGCAGTCGATGACCACCACCCGGACCTCCGACATCGGCGCCACGCTCCAGCAGATCGCCGAGCTGACCGCCGCCGGCTGCAACATCGTCCGCGTCGCCTGCCCGACCCAGGACGACGCCGACGCACTGGCCGTCATCGCGAAGAAGTCGCAGATCCCGGTCATCGCCGACATCCACTTCCAGCCGAAGTACGTGTTCGCCGCGATCGACGCCGGCTGCGCCGCCGTCCGCGTGAACCCCGGCAACATCAAGCAGTTCGACGACAAGGTCAAGGAGATCGCGCGGGCCGCCAAGGACACCGGCACCCCGATCCGCATCGGCGTCAACGCCGGCTCCCTCGACGCGCGCCTGCTGAAGAAGTACGGCAAGGCCACCCCCGAGGCGCTGGTCGAGTCCGCGCTGTGGGAGGCCTCCCTCTTCGAGGAGCACGGCTTCGGCGACATCAAGATCTCGGTCAAGCACAACGACCCCGTCGTCATGGTCAACGCCTACCGCCAGCTCGCCGCAGCCTGCGACTACCCGCTGCACCTCGGCGTCACCGAGGCCGGCCCCGCCTTCCAGGGCACCATCAAGTCCGCCGTGGCCTTCGGCGCGCTGCTGTCCGAGGGCATCGGCGACACCATCCGCGTCTCCCTGTCCGCGCCGCCGGTCGAGGAGGTCAAGGTCGGCAACCAGATCCTGGAGTCGCTGAACCTCAAGCCCCGCCGCCTGGAGATCGTCTCCTGCCCCTCCTGCGGCCGCGCCCAGGTCGACGTCTACAAGCTGGCCGAGGAGGTCACGGCGGGCCTGGAGGGCATGGAGGTCCCGCTGCGCGTCGCGGTCATGGGCTGCGTCGTCAACGGCCCGGGCGAGGCCCGCGAGGCCGACCTCGGCGTCGCCTCCGGCAACGGCAAGGGCCAGATCTTCGTGAAGGGCGAGGTCATCAAGACCGTCCCCGAGTCGAAGATCGTGGAGACCCTCATCGAAGAGGCGATGAAGATCGCCGAGCAGATGGAGAAGGACGGCGTCATGAGCGGCGAGCCGACCGTCGCCATCGGCGTCTGACATCTCTTCGGGGGCGAGCTCGCCCCCAGCCGGCCCCGCACCCGGCCCCGGCACCGTTCCCGCAGCTCGGGGGCGGTCCGGGGCTGTTTCGCTACCTCGGACGAGGCATCCCCGGGTGCCGCCGGGTACAGTGCGGAGATCAGCAGACTTGCATGGTGAGGCCCCAGTGTTGACGCAGACCACCACCCGGGTCCTTGAACCCAGTGATCTCGACGCCGCGCTCGAAATCCTCGGACGCGAGCCGGTCGAGAACGCTTTCGTCACCTCCCGGGTCCAGGTCGCCGGACTCGACCCTTGGCGCCTGGGCGGCGAGATGTGGGGCTGGTACGCCGACGGCGAGCTCCGGTCCCTCTGCTACGCCGGCGCCAACCTGGTCCCCGTCTGCGCAGGACCCGACGCCGTCCGCGCCTTCGCCGACCGTGCCCGCCGCACCGGACGCCGCTGCTCCTCCATCGTCGGCCCCGCCGAGGCCACCCGGCTGCTGTGGCAGCTCCTGGAGCCCAGCTGGGGCCCCGCCCGCGACGTCCGCGCCCACCAGCCGCTCATGGTCATCGAGCGCCCGTCCACCACGGTCGAGGCCGACCCGCAGGTCCGCAGGATCCGCAAGGACGAGATGGACCTGATCATGCCCGCCTGCGTGGCCATGTTCACCGAGGAGGTCGGCATCTCGCCGATGGCCGGTGATGGCGGACTGCTCTACCAGGCCCGCGTCGCCGAACTCGTCGCCGGCGGCCGGTCCTTCGGCCACGTCGCGGACGGCAAGGTCGTCTTCAAGGCCGAGATCGGCGCCGCCACCACCCGCGCCTGCCAGATCCAGGGCGTGTGGGTGGACCCCGAGTTCCGCGGCCTCGGCCACTCGGAGACCGGGATGGCCGCCGTCGTCGCGTACGCGCTGCGGGACGTGGCCCCCGTGGTCAGCCTCTACGTGAACGATTTCAACACCGCCGCGCGGGCGGCGTACCGGCGCGTGGGCTTCCGTGAGGTCGGCGCGTTCATGAGCGTGCTGTTCTGACCGCCCGCTCTGCCCGGCCCGGCCGGGGCTGATCCACAAGGCGGGCCACCGACCCCGGCCATGGCATTCCGGCGCCCCGGTACCGCGAAGTAAGGTCGCCGCATGTCGCTGCCTTCCGGAGTCCGAATCGGTCCCCTCGACCTCGCCGCCCGCGTGGACGAGGCCCTGCGCGTGCAGGCCGTCGCCTTCGGCCTCAGCGAGGAGGAGGTCGGCATCCGGCGCTACATCGTGCAGCGCCACATGACCTGCCCAGGCGCCCGCGCCCTCGGAGCGTTCGCCGAGGACGGGGCGCTCAGCGGATTCGTGTACGGGATGCCGAACGACCGCAGCCACTGGTGGTCCACCATCGTCGAGCCGTACCTGCGGGCCGGCGGACACGAGCACTGGCTCGACGGCTCCTTCGTGATCACCGAGCTGCACGTCCACCCCGGCTTCCAGGGCCACGGCATCGGCCGCGCGCTCATCACCGGCATCACCGACGACGCCGACGAGCCGTGCTCGATCCTCTCCGCCATCGACACCGAGAGCCCCGCCCGCGGCCTCTACCGGGCCCTCGGCTACACCGACCTCGCCCGCCAGGTCCACTTCCCGAGCGCGAGCCTCCCGTACGCCGTCATGGGCGCCGCCCTGCCGCTGACCAGGCCCTGAAACGGTTACCACGGGCGGCGACGGCCCCGGTAACCTCCCGGCATGTCTACGCAACACGTGCAGCGCATGTCCCGCCTCATGGCCAAGACCCTCCGCGAGGACCCGGCCGACGCCGAAACCCTCAGCCACCGGCTCCTGGTCCGCGCCGGCTACGTCCGCCGCAGCTCGGCCGGGGTGTGGACGTGGCTGCCGCTCGGCAAGCGGGTCCTGGACAACGTCTCGCGCATCGTCCGCGAGGAGATGGACGCCATCGGGGCCCAGGAGGTGCTGCTGCCGGCCCTGCTGCCGAAGGAGCCGTACGAGGTAAGCGGCCGCTGGTCGGAGTACGGGGACCTGCTGTTCCGGCTCAAGGACCGCAAGGGCGCGGACTACCTGCTCGGCCCCACGCACGAGGAGATCTTCACCCTGCTGGTGAAGGACCAGTGCACCTCGTACAAGGACCTGCCGGTCATGCTGTACCAGATCCAGACCAAGTACCGCGACGAGGCACGGCCCCGCTCCGGCGTGCTGCGCGGGCGCGAGTTCCAGATGAAGGACTCGTACTCCTTCGACGTCTCCGACGAGGGGCTGGCGGAGTCCTACCGGCTCCACCGCGAGGCGTACGTGCGCATCTTCGAGCGGCTCGGCCTGGACCACCGGATCGTGTCCGCGGTGTCGGGCGCGATGGGCGGCTCGGCGTCCGAGGAGTTCCTGGCCCCGGCCGGGGCGGGCGAGGACACCTTCGTGGACTGCCCGTCGTGCGACTACGCGGCGAACACGGAGGCCGTGACCTTCGCCCTCGCTCCGGTGCCGGCCGAGCACCTCGCGCTGGAGGAGGTGGACACCCCGGACACCCCGACGATCGAGACCCTGGCCGCGCACCTGGGGGTACCCGCCTCGGCGACGCTGAAGAACCTCCTGGTCAAGGTCGACGGCGAGATCGTGGCCGTGGGCGTGCCGGGGGACCGCGAGGTGGACCTCGGCAAGCTCGGCGAGCACCTGGCCCCGGCCGTCGTGGAGTTGGTGACGGCCGAGGACTTCACGGGCCGCCCGGACCTGGTACGCGGCTACGTGGGCCCGCAGGGCCTGGAGAAGGTCCGCTACCTGGCCGACCCCCGTGTCGCGCCCGGCACTTCGTGGGTGACGGGCGCCAACCGGGCGGACACGCACGCCCGTAACGTGGTCTGCGGGCGCGACTTCGAGGTGGACCGGTACCTCGACGTGGTGGTCGTGGAGCCGGGCGACCCCTGCCCGTCCTGCGGGGCGGGGCTCAAGCTCGACCGGGCGATCGAGATCGGGCACATCTTCCAGCTGGGCCGCAAGTACGCGGACGCCTTCGGGCTGGACGTCCTGGGCCGCGAGGGCAAGCCGGTGCGGGTCACGATGGGCTCGTACGGCATCGGCGTCTCCCGCGCGGTGGCGGCGCTGGCCGAGCAGACGGCGGACGAGCGCGGCCTGTGCTGGCCGGCGGCGGTGGCCCCGGCCGACGTCCACGTGGTGGCGGCGGGCAAGGCGGTGCCGCTCGCGCTGGCGGAGGAGGCGGCGACGGCGCTGGCCGCGGCGGGCCTGCGGGTCCTGCTGGACGACCGCCCCGGGCTGTCGCCCGGCGTGAAGCTCACGGACGCGGAACTCATCGGCGTGCCCTGGATCCTGGTCGCGGGCCGCCGCTCCGCCGACGCGGTGGTCGAACTCCAGGACCGTGCGTCCGGCACCCGCGAGGAACTCCCCCTGGCCGAGGCCCTGGCCCGCCTGACGTCGTAACGCCGGCCGCGGCCGGGCTCCCGGGGCTCCGCCCCGACCCCGCGCCTCAATCGCCGGCGAGGCTGGATGTGTCCGGCCGGACTGGCGCGGAGCCGGCCGACCGGATTGCGCGGAGCGCAATTTCAGCCTCGCCGGCGAGGCGCGGGTCCGGGCAGCGCCCGGGAAACGGAGAAGGGGCGGGGAGAAGGCTCCGCGCAGCCGCTACTCGCGCAGCCCCTCCCGCTCCTCCTCCGGCGGGGGCGCGTCCAGCATCAGCCCGTCCACCGGCCCGCCGAGCGCGTCCGGAACCGGAGCTCCGTCGAGCGCACCAGCGTCAGCGTCAGCGTCCGCATCCGCGTCCGTGACCTCGGCCGGCCCGGGGCCTTCGGAAGCCGGGCCGGCCGGGGCCGTTTTCTCCCGCACGGGCGCCGCCGCCGGCGGAGGGGCCGAGCGCTCGAGGAAGCGCAGCAGCTCCACCGGGAACGGCAGCACCAGCGTGGAGTTCTTCTCGGCGGCGACCGCCACGATCGTGTGCAGCAGCCTCAGCTGCAACGCCGCCGGCTGTTCCGACATGACCTCCGCCGCCTCGGCGAGCTTGTGCGAGGCCTGCAGCTCCGCGTCCGCGTTGATCACCCGCGCCCGCCGCTCACGGTCCGCCTCCGCCTGCCGTGCCATCGACCGCTTCATCGTCTCCGGCAGCGAGACGTCCTTGATCTCGACCCGGTCGATCTGCACGCCCCAGCCCACCGCCGGGCTGTCGATCATCAGCTCCAGGCCCTGGTTGAGCATCTCCCGGTTGGACAGCAGATCGTCCAGGTCGGACTTTCCGATGATCGACCTGAGCGAGGTCTGCGCCATCTGCGAGACGGCGAAGCGGTAGTCCTCCACCGCCACGATCGCGTTCGCCGGGTCGACGACCTTGAAGTACACGACCGCGTCCACCCGCACCGTGACGTTGTCCCGGGTGATGCCCTCCTGCGCGGGCACCGGCAGCGTCACGATCTGCATGTTCACCTTGTGGAGCCGTTCGACCACGGGAACGATCACCGTGAATCCGGGGTTGCGGATCTCCTCCCGCAGCCTGCCGAAGCGAAAGACCAGGCCCCGCTCGTACTGTTTCACCACCCGGGCCGCGGCGCCCATGTAGACCACGACGCCCACACCCGCGGCGATCACCGCTGTCAGCAGTTCTTCGACCATGACGGCCCCCTGCCGGACATACCTTCCTACCTACGGTATGCCCTACAGCCAGGTCGCGAACTCCAGCAGCAGCTCCGCGTCCCGGCGCCGCCCGGCGGCCAGCGCGCGGTTGCCCGACTCCACCGCCCGGAACAGGGTCCAGCCCCGCAGCCGCTCCCGGTCCACCTCCAGCGCGTCGGCCAGCTTGTTCACCCGGCGCCGGGCGCCCGCCGCCCCCGCCGAGGAGGCCACCTGGTCCTCCAGCCGGTCCCGGACCAGCCGCGCCAGGTCGTACGCCCGCTCGCCGACCAGCGGATCGGGTCCCACCGTCAGCCACGGAGCCCGCTCGCCCGCCAGCACCTTGCCCTGCCGGAAGTTCCCGTGCAGCAGCAGTTCCTCCGGAGGGGCCGCCACCATTTCCCCGCGCATCGCCAGCGCCGTGTCGGCCAGGGCCCGGGTCTCGGCCGGGGCGTCCCGCAGGGCCGCCGACTGCTGCTCCGTGCGCTGCGCCACCGTCTCCCACCCGTGCCCGGCCGGCGGCGCCACCCACAGCCTGCGCAGCGTGCCGCTGGCCTCCAGCAGGGCCTTCGCCTCCGGCAGCGACCGCAGCGACACCTCCGGGTGCAGCCGCTCCAGCAGCAGCGCCCCGTCGTCCTCGTGATGCCGGGTGTCGAGGACCCGTACGGCCCCGAAGCCGCCCCAGTGGGCCAGCGCGGCCAACTCCCGGTCGGGCCGGGCGTGCGGGGGCGCCAGCTTCAGTGCGGCCGGCGTCCCGTCGGCGTACGCCACGAGGACCACCAGGCTGCTGCGGCCGCCCGGGGCCTGCACCCGCCGGGCCTCAACCCCGCGCCGGGACAGCGCGGCCTCGGTGAGTCGGGGCAACTGCCCCAGCCAGTCCGTGTCCTGCGCCGTTTCCGGCATCTCGCCGAGCGCCCGTACAAGCCGCTGCGGCGGTTCGAAAGCCATGCGTGCGTGGTCCCTTTCAGCTGTGCTGGGCCCGTTGCGCCTCGTCAGCGCGTTCCGAGAGCCCAGGGAAGGCTACGCCGACACCGCGCCAGCGTGCCGCGCGCACTGCCGCCGCGCTCAGCGCGTCGGCCGCCTCGCGGCGCAGCGGGCCCGCCGCCGCGCGCACCAGATCGGAGTACGCGCCGGCCACCCGGTCCTCGATCTCGGCGGCCAGCCGCTCGGCGTCGGCCGGGCTGCGGACCTGGAACGGCAGGGCGTACGCGGCCTCCGCGGGCCGCGGCGAGCCGCCCAGCTGCCGTACCGTCCGGGCGAGCGCGTCACGCCGCGCGAGGTGGCCGCCGTAGGATTCCCGGGCCTGCGTCGCGCGGGCGCCGGAGGACCGGGCGCCGATCACCCCGTAGCCGTAGGCGGCCGCGTGCTCGGCGGCGAGTGCGGCCTGGGCCGCCTCCAGGGCCCGGCCGGCGGGGGAGGGTTCGGGCTTCACGACGTGGCTCCGGGGGTCGAGGTCAGCAGGTACGCGTGTACGGCGCCGCAGGCGGCCACCGAGGCCAGCAGCCGGGCCAGCTCCCCGGGGGCCCCGGCCAGGTCGATGGTCCGGGACTCGGACAGGCTGCGCTCGGCGTCCGCGAGCTCGGTCAGGGCCTCGGCGGGCTTCGGCGGCACCGGCTCACCGCTCGCCGAGGGCGCGGCGGCACCCGTACCGCCGGACCGGGACGGGGCGGGGGACGGCGAGGCCGAAGGGGTGAGCGAGAGGGCCGCGGCGTGCGCGGCGACGGCGGCACGCAGGGGCGCGAGCCGCCCGGCCAGGGCCGGGTGGGCCGCCGAGGTGGCGTCGTAACGTTCCAGCAGTCGCGTACTGTCACGGAAGGCTGCCTCCCGCATCCGCCGTTCGAGTGGAATCGTGACGTCGGCGTCGGTGGGGCGGTCGTCGGAGCACCCGGTCAGCAGCACGGCGCCGGCCGCACCGGCGAGCACGGTCCTGCGCGAGGGTCTCGAAGGCAGAGTCCAGGGCACGGCGACGTCCTCCGGGTGATGGCGGGGCAGGGTGTGATCACGGTACCCGGGGCCCTGTCCACAGGGCGGACGGCAACACCCCCTGACACCGGATACCCTTTGACCTGACACACGACGGAAATCACAACAGCACACGCGGCCGAGGAGTCACCCGGATGAGCACCACCCAGAGCGACAGGCTGCGCGGACTGCTGGAGCCGCTCGTCGCCGCCAAGGGCCTGGACCTCGAGGAGATCGAGATGTCCCGGGCGGGCAAGCGCCGGATGCTGCGGATCATCGTGGACTCCGACGAGGGCGTGGAGCTGGACGCGTGTGCCGAGCTGAGTCGCGAGGTCTCCGACAAGCTCGACGAAACCGATGTGATGGGTGAGGACGAGTACGTCCTCGAAGTGAGCTCGCCGGGCGCCGACCGCCCGCTGACCGAGCACCGTCACTACGTACGGGCGATCGGCCGTCTCGTGAAGTTCCAGCTGGCAGAGGGCGGGGAACTGATCGCCCGCATTCTCGAAGCCGACGACGAGGGCCTGGACCTCGAAGTCCCGGGCGTGAAGGGCCGCAAGGCGACCGCCCGCCGCATCGCATTCACCGACATCGCCAAGGCGCGTGTCGAGATCGAGTTCAACCGCAAGGACAAGAAGGAAGAGGAGGCGTAGCCGTGGACATCGACATGAGTGCCCTGCGGGGTCTGGTCCGGGAGAAGGAGATCTCCTTCGACCTGCTCGTCGAGGCGATCGAGTCGGCCCTCCTCATCGCGTACCACCGGACCGAGGGGAGCTTCCGCCGCGCTCGCGTCGTGCTGGACCGCACCAACGGTCACGTGGTCGTGTGGGCGACGGAAGACCCGAGGGATCTCGAAGAGGGCCAGGAGCCCAAGGAGTTCGACGACACCCCGTCGGACTTCGGCCGGATCGCCGCGACGACCGCCAAGCAGGTGATCCTGCAGCGTCTGCGCGACGCCGAGGACGACCTGACCTTCGGCGAGTTCGCCGGCCGTGAGGGCGACGTCATCACCGGCGTCGTCCAGCAGGGCAAGGACCCGAAGAACGTCCTCGTCGACATCGGCAAGCTGGAGGCCATCCTGCCGGTGCAGGAGCAGGTCCCCGGTGAGGACTACACGCACGGGCTGCGCCTGAAGGCGTACGTCGTGCGCGTCGCGAAGGGTGTCCGGGGTCCGTCCGTGACCCTCTCGCGCACCCACCCCAACCTCGTGAAGAAGCTCTTCTCGCTGGAGGTCCCGGAGATCGCCGACGGCAGCGTCGAGATCTCGGCGATCGCCCGTGAGGCCGGTCACCGCACCAAGATCGCCGTCCGGTCCACCCGTTCGGGCCTCAACCCGAAGGGCGCCTGCATCGGCCCGATGGGCAGCCGCGTGCGCAACGTGATGGCCGAACTGCACGGCGAGAAGATCGACATCGTCGACTGGTCGGACGACCCGGCGGAGATGGTCGCGAACGCACTGTCACCCGCCCGGGTGAGCGAGGTCGAGGTCGTCGACTGGGACTCCCGGTCCGCGCGGGTGACCGTGCCGGACTACCAGCTGTCGCTGGCCATCGGCAAGGAGGGCCAGAACGCCCGCCTCGCCGCGCGGCTCACCGGCTGGCGCATCGACATCCGTCCCGACACCGAGGCGTCCCCGGACGCCGACCGGGACCGGGACGGGGAATAAACCGGTACCGTCCGGGCTTCCCGGGACGGTAGACAGGGTGCAGGTCCGCTGTTCCGGCAGCGGATATCAAGACAACACGACAGCCGTTCGATCTTTCCTCCGCCACTTGTCGGGAGAGAGGTCGGTGCGGGGAGGTAGACTTAGGCGTGTCTGGCCGGACGCAAGCCCGCGCATGCCCCGAACGCACCTGTGTGGGGTGTCGGGAGCGAGCGGCCAAGAACGAACTGCTGCGCGTCGTGGCGGACGGAGACGCATGCGTCCCCGATCCACGCGGTACGCGGCCGGGCCGGGGTGCTTACGTGCACCCCGCCGTGGTCTGCCTCGACCAGGCGATTCGCCGTCGTGCGTTTCCCCGGGCCCTTCGGTCCGCCGGAGCGCTCGACACGGAGAACCTGCGCAAAGCCGTGGCCGGTGAGGCCGAGGCCACACCGTAAAGAAGTAGTACGGCACGGATACCCCGTGCGGTCAGGTACCTCGCGAGTTGGAAGTAGGTCGAGATTGCGATGAGCACTCGATGAGTACGCGATGAGTACGCCCATGAAGTAGCGACGGTCCGGCGTAACCCGGACCTAAAAGGAGCGAAGTGGCTAAGGTCCGGGTATACGAACTCGCCAAGGAGTTCGGGGTGGAGAGCAAGGTCGTCATGGCCAAGCTCCAAGAACTCGGTGAATTCGTCCGTTCGGCGTCCTCGACGATCGAGGCGCCGGTTGTACGCAAGTTGACTGACGCACTGCAGGGGCCCGGCGGCAACGCCGGCAAGTCCGCTGCAAAGCCCGGCGCGCCCCGCAAGGCCGCGCCCGCCAAGCCCGCAGCGCCCTCCCCGGCCGCTGCGGCACGTCCTGCTGCCCCGAAGCCCGGAGCGCCGGCCCCCAAGCCGGTCGTCGCCGAGGCTCCGGCCGCCAGCACCCCGGTGACTCCGGCCGCCTCCGGCCCGCGTCCCGGCCCGAAGGCTCCGGCCGCCCCGAAGCCCGCTCCGGCGGCGCCCGTGGCGACCGAGTTCTCCGCGCCTCCGGCGGCTCCGGCCGCCCCGGCGCGCACCGAGCGTCCCGCCGCGGCTCCCGGCCCCCGTCCGGCGCAGCAGCGTCCGGCCCAGGGCCAGGGTGGCCAGGGCGGTGCCCGTCCCGGCGCCCCGCGTCCGGCCGGCGCCGCTCCCGGCGCCCAGGCGCAGCGGCCCGCGGGCCCCGGCTCCTCGGCCCCGCGTCCCCAGGGCGCTCGTCCGGCGGGTCCCCGTCCGGGCAACAACCCCTTCACCTCCGGCGGCTCCACCGGCATGGCGCGCCCGCAGGCGCCCCGTCCGGCCGGTGCGCCCCGTCCCGGTGCCCCCGGCGCCGGTGGCGGCCAGGGTGCTCCGCGCCCGCAGGGTGGTCCCGGTGGCGCTCCGCGTCCGCAGGGCGCCGGTGCCGGTCGTCCGACCCCGGGCGGCATGCCGCGTCCGCAGGGCGGCGCCCCGCGTCCCGGTGGTGCTCCCGGTGGTAACCGTCCGAACCCGGGCATGATGCCGCAGCGTCCCGCTGCCGGTGGTCCCGGTCCGCGTCCCGGTGGCGGCCCTGGTGGCCGTGGCCCCGGTGCGGGTGGCGCAGGTCGTCCCGGCGGTGCCGGTCGTCCCGCGGGCGGCGGCTTCGCCGGTCGTCCGGCCGGTCCGGGCTCGCGTCCCGGCGGCGGTGGCGGCTTCGGTGGCCCCCGTCCCGGTGGTGGCGGCTTCGGCGGCGGTCCGGCCGGTGCCGGTGGCGGCGGTCGTCCCGGCTTCGGTGGTCGTCCCGGTGGTCCCGGTGCCCGTGGTGGCACGCAGGGCGCCTTCGGCCGTCCCGGTGGTCCGGCCCGTCGTGGTCGCAAGTCCAAGCGTCAGAGGCGCCAGGAGTACGAGGCCATGCAGGCCCCGTCCGTCGGCGGCGTGATGCTGCCGCGCGGTGGCGGCGAGACCGTTCGCCTGTCGCGCGGTGCCTCCCTCACCGACTTCGCGGAGAAGATCAACGCCAACCCGGCGTCGCTCGTCGCCGTGATGATGAACCTCGGCGAGATGGTCACTGCCACGCAGTCCGTCTCCGACGAGACGCTCGAGATGCTGGCCGGCGAGATGAACTACGTCGTCCAGATCGTCAGCCCGGAGGAAGAGGACCGCGAGCTCCTCGAGGGCTTCGACATCGAGTTCGGCGAGGACGAGGGCGGCGAGGAATACCTCATGCCGCGTCCGCCGGTCGTGACCGTCATGGGTCACGTCGACCACGGTAAGACCCGACTGCTCGACGCCATCCGCAAGACGAACGTCGTTGCGGGCGAGGCCGGTGGCATCACGCAGCACATCGGTGCGTACCAGGTCGGTACCGAGGTCAACGGTGAAGAGCGCAAGATCACCTTCATCGACACCCCGGGTCACGAGGCGTTCACCGCCATGCGTGCCCGTGGTGCCAAGTCGACCGACATCGCGATCCTCGTGGTCGCGGCCAACGACGGCGTCATGCCGCAGACGATCGAGGCGCTCAACCACGCCAAGGCCGCCGGCGTCCCGATCGTCGTCGCGGTCAACAAGATCGACGTCGAAGGTGCCGACCCGGTCAAGGTGCGCGGTCAGCTCACCGAGTTCGGTCTGGTCGCCGAGGAGTACGGCGGCGACACGATGTTCGTCGACATCTCCGCCAAGCAGGGTCTGCACATCGACTCCCTGCTCGAGGCCGTCGTCCTCACCGCCGACGCCTCGCTCGACCTGCGGGCCAACCCGGAGCAGGACGCTCAGGGTATTGCGATCGAGTCCCACCTCGACCGCGGCCGCGGTGCCGTCGCCACCGTCCTCGTCCAGCGCGGTACCCTCCGCGTCGGCGACACGATGGTCGTGGGCGACGCCTACGGCCGCGTGCGCGCCATGCTCGACGACAAGGGCAACAACGTCGAGGAAGCGGGTCCGTCGACCCCCGTCCTGGTCCTGGGTCTCACCAACGTCCCCGGCGCCGGCGACAACTTCCTCGTCGTCGACGAGGACCGTACGGCCCGTCAGATCGCCGAGAAGCGTGCTGCGCGTGAGCGCAACGCCAACTTCGCCAAGCGCGTCCGTCGTGTGTCCCTCGAGGACCTCGACTCCGTGCTCAAGGCCGGTCTGGTCCAGGAACTCAACCTCATCATCAAGGGCGACGCGTCCGGTGCGGTCGAGGCTCTCGAGTCCTCGCTGCTCCAGCTCGACGTCGGTGAAGAGGTCGACATCCGGGTCCTGCACCGCGGTGTGGGTGCGGTCACCGAGTCCGACATCTCGCTGGCGATGGGCTCCGACGCCATCGTCATCGGTTACAACGTCCGTGCGGCCGGCCGTGCCGCGCAGATGGCGGACCGCGAGGGCGTCGACGTCCGCTACTACTCGGTGATCTACCAGGCCATCGAGGAGATCGAGGCGGCCCTGAAGGGTCTCCTCAAGCCGGAGTACGAAGAGGTCGAGCTCGGTACGGCGGAGGTCCGCGAGATCTTCCGCTCGTCCAAGCTGGGCAACATCGCCGGTGTTCTCATCCGGTCCGGCGAGGTCAAGCGCAACACCAAGGCGCGGCTCCTGCGCGACGGCAAGGTCGTCGCCGAGAACCTCACCATCTCCGGTCTGCGCCGCTTCAAGGACGACGTCACCGAGATCCGCGAGGGCTTCGAGGGTGGTATCAACCTCGGTTCCTTCAACGACATCAAGATCGACGACGTCATCGCGACGTACGAGATGCGCGAGAAGCCCCGCGCGTAAGCGCGAAGCACATCGCACGTGTCGTAGCTCGTAGCACCGGGGCCGGTCGGCGGAATATCCGTCGATCGGCCCCGGCCGTTGCGTGTACGGTTCTGGTGACCCGGCCGCGCGAGCGCCGGGTGAACCTGCCGGGCGACGGCCCGGCAGGCCACCGAACCCGCACCGGCGGGATATCCGGAACTGCATGTACGTGGGGACTCTGTCCTTCGACCTGCTCCTCGGCGACGTCCACTCGCTGAAGGAGAAACGCTCCGTCGTCCGACCCATCGTCGCCGAGCTCCAGAGGAAGTTCTCCGTGAGCGCGGCCGAGGTGGGCGACCAGGACCTCCACCGCCGGGCGCGGGTCGGAGTCGCTCTGGTCAGCGGGGACGCGGGGTTCCTCTCGGACGTACTGGACCGCTGCGAGCGGCTGGTCGCGGCGCGTCCGGAAGTGGAGCTGCTGTCCGTACGACGGCGCTTCCACGGTGATGAAGACTGACTTATAGCTTGTCTGCAAGACAGAAGAAGGAGACGGACCAGTGGCCGACAATGCGCGGGCGAAGAAGCTGGCGGACCTCATCCGGGAGGTGGTGGCCGAGAAGCTGCTGCGCGGAGTCAAGGACCCCCGCCTCGGTACGCACGTGACCATCACGGACACCCGCGTCACCGGCGACCTGCGGGAGGCCACGGTCTTCTACACGGTCTACGGCGACGACGAGGACCGGGCCAGCGCGGCAGCGGGCCTGGAGAGCGCCAAGGGCGTCCTGCGTTCCGCGGTCGGCCGGGCGGCGGGAACCAAGTTCACGCCCACCCTGACCTTCGTGGCGGACGCCCTCCCGGAGAACGCCAAGACCATCGAGGACCTCCTCGACAAGGCGCGTTCCTCCGACGCCCAGGTGCGCGAGGTCTCCTCCGGTGCGCAGTACGCCGGCGAGGCCGACCCGTACAAGAAGCCGGGCGAGGACGACGACGAGGACGCAGCCGCGGAATGAGCACCAACGCAGGTCAGACCCCCCCGGCTCACGCCGGGAGGGGCCCCCTGGACGGTCTTGTCATCGTCGACAAGCCGTCCGGCTTCACCTCGCACGACGTGGTCGCCAAGATGCGCGGGATCGCCAAGACCCGCCGCGTCGGCCACGCCGGCACGCTCGACCCGATGGCGACCGGCGTGCTGGTCCTGGGCGTGGAGAAGGCCACGAAGCTCCTCGGCCACCTCGCGCTCACGGAGAAGGAGTACCTCGGCACGATCCGGCTGGGCCAGAACACCCTGACCGACGACGCCGAGGGCGAGATCACCTCCTCCACGGACGCCACCGGGGTCACCGGGGAGGCCGTGGACGCGGGCATCGCCAAGCTGTCCGGCGAGATCATGCAGGTCCCGTCCAAGGTCAGCGCCATCAAGATCAAGGGCGTGCGCTCCTACAAGCGCGCCCGTGACGGCGAGGACTTCGAGATCCCGGCCCGTCCGGTGACCATCTCGTCGTTCCAGGTGTACGACATGCGCGAGGCGGAGGCCGAGGACGGCACCAAGGTCGTCGACCTCGTCGTCTCCGTCGTCTGCTCCAGCGGTACGTACATCCGGGCCCTCGCCCGTGACCTGGGCGCCGACCTCGGCGTCGGCGGGCACCTCACCGCGCTGCGCCGCACGCGGGTGGGCCCGTACAAGCTCGACAAGGCGCGCACCCTGGACCAGCTCCAGGAGGAGCTCACCGTCATGCCCATCGGCGAGGCGGCCGCCGCGGCCTTCCCGCGCTGGGACCTGGACGCCCGACGGGCCTCGCTGCTCGCCAACGGCGTGCGGATCGACATGCCGCAGGAGTACGAGGCCGGCCGCACGATCGCGGTCTTCGGGCCGCAGGGGCACCTGCTCGGGCTCGTCGAGAACAAGAACGGAAAGGCGAAGTCCCTCGCGGTCTTCGTCTGACCCGGATCTTCCACCGGTCCGGATCCTTCAGGGGTCCGGACCCCTCCACCCGGTCACCGGGTGTGGTGTTGACGTGGAGCGGTGAGCGCACATGGTCTGCCGCTCACCGCTCCACGACCCCCCTCGGGTAGGTCTCTATCCACCCGGACCCCTGTATTCACCCGTCCGAGCAGGCGCTCGGAGTGAATGGAGGGAGCGTAAGGGGGCGCTTTCGCCTCGCGTGCTTTTCCTGCTGATCTTCACCTGCCTACCGTCGTGAGCACGGGGGCGTTGCGGGGGAGCGGTGCGGGGAGTGGTGCGGCCATGGCGGAGCTCGTCAAAATCTGCGATCCCGCCGGTCGGGCGCGCGGCAGCGGATTCGTCGCCGACGACCGCGGGACGGTGGTCACCAGCCACGAGGCCGTCGAGGGGCTGACCCGGGTGGTGCTGCACGCGCCGGGACCGGCCGGGCGGACCTGGCTGGCCGAGGCGGCGGACGTGACCGCCCTGCCGGGGCTCGCGCTGGCGCTCGTACGGACCGACGGGCTCGGGATGCGGCCGCTGCCGGTGGCACTGCGCGAGGTGATCGAACCCGGGACGTACGTACGGCTGCCCGCGCGGGGATGGCGGCAGGCGCGGGTGCTGGGTGGCGCGGAGGTCACGTACCCGGCGACGGACCGGTTCCACCCGGTGCCCGCGGGCGTGGCCGTCGAGCTGGCGATCGGCACGGACGGGCGGGACGCGCTGCGCTGGGGCGGGGAGGCCTGCGGGGGCCCGGTCCTGGACGCCGGAACCGGAGCGGTGCTCGCGGTACTGGGCACCGCACTGCGGGCGGCGGCCGGGGCCGACCCGGACGGCCCGCTGGCCGCGCTGCTGGAACGCAACGCCGCGACCGTCCCCGGCCACGGCGCCGACCTGAACCTCGCCGGGGCACTGGAGCTGACCGCGACCACGCTCGGAGCCTCCATCCCGCCGGAGGGGCCGCAACCCGTGGAACGCCCGGGCACCGCCGCCGAATTGGCCGCCTTCACCGAGGGGGACCGCCCGGTGCTCGGCCTCGTGGGGGAGCCGGGCACGGGCCGCACGACGGCGCTCGCGGCCCTGGCCGTACGCCGCGCACGGGGCGCCCGCCCGGCGCCGACGCTCTGGCTGCGCGGCGCGGACCTGCGCGCAGGGGACACCTCCCTGGCCGACGCGGCGACGCGGGCACTGGTGACGGCGGCCCGAATCGTCTCCACGTCCACCGCCCCGACGCCGCCGGGCCCGTGGCCCGACGGCCTCGGGGCGGGTACGGCAGCGGCCACCGACCGGGGTACGGGTGTCGGGGACTGCGGGATCGACGACCAGCGGGGGGTGCCGGGCGCAGGGGCCGGCGGCCGCAGGGCGGGTACGGAGGCGGCGGGCGAGGGGCGCCAACCCGGCACGGCCCGGGACCCGGACGCGGGCACCGACCGGGACACCGGCATCGGGGCCAGCGCGATCGACTCCCAGCGGACGGGGCCGGACCGGGGGCCTGCCGGCCCCCGGGCGGGCGCAGCGGCCGGGGACAGCGAGCAGCAGCCCGGCACGGGCCGGGACCTGGATGCGGCCACCGACCGGGACACCGGTATCGGGGGCAGCGAGGTCCACCCCCAGGGCACGGCGCCGGGCACGTGGACCGGCGGTCGCGGGGCGGGCGCAGCGGCCGGGGACAGCGAGCAGCAGCCCGGCACGGGCCGGGACCCGGACGCGGGCAACGACCGGGGCTCCGGTATCGGGGGCAGCGGGGTCCGCCCCCAGAGCACGGCGCCGGGCGCGTGGACCGGCCACGGCACTGGCCCCCACCACGGCCCCGGTGTGGGTATCGTCCCGGGGCCGGGCGGCGGCACCGGCTTGGGCCACGGCGCCGAGCCGGGCCACGGTACGGGCACCGGCTCGGGTGCCGGCCCGGCCGCCGGCACTCACGGCACCGGTCCGGGCTTCGGCATCGGCATCCACGCCGACGGGATCGCCGAGCAGGTCGCGCGGTTGGCCGCGGGGGCCGGGCGGGGGTTGCTCGTCGTGCTCGACGCTCCCGAGGAGATGCCGCCGGAACTCACCCACCGGCTCGGCCCCTGGACCGAAGCCACCGCCGGGTGGCTGCGGGCGACCGGGGCCCGGCTGGTCGTCGCCGCCCGGCCCGAGTACTGGGAGCGGGCCGGCGCCCTCTACCCGCCCGGGGCACTGCACTCCCCGGCCCGCCCGGCCCGGCGGCTGCCGCCCGCCCTCCCGCTCGCGGACCTCACCGCCGCCGAGGCCGAGGCCGCCCGGGCCCGCCTCGGCATCCCCGCCGACGCCGTCCGCGAGGCCGACGCCCGGCACCCGCTGACCCTGCGCCTGCTCGCCGGGATCCGTGCCGCCGAGGTCACCGCCGGTCGCCCCGGCCGCGACGAGGTCTTCGCCGCGCACCTGGACCTGCTCTGCCTGCGCGCCGCCGTCCGCATCGCCGCCGCCTGCGCCGACGCTGGGGGCGTGAAGGTGCACGGCCCCGGCGTCCGGCGGCTCGCGGCGCGCGTGGCCGGCCGGGTGCACGAGGCCGCACGCCGCTGCCTGGGCCCCGGGCAGGGGCAGGTGGACCGGGCCTCCTTCGAGGAACTCTTCCCGTGGCGCACCGGCTGGGCCTCCGCCGTGCTCACCGAGGGACTGCTGGTACCCGCCGGGCCCGGCTACCGCTTCGCCCACGAGGAGCTGTCCGACTGGATCCAGGCCGGTCACCTCGACGTGCCGACGGCCCTCGGCCTCCTCGTCCACGGCCCCGCCGGGCCCGGACTGCCCGTGCCCCGGCACCGGATCGGGCCCGTCCTGGAGGCCCTGCGCAGACTCGCCCCCGACCAGCTGCGCACGGAGCTCACCGGGCTCGTCCACCGCCTCAACCGCCTGGCCGAGGAACCGGAGCGAGCCACCCGGGACAGCGCCTGGTGGGCCGCCCGGCTGCTGCGCGAGACCCTGCTCCGGGCCCCCGACGCGCGGCCCCACCTCCCCGTCCTGCACGCCCTCGCCGAGCACGTGACCCGGGCCGGACCGGGGGAGTTCGGCGGCTGGTTCTGGACCCGGCTCCGGCTGCCCGAGCCCGACCGCCTCGACCTGCTGCGCCGCCTGCTGCCCGCCGACCCCGCCGAGGCGGTCCCCGGCGACCGCTACCTCGACGCCGCGGCCCGCCGCCTCGCCCGGGACCCGCAGCGCGCGCAGCCGCTGCTCTGCGCCTGGTTCGGCGACGGCCGCCGGCTGCGCGGCCGCCCCGGGGCGACCGTCGCCACCGCCGCCCAGGCCCTGCTGCACACCCACCGCAGCCTCGCCGTGGACGACCTCACCGAGGCGCTCGTCACCGCCGCGCACCCGCGCGCCGACGAGCTGCTCGCCGTACTCGCCGAGGAGGAGCCCTCCGCCCTGTGCCGCGCCGTCGACCGCTGGGCGCACGACGAACGGCCCGGGCGCCGGGTCGCGGCCGCCGCCTACGGGCTCGCCACCGCCCCGCACGCGCGCACCCCCGCCGACCGCGAGCTGCTGCGCTACGCCGCCCAGGCGCTGCTCGCCCGCCCCGCCGACTCCACCCTGCACGGCAGCGCCCTCGCGATCCTGCTCCGCGACCCGCAGGTGCGCGGCCGCTACCTGCCCGACGCCCTCACCTGCTTCCGCGATCCCGAGCTCGGCTCCCGGCTGCCCGCGGCGGCGCTGGTCGCGGCGCTGCCCGTACTGCCCGACCCGGACGAGGTGTTCGCCGCACTGCGCGCCCGGGCCGACGGGGAGGTGGTCCGGGCCCTGGCCACGCTGACCACACCGGGGCTGGCCCGGCGCGCGGCCGACCTCGTACGGGAACACCTCGCGCGGTGCCCCGCGGACGCTCCGCACGCCGCCTTCTTCGTGGACCGGCGGCTCGACCAGGGCCCGGCCGCCGCCTCGGTGGTGCGGCCGCTGGTGCTGGACCTGCTGCGCAGCGCCCCCGCCGGGGTACGGGCCGAGCTGGCCGCCGTACTGGCCGCGCCCGGCGGGGAGACCTCGTACCCGCTGCGCGGGGATCTGGCCGACACCCTGCTGCGCGAGGAGGCCGATCCGAACGTGCTCGACGCCTTCCTCGGGACCCTCGCGGCGAAGGCCGCCGGGCGCCCGGAGGACCGTACGCGAGAGCTGCTGCGGCGCACCGGACGGCAGCTGCTGCGGACCCCCGGCGGTCCGGCGGTCTTCGAACGCCGGACGGTGGAGCTGGCCCGGGCCGAACCGGCCTTCGGGGCCCTGGTGGCCCGCTGGCTGGCGACGGCGGCGGCCGAGGCCGCGGCCCTGCTGGGGCCGAGCGCCCGGCGCACGGTGGAGACCCTCGGCAGGGCGGCGCCGGATGTGACGTGACGACAGACACGGCGGCCGATCCAGTCAGATGCCGATGCGGGGCCCCGGCCACCGGCATGGCAGTCTTAGACCTGCAATCGGCAATCAGTTCAAGGACTAAACGGGTTCGGGCGAGGAGCGGTCACAGTGCAGCGCTGGCGTGGCTTGGAGGACATCCCCCAGGACTGGGGACGCAGCGTCGTCACCATCGGCTCCTACGACGGCGTGCACCGGGGACATCAGCTGATCATCGGACGGGCGGTCGCCACGGCACGTGAGCTCGGCGTCCCGTCCGTCGTCGTCACCTTCGACCCGCACCCGAGCGAGGTGGTCCGCCCCGGCAGCCACCCGCCGATCCTGGCCCCCTACGACCGGCGCGCCGAGCTGATGTCCGGGCTGGGCGTGGACGCGCTGCTGATCCTGCCGTTCACGGCCGAGTTCTCCCAGCTGTCCCCGGCCGACTTCATCGTGAAGGTCCTCGTCGACAAGCTGCACGCGCGGGCCGTCATCGAGGGCCCGAACTTCCGCTTCGGCCACCGGGCCGCCGGGAACGTCGACTTCCTGCGCGAGCTGGGCTCCACGTACGACTACGAGGTCGACGTCGTGGACCTGGTCGAGCGCGGCGAGGCGGGCGGCGGGGTGCCCTTCTCCTCGACGCTGGCGCGCAGGCTGGTCGCCGAGGGGGACATGGACGGCGCGGCGGAGATCCTGGGGCGTCCGCACCGGGTCGAGGGCGTGGTGGTGCGCGGTGCGCAGCGCGGGCGCGAACTCGGCTACCCGACGGCGAACGTCGAGACGCAGCCGCACACCGCGATCCCGGCGGACGGGGTCTACGCGGGCTGGCTGACGGCCGACGGAGAGCGGATGCCCGCGGCGATCTCGGTGGGGACGAACGTGCAGTTCGACGCCACCGAGCGGACCGTGGAGGCGTACGCGATCGACCGCGTGGGGCTGGACCTGTACGGGATGCACGTGGCCGTCGACTTCCTCGCGTACGTGCGGGGGATGGCGAAGTTCGAGTCGCTGGACGGGCTGCTGGAAGCGATCGCGGACGACGTGAAGCGGGCGCGGGTGCTGACGGACGCGTACGACGTGAAGCGCTAGACGAACGAACAGGAAGGGCCCGTACCACCCCGGGGTGGTACGGGCCCTTTCCTCTTGGCCGTGGTCAGCCCAGGCGCGGGTCGCGCGGGGGCTGCTGGGGCTGGGGCGGCTGCTGGTGCGGGGCCTGGGGCTGCTGCCAGGGCTGGCCGGGCTGCGGGTACGGCTGGCCGTAGGGCTGCGGCGGCTGCTGGTACGGGGGCTGGCCCGGGGGCTGACCGTACGGCTGCGGCTGCGGCTGCTGCGGGGGCTGCTGCTGGTAGGGCGGCTGAGGGGCCTGGGGCTGCTGCGGCGCGCCCCAGTGTCCCTGCGGGGCCTGCTGCTGGGCCCGCAGGAAGTCCTCGGCCACGAGCGCGGAGAGGTTGAAGTACGCCTCGCGCGTCTTGGGCCGCATCATGTCGAGATCGACCTCGGCGCCGGCCGCGAGGTGCTCGTCGAAGGGCACCACGACGACACCCCGGCAACGGGTCTCGAAGTGCTGCACGATGTCCTCGATCTTGATCATCTTGCTGGTCTCGCGGACCCCGGAGATGACGGTGAGGGAGCGCGATACGAGGTCGGCGTACCCGTGCGCGGAGAGCCAGTCGAGAGTGGTGCTGGCGCTGCTGGCTCCGTCCACGGACGGGGTCGAGATGATGATCAGCTGATCGGCCAGGTCCAGGACGCCGCGCATGGCGGAGTAGAGGAGGCCGGTACCCGAGTCGGTGAGGATGATCGGGTACTGGCGGCCCAGCGTCTCGATGACGCGGCGGTAGTCCTCGTCGTTGAAGGTCGTGGAGACGGCCGGGTCCACGTCGTTGGCGATGATCTCCAGACCGGAGGGCGCCTGGGAGGTGAACCTGCGGATGTCCATGTACGAGTGCAGGTACGGGATCGCCTGGACCAGGTCCCGGATGGTGGCACCGGTCTCACGGCGGACCCGGCGCCCGAGGGTACCGGCGTCGGGGTTCGCGTCGATGGCCAGGATCTTGTCCTGGCGCTCGGTGGCGAGGGTGGCGCCGAGGGCGGTGGTGGTCGTGGTCTTGCCGACGCCGCCCTTGAGGCTGATGACGGCGATGCGGTAGCAGGACATGACCGGGGTGCGGATCAGCTCCAGCTTGCGCTGGCGCTCCGCTTCGGCCGCCTTGCCGCCGAAGCGGAACAGGCCGCCGCCACCGTTGTTGTTGTTCCTGGGCTTCTGCTTGTTGCGCAGCAGGCGGTCGGACGACAGCTCGACGGCGGCCGTGTAGCCGAGGGGCGCGCCGCCGCCGGTCTGGCCGGCCGAATAGCGCGGGTCGTGCGGCTGCGGTTGCGGCTGGTGCTGCTGCGGGGGCTGCTGCTGACCGGGCCCGGCGGACCACTGCCCGGCGGCGTGGGGGTCGTAGTGCTGCGGCTGCGGCTGCGGCTGCGGCGGCTGCGGGTGCTGCGGCTGCGCGGGCGCCGGTGGCGCGAACGGGTACGCGTCCGGGGTCCCGAACGCGGGCGGCGGCGAGGGCACTTCGCCGACGGCCGGCGGCGCGTCCGCGGGGCTGACCGGTGCCGGTGCCGGTGCCGCTGCCTGCTCGGCGGGCGGCAGCACGGGCGTTCCCTCGACGGGAGTGTCCTGCGGTCCGGGCCAGGGTGCGTGCGGAGCCTCCGCGACGGGCGCCGGGGGCAGGGCCGGGTACGGCGTGACCTCGTCGACGGGCGGCAGGGGCGGGAACGCCGTCGCGCGCGGGGCGTCGAGGGGAGCCGGCTCCGGAGCCGGCTCCGGGGCGACCTCCTCGGCCGGGGCCGCGGGCAGGGGTACGAGCGCGTCGGCGGCCGGCTCCGGGGCCGTGAACGGCGGGACCGGGGCCGGGGCTTCGAGTGCGGGCGGGACGTCCTCGGCCGGAGCCGGAGCCTCGATCGCGGCCGGAGCGGGAGCCGGGTACGAGGGGGCCGCGTCGAACGGTGCCGGAGCCGGGGCCTCGACCGGAGCCGGAGCCTCTGCCGCAGCCGGGACCACGTACGGCGGGGCCGACTCGGCCGGAGCAGGAGCCGGAGCCGGCGGCGCGATCGGAGCCGGCGCCTCGACCGGCGCCGGAGCCGGAGTCACGTACGGGAGCGCCGGAGCCGGGTACGCCGGGGCCGCGTCCACCGGCGCCGCCGGAGCGGGCGGGAACGGGGCCGGCAGGCCCGCGCCGTCGGACGGCGTCCGCGGAGCGGGCGGAGCGATCCGCATCGTCGACGGCGATTCCAGGTCTGACGGGCGGTGCGGCTCGAAACCGCTGCCCTCGGGGAGTCCCGGTACTTGCGCGGCCGGGGTCCCGCCCTGCATGTACCAGGCCGGCGGGGTGTAGTCGATGGTGAACTCGCCCGTCACCTCGGGCTCCGCGTCGGACTGATCGTCCGTCGGGACGTCCCACGTCCCGCCGCGCCTCTCGTTCCGATCGCCGCTCACTGGTCCTCCTGGTCTGTCGAACACTGGTCCGGCGCCCACCTCGCCGCGCCCGGACCCAGCCTAATCGCGGCCCGATGTCACTGTCCGCCCCCCTCAGCGGGCCGGGTCAGTCGATGCGCCGGGCCCCGCCCAGCAGCCCGGTCTCCGCGTCCGTCCCCTGGGTCATCACGAACTGCCGGTCCCGCGGAGTGCACCACAGGGTCACCCCGTCGCCCAGCGTCGGCAGCGAATCCACCGCCTGCCGCGGAAGTCTCATCAGGCGGCCGATCTGCTGCGCCTCGTCCGGGGACACCCGCTGCACGCCCACCAGGGACGACTGCTGCAACAGCCGCGGCGCCGTCGGGCTCAGGTACGGCAGCAGGGTCAGCACCGACTGCCACGGCCCGGCCACCACGCGCCCGCGCGGCGGCCGCATCCCGCAGTCCCGGATCACCAGCACCGGGCTGCCCGCCGAAGCGCCCTGCGGCGGGATCCTGCCCACCTCGTGCAGGGTTACGCACTGCTGCCCGCCCCCGGCCGCCTGGGCCAGCCCGGACCACACCTGCCCGCGTCCGGTCTCCACCGCCACGCGCGCACCCGTGGCCGCCGCGCGCAGCGCCAGCACCTGCGCCGTCCACAGACCGCCGATGAGCGTCACCTCGTACGGCGTCGGCCGGTTGATCCCGAGCACCGCCGACCGCCCCTCGGCGTCCACGCCGATGACGACCCCGTCGTCACCGACGGGCAGCGCCAGCAGATCCAGGTCCGCAGCGGGCACCACGTGCCGCTCCCGACGCGGGCCGACCAGCCCGAAACCGCCCTTCATCGCGCCCCTCCCAGCGGCAGCGAAGCCAGCAGCCCCGGCACCTGTTCACGGTCGAGCCGGACCAGCCCGGTCTTCACGCCCCGCGCCGTCCTCTCCAACTCCCGGCGCGCCGCGACGAGTTCTTCGTCGCTCCGCCCCGTCACCCGTACGTGTCCGGTCAGGGTGACGCCCTGTCGCTCCGCCGGGGCCATCGTCAGGCTGAAGTTCGTCGCGAGCGCGGGCAGCGAGGTCAGCAGCGCCACGAGCTGCGGCAGTGCCGCCGAACCTGCGCCGCCGCCGAGCTGCGGCCAGCGGCCTATCCAGTACGTCGTATGCCGCCGGTCGTCGCAGCGCCAGGTCCGCGAGGTCTCCTCGGTCCGCCGCCCCGTGCTGCTCGACCGCCCGGCCTGGGTGATCGCCATCGGGTTCGCGCACGAGGACGTGGCCAGCGCCGCCGTCAGCTCCTGCTCGGTCAGCACGGTGGCCGTGAACCCGGCCCCGGCCAGCCGGCTCGCCAACTGGTCCGCCGCGCGCACCAGGCACCGCTGCGCGCCGGCCAGTCCGCCGCCGCGTGCGGTGACCGCCTCCGGGCACAGCTCCGGGTCGAGTTTGAGCGCGATCCAGGTCAGCCGGACCGCCGGCGTACCCGTCCGCGCCTGCAGCGGCGCGTAGTTGCGCGTCGCCATCGACTGGGCCGGCAGGTGCGGGGCGGGCGCCGGCTGGGTGTGCTGCACGAGCTGCGCGGACTCCAGCCGGATGCCGTCCACTTCGAGGATGTCCCGTACGACGGCCAGCGGCAGTGGCCGCGCCGCCCGGTCGGGCCGCAGCGCCGTCGCGTCCGTGTCCACCTGGACGACCGCGGTCAGGAAGGTCCCGTCGCCGATCATCCCGACCGGACGCCGGTCGCGGTCGCCGAAGGTGAGGGTGCGCAGCGCCGGATCGGCCTCGACCAGCGGGGCGAGCCCGGGCTCCGTGCCCGCTGGCACGGCGAAGGACGCGGACCGGCGCCGACGGGTACGCAGTGCGAGCGCACCGCCGATCCACTCCGGCAGGGAGCGCTGGTGGCGGCGCACGACCGCGAGCAACACCAGGACGAGCGCCAGCACGCCGGTGGGAACCAGCAGGAGCGGTTCGACCACCCACGCCACCAGCAGGGCGGCTGCCGCAACTTGAACCAGCACGAGCTGTTGCAGTCGGAACGGACCGAAGCGGCCGGGGCTCGACTTCGGATGCGGCGTCACCCCGCCACGCGCCGGTGCGGGCGCGCCGGTCTGCTGCTCCGTCGCGGTGGCCATCACTCGCGCACTTCCCCTTTCCGGGGCCAGACCCCGTGAGTCCGGGCGCCGTGCGACACCTGCCGCACGCCCCCGGAATCTCCCCAATCCACCCCAACAAGCCCTGATTGACCCGGTGCGGAAGGGGCTGAGCGGCAGCCTCACCCTACCCGGCCCCTGCATACCGTCCGTCAAGAGGCATAGTAGGTGCCCGGTCCGACAATCGAGGCCCGGGGACCGTACTCACCGGCCGGGCCGTGCGGGGAGAAGCAGGCGGTCATGGCATCACGACGTGATGAGCTCAACGCGTACACCTTTGCGAAGCGGCGCACGGTGGCCGCGTTCCTCCAGCCATCCGCCACGGGGACCGAGGAGGGCGCTCCGCGCCCGCTGCGCGCGGTCCTTCCGGGGCTGATCGTCGGCGCGCTCGTGCTCGCCGGATTCGGCGCCTGGGGCATGTTCAAGCCGACGGCGCCCAAGGGCTGGTCGGAACCGGGAACCAGGGTCATCGTCGGCAAGGACTCGACCACCCGGTACGTGGTCCTGACGACGAAGGTCAACGGCAAGGACCAGACCCGGCTGCACCCGGTGCTGAACCTCGCCTCCGCGCGACTCCTGCTGGATCCCTCGAAATTCAAGGTGATCCAGGTCGAGGACAAGGTCCTCGACGCGGGCAAGCCGCCGCGCGGCCCGATCATCGGCATCCCGTACGCCCCCGACCGGCTTCCCTCCAAGGACGACGCGGGCAAGGCCAAGCGCTGGGCCGTCTGCCAGCAGCCGGGCGGCAACGGCCGCGGCGTGCAGACCGCCACCTTCGTCCTCGCCGACCGCGAGGCGGCCAAGACGGACGACGCCCGCAGGCTCACCGACACCCAGTCGCTGTACGTGCAGAGCACCGGCACGGGCCAGGAGCGCTACCTGGTCGACGCGTCGGGGACGAAGTACAAGTTCCCGGAGGGCACCCCGGCCGCCGGAACGATGACGAACGCGCTGGTCGGCACGGGCGCCACCCCGCAGCAGGTCAGCCCGGAATGGCTGGGGACCCTCAACTCCGGCGACGACCTGACCTTCCCGGCGCTCCCGGGCAAGGCGGCCTCCGACGCCGGGGTCAAGGGCCTGTCCACCGCCGACAACAAGGTCGGCATGGTGCTCAAGGCGCAGACCGGCTCCGGCGCCCAGCACTACGTGGTGCTGCCAGGAAAGGTCGCGCCGGTCTCCGACTTCGTCGCCTGGCTGCTGATCTCGGCTCCCGCGACGGACGGCCTCAACATGCACGGCAAGCCACGCGAGGTCGACCTCCAGTCGCTCAGCCCGGACGCCGCCCCGTTCGCCGGTGACGTCAAGTGGCCGCAGAAGAAGACCGACCGCATCAACCAGACGACCCCGGCGGCCGGCACCCAGACCGGAGGAGCCAACAACCGCGACACCGTCTGCAGCGTCCTGCGCTCGGTCGACGGCCAGGGCAACCAGACCCTGAGCACGTGGGCCGGCACCGGTTTCCCCATCGACATCACCGCCAGCGGCACCAGCGCGTACGTCACCCCCGGCTCCGGCCTGCTCTACACCCAGGTCCAGGGCAAGCAGACCACCGCCGGCGGCTCCCTCTTCCTGGTCACCGACACCGGTCTGCGGTACGCCGTCCAGGCGAACGGCGACAGCGACGCCGAGCAGTCGAAGATCGGCGCGCCCGACCAGTCGAAGACGGGGACGGACGGCCGCCCCGAGGCCAGCCAGGCGCAGGTCCGGCTCGGCTACGGCAGCGTCACCCCGGCCATGGTGCCCATCGCCTGGTCGGAGTTCCTTTCCAAGGGGCCGCGCCTGGACACCAACTCCGCCCGCCAGCCCCAAGGTTCGTGAGGAAGCCGCCGATGACCCAGACCACCCACGCGGCCCGGCGGGCGCTTGTGGCCGCCGCCTTCGCCCTCACCCTGGCCGGCGGCGGCGCGGGAACGGCCGCCGCGGCGGAAACAGCAGCCGCGCCGCAGGCCCCGTACGAGGGAGCCCCGTACGCGTTGCGCCTCGACGGCGCCGGCGAGTGCACCTTCCCCATGAAGAAGCAGATCGCGGACCGCCCCTGGGCCCTCCAGCGGCTCCTGCTCGACGAGCTGTGGGCGCAGACCAAGGGCAAGGACAAGAACGGCAACGGTGTCCGCGTCGCGGTCATCGACACCGGTGTGGACCGGGCGAACCCGCAGCTCAGCGCGGCCCTCGACACCGGCGCGGGCAAGGACTTCGTCGACCCCAAGGGCGGCGACGGCACGGTCGACCCCGTCGGCCACGGCACCAAGGTCGCCGGGCTGATCGCGGCACGCCCCCAGGACGGCACCGGCTTCGTCGGCCTGGCCCCGGAAGCCACGATCATCCCGATCCGGCAGAACGACGGGCAGGGCAAGGGCAATGCCCTGTCCCTGGCCCAGGCCATCGACCACGCGGTGGCCAAGGGCGCCCAAGTGATCAACGTCTCCCAGGACACCGACGCACAGCTGTCCGCCGACTCCGAACTCGGCAAGGCCGTCCAGAAGGCCGTCGCCGCCAACGTCGTGGTGGTGGCCTCGGCGGGCAACGACGGCATGAGCGGCCAGAAGCGCAAGACCTACCCGGCCGCCTTCCCCGGCGTGCTCGCCGTGGGAGCCTCGGACCGCAACAACGAGCGGGCCGCGTTCTCCCAGCCCGGCGACTTCATCGGCGTGGCGGCGCCCGGCGTCGACATGGTCTCCACCGTCCCCGGCTTCGGCCAGTGCATCGACAACGGCACCAGCTTCTCCGCGCCGTACGTCGCCGGCGTCGCCGCCCTGCTCCGCGCCAAGCACGGGGACTGGTCGGCGCAGCAGATCGTCTGGCAGATCCAGAACACCGCCGAACGCACGGTCAAGGGCCGTGACGACTACGTCGGTTGGGGCGTCATCGACCCGGTGCGCGCACTCGCCCACGACCAGCAGGCCCCCAAGGCCCCGGTCCCGGACCCCGGCCCGCCCCCGGCGGCCGCTCCGGAGGCGGCGGCGCTGCAGCTGACCGAGACCGCCCAGGAGCGCGAGGAGCGGTTCGGCACGTACGCTCTGGGCATCGGCGCGGTCCTGATCGCCGTCATCGCGGGTACCGCGACGGTCGTCCGGGACTCCCGCAGCCGCCGACGTCGTTTGCAGTGAACAGTCACAGTTCATCAACGGAAGCGCCCTACCGGTGTTGGGACAAGCCGATGAACTGGCTAGAGTGACACCAGGCTTCACGAGTGTGATCGGGGGATCGCGTGAAGCGGAGGGGGACAAGCCGGGGCGCGTGGCTCACAACCGCGCCAGGCGCGTCCGCTCCGCTGCGCAATCCGCCGGTTCTGCCGGCGAATTGAGAAGTGAGGAGCTTCGATGAGCACGAACACCTTCGGACTTGCAGACGATCCGGTCGTCCAGGCGAAGAACAAGATCGAGGAGACGGCCAACGCCGTCACCAGGCAGGCCCGCGAGCTCGCCGACATCCTCGCCACCGTGAGCGCCGGCTGGACCGGTGTGGGTGCCTCGGGGTTCATCTCCGCACAGAGCACGGTGAACGACGACCACGACGAGATCCGTCGTCTGCTCGGCGTCCTGCACAACGCGGTGGCGCAGACCAAGAACCTCAGCAACGCGCAGGACGACGACGTGCGTGCCGCGTTCAAGGCCGTCCAGTCGAGCGCTGGTGGCGGGGGCAACAACTCCGGCCTCAACGGCATCTGACGCAAGCGTCGTTCACCAGTCACCGCAGCGCAGCGAGAAGGAGTAGAGCATGTCGGGTTCCGACGGGCACACCAAGGTCAGGTATGAGACGGTCCAGCAGATGGCGGACCGCATCCGGGTCGTTTCCGGGAACATCATCAAGGACCTGAACGAGATGGAGGCGGCCGTGAAGGTCGTCACCGACACCTGGGACGGCGAGGCGCACGGCCAGTACGTCCAGCTCCAGGCGAAGTACAAGGGCAAGGCCGACCACATGAACAAGACGCTGGAGCAGGTCGCCCGCCTCATCGAGCAGGGCAAGGGCGACTACCGCGCCACCGACGTGAGGGCCTCGCGCCTGTTCACCGAGGCCTACTGAGCCCGGGACCACGTCAGTCCGAACGCGCCGAAGGGGCGCGCCCGCACCGGGCGCGCCCCTTCGGCGCGTACGCTTACGCCCCCCTCAGGGCTGGTGGCGTTCGAGGTCGAACTCGCCGTCCCGGGCCCCGAGTACGAAGGCCTCCCACTCGGCGGCCGTGTAGCGCAGCACCGTGTCCCGGTCCAGCGAGGACCGCATGGCCACCGCGCCCTCGGGGAGCCGGGCGATCTCGACCCGCTCCTCGTCCGGGCTGGTCCCGGGCGGCCCCTCCCACTCCACACCGCTGATGTCGAGCGCGTACAGCTCGTCCTTCTCCTGCTGGGTGCCCATGGGTGGCCTTTCCCTCGGTGGCGCGGTCTTCACCGCCGATTATCGGTGCTGCGCCACCGGCCGGGACAGGTTTCCGGCCGATCGCCCCGGTGGCCGGCGTCGATGCCGGCCACCGGGGGAGGGGCTCACATGCGGGCCGGCATCCGACCGATCTGGATCAGCGACGTACCGCGCCTGCGCGAGGCGAAGCTGGCCCGGCCCGGCGGCATCGGACGCGGCCGCACCGTACCGACCAGGTCGCCCTCGGACGGGTCACCGGACAGGACGACGCCCTGCGCGCCGAGCTCCTTGATCCGCTGCATGAACGGCTCGTACAGCGAACGCGAGGCACCCGCCGAGTTGCGCGCGATGATGAAGCGGACGCCCGTGTCCCGGGCGAAGGGCAGGAACTCCACCAGCGGTGCCAGCGGATTGCCCTGGCTCGTGGAGACCAGGTCGAAGTCGTCGATGATGATGAACACGTCCGGGCCCGTCCACCAGCTGCGGTCGCGCAGCTGCTGCGGAGTGACGTCGGTCGGCGGCTGCCGGCGCGAGAACACCCCGCCCAGCGCCTCCATGTGCATCTGCAGGGAGCTCGCCATCGGCGCGTACTCCAGCAGGTGCTCCTCCGGCAGCGCCCCGAGCAAGCTCCGCCGGTAGTCGCCCACGACCAGACGTGCCTGGTCCGGTGTGTAGCGCTCCGAGATCTGCTTGGCGATGAGCCGCAGCAGGTTCGTCTTGCCCGACTCGCTCTCGCCGAAGACGAGGAGGAAGGGGTCGGACTCGAAGTCGACGAACACCGGCTCCAGATCGGTCTCGTCGATGCCGATCGCGATCCCGCGGCCGGGGTGCTCCCCGCCCTTGGGCAGCTGGTCGGAGTGGAGCAGCCGCGGCAGCAGCCGTACCCCGGGAGCCGCCTGCCCCGCCCAGTTCTGCTTCACCGCTTCCACGAAGGCCGCCGTGGCCTCCGACAGGTCTCCCGCCTCGTGCGAGCCGTCGATCCGCGGCAGCGCGCCCAGGAAGTGCAGCTTCTCCGCGACCTGACCGCGGCCGGGCATCCCCGTGGGGACGTTCGCCGCGACCTTCCGGTCGAACTCGGAGTCCATGGTGTCGCCGAGCCGCAGCTCGAGGCGGCTGAGCATCTGGTCCTTGAGCGCGGCCCGTACCTCCATGTACCGGGCCGCGGTGATCACCACGTGGATGCCGTAGCCCAGACCGCGCGAGGCGATGTCGGTGACGATCTGCTCCAGGCCCTCGTACTCGCCCCGGAAGTTGCCCCAGCCGTCGATGACCAGGAACACGTCGCCCCACGGCTCGTGGGGCAGGTCACCGGCCGCGCGACGGCGCCGGTAGGTGCCGATCGAGTCGATGTTGTTCGAGCGGAAGAACTCCTCGCGGCGGTTGAGGATGCCCCCCACCTCCGCGACCGTACGCCGGACCCGCTCCGGGTCCAGGCGCGAGGCGATCCCGCCCACGTGCGGCAGCTCGGAGACCGACGACAGGCTGCCACCACCGAAGTCCAGCCCGTAGAACTGCACCTCGCGCGGGGTGTGCGTGAGCGCGAAGGAGGAGATCAGCGTCCTCATCAGCGTCGACTTGCCCGACTGCGGACCGCCGACCACCATCATGTGGCCCGCCGCACCCGAGAAGTCCCGGTACAGCACCTCGCGCCGCTGCTCGAACGGCTTGTCGATGAGGCCGAGCGGCACGACGAGCCCGCCGGGCCGCGTGTACCCGTCGGCGTGCAGCCCGCGCTCCGCGCTCGGCGCCAGCGCCGGCAGCAGCTGGTCGAGCGGCGGCGCCTGGTCGAGCGGCGGCAGCCACACCTGGTGCGCCGGGACCCCCTGCCCCTCCAGCCGGCTGACGATCACGTCCAGCACGGTGTCCGCGAGCGCGTCGTCCTCGCGCACCGGCTGCGACGCCAGGTACGCCGGGTCCGGAGCCGCGTACACCACCGGCACCGGGGTCGCCGTGAACAGCGCGGGCCGCCGCTCCACCGGGAACTGCCCCACCGACAGGTCCGGGCCGCCCGAGCGGTAGGTACCCGAGACGTACGCCGCCTTGAAGCGGGTCATCTCGTCCGTACCGAACTTCAGATAGCCCGAACCGGGCACCGACGGCAGGTGGTAGGCGTCCGGGACGCCGATCGCCGTCCGCGACTCCGCCGCCGAGAAGGTCCGCAGACCGATCCGGTACGACAGGTACGTGTCCAGGCCGCGCAGCTTGCCCTCCTCCAGACGCTGCGAGGCCAGCAGCAGGTGCACACCCAGCGAACGGCCGATGCGGCCGATCTGGATGAACATGTCGATGAAGTCCGGCTTCGCCGTCAGCAGTTCGCTGAACTCGTCGATGACCAGCACCAGCGAGGCCAGCGGCTCCAGCGGGGCGCCGGCCGCACGGGCCTTCTCGTAGTCGTGGATGTTGGCGTAGTTGCCCGCCGAGCGCAGCAGCTCCTGCCGGCGCTGCAGCTCACCGCGGATCGAGTCGCCCATGCGGTCCACGAGCGTGAGGTCGTCCGCCAGGTTGGTGATGACCGCCGCGACGTGCGGCATCTGCCCCATCCCGGTGAAGGTCGCACCGCCCTTGAAGTCGGCGAGTACGAAGTTCAGGGTCTCCGAGGTGTGCGTGACGGCCAGACCCAGCACCAGCGTGCGCAGCAGCTCCGACTTGCCGGAACCGGTCGCGCCCACGCACAGACCGTGCGGGCCCATGCCCTCCTGCGCGGCCTCCTTCAGGTCCAGCATGACCGGCGCGCCGTCCTCGCCGACGCCGATCGGCACCCGCAGCCGCTCGCCGGCCGACCTCGGCCGCCAGGTGCGCGCGACGTCGACCGCCGCCGCGTCGCCCAGGTTCAGCAGGTCCGTGAAGTCCAGGTTCGCCAGCAGCGGCTCGTCGTCGTCCCCGCCGCCCGTGCGCATCGGCGCCAACTGCCGGGCCAGCGCCTCCGCCGCGGGCAGCGACAGCGTGTCCGGGACGCCCTCGTACGCGACCCCGGCGCCCGACTCCAGGCGCAGCCGGCCCGGCCGCACCACGACCGACAGCCCGCCGCGCGGCTCGTCCAGCTCGCCCGCGACCACCTCGACGATGGTCACGCCCTGCAGCCCCTCGGCCGCCGCGAACACCGAGTCCGGCGGCACCATCCCGCCGTCCAGCACGACCACCAGGTGCGGCTGGTCCAGTACGGGGGACACCTCCCGGCTGAACCGGGGCCGGCCCTCCAGCCGGTTCGCCAGCAGCCCCTCCAGCTCGGCGAGGTCGTCGCCGAACAGCCGCTTCGTACCGGCCCCGTCGACCTGGCCCGGGACCTGCGTGTGCGGCAGCCACTTCGTCCAGTCCCACGAGCGCACGGCGCCCGGCGCGGCCACCACGGCCACCATCAGGTCCTCGGGGGAGTGCAGCGTCGCCAGCTGCGCCACCATCGCCCGCGCGGTACTGCGCGCCGCCTCCGGCTCCCCGGACACCGTCACGTGGTAGAAGGCGCGGATCGACAGCGCCATCGGCAGCCCGTCCAGCGAGGAGTGCACCTTCAGGAACCGCTGCATCGCCCCCGCGGTCAGCGGCTCCAGCTCGTCCACCGGCGCGGTCTCCGGCGCCACCAGCGGCGTCGCCAGGCGCTGCGCACCCAGCCCGAGCCGGGCCTGCCCGAAGTCCTGGTCGCCGACCCGCCGCTCCCACAGCCGCGAACCCTCCGCCACCACCGACCACAACTGCTCCGGGGCCGGGTGCAGATACAGCTGCGCGTCGCGCTGCGCACGTGCGGTCCGGCGTACCTGGCGGCGCGTCTGCGCAAGATATTTGAGGTAGTCCCGGCGCACATCGGCCATTTGCCCCTGCGCACCGCGCCGGTGGCGCACCAGCTGCGCGACGACCATGGCCACCGTCGACACCAGCATCAGCACACCCATGATGCGCATGAACGGAGCCGCACCCGGCATGAAGAAGAACACGACGGAAGAGCCCATGCCGAGCATCGGCAGGAGCTGCATCAGCATGCCCTCCTGCTGCCCGCGCGGGAGTTCGGGCGGAGCTTCCAGCCGCAGCTCCTCCGCGGGAACCTCGGGCGGCAGGGACCGCGGCGGGCGTTTGACGACGATCTGGCTCACCGGAGCATCAATCCCTCGAAAACGGACGGGACGTCGCAACCGGCGCCCCCAAGTCCCGGGCGCGAAGGGGGTCTCCCCCACGCGACGGTGATCCTACTTGCCGACAGTCGGTCATAAGCCCGGTAGGGTGGCGCGCGCAGCATGCGCATCCGCGAATCGTCCGCCGGTGCGGGCACCAACCAGGGGGGTCACACAGGTGAGTACGGCCGGGACGACGGGTTTCTGCAGGGTCACCGTCGTGGCCCCCGACAGTCGTATCGACGTCGCCCTCCCCGAGGACATCGCCGTCGCCGACGTCTACCCCGAGCTGCTGCGCCTCACCGGCCAGACGCAGCCCGTCGGCGCCCCGACCGGCTTCCACCTCGTCCGCCGTTCCGGCACCGTCCTCGACGGCGCCCGCACGCTCGCCGCCCAGCAGGTCCTCGACGGCGAAGTGCTGAGCCTGCGCCCCTTCGCCGAGTCCCTGCCGCCCGCGGTGTTCGACGACGTGTCCGACGCCGTCGCCTCCGCCGTCGTCCGCGACCGGCACCGCTGGAGCGACGACATGCTGCGCGGCGCGGGCCTGGCCGGCGCCGCCCTGCTGATCGTGATGCTGGGCTTCGTCCTCTGGTACGCCGATCCGCTGCGCCACGACATGCACGGCCTGCCCGGGATCATCGCGGGCGCCGTCGGCGTGCTGCTCACCGCCGTGGCCGGAGTGCGCGCCCGCGTCTACCGCGACCGCCTCTCCGCCGTCGCGCTCGGCCTCGGCGCCCTCCCGCACCTGATGATCGCCGGCTCCGGGATCATCGCCCCGGCCGTCGGCCAGGGCCCCGGCCGCCTCCAGTTCCTGCTCGGCTGCGTCTGCGCCCTGATCGCCTCCGTCGCCCTGGTCGCACTCACCCCCAGCGGCGACGCCCCCTTCGTCGCGGCCACGTTCGTGGCCGTCACCGGAACCCTCGCCACCTTCGCGGCCATCGTCACGGAGGCCTCCGCCACCTACACCGCCGCCGTCTGCGCCCCCGTGGCCATCGGCCTCGTCGCCTTCCTCCCCGGCCTCTCCGCCCGCTTCGCCCGGCTGCCCATCGGCTACGCCGCCCCGCAGAGCGCCACGGACGAGTACACCGACTATGCGGAGACCCCGGACCGCTACGAGACCGAGCCGTACGGTGAGCAGCCCGGCTCCGACCAGCACGAGCCGGGCAGCACCCCGCTCGACGCCGAGGCCATCGCCGCCCAGGCCCGCCGCGGCCACGAGATGCTCCTCGGCCTGGTCGGCGGCTGCGCCGCGGTCGCCGTCGGAGCCTCCGCCGTCCTCGGTTTCTCCGACAACACCTGGGGCCGCCTGCTGGCCCTGGCCACCGGCCTCGCCATGCTGCTGCGCGCCCGCCTCTTCCGTTACACCTCCCAGGTGGTCTGCGCCCTGACCGCGGGCCTCGCCGCCATCGCGCTGCTGATCCTGGGCATGGCCCTGCACCCGCCGACCGATCTGCTCGAGGCCCTCGTCCTGGAGCACGACAGCAGCGGCCTGGACCTCCGTACGATCTGGCTGACCGCCGCCGTCGCGGCCGGCGCGGCCCTCCTCGCCGGAATTGCGCTTGTCATCCCGCGCAAGGGTCTGTCACCCTTCTGGGGAAGGCTGCTCGACCTCACCGAGGCGGCGGTCCTGCTCAGCCTGGTCCCCCTGACCCTGGCCGTGCTGGACGTTTACTCCCGGGCCCGCGCTCTCACCAGCTGAGACGCCGGGGCCCGGCAGCCTGGTACGCTGTGTGACGGCCGTTTGTGTACGCGTCCCCCGGACTCCTCGGCAAGAGGATCTGTGGACTGCGCTCAGCGGACCCCGCCTCCCGAGTAACGGAAGCTCCCCAGAGACTCAGACCTGGGGCACTCGGTGGCAACGAAGACCTATAACGAGGAGTACGCGTGCCGCTCGACGCCGCTACGAAGAAGCAGATCATCACCGAGTTCGGTGCCAAGGAGGGCGACACCGGCTCCCCCGAGGTCCAGGTTGCGATGCTCTCCCGCCGCATCTCGGACCTGACCGAGCACCTCAAGACGCACAAGCACGACCACCACTCCCGTCGTGGTCTGCTGATCCTGGTCGGCCAGCGTCGCCGCCTGCTGCAGTACCTGGCCAAGAAGGACATCCAGCGCTTCCGTACGCTGGTCGAGCGCCTCGGCATCCGCCGCGGTGCGGCCGGCGCCAAGTAAGACGCCGTGAAGGGAGCGGTTCCCACATCCGGGGGCCGCTCCCTTTGCTGTACGTGCGGGACGGACCGGACCCTTTGTAGTCTGGAATCGACGCACGCGCCCGTCCGACGAGACGGGCACAACTGAAGAGGAGGAGCGCCCTCCCTACGCCGCCGGTCCTCGGTAGTGGCACCCGGAATGCCCCAGCGGGCACCGAACCGGATGCTTCGATCGAAGACCGGCCCCCAGGCCAGGCGCGCTTCTCCGCACCGTCCGCCGCCACACGGGCAGCGGACGGAGACGACGAAAATGGAGAAGACACTAGTGGAGAACGAGACCCACTACGCCGAGGCCGTCATTGACAACGGCTCCTTCGGCACCCGCACCATCCGCTTCGAGACGGGCCGTCTGGCCCGCCAGGCCGCCGGCTCCGCCGTTGCCTACCTGGACGACGACACGATGGTGCTGTCCGCCACCACCGCGTCGAAGAAGCCCAAGGACCAGCTCGACTTCTTCCCCCTGACGGTGGACGTCGAGGAGCGGCAGTACGCGGCCGGCAAGATCCCCGGCTCCTTCTTCCGCCGTGAGGGCCGCCCCTCCGAGGACGCGATCCTCACCTGCCGCCTGATCGACCGCCCGCTGCGCCCGTCCTTCAAGAAGGGCCTGCGCAACGAGATCCAGGTCGTCGCCACGATCATGGCGCTCAACCCGGACCACCTGTACGACGTCATCGCGATCAACGCCGCGTCCGCGTCCACCCAGCTGGCCGGCCTGCCCTTCTCCGGCCCGATCGGCGGCGTCCGCGTCGCGCTGATCCGCGGCCAGTGGGTGGCCTTCCCGACGCACACCGAGCTCGAGGACGCCGTCTTCGACATGGTCGTCGCGGGCCGCGCCCTGGAGGACGGCGACGTCGCGATCATGATGGTCGAGGCCGAGGCCACCGAGAAGACCATCGCCCTCGTCAAGGGCGGCGCCGAGGCGCCGACCGAGGAGATCGTCGCCGCGGGTCTCGACGCCGCGAAGCCGTTCATCAAGGTCCTCTGCAAGGCCCAGGCCGACCTGGCCGCCAAGGCCGCCAAGCCCGAGGGCGAGTTCCCGGTCTTCCTGGACTACCAGGACGACGTGTACGAGGCCCTCTCGGCCGCCGTCAAGGGCGAGCTCTCCCAGGCGCTGACCATCGCGGGCAAGCAGGACCGCGAGGCCGAGCTGGACCGCGTCAAGGAGATCGCCGCCGAGAAGCTCCTCCCGGCCTTCGAAGGCCGCGAGAAGGAGATCTCCGCCGCGTACCGCAGCCTGACCAAGGCCCTGGTCCGCGAGCGCGTCATCAAGGACAAGGTCCGCATCGACGGCCGCGGGATCACGGACATCCGTACCCTCGCCGCCGAGGTCGAGGCCATCCCGCGCGTGCACGGCTCGGCGCTGTTCGAGCGTGGCGAGACCCAGATCCTGGGCGTCACCACCCTCAACATGCTCCGCATGGAGCAGCAGCTGGACACCCTCTCCCCGGTGACCCGCAAGCGCTACATGCACAACTACAACTTCCCGCCGTACTCCGTCGGCGAGACCGGCCGCGTCGGTTCGCCGAAGCGCCGCGAGATCGGCCACGGCGCGCTCGCCGAGCGTGCGATCGTGCCGGTCCTCCCGACCCGCGAGGAGTTCCCCTACGCGATCCGTCAGGTGTCCGAGGCCCTCGGCTCCAACGGTTCGACGTCCATGGGCTCGGTCTGCGCCTCCACCATGTCGCTGCTGAACGCCGGTGTGCCCCTCAAGGCCCCCGTCGCCGGCATCGCCATGGGCCTGATCTCCCAGGAGATCGACGGCAAGACCCACTACGTCGCCCTCACCGACATCCTCGGTGCGGAGGACGCCTTCGGCGACATGGACTTCAAGGTCGCCGGCACCAAGGAGTTCGTCACCGCGCTCCAGCTGGACACCAAGCTCGACGGCATCCCGGCCTCCGTCCTGGCCGCCGCCCTCAAGCAGGCCCGCGACGCCCGCCTCCACATCCTCGACGTGATGATGGAAGCGATCGACACGCCGGACGCCATGTCCCCGTTCGCCCCCCGGATCATCACCGTCAAGATCCCGGTGGACAAGATCGGTGAGGTCATCGGGCCCAAGGGCAAGATGATCAACCAGATCCAGGAGGACACCGGCGCCGAGATCACGATCGAGGACGACGGCACCATCTACATCGGTGCCTCCGACGGTCCGGCCGCCGAGGCCGCCCGCGCCACGATCAACGCCATCGCCAACCCGACCATGCCGGAGGTCGGCGAGCGGTACCTGGGTACGGTCGTCAAGACCACCACCTTCGGTGCCTTCGTCTCCCTCATGCCCGGCAAGGACGGCCTGCTGCACATCTCGCAGATCCGCAAGCTCGCCGGTGGCAAGCGCGTGGAGAACGTCGAGGACGTGCTCGCGGTCGGCACCAAGGTCCAGGTGGAGATCGCCGAGATCGACCAGCGCGGCAAGCTCTCCCTGATCCCCGTGATCGACGGCGAGGCCGCCGGTGACGACGCTGACAAGGACGACTCCGACAAGTGATGTCGCGTAGTTCCCGTGTGACGGCCCGCCCCTCTTCGGAGGGGCGGGCCGTCGCCCGTACCCAAACCCTCCTCAAGGGCAGCAACGGCATCGGCACCGTCCGGCGCACGGTCCTGCCCGGCGGACTGCGCATCGTCACCGAGACGCTGCCCTCCGTCCGCTCCGCCACCTTCGGCATCTGGGCGCACGTCGGCTCCCGTGACGAGACGCCCACGCTCAACGGCGCCACGCACTACCTGGAGCACCTCCTCTTCAAGGGCACGCACAAGCGCAGCGCCCTCGACATCTCCTCCGCGATCGACGCGGTCGGCGGCGAGATGAACGCCTTCACGGCGAAGGAGTACACCTGCTACTACGCCCGGGTGCTCGACACCGACCTGCCGCTGGCCATCGACGTGGTCTGCGACATGCTCACCGGCTCGCTGATCCGCGAGGAGGACGTCGACGCCGAGCGCGGGGTCATCCTCGAAGAGATCGCGATGACCGAGGACGACCCGGGCGACGTGGTGCACGACCTGTTCGCGCAGACCATGTACGGCGACACCCCCCTGGGGCGCCCGGTCCTCGGCACCGTCGACACGATCAACGCCCTCGGCGCCGACCGGATCCGCCGCTTCTACAAGAAGCACTACGACCCGACGCACCTGGTCGTGGCCGCCGCCGGCAACGTCGACCACAACAAGGTCGTACGCCAGGTCCGCGCCGCCTTCGAGAACGCCGGCGCGCTGACCCGCACCGACGCCGAACCGATCGGCCCGCGCACCGGCGCCAAGCGCATCCGCACCGCCGGCCGCGTCGACCTGGTGAACCGCAAGACCGAGCAGGCCCACGTGGTCCTCGGCATGCCCGGTCTCGCCCGCACCGACGACCGCCGCTGGGCCCTCGGCGTACTGAACACCGCCCTCGGCGGTGGCATGTCCTCCCGTCTCTTCCAGGAGGTCCGGGAGAAGCGCGGCCTGGCCTACAGCGTGTACTCGTACACCTCGGGCTTCGCCGACACCGGCCTCTTCGGCGTGTACGCCGGCTGCCGCCCCAACCAGGTGCACGACGTGCTCCGGATCTGCCGCGACGAGCTCGACAAGGTCGCAACCGAGGGACTGACCGACGAGGAGATCAGGCGGGCCATCGGCCAGCTCTCCGGGTCGACCGTCCTCGGCCTGGAGGACACCGGCGCGATCATGAACCGCATCGGCAAGAGCGAGCTGTGCTGGGGCGACCAGATGTCGGTCGACGACATGCTGGCCCGGATCGCGGCCGTGACCCCGGACGACGTCCGTTCGGTCGCACAGGATGTACTGGCCCAGCGGCCCTCGCTCGCGGTGATAGGCCCGCTGAAGGAGAAGCAGGCCGCCCGTCTCGACGAAGCGGTCGCCTAATCCGTACGGCAACCAAGTCTGTGTTTATTTAAGGACGTAAGCATGAGCAAGCTGCGCGTGGCGGTCCTCGGAGCCCAGGGCCGCATCGGCGCCGAGGCGGTCAAGGCGGTCGAGGCCGCCGAGGACATGGAACTGGTCGCGGCGCTCGGCCGCGGCGACAAGCTGGAGACGCTGGCCGAGGCCGGCGCCCAGGTCGCGATCGAGCTGACCACCCCTGCGTCGGTGATGGGGAACCTGGACTTCCTCATCCGCCACGGCATCCACGGAGTGGTCGGTACCACCGGCTGGACCGAGGACCGCCTCGCCCAGCTCGACACCTGGCTCGCCGGCTCGCCGGAGACCGGTGTGCTCATCGCCCCGAACTTCTCCATCGGCGCCGTCCTCACCATGAAGTTCGCGGCCCAGGCCGCCCGCTACTTCGAGTCCGTCGAGGTCGTCGAGCTGCACCACCCCAACAAGGTCGACGCCCCCTCCGGTACGGCGACCCGTACGGCGCAGCTCATCGCGGCCGCCCGCGCCGAGGCCGGCCTCGGCGCCCAGCCCGACGCCACCGCCACCGCCCTCGACGGGGCGCGCGGCGCGGACGTCGACGGCGTCCCGGTGCACGCCGTCCGTCTGCGGGGCCTGCTGGCCCACCAGGAGGTGCTCCTCGGCGGCGAGGGCGAGACCCTGACCATCCGTCACGACTCGCTGCACCACAGCAGCTTCATGCCGGGCATCCTGCTCGGTGCGCGCCGAGTGACGCAGACCCCGGGCCTCACCTTCGGCCTGGAACACTTCCTCGACCTGGGCTGACTGGGCTGATTTCACGATGCGCGCGAAGATCACGTACTTCCTCACGGCCGCCGTCCTGGTGGTCTACTTCGTCCTGGCCGGCAGCCGGGGCCTGATGCTGATCCAGCACGGCACCTGGCTCACCGTCACCTTCGGGGTGGCCGTGCTGATCCTGCCGGTCATCGGTGTCTGGTTCCTCTGGCAGAACACCCGGTTCGTCACCCGGGCCAACCTCCTCGCGACCGAGCTGGAGGCGGAGGGCGGACTGCCCGTGGACGAGCTGGAGCGGGACACGTACGGGCGGATCCTGCGGGACTCCGCCGACGAGGTCTTCGCGCGCCGCAGGGCCGAGACCGAGGACGCGCCGGGGGACTGGCGCAGCTGGTTCCGGCTCGCCGTCGCCTATCACGACGCCCGGGACACCCCGCGGGCGCGCAAGGCCATGCAGCGGGCGATCGCCCTGCACGACGCGAAGCCCGTACGGGTCTGATCCCTGCACGGGCTTCCCGTGGTGTGTTCTCGGCGGTACCTCGCGACCCGGGGGCCGCAGGGGCCGGGGTCAGGCGGTCACGGGCCGGTACTCCTCGGCCCAGGCATCCACCGTGTCGACGGCCCGGTCGAAGGCCTCGCTCCGCGACAGGAAGTCGGCGTTGTGGTCGGTCAGCAGCACCGGCGGCTCCGCGCCGTCCGGCCCGGACATGGTCAGCGCCTGCCCCTGAACGGTCCTCGGCAGTCCGAGCCAGCGCACCGGCTGCTGCACCGTACGGAGCTCGCCGATCTCGTTCCAGGCGTGGGTGCGGGTCACGAAGAACCCCACCCGGCGCAGCCCCGCGGGGCTCACCCACACGCCGACGCGCAGGGTCTGCACCGCGGAACCGACGACCGCGAGGGCGGCGATCAGGCAGACCAGGGCTCCGCCCCAGCCGCCCGCGAAGGCGACGATCATCGTGGCCAGCAGCATGAAGGCCGACAGCAGGAGCAGGAGCGCGCCGATGCCCACGCGCCAGGGCCCGGGCCGGTAGGGCCGGCGCCAGCGGTCCTGGTCGGCATGGGCCAGGATCTCGTCGCCGTCGCCGTCGTCATCCACATCGGATACGCCGTCGGCCGTCAGGAAGGGCAGGGGCACGGCTGGACCTCACTCACATGCACGTTCGGTTGGGCTGTGCCCGTGAGGCTACCGCCCCTGGGACGCCTCCGACTGCTGCGACTTCTCCGGTCCCTTGCTCGGCTGCAGTGCTGGCATGCCGAAGAGCAGTGCGCCCGCGAGCCCCGCAACCACGGTCAGTCCGACCAGAGTACGGGCGGCCAACTGGGTCCGGCCCAGGCGCTCGCGCGGCGGTGGAGTGACGTTGCTTCGGAAACGGTCGGCCTCGGAGACGAAGGCGAACGGAACGGGTTCGCGCCGGAGGAACATCAGAGCGAATCTCCTCGAGGTGGACGGGGTGTGCGTTCTCCTACGTATGACGTGCGAGCGGCTCAATCCGTGCCGGATTTCGGGACATTAGGAAAAATTCATGGCTGTGCGTCAGCTGTGCGGCGCTCCCCGCGGCCCCGGCGCCGCCCCCTCGCTCCGCGTCCGTCGGCACGGTGCCCGCGAGCGGCGCCGTAGAGTGGGCGCGCCCCAGGACGCACGTTTGGAAGGACCCCCGGTGAGCGAAACCGCCGCTTCAGATCTGAAACCCAGCTTCCGCAGTGACGTGACGGTGGAGCTGGTGAAGCACTCCGCCGCCGATTCCGACGTCCTGTGGGCCGCTCGCGTCTCCACGGCCGGCGAGCAGTCGCTGGAGGAGCTGCAGAAGGACCCGGAGCGCTCGAAGGGTCTCATCAACTATCTGATGCGCGACCGCCACGGCAGCCCCTTCGAGCACAACTCGATGACCTTCTTCATCAGTGCCCCGATCTTCGTCTTCCGCGAGTTCATGCGGCACCGCGTGGGCTGGTCGTACAACGAGGAATCGGGCCGCTACAGGGAGCTCGAGCCGGTCTTCTACGTCCCGGACGCCGAGCGCAAGCTGGTCCAGGAGGGCCGCCCGGGCAAGTACGTCTTCATCGAGGGCACCCAGGCGCAGCAGGAGCTGACCGGCCGCGTCATGGAGGACTCCTACGTGCGGGCCTACGAGGCCTACCGGGAGATGCTCGCGGCGGGCGTGGCCCGGGAAGTGGCCCGTTCGGTCCTGCCGGTCGGTCTTTTCTCCTCGATGTACGCCACCTGCAACGCGCGCTCGCTGATGCACTTCCTCGGTCTCCGTACGCAGCACGAGCTCGCGGCCGTCCCGTCCTTCCCGCAGCGGGAGATCGAGATGGTCGGCGAGAAGATGGAGCGGCACTGGGCGCAGCTCATGCCGCTGACGTACGCGGCCTACAACGGCAACGGTCGCGTTGCCCCGTAAGGGCCGGTACACCTGCGGCGTACAGATGTACGGCGTCAAGTCCTAAGTGTCCGTATTGCGACGTTTCGTAAACTTCATCTAGGCTGATCAAACGGACCCGGCACTGCTTGAACCCCCGAGCAGGCAGTGCCGGCGTCCAACACCCTGTTGACGTCCCCCGAGGGGACACCGCGAGCATGGCAGCGAGTAGCGTGTTACCCATGGCTCCGATCTCGACTCCGCAGACCCCCTTCGGGCGGGTCCTCACCGCCATGATCACGCCGTTTACGGCGGATGGCGCACTCGACCTCGACGGCGCGCAGCAGCTCGCCGTCCACCTGGTGGACGCAGGCAACGACGGCCTGATCATCAACGGCACCACCGGCGAGTCGCCGACCACCACCGACGCGGAGAAAAACGACCTCGTACGAGCCGTACTCGAAGCCGTCGGAGACCGCGCCCACGTGGTCGCCGGCATCGGCACCAACGACACCCGCCACACGCTCGAGCTGGCCCGCCAGGCCGAGCGCACCGGCGCCCACGGCCTGCTCGCCGTCACCCCGTACTACAGCAAGCCGCCGCAGGAAGGCCTCTTCCGGCACTTCACGGCGATCGCCGACGCCACCGAGCTGCCGGTCATGCTCTACGACATCCCCGGCCGCAGTGGTGTCCCGATCGACACCGAAACCCTGGTACGACTGGCCGAGCACCCCCGTATCGTTGCCAACAAGGACGCCAAGGGCGACCTCGGCAAGGCCGGCTGGGCCATCGCGCAGAGCGGACTGGCCTGGTACTCGGGCGACGACATGCTGAACCTGCCGCTCCTGTCGATCGGCGCGGTCGGATTCGTCTCCGTGGTCGGCCACGTGGTCACCCCCGAGCTGCGCACCATGCTCGAGGCCCACCTGGACGGAGACGTCCAGAAGGCGGCCGAGATCCACCAGAAGCTGCTCCCGGTCTTCACCGGCATGTTCCGCACTCAGGGTGTAATGACCACCAAGGGCGCGCTGAACCTGCAGGGCCTGCCCGCGGGCCCGCTGCGACTCCCGCTGATCGAGCTGACCGCCGAAGAGACGGCCCAGCTCAAGATCGACCTTGCCGCCGGCGGGGTACAGCTCTGACAACGGGCTTCACTACAGACTTCACAACTGAATAAGCACGGACAAACAAATACGGAACAGACAACAGCAAGTGCACGAATGACATGCGCGCCACGTGCCTTCCGGGTACGTGGCGCGTGTGGTGAGGAGACACTTTTGAGCCATCCGCATCCGGAACTCGGTCCGCCGCCGAAGCTGCCCAAGGGCGGCCTCAGAGTCACCCCTCTGGGTGGTCTCGGCGAGATCGGCCGCAACATGACCGTCTTCGAGTACGACGGCCGTCTGCTGATCGTCGACTGCGGCGTCCTCTTCCCCGAGGAGGAGCAGCCGGGCATCGACCTGATCCTGCCGGACTTCTCGTCCATCCGGGACCGCCTCGACGACATCGACGGCATCGTCCTCACGCACGGCCACGAGGACCACATCGGCGCCGTCCCCTTCCTCCTCCGGGAGAAGGCGGACATCCCGCTGATCGGCTCCAAGCTGACGCTGGCCCTCATCGAGGCGAAGCTCCAGGAGCACCGCATCCGCCCCTACACCCTCGAGGTGAAGGAAGGCGAGCGCGAGAGCCTCGGCCCCTTCGACTGCGAGTTCATCGCGGTCAACCACTCCATCCCGGACGCCTTGGCCGTGGCCATCCGTACCGGCGCCGGCATGGTCGTGGCCACCGGCGACTTCAAGATGGACCAGCTCCCGCTGGACAACCGCCTCACCGACCTGCACGCCTTCGCGCGTCTGAGTGAAGAGGGCATCGACCTCCTTCTCTCCGACTCCACGAACGCCGAGGTCCCGGGCTTCGTCCCGCCCGAGCGCGACATCTCCAACGCCATCCGCGGCGTCTTCGCGGGTGCCCAGAAGCGGATCATCGTGGCGTCCTTCGCCAGCCACGTGCACCGCATCCAGCAGATCCTCGACGCCGCCCACGAGTACGACCGCCGGGTCGCCTTCGTCGGCCGCTCGATGGTCCGCAACATGGGCATCGCCCGTGACCTGGGCTACCTGAAGGTCCCGGCCGGTCTCGTCGTCGACGTCAAGACCCTCGACGACCTGCCGGACGACGAGGTCGTGCTGGTCTGCACGGGTTCGCAGGGCGAGCCGATGGCGGCCCTGTCCCGGATGGCCAACCGCGATCACCAGATCCGGATCGTCCCCGGCGACACCGTGATCCTGGCGTCGTCGCTGATCCCGGGCAACGAGAACGCGGTCTACCGCGTGATCAACGGCCTGACCCGCTGGGGCGCCAACGTCGTGCACAAGGGCAACGCCAAGGTGCACGTCTCCGGCCACGCCTCGGCCGGCGAGCTGCTGTACTTCTACAACATCTGCAAGCCGCGGAACCTGATGCCGGTCCACGGCGAATGGCGCCACCTGCGCGCCAACGCCGAGCTCGGTGCCATGACGGGCGTCCCGAAGGACCGCATCGTCATCGCCGAGGACGGCGTGGTCGTCGACCTGATCGACGGCAAGGCCCGGATCTCCGGCAAGGTCCAGGCCGGCTACGTGTACGTGGACGGCCTCTCGGTCGGCGACGTCACGGAGGCCTCGCTCAAGGACCGCCGGATCCTCGGCGACGAGGGCATCATCTCGGTCTACGTCGTGGTGGACAGCTCCAGCGGCAAGGTCGTGAGCGGCCCGAACATCCAGGCGCGCGGCTCCGGCATCGACGACTCGGCCTTCTCCGCGATCATCCCGAAGATCGAGGAATCCATCGCCCGCGCCGCGGCCGACGGGGTGGCCGAGCCGCACCAGATCCAGCAGCTCATCCGCCGCACGATGGGCAAGTGGGTCTCGGACGGCTACCGCCGCCGCCCGATGATCCTCCCGGTCGTCGTCGAGGTCTGACCCTCGCCGTAGCGACCGCACGGGAGCGGGGCAACCGGATTTGCATCCGGGGGCCCCGCTCCAGTACGTTTACCTCTCCACCTCGCACGACACCCGGGCACACACGCGTGTCCGGACGAGTCATGCGAGCGGGTGGGAATCAAGACCCGGGGAGACCTGATAAAGTCTGATCCGCCCGAAAGGGAAAGGCCCTCCAACGGCCACCAATTCAAATCCCAGTCGGAATCGACGCGGAAATGGTCTGGTAAGGTTGGAACCGCCGGAAAGAGAAGCGCGAAAGCGAATACCTGGAAAGCACCGAGGAAGTCGGACACGAAAGAGTCTGATAGAGTCGGAAACGCAAGAACAGAACGAAAGCCCGGAGGAA